>OMWZ01000032.1 GCA_900314855.1 uncultured Selenomonadales bacterium
TGGTCGGGATCGCAGCCTATATCCATCATCTATCATCTGGACCATCCCATTCCGGCCAAATACATTACCACCACCGACAGCAGCGGGGTGTTGTGAGAGCGTGGGAAGCCCACCTACCGAAAGAAACGAAGCCATCGTAGCCGAAGCGGCGGATGAACCTACAAAAAACCAGGGCATGTCCTTTTATGCAAGGATATGCCCTGGTTTTAGTTTCTTGATATTGCCCAGAAAATTTAGTATTTCGATGGAGCTTCTGCTGCAGACAGGTTTCCGTAGTCATGCTTGCGCCCAAACAGAGATAGAAAAGCACCTTGTTCCAGATCGTGAATGTTATACAAGTGATCCATCGTATTGAAGGTTTCCTGCAAATTGTTTCTTGCGCTTACCCATCCGCCGCCGTCTGTAACCCATACGAATTCTACATTCGGTGTACGTGCTGCTTCTTCGGCAATCATTTTGTAGCTGCGGGACGTTTCGTTCAGTTTCGAACCGCCGGATGTGTAGAAGTTCGTTTCGATAACATAGATCGAGGGATTAGACTGTGGCGTGTGGACCACGAAGTCCCAGCGCTTTTTTGTTGTCCCTTCCGCGGAAATTGCAGACAAATCCAAATTCCACTTGTTTTCAATATCCGCAAGGTACATCTCTTTGTAATACTCTGCGCCGGTTTCTAAAATGTAGTGTTCCACTAGATCCTCCATTTGGTGACCTCCACGGTTTTTACGGCCGTTACTGTCGAGCCCTACCTCAACGCCGAGGACATAGTCGCAAAGATCTTTCACAACATGGTTAGCTATTAGATCCAGCAACCCCGTTCTTCGCATAAAATATAAATACTGTTGAATGGAGTAATTGGATTTTGTAAAGTCAAAATGGAAGCCTCCTTTTTCGTCCTGCGCATAAATTTCCTTGGCGCGAACGGCGAGAAGAATAGGGACACACTTTAGAATTTCCGGGTACCGGGACCATAAAGCAATAAAATCTTCCTCGATATGACGGGAACCCAGTAGGCTGTTCATGATATTGAGCTCTACTTTGATGGCATCCACATTTTGGTATACTTTGGGAAAATCTACATAATAGTCATAGCGGTTTATGCTTTTTCGCATAGTCCCCAGCCATTCAGAAAAGTTGCGCATAAGCAGGTTCTTCCTCCAGTCTTTTTTTCGATAATTCAATGTACTCTTGACTACTGTCAATGCCAATATACTTGCGGCCTAGCCGCTTGGCCGCAACTCCTGTTGTAGAGCTCCCGCAGAACGGGTCTAGAATGGTGTTCCCGGCTATAGTCGAAGCTTGAATAATGCGTTCCAATAGATACAATGGCTTTTGTGTCGGATGCTTACCCAGTCTCTTTTCTTTTTGAGGCGTAAGGGTGCCTTCCCAAACGTCTTTCATCTGCTTTCCATCATTCAGTTCTTTCATCAAGTCATAATTGAAATAATGTTTCGTTTTGCGATTATTCAATTGTGCCCACAGAATGGTTTCTGTGCTGTGAGTAAAGCAACGGCAGGCTAAATTCGGGGGCGGATTGCTCTTGACCCAAGTGATATTGTTTAGAATCTTGAATCCTTCCTGCTCCAAAGCGACACCAACACTGTAAATATTGTGGAGCGTTCCGCTGATCCATATCGTACCGTTTGGCGTGAGCAGAGTCTTACATAGGCGAATCCATCTTCGATTGAAATCGTGCTTTTCTTCAAAGGATAGCGCCTTGTCCCAGCCCCCCTTGTTAACAGATGCTTGCTGACCACCTTGGCAGGTAATTCCGCCATTGCTTAGAAAATAGGGAGGATCCGCGAAGATCATATCAATCGATTCAGGCTTCATAGTCGGCAACATCGCAAAAGTGTCTCCGAATAGGAGCATCTCCCGATCTGTGTCATAGAAAGGGTTAACTGCTTGCTGTAACAGCTCTTTCATAGATACCTCCCTAGACTTAATTCAGATAGTTCCGGACAATGACTTCTTTCCCTCTCCGATCGTCAGCGTTACTGTTGATGGCACGGCGCACACTGAACGCTTCGATGTGGAATCCTTTGTACAAATTGCGAACCATGGTGGTGTCACTATTGCTGAGCATCACCTTGGCACCTCGCTCATCCAGGTTGCGGAAAAGAGATGCCAGTCGTTTATGATCCAGATCAGTGAATCCGTCTTTTGTATAGCTAGTAAAGTTGGCCGTTTGACTAGCTGGAACATAGGGGGAGTCGAAGTAGACGAAGTCGCCGGCTTGCACAGAAGAACAGACCGTTTCGAAGTCGTCATTTAGAATCAATACATTGCTATCAGCAAGATACGTGTGCATGTTCTGTAAATTGCCTGGGTCTACCGAATGCTGGCGTTTTGAGTTATTGAATGGAACATTGAATAGCCCTTTTGAATTTACTCGATATAAACCATTGAAGCAGTGCTTGTTTATCCAGATCATCAGGGCTGCTGTTTCCGTATCCAACTTTTGAGCCGCGATTTTTTCGTTGAAACGGATCCGCACTTGCTGGTAATATTCTTTGTCGCAGGGGACGGAATCCAATGATGCGACATGGGAAAGAATTTGTTCAGGATCGTTTTTTAACTGCCGATAAATATTAATCAATTGGGTGTTTATATCATTAATTATTGCTTTTCTCGGTTGTACGGCCCATAGCAGGGCACCTCCTCCGATGAACGGTTCATAATAGGTACCAAAGCTTTTGGGAATGCGGTCGAGAAGAGCTGCTAAAAGCTGGGTCTTCCCACCGGCCCATTTTACACAGGGTTTAATATCTAAGTGCATTGCGTGGTCCTCAAGACATATAATAGTATGGGGAGTGACAGAGACTGTCACCCTTGGGTTATAAGCGGATTATAAGGTAAATTTCTTTGATTTGCTTTCTTTCACGACGAATTGGGATTTTTGCGCATTTAATTCTTTCTGGATAGCAGAAAAAATCGAATTGATTTGCTCTGGCGTATATTCGTAATAGGAAGTGTTAGAAAGATTGCCCAACAAATGGATTAATTCGATAATCTTATTTGTTCTTGATTCTGCAATTCGCTTGAAATTTTGCTTCTTGTCAATTGCCATAGATACCCCTCCAGTCCACTACTCATAATACACCAAATGAAAATATACGTCAAATATTTCCAATAAATATGATATGTTTCAAAAATCGATGAGGAAGTAGAATATGTCACTTGCCCGTCCCACTCCGTCGCTGCCTGCCATTTCTTTCTTTACCCATACCCTTCCGGTCTCTCTCCGGAAGGGTTTTTATGCAATAAACATAATATTGCATAAAAAAGCACATATAACAAAACAAATCTGAATCTTCTTGAAAAATAATACGAATTCTTTTATAATGACTGTCAAACAGGCGTCTTTGCCGCTTAGGGGAATTTGAGGAAGGAGGCATAAATTGAAGAAAGGTTGAGGGATTCTATGAGAAAACAACATCGAGCGGGGAAAAACTATGTACGGTGTCGAAGCGGGGCTCCGGGGAACGGATCTTTCCCGATGGGAACAGGGTCCTTTGGGGGAAAGTCCCGGCGCCTGTTGGCGGGGGCAATCGCTCTTGGCTTGTCGCTGGGCTGGGGCGGCGCGGTATCGCCGGCCTGCGCGGCCGTGCCGACGATGCCGGTCGTTTCTGATTTGACGCATACCATAGGGGGATCGAGCTTCCTGCTTGACCAGAATGGCACTCCCATCGACGTGCGGACCGGTTCCCATGAACTTACGGCGGCTACCGTCGTGATGCTGGGCAGCCTCAACGGGGTCCAGCTGCAAGACGGACAGCTGTTTGACGGCGTCGCGACTTCCATCGTGGGCCAGGCCAACTATACGAAAAACGCCAACGCCGCCCTGATTTACGGCGCTGGCAACAAAGTGACGAATTCCTATCGGGAAGCGGCCCTCGATCCGTCCGTCCTGGGGCAGGTCCAGACCCTGGCCAGGCAGGGGAAATATGACGAAATCTCGGCGCTCCTGCAGGAAGCTGTCCCCGAAAGCGGCGGCCAGGTTATGGTCGTAGGTGGCGGTAACACCGTGGACAAGGCCTATTTGACGCAGGTCATGGGCGTCGGGAATACGGTCACGGGCGCGACGGATACCCTCGACGCGGCTAAGGCGACGCAGCTGAACTATGTCGACGGCTTCTACAACACCGTCACCAATGGGCAGCATATTTACGTCCTGGGCGGCCAGAATACCGTCCAAGGCGGAAAAATCGCGGAAAACCATCACAATACGGCCATTGGGGATGAAAACAAGGTCACAGGAAGCGTCAACACCAAAATCCTGGGCGACCGGAACGAGGTCCTGAACGGCTGGTATGAAAGAGGCGGCTTCCGCAAGGTCGTAACGGGCATCAATCAGGATGTCCGTATCGTCGGATCCGGCAACAAGGTGCAGGGCAGTCACCGGCAATTGGTGCTGGGCGACAACAACGAAATTATCGCCCGTGACGGGGGAACCGTCAGCGACTACCAGCATCCGGACGGACGGGAACCGTATACTATGGACCTTACCATCGGGCGGAACAACGTCCTCCACAACAATGATACGTATCGCAAACAGTGGGAGTCGGTCAAGGTCATCGGGAACAACAACCGGGCGGACGGCGGCTACGGATCGGATCATGCCGGCGGGCCGAACAATATGATTGTCATTGGCGACAACCAGAAATTCACTATTTCGGGGGACTCCATTGTCGTCGGTTCGATTTCCCCGGAGGAACAAAAGGAGCAAAAGTACCAGGACGATCGCTATAAGGTGTCCGGGTCTTCCGTCATTATGGGGCATCATTCCTACGCTTCCGGCGGAGGCGATATCGTCATCGGGATGCGGTCCTACGCGGAAGGCGGGTTCAATACCATCGTCGGGCACGGATCCCGGGTGGATTCCATCGCGGATGAAAGCGGCGGACGGGGCTGGTTTAACGGCATGTACGCCACGGTCAACGGGGCCTTCAACAGGATTAAAAACGAGGGCAGCTACTCCGGCAGCGCGGACGAGGAGGCGAAGCTGGCTCGCGGAACCAGTGGCATCGCGAATACCGTCCAGGGTACTTTCAACGAAACGACAGCGGCGAAAAGCACGCAGATCGTGGGCTCCGGCAACGAAGTGAAGCACGCGACGGGCGGCGTGATGATGCCGCGGGAAACGGCAGGGGAATATTTGTTTGGTCACCTGATCGAGAGCGGACACGTCCTGGACGAAACGTCGGATGCCCCGTATGGCACGAGCCGGCAGCTGTTCCTGCACTACCTGGCCTATGGCGGGGGCGGGGTGTCCGTCCTGGGAAACGTCAACAAAACCGACTATGCCGTTCGTTCGCAGATCCTCGGGATGTCCAATGAGCTGACGGGAACGGCGGACCAGCTCAGTATCCACAATACGGTTGCCGGATTTATGAACAAAGGGACAAATCTTCGGCAGACGACCCTCGTAGGGACCGGCAACGTCCTCGAAGCGAGCGAGGATAACGTCGTCATCGGCGACTACCACGAACTCAAGAAGGGGAAACATAACGTCATCCTGGGCTCCCGGGAGAGCGAAGAGGAAACGGTCGCCATAGACTCCGCCACGGGAAGCGGGCCGTCCTATGAAATCAAGGTCCGGAAAGCCAGGAAAGCCCATCAAGAGGACCTCGAAAACGCCGTCTTCCTCGGGTATGACACGGAAGTGACCGAAAATGGCGGCGTCGCCCTGGGAAGCTTGTCTGTGGCGGATCGCGGCGCCGGCGAGGTGGAAGGATACGGGCATGACCTGAGAACTTCGCCCGGTTCGGGTTTTGTCTGGAAACCGACCCTGGCGGCGGTGTCCGTCGGCGGTCCCGCCGCGGATGGCAGCCAGAACACGCGCCGTATCGTAAACCTTGCCGCCGGGCTGGAAGATACGGACGCGGTCAACGTGGCCCAGCTCAAACAGGCCATGGAAAACAGCACGGGCAGTTCGGCGAATCTCATTGCCGGCGAGGGCATCAAGCTCGCCAAAGGGGCCGATGGCTCCTGGACGATCAGCACGAACTTCAGGAATTCCGGTTCCGATACGGTCACGTACGAAGACGGGGGCGCGTCCCCCGCGCCGGTTCCTCCGGCCCCTCCGACTCCGCCGGGCGCGGGCGTCACCGATACGGGCGCGGCGGCTGTCATTGAAACGAAATTGACGGCAGACGATGGAAACACGACGGCCCTGGGCGGCGCGCTCGGGGTCAAGGGCGACGGCAGGAACATCCAGACGAGCGTGAGCGGCAGCGATGTCCAGGTCCGCCTCCAGGAAAATATCCAGGTCACGAGCGTGACGGCGGATACGATCGCCATCAACGACGGCCCCGCCATGAGCCGCGAGGGCCTGGACATGAAGGATAAAAAAGTCACGAACGTCGCCGACGGCGAAATCAGCGCCGCCTCGAAAGACGCCGTGAACGGCAGCCAGCTCTACGGGGTGACGAACGAATTGCGCGACGTGGGGCAGCGGGTCGACCAGCTCGGCGACCGCGTCGACAAGGTCGGCGCCCATGCCGCGTCCCTGGCGGCGCTCCATCCACTGGACTATGACCGGGACCACAAACTGGACTTTGCGGCCGGCACGGGCCACTATCGCGGTAACAACGCCCTGGCCATCGGCGCCTTCTACCGGCCCGACCGGCGTACCATGCTGAGCCTTGGCGGCTCCACGGGCGGCGGC
>OMWZ01000028.1 GCA_900314855.1 uncultured Selenomonadales bacterium
TCCGTCAGGGAGACTTTGCTGATGAGGCTGACCGATTCCTGGCAGTTGCGGCGCATATTCCAAATGCGCTCGTCCGCCTCGAGGACGTCGACGGCCCCTGACTCCTCGCAGATTTCGCTGACCGTCTCCATCTTCGTGTCCATTTCGTCTTCCGTAAAATTCTCCACCGTAATGATGACGTAGATTCCGTCCTCATAGTGCGGGACCTCTTTGTACTGGCAGTAAGCGGCGCAGCTGCGGACATAGGAATTGTCCATGTACTCCAGGCTCGTCGGAGAGACACCGGCCTTGAGCAGTTTCGGCACCATATGCAGCGCTTGGAGGGGATCCGTATAGACCGCCAAGATGTCGAAGCGGTACGGCGCCAGCGGCACCAGTTTGACCGTGACCTTCGTGACGATGCCCAGCGTTCCTTCACTGCCGATGATCAATTGGTCCAGGCAGTAGCCCGTCGTGCATTTCTTCAGGTTGGCCCCGACCGTCGTAATCTCGCCCGTCGGCGTCACGATTTCCAGGGAATAGACCTGATTCCGGGTCACGCCGTACCGCACGGCCTTCAGGCCGCCGGCGTTGGTCGCCATATTGCCGCCGATGAGGGAACTTTCGGAACTCGACGGATCACCGGCGTACAGGAACCCATGCCGGTGGGCCTCCTGCTGCAGGTCGATGGTACGCACACCAGCTTCCGCCGTCAGATACATGCCTTCCTCGTTCACTTCGAGGATTTTGTTGAGCCGCTCCATGCAAAGCACCAGGCCGCCGCAGACCGGAATGGCGCCGTCGGCCAGGCTGGTGCCGCCGCCGCGCACCGTGATGGGAAATTCAAATTCGTTCGCCAGTTTCACAATGGCCGCGATTTCCTCCGGGCTGGCCGGCAGGACCGCCGCTTCGGGGACATGGAAATACCGGGGATTCGATTCGTAGTCCGTCTGATACTGCGTCAGGATATCGTGATCCGTTTTGACATATTTATCGCCAACGATGGCTTTCAGTTTTGCAATAACTTCGGAAGTAATGGGGTTGTAGGTGCGCATGGTGCAGATCCTCCTGTATGACAGAAAATTACTCTTATTTTACCATGCTTCCCTTCTTTTTAAAAGTACTGCCCCGCAGCGGCGTCCCAAAAGCCGCTGCCGTCTGGCAGCGGCCTCCTGGCAGGAGGGGATTGTATTTCATTGACAATGTCGCAAACGATTTTATAATGAACTTAAATCCGATATATCGGGAATCCGCACCAAAACACGGCTTGCCTCGAAAAAGCGGCGAAACTGACGGCAGCCCAATAAACCCCATCACAAGGAGGCCCCCTATGTATTCTTTTGCTTGCGATTATCTGGAAGGATGCCATGAAGAAGTGCTGAAAGCGCTCTGCCGGACCAATCTGGAGCAGGCACCCGGCTACGGCGCGGACCGTTTCACCAAGGCGGCCACGGAAAAAATCCGGCAGCTCTGCCGGGATGACGCGGCGACAGTCTATTTTGTGAATGGCGGCACGCAGGCCAACCAACTGGTCATCGACACCCTGCTGCAGCCCTATGAAGGCGTCGTAGCAGCCCAGTCCGGCCATGTGAACGTGCACGAGGCCGGAGCCATCGAATTTTCCGGACACAAGGTCCTGGCCATCCCGTCCGGGCGGCACGACGGCAAACTGGCAGCGGCGGACGTGGACGCCTTCGCCAAAGCCTTCTACGCCGATCCGAGTCACGAGCACATGGTCTTTCCCGGCATGGTGTACATTTCCCATCCCACGGAATACGGCACACTGTACACGGCGCAGGAACTGCGGGAACTCTCCGCAGTCTGCCACCGGCACCACATGTCCTTCTACCTGGACGGGGCGCGACTCGTCTATGGCCTGGCTGCCTACGGTACGGACGTCACCCTGCCCCTCCTCGCTGCACTCTGCGACGTCTTCTACCTCGGCGGTACCAAAGCAGGCGCCCTGAACGGCGAAGCCATCGTCTTCCCGCGCGGCGCGGAACCCTCGCATTTCCTGACCCGCATCAAGCAGCACGGAGCCCTTTCCGCCAAGGGCCGCCTGATCGGCATCCAATTTACGGCCCTGTTGGAAAACGACCTCTATTTCCGCATCGGCCGCCATGCCATCGACATGGCACGGGAAATCCGAAAGATTTTCCAGGACGCGGGCTGCCGCTTCTATCTGGATTCCCCGACGAACCAGCAGTTCGTCATTCTGGAAAACGAGGCTATCCGAAAATTATCCACCTGCGTGGGATTTGAATTCTGGGAACCATACGACGCGACGCACGCCGTCGTGCGCTTCGCCTCGAGCTGGGCTACCACACCCGCAGGCATCGAAGGGCTGAAGAAAGCCGTCGCCCTCTGCCTGCCCCGGGAATAATGGGACGCTGTGGCAGTCCGTTTGCAATTGCAATTGCAGCTACGCAAAAAAATAACAGGTTCTGCTTTTGCAGAACCTGTATATTTCATGGTGGCCCCGGAGTGATTCGAACACTCGACCTTTTGATTCGTAGTCAAACGCTCTATCCAGCTGAGCTACGGAGTCATGTACTGTTTTCAACAGCAAGATAATTATAACGGACTCCCTTCTCCTTGTCAACCTTTTTTATGAAAAATTTTGGGCAACGTAAGAAACCCGCGCCGTTGCGCATTTTCGCGCCGCCCGATCCGGGAGTGCCTCCCCTTCAATCCAAAATTTTCACCGGCGTAAAGTCATTCGTGTCGCACGAGACCAGCCGGTACACGCAGCCGTCCCGCTCGCCCTGGAAAACCGTCGAGGCGCCTTCTTCGCCGTGGATATGGCCGAAGACGCAGTGCCGCACGCCATATTCCGCAATAAGGTCTACAAAAGGCGACGCTTCCCCGGCCTGATAAAAAGGCGGATAATGGAGGGCCAGGACCAGGTCCGTCAATCCCGCCGACCGGGCCGCGTCCAACGAGGCGCGAACCCGGAGCACTTCGTGGTCGAGGATTTTCTGGTCCTTGCCAGAATCGAAGTTTTCACAGGTCCCGAGGAGCCAGCCCCGGCTCCCGCACAGCCCCACAGGGCCTTGCGCCGTATGGATGGCAGCGAAGGAATTGCGGAGGAATGCGAAGGCGCCCCCCATGGCGTCGGTCATCTTTTTGACCGAGGACCACCAGTAATCGTGATTTCCCTCGACAACCACCTTGTGGCCCGGCAGGGCAGCGATGGCTTCCAGGTCCGGCAGGGCCTCGCCAAAGCGCATGCCCCAGGACAAGTCGCCACAGAGTACGACCCAGTCACCGGGAGCCACCGTTTCCGCCCAGCGCCGCACTACCTTGCCCCGGTGGTCCTGCCAATGCTCCCCGAAAACATCCATCGGTTTCCGGGGTGGCTCACCGGAAAAATGCAAATCGCCAATGGCGAACAGTGCCATGTCGTTTCTCCTTTCTCCCTGCGCAGCTTCTGCCCGTCAAGGGATCCCGCCCTGCCCCGTCACTGCGTTCCACTGCTCGTTGATGGCCTCCGCGATGCGCCGCTTGCCTTCCACGCCCGGATGCAGGCCATCCACGGACAAAGACGTCGGCAGGGGCTTTCCTTCCGTAAACTTCGTGGACAGGTCGATATGGGGCTGCGTGCGGATGTAGCGGTTGACCTGCGCCCATTTCTCCTGCCAGTCCGGCGCCGTTTCCTGGCCAATGACCTGGCGGATGTTGTCCGGATTCAAGGGCAGCAGCGTCAGGAAGACCGGGCGGATTCCGTGGGCGGCGCACTTGCGGCGCAGGGCCTCCAGATCGGCAATGACCGAGGACGCCGGAACCGCGCCGCGAAGGCTGTTGGTGCCGGCCATGATCAGGACGTAGCGAGGCCGGAAAGGAAGTACGTCGCGGTCGAACCGGGCCAGGATGTCGGCGCTCGTATCCCCGCTCCGGCCCAGGTTGACCGTATCGAAATCCAGGTAGGACTGGTAGTCGTATTCCCAATCCGACGGGGCGCCGGACACGCTGCCGCCGCCGTGGGTGATGCTGTCCCCCAGGGTCGCCACGTCATAGTGGTCCAGGGGATTCACCGTAAACCGCTGGGGCGGGGAAAAGACGCCCAACGGGCGGCCCTCCTTGTCCAAGGCCCGGACGCGCCAGTACATAGGACTCCAGGACACGCGGGGCATGTCGTCATACGCATCGAAATGCGTCGTGTAGAGGCGGTCGATGACCTTTTCCGCCGACGCTTCCCTGTCCGCCGACACGGGCAGGTCCCGCAGGATTTCGACTTCGTAATGGTCCGCGCCATCCACGTGAACCCACTTGTAGACCGGATACAGGACCGTGGTCCCGCGCTGGTACGGATAGACTTCGGGGGCTTCCACGCCGGCCGGGACCCCTTGTTCCCGGGCCGGGACCAGGGCGCCATGCTCCCGCCGCAGGCCCTCCGCGGCCTCCCGCGCCCCAGCTTCCAGCAGGTTGCGCCCGTTCAACGGAAGCGGATAGACCGGGGCCTGCGTCTTCCCGTCCACGAGGGCTTTCCGGGGCCTGGAGAATTCCGTGGCCGGACTGCCGTCGTAGGCGAGAACCCGTACTTGCCACGTGAAGGATTTTTCCCGGAAATCCGCCGGCAGGACGAGGTGGGCGCCGTTCACATAAAACCGTCCCGTATAGAAAACCTTGCCCCGGGCGGACAGGCGCAGCTCGTAGGCCACGTCGTCCCGGACTTTGTGCCACCGCAGGAGCAGACTCTGCCCGGCCGAATCCGCCTTCCCGTATTCCGAAATGGGAACAGGTCCCGCGGGCAGGGCCGCCGCGGCCGCCACCGGCAAGGACTTTCCACGAAACCAGCCGGAGGACGGCGCCGTTCTTCCTCCCGGCGCAGCCGGCCCAGTTCCGAAGAGCGGCGCCAGCGCCAGGATCAGGGCGGCCCCACAGGCCGCACACCACGGCCGGACCCGTGCCGGCGGAAAAAAAATAGACATCAGCGACTGCGGCTCCTTTCCCAAATGCTTACTTGTCTAAAAATTATAGCACGAATCGACACGGTGTGTTATGCTCAAGGGGACAATTCAGAAAAAGTTCGGAGGGATTTTTATGCGCGCAGTCGTCACCAGGGTCAAAGAGGCGGCCGTCACCATCGACGGCCGGAGCAACGGGCAGATTGGACAGGGGTTTCTCGTCCTCCTCGGCGTCGGGCCGGAGGATACGGAAGAAACGGCGCGGAAACTGGCGGAAAAGATTTGCCGGCTCCGCGTTTTCGAGGACGATGGGGGAAAAATGAACCGCAGCCTGGAGCAGGTCGGCGGGGCGCTTCTCGTCGTGTCGCAGTTCACGCTCTACGCAGACCTCAAGAGCCGGCGTCCGGGCTTTTCCCATGCTGCCGGGCCGGTCCTGGCCAAGGCCCTGTACGAGCATTTTCTCGCCTGCTGCGCCGCCGAGGGATTTCCGCCGCAGCACGGTGAATTCGGCGCGGACATGCTCGTAGAGTCCGTCAACGACGGCCCTGTGACACTCCTTTTCGACACGAACGCCCTGTAAAAACGGGCGCATGCAGATCTGTCGGCATCCGCGCCGTCCGCACCGTCCCCCGCTGCGACAAACAACAGGCAGGGTTCCCAACACGGGACCCTGCCTGTCTTGTTTTTCCTATGAGGTTGTTCCTGCAGCCGGAATGCCCTTATTCCTGGATGTCCGGGATTTTCGGCAGGCGATCCAGGGAAACGGCCAGATCGTCATCCGTCGGGATGTAATCGTGCATCGTGCCGGCCGTAAAGGATTCGTAGGCCGTCATGTCGAAGAAGCCCGTGCCCGTGAGGCCGAAGAGAATCGTTTCCGCCCTGCCTTCTTCCTTGCAGCGCAGCGCTTCCCGGATGGCGCCGTAAATGGCGTGGGCCGATTCCGGGGCCGGCAGGATGCTTTCCTGGCGGGCAAAGAGGGTCGCCGCCTCGAAGACTTTCGTCTGCGTCACCGATTCGGCTTCCATATACCCATCGTGGTAGAGTTTGGAGAGGATCGGCGCCATGCCGTGGTACCGGAGACCGCCGGCATGGATGGGCGACGGAGTGAACGTGCAGCCCAGGGTGTACATGCGGGCCATGGGCGTGATTTTCCCCGTATCACAGAAATCGTAGGCGTAACGGCCGCGGGTCAGGGACGGGCACGAAGCCGGTTCCACGGCGACAAGGCGCGGATTCGCCCTGCCTTGGATCTTATCGCGGGCAAAGGGGGCGATCAGGCCGCCCAAATTGGAGCCGCCGCCGGCGCAGCCGACCACCACGTCGGGATATTCGTCCAGCAGGGCCATGGCCTGGGCGCTTTCCAGACCGATGATGGACTGGTGCAGCAGGACCTGGTTCAGGACAGAACCGAGGACGTAGCGTACATTGTCACCCGTCACGGCCCGTTCCACCGCTTCGGAAATGGCGCAGCCCAGGCTGCCCGGATTGTCCGGATTCTCGGCCAGGAGCTTGCGGCCCGCTTCCGTCGTGTTGCTCGGGCTGGCGATGACCTGGGCCCCGAACGTATGCATGATGGCCTTGCGGAAGGGTTTTTGTTCGTACGACGCTTTGACCATGAAGACGGTCAAGGGCAGGCCGAAATACGCGCAGGCTTCAGACAGGGCCGTGCCCCACTGGCCGGCGCCCGTTTCCGTCGTCACGCCTTTCAACCCCTGTTCCCGGGCGTAGTAAGCCTGGGCCACGGCGCTGTTCAGCTTATGGCTGCCCGACGTATTGTTGCCCTCGAACTTGTAGTAGATCCGGGCCGGCGTGTCCAGTGCCTTTTCCAGGTTATAGGCGCGGCACAGGGGCGACGGCCGATAATTCTTGTACAGGTCCAGGACCGGACCGGGGATATCGACGTACGTCGTATCGTTGTCCATTTCCTGGTGGGCCAGCTTTTCACAGAAAACCGGGTACAAATCGGACTCCACACACGGTTTCCCCGTAGCGGGGTTCAGCATGGGATCGGGCTTTTCCTTCATGTCGGCCCGCAGGTTATACCAAGCGGTCGGCATCTGGTCTTCTGTCAAATACAATCTGTGCGGAATCTTCGTCATTCTAATGGATACTCCCTTTCTCTGGCACCGTCCCGCCTCAGGCCTGGCGGTGCTTTTTCTCTCCCGGCGGCGGTCCGGCAGCGCCTGCCGCCCCTATCCCCGCGCCGGGGCCTCGCTTATCCGGCGAAGGCCTTGACAAAATCACGGCCGAACTGTTCGCACGCCGCCAGCTTGTCCTGGTCCGGGTTCCAGTTCACGCCCAGGCCCTCCTGGACGATGGTAAAGCCCGAATGTTCCAGCGACGCCGTAATCTGCTTCGGCGACTCGCCGCTCCAGCCGTAACTGCCAAAGGCCGCCGCCTTCTTATTCTTGAACTTGCAGCCGTGGATCAACTCCAGGATCCCTGCCGTGTAATAGGACAGGCCGTTGTTGATGGTCGGCGAGCCCACGATAATGCCCTTGGACTTCATCACTTCCGTAATGATATCGCTCTTGTCGGTCCTGGCGCAGTTCAATTCCTTCACGACGACCGTGGGATCCGCTTCCGTCATGCCTTTGACGATGGCGTCGGCCATATGGCGCGTGGAATTCCACATGGTGTCGTAAATAACCGTAATCTGGTTCTCCTGGTAATTGGCGGCCCACTGCTCGTAGAGCTTGAAGATGCGCTGTGGATCCCTGCGCCAAATGACACCGTGGCTCGGGCAGATCATCCGCACCGGCAGGTTCATGCCGGCAATTTCCTTCAGCTTGCGCATCGCCATGGGATTGAACATGGTAATAATGTTCGCGTAGTACTTCAGGGCTTCCCGCAGGGCCGTGTCCAGGTCGCACGTATCATCGAAAAGCTCTTCCGACGCGAAATGCTGGCCGAAGGCATCCGTGCTGAACAGGATATTTTCTCCCGTCAGGTAGGAAAACATCGTGTCCGGCCAGTGCAGCATGGGGGCTTCGATAAAGTGGAGCTGCGTCTCGCCCAGGTCCAGCACGTCGCCGGTCTTGACGTTGACATAGTTCCAGTCCTGGTGGTACATACCGCGCAGGATGGCCTCCCCCTTTTTCGTGCAGTAGACCGGCGTCCCGGGGATTTCCCGCAACAAGGCCGGCAAAGCGCCGCTGTGATCGATCTCGTTGTGGTTCATGACAATCGCGTCGATCTGGCGCAAGTCGATTTCCTTCTTCAGGTTAGCGACAAACTCCTCATCGTACGGCTTCCAGGCCGTGTCCACCAACACGGTCTTTTGGTCGCGGATCAGATAGGAATTATACGAGGATCCCCGAAATGTGGAAAGTTCGTGCCCATGGAAAAAGACGAGTTCCCAGTCGATCTTACCGACCCAAGTCACTCTTTCGCTGATCTTCTTGCTCATGACAAAATCCTTTCTTGGCGTCTGACCGCCGCCCCTTGCTTAGAGTCCCTTGGCCTTGCAATTCGTGTTCAAATCGATTTGCCCGGAGGAATAGGGCCCGATTTCGTACGGGGCAAACTGGAAATGGAGGAATCCCTGTCCATCGACATAGTAGTTCTGCGGCAGCTTCCGCAGGCCCCGGAAATCGGAGAAAAACGCGTCCTCCATGGCATAGCGGCTGGTCAAGAGTTTCTGATTGATGCCGGCCAGGGTAAAGGCTTCCTTGTCTTCCGGGCGGACCAGGTCTTTCCAGCGGAGCCGCTTTCCCGTCGCGGCGTCGAAGGTAACGCCTTCCTTGACGTAAAGAGGATGCGCCGCGTGTTCCGCGTAAAAGTAGGTGTACAGGTTGAGGCTCAAATAGCGGCTATTGTTGCACTTGACTTCATATCCGAGATCGTTGGCAATGTTCGGCGTTCCTTTCTGGCTGCGCTGCACGGCATAGTTCTGGGCAAACTCCCAGGCCTTTTCCGCCAACGTTTCCGAAATCTCCTCCGCCGCTTCGCGCCGGGTCGTACTGACCACCAGGGGATACGTGACCTTGCACACGAAGCCTTTTGTATTTTTGCCGAACTCGCCCTGCATTTCCACCAGCTGCAGGGGCGGCGGCTCCCACAGCGCTGCCGCCGACACGGGGGCCGCGGAAGCCGCGGCCAGGCCGATGGCAAGACAGGTTCCCAGCACTAGGCGGGTCCATGAATCTGCTCTACGCATATGCACCTCCTACAGGACTCAAAAACACGGATTTCACTGTTCTTATTATATGATACGGCAGGCCGTTCCGACAACCTCTTTTTCCCCAAAGGCCGCGGACAGGCCCCCAACGGTTCCCCGTAGGACAGAACTCCACCGGGAGAGCAGTCCCCAGGTGTGGGTAAAGGGCGCCGGACCCTCTCCGAAACAAAAAAGGGTTTGCGGGAAAGGTACCCTTTCCCGCAGCCCCTTGCTTCCCTCTCCCTTCAGGGATGGATGGTGTCACGCCTTGTGCCGGTGTCTGGCAAAGTACGCCAGGGACACATCAGGGAAGGAAATATAACTCAGCAAGTCTTCCTCGGACAGATCCGTGTAGCCTTCCGCCGCCAGGGCGGACCGCATGGTCTCGACTTGCGGCGCCAGGTCGTCGGCCGGCCGGTGGTCGATGACGGGTTCGCTGCCGATGGCAAGCCGGCGGACCTCCGGATCGACAGGGCCCGGCGTGCGGCCGTACTTGCCGCGGATCAATTCCTTGATTTCCCGGGGAATCATCTGGTAGCGACCCAAGGCCACGTTAAGGACGGCCATGGTCCCCACCATCTGACTCGTCGGCGTCACCAGGGGCGGATAGCCCAGCTCGGCCCGCACGTGGGGCATTTCTTCCAGGACCGCCTCCAGCTTGTCGCCGATTCCCATCTGCTTCATTTGGCTCATGAGGTTCGACATCATGCCGCCGGGAATCTGGCTGATGAGAACCTGCGGATTAAGGCTGATGTCCAGGTTCAGGCCGAAGTCCCGGACCAGGTCGGCCCGGACCTTGCGGAAATGCGTCGCCAGGACGGCGAGCTTGTTCGCGTCGAGGCCCGTGTCGCCGGGCGTATTGCGCAAGGTCGCCGCCAGGGACTCCGTGCAGGGCTGGCTCGTCAGGCCCGAAAAAGGGGACAACGCCGTATCCACAATGTCCACCCCGGCCTCAATGGCCTTCAGGTAAGTCATTTCGCCCAGGCCCGTCGTGCAGTGCGTATGCAGTTCCAGGGGCACCCGGACGGCTTCCTTCAGGGCCCGGACCAGGTCATAGGCCGCGTAGGGCCGCAGCAAGCCCGCCATATCCTTGATACAGATGGAATCGGCCCCCATGTCCTCCAACGCCACGGCCAGACGGACGAAATCTTCCGGTTTGTGGTACGGGCTGGTCGTGTAGATCAGCGTCCCCTGGGCGATAGCCCCGAACCGCTTCGCGGCCTTCATGGCCGTCTCCAGGTTTCGGATATCGTTCAGGGCGTCAAAAATACGGATAATGGTCACGCCATTTTCCACGCTGCGGGCCACAAAATCTTCGACCACATCGTCGGCATAATGGGAATACCCCAGCAGATTCTGGCCCCGCAGCAGCATCTGGATCGGCGTCTTTTTCAAGGACCGGCGCAGCGTACGCAGCCGTTCCCACGGATCTTCGTCCAAAAAGCGGAGACAGGCGTCAAAGGTCGCGCCGCCCCAGGCCTCGATGGCGTGATACCCCACGTCATCCATGGCCTCCAGCACGGGAATCATATCGCGGATCCGCATGCGCGTCGCCGTCAAGGACTGATGGCCGTCGCGCAGGACTGTTTCGGTAATTTGCACCGGTTTTTGCATAGCGTCCCCTCCTCCCTCAAAACAGGCATAGCCCGACAATCTGTATGGACCGGCGGCGAACCGTGTCGCAGGAGAACCCGGCAGTTCGCCGCCATTCTTGTATACAGTATACAGGTAAATCCCCGTTTGTGCAACGTCCGTCTGGAATCCGTTTCTCCGTCGGGACAAGCAAAAGCCGGACCGGGGAACGTCTGTTCCCTCGGCCCGGCCTGCTCTCTCTTCTCTTTCCTATGCTCTTGGCTTCCCGGCGGTCCATTTTTTTCTCTCAGGATCCGGTCAGGGCTCCGGTACATACACGGTGTGGCGCGCCGTTTCGCTTTCGGCGCGGTTGATGGCGCAAATGATGCCCAGCAGCGATGCGACGACGATGCCGCTGTGGATGCCGACGCCGTAGATGGGACGTCCATCGGGACGGCGCAGATGGATATAACAGATGGCCTGGGCATTGGAGCCACCCGTAATGGCGTGTTCATCGTAATCGATGAATTCATAGCCGTCGATCCCGACCTGCTTCAGGGCCTGGAAGAAAGCGTCGATAGGGCCGTTGCCCTCGCCTTCGATCTGGTACCGCTTCCCATCGACGGCCACTTCGCCCGTGAAGGTCGTGTGGTTCCCTTCGCCCGACGCTTTGACGTCACTGTAGTCAAACCGCCGTTCCAACAGCTTGTACCGCCCTTCAAAGTCGATAAACTCATGCTGGAACAAATCCACAATCTGTTTCTCGTTCAACTCATCGCCGAAGGCGTCCGCCGCCGCTTTGACGACGTCGCCGAATTCGGGCTGCATCGCCTTGGGCATGCGGTAGCCCTTGGCCTGTTCCAGGACGAAGGCCGCCCCGCCCTTGCCGGACTGGCTGTTGATCCGGATAATCGGCTCGTACTCGCGGTGGATATCCGCCGGATTGATGGGCAGGTACGGCACTTCCCAGTAGGGTGTGCCTGTGTCCCGCATATAGTCGAAGCCCTTCTTGATGGCATCCTGGTGGGAACCGGAGAAGGCGGTAAAGGCCAGTTTGCCGGCGTAGGGCTGCCGCGGCGGGATGGACATCTTCGTGCATTCCTCGTAGACCTTGGCCACCGCCAGGATATCGTGGAAATCCAGGCCGGGATCGACGCCCTGGGTGTACATATTCAACGCCACGGTAACGATATCCAGGTTGCCCGTCCGCTCGCCATTGCCGAAAAGGCACCCTTCAATGCGGTCCGCCCCGGCCAGCAGACCCAGCTCGGC
>OMWZ01000024.1 GCA_900314855.1 uncultured Selenomonadales bacterium
GCACGGCCAAGACATCCCTCGCATTCAAAAGCCCGAACCAAGTTGTAACAGAGTATTTCTCACATTCTGGTGTGTAACACATGTCTTGACAACCAAGAGGGGCAGGGCGTGGAAAATAGGCGCCCTCATTGCCAGTTCGCATCAAAAGTGATACAATATTTAGGCATGTTGAAGGGTTGTCTTGCTGGTTCCGTGACGGAGGGCAGGGCAGGCCGTAGCCATGGAAAGAAAATTAAGGGGGAATTACCTTGTTGACGACAGTGCCTCGTGGCACCAAGGACATCCTGCCGTCGGAAGTGGGCGCGTGGCGTTACGTGGAAGGGATTCTGCGGGATTTGTGCGCACGGTTTGGCTTCCAGGAGATCCGGACGCCCGTTTTTGAGCATACGGAGCTCTTCCAGCGCGGCATCGGCGATACGACGGATGTCGTGGAAAAAGAGATGTATACCTTTACGGACCGCGGTAACCGCAGCATCACCCTGCGCCCGGAAAACACGGCTTCGGCCGTGCGGGCTTTCGTAGAGCACAAGATGTATGCCGACGCCGATCCGGCCAAATTGTTCTATATCGGTCCCATGTTCCGCTATGACCGGCCCCAGGCCGGGCGGCAGCGCCAGTTCCACCAGTTCGGCGTGGAAGTCTTGGGCGTGTCTTCGCCGAATGTGGACGCCGAAATCATCGTCCTGGCCGTGGAAATCCTGAAGACCCTGGGCCTCCGGGACCTGCAGCTGAAAATCAACACGGTGGGCTGCCCCCAGTGCCGCCCCGTGTACCGGAAGATGCTGCAGGATTATTTCCGGCCGCACTTCGACGAACTGTGCGAACTGTGCCAGTCCCGGTTCGACCGCAATCCCATGCGCATCCTGGACTGCAAGAATCCGAAATGCCACGCCCTGGCCGCCGGGGCCCCGAAACTGCTCGACTGCCTGGACGACGACTGCAAGGCCCATTTCGCCAAAGTGCAGGAGTACTTGCAGGCTGTCGGCATCGCCTACGAAATCGACCCGACCCTGGTGCGCGGGCTCGATTATTACACGCGCACGGCCTTTGAAATCCAATATCCGCTCCTGGGCGCCCAGAGCGCGGTCTGTGGCGGCGGACGGTACGACGGCCTCGTGGAAGAGGTGGGCGGTCCCGCTACGCCGGGCATCGGCTTCGCCATGGGGTTGGAGCGGCTGATCCTGGCCCTGGAAAGCCAGCACCTGCTGCCGGCGGGGGACGATTCCCTTGATGTTTTCGTCGTGGCCCCGAAGGAAGGGACGGAAGTCCTGGCCTTCCAGCTGGTCGCAGGGCTGCGCGAGGCAGGCCTCCGGGCCGCCCTCGATTATAAGCAGGGCAGCCTGAAAAGCCAGATGAAAGCGGCCAACCGCCGCCATGCCCGCTACGTCGTTATCCTCGGCGAGGAGGAATTGGGGCGTGGCAGCGTCACGGTCCGGGATATGCGGACCGAAGACAAGGAGCACAACCAGAAAGAGGTTCCCCTTTCTGACATCACAACAATATTAAAGACAGAGGTGCACAAGAATGAGTGAGAAATTTAAGAGAGACCACCACTGCGGTACCCTGACCAAAGCGGATACGGGCAAGGAAGTGGCGCTGTGCGGCTGGGTTTCCAAACGCCGTGACCATGGCGGACTGATCTTTATTGATCTGCGCGACCGTTCGGGGATTTGCCAGATTGTCATTGATCCCGATGCCGGCGAAAGCTTCAAGAACGCCGAGACGATCCGTTCGGAGTACGTCATCCAGGTCTTTGGCAAAGTGCGGGAGCGCTCTGCCGAAACGGTGAACCCGCACATCGCGACGGGCGACATCGAAGTCGTGGCGGACACCCTGAATATTTTGAACAGTTCCAAGACGCCTCCGTTCTACATCCAGGATGGTATCGATACGGATGAAAACCTGCGCCTGAAATACCGGTATCTGGACCTGCGCCGTCCGGAAATGCAGGCCAACCTGATCCTTCGCCACAAAGTGACGAAGCTTATGCGCGACTATTTGGACGAAAAGGGCTTCCTGGAAATCGAAACGCCCATGCTGTGCAAGAGCACGCCGGAAGGCGCCCGTGATTATCTGGTCCCGAGCCGCGTCAACCCGGGCAAGTTCTACGCCCTCCCGCAGTCTCCGCAGATTTTCAAACAGCTCCTCATGGTAGCGGGATATGAAAAATACTTCCAGATTGTCCGCTGCTTCCGCGACGAGGATCTCCGCGCGGACCGGCAGCCGGAATTCACCCAGCTCGATATGGAAATGTCCTTCATCGAAATGGAAGATGTCCTGGACCTGATGGAAGGCCTCATTTCCTATGTGTTTAAAGGCGCCCTGGGGGTGGATATTCCCCTGCCCATGAAGCGGATCTCCTGGGACGAAGCCATGGACAAATATGGCAGTGACAAACCGGACCTGCGGTTCGGCATGGAACTGATCAACATGGTGGATGCCGTTTCCGGATCGGACTTCAAGGTCTTCAATGCGATCATCGCCGACGGCGGCATCGTCAAGGCGATCAACGTCAAGGGCGACGCTAGGATTCCCCGCCGCGAACTGGACGGCCTTGTCGATTTCGTCGCCATCTACGGCGCGAAGGGGCTGGCCTGGATGCAGATCCAGGACGACGGTTCCGTCAAGTCGCCTATCGCCAAGTTCTTCGACGAAGCCCATCTGGCCCGGATTAAGGAGAAGGCCGGCGCCGAACCGGGCGATTTGCTCCTGTTCGTGGCCGACAAGCCTGCCGTGGTCGCCCAGGCCCTGGGGGCCCTGCGGATTGAAATGGCAAAACGGCGCAACCTGATCGATCCGGACAAGCTGTGCTTTACGTGGGTCACGAAGTTCCCCATGTTCGAGTACAGCGAGGAAGAACACCGTTATGTCGCCATGCACCATCCCTTCACGGCGCCGTGCGACGAAGACCTGCCGTTCCTCCAGACGGATCCGGGTAAAGTTTACGCCAAGGCGTATGACATGGTCCTGAATGGCATTGAGCTGGGCGGCGGCTCCATCCGTATCCACCGCCGCGATGTCCAGAAGGCCGTCTTCGAAGCCATCGGCCTGTCCGATGAAGAAGCGCAGGAGAAATTCGGTTTCATGATGAAGGCCTTCGAATACGGCGCTCCGCCCCACGGCGGCCTGGCCTTTGGGCTGGACCGGATGATCATGCTCATGTCCAAACGGTCTTCCATCCGCGATGTCATCGCTTTCCCGAAGACGCAGAACGCGAATGACCTCATGAGCGAAGCCCCGAACACGGTCGACGAGAAGCAGCTCCGCGAACTGCACATCCGTACGGTCCTTGTCGCCAAAAAGGACAAAGAAACCAAGAAATAAGCGGCTTCCGCCCGTAAGGTTGGCGCGAAAGCGCTCTCCGGGCCGATAATCCCTCAAACAGGACCCGGCGCAAGTTGAAAATTTGCGCCGGGTCTGCTATATTATAGGTAACGGAAACAACAACTTCAGATACTTACCCTGCGGTGTACGTCAGTCTCTTCTTTGCGTTGAGCCAACATTTTTACCTAGGGAGCTCGGAAAAGTCGTGTCTTTCAAAAACCAGCCGCCTCGAGCGGACTTTTGCGATCGGCAGCAGAGCACCCACCTGCATTTGCAGGTTCAAACTTACGAAGTCAAACGGCATTGTGGGGTATTTTTATGCAGGGCTTCCCTTTGACACCGCGTCCGGCGGACTGAAGGGAAGTCCTGTTGCTGTCAGGCACGGAGGAAGCATACCATGGACAGTTTATTCGACGCACCGGCGTATCGGCCGTTGGCAGACCGCATGCGACCGCGGACGCTGGCGGAGTTTACGGGCCAGGACCAGGCCGCGGGCCCGCACAGCCTGCTGCGGCGCATGCTGCAGCGGGACAGCCTGCAGTCCCTCCTGTTTTACGGACCGCCCGGGACGGGTAAAACCACTTTGGCGCAGATTATTGCCCACATGACCCGGAGCCATTTCGTCCCGGTCAACGCCGTGTCGTCCGGCGTGCCGGAGCTGCGCAGGCTGATTGCCGAAGCCCAGGCGACCCGCGCCGCCGGGCAGGGAAGAACTATCGTCTTCATCGACGAAATCCACCGCTTCAACAAGGCCCAGCAGGATGTCCTGCTGCCGTACGTGGAGAATGGAACCATCATTCTCATCGGCGCGACAACGGAAAACCCTTTCTTTGAAATCAACTCTCCCTTGCTGTCCCGGTTAAAAATCCTCCGGCTGGAACGTCTGCAGACGGCCCAAATCGAAGCCATCCTGCAGCGGGCCCTGACGGACCGCGTGAACGGCCTGGGAGCGGAGCGCCTGACGCTGGAGCCGGCGGCCCTGCATATGTTGGCCGACGTGGCTCAGGGGGATGCCCGGAGCGCCCTCAACCTGCTGGAACAGGCGGCCCTTATGGTACCGGAAGGAGAGACGGAGATTACGGCGGCATCCCTGCAGGATATCCTGGGTACGGCTTTCCGCCGCTACGACAAGAAGGGCGACGCCCATTATGATATTGTCAGCGCCTTCATCAAAAGCATGCGCGGCAGCGACCCTGATGCGGCCATCCACTACCTGGCCCGCATGCTCGAAGGCGGGGAGGACCTGCGTTTCATTGCCCGCCGCCTCGTCATCTGCGCGGCGGAAGACGTGGGCATGGCTGATCCCCAGGCCCTCGTCGTGGCCAATGCCGCGGCGCAGGCGGCGGATTTCGTGGGCCTGCCCGAAGCGCAGCTGCTCCTGTCGGAAGCCGTCCTGTATGTGGCTACGGCGCCGAAGAGCAACACGGCGACGACGGCTATCGCCGCCGCGCGGGCCGATGTGCGCCGCCGCGACTGCGGGGACGTGCCGGACCACTTGCGCGACGCCCATTACGGCGGCGCCGCCCGCCTGGGGCACGGCACGGGGTACCGGTATCCCCACGACTATCCCCACGCCTGGGTGGACCAGCAGTATCTGCCGGACGCCTTGCGGGGAACCCGCTATTATCACCCCAAGGGCGAAGGGTACGAAGCCCGTTTCCGCCGGGACGGGGACGAGGGCGAGAATTGACTTTATCCGGTAGATTGCATATAATTAATAATATTCTTTTAACCCTTTGATACTGAGGGAAGGAGCGATAGTCATATGAAGTACATGAGCGGGAATGAAATCCGCAAACGTTTTCTCCAATTTTTCCAGGATAGAGGCCATCTCTGGCTTCCGAGCGCGTCCCTGATTCCTCAGGATGATCCGACGCTGCTCCTGATCGGCGCCGGCATGGCTCCTTTCAAGCCCTTTTTCACGGGCAAGCTGAAACCGCCTTCCCCACGCATTACGACCTGCCAGAAATGCGTCCGCACGGGCGACATCGAAAATGTCGGCCGCACGGCCCGTCACCATACGTTCTTTGAAATGCTGGGCGATTTTTCCTTCGGTGATTACTTCAAAAAGGAAATCATCCCCTGGAGTTGGGAATTCCTGACGAAAGAATTGGAATTGCCGGCAAACAAACTCTATATCACGATCCATACCAAGGACGACGAAGCGTACCAGATTTGGCACGATGTCGTCGGCGTGGAGGACAGTCACATTATCCGCCTGGAAGACAACTTCTGGGAAATCGGCAGCGGTCCCTGCGGCCCGTGCTCGGAAATCCACATCGACCTGGGCGAGGAACGGGGCTGCGGCAAGCCGGACTGCGGCCCGGACTGCGACTGCGGCCGGTTTCTCGAGCTGTGGAACCTCGTTTTTACGCAGTACAACCAGAACGAAGACGGCACGTACACGCCCCTGCAGCATAAAAATATCGACACGGGCGCCGGCCTGGAACGCCTGGCGTCGGTCCTGCAGGGTAAACCGTCCAATTTTGAAACGGACCTTATGTTCCCCATCGTGGAATACGCTTCCCGGGAGTCCGGTGTCGTCTATAACAGCGACCGCAAGAAGGATGTATCGCTGAAGGTCATTGCGGACCATGCCCGCAGCCTGGTCTTCATGATTGGCGACGGGATCCTTCCGTCCAACGAAGGCCGCGGCTATATCCTGCGCCGTATCCTGCGCCGCGCCGTCCGTCACGGCCGCCTGCTGGGAATCGACCATGAATTCCTCGGCGGCGCCGTCGATGTGGTCGTCCAGATGTTCGGGGAATTTTATCCGGAAATCAAGGAAAAACAGGACTATATCAAGAAAGTCATCCATATGGAGGAAAGCAGCTTCCTCAAGACCCTGAAGAGCGGCAGCGAACTGCTGGACAGCGAAATCGCCGCCATGAAGGAAGCGGGCAAGACGGTCCTCGACGGGGCGGCGGCGTTCAAGCTGTCCGATACGTTCGGCTTCCCGAAGGAACTGACCCAGGAAATCCTGCAGGAACAAGGGTTGACCATGGACGAGGAAGGGTTCGCCAAGGAACTGGAAGCGCAGCGCCAGCGCGCCCGCGATGCTCGCGACGATAAAACGGGACGTCCCGTCATCTACAACGACCGCGACCTGAACGCCGCGGCCTTGAAGGTCGACGAGGAAGCCGGCGCCGGCAAGATCCTGAAATTGTATCCGCTGCAGGACGCCCAGCCTGTCGAATCCATTTCCGACGGCAAGGACGCCGCCGTTATCCTGGATGTGACGGCGTTCCATGCCGAAGGCGGCGGACAGGTCGGCGACATCGGCACCCTTAAGGCTCCCGCCGGCGTGCTGCAGGTCACGAAAACGAAAAAACTGCCCGATGGCGTCACCTACATGGCCGGTACGGTTGTGGAAGGCACGCTCAACGTGGGCGACGAAGTGACGTACGAAGTGGACCGCGCCCGCAAGGCCGACGTGGCCCGCAACCATACGGCGACGCATCTGCTCCAGGCCGCTTTGCGCGAAGTTTTGGGGGATCATGTCAACCAGGCCGGCTCCTATGTCGGTCCGGACCGTCTGCACTTCGACTTCTCCCATTTCTCTCCTATGACAGCGGAGGAATTGGCCCGCGTGGAAACCCTGGTCAATGATCAGATCCTGGCCGGGAAGACGGTTACCTTCGAGGAAATGCCGATTGCCGAAGCCAAGAAACGCGGCGCCCGTGCCCTGTTCGGGGAAAAATACGGCAGCATCGTCCGCGTCGTTACCGTTCCGGATTTCTCCATGGAACTGTGCGGCGGCGTCCACGTCCGGAACACGGCGCAAATCGGTTTCTTCAAGATTGTCAGTGAATCGTCCAGCGGCGCTGGCGTCCGGCGCATCGAAGCCGTGACGGGTCACGGCGCCCTGGCTTACGTCAAAGGGCTGCAGCAGACCCTGGGCAGCGTGGCGGACAGACTCCACTGCCGCCCGACGGACGTGGAAGAACGTCTCGACGTCCTGACGGACGAAGTCAAGGCGGCGAATCAGAAGGTCAAGACCCTGGAGGCGAAGCTGGACGCCGCCGCGGCGAAAGCGGCCGGCGATCAGGTCCGCGATATTCAGGGCGTCAAGGCCCTGGTCCAGAAGGTGTCCGTCGCCGACGTGCCGGCCCTCCGTACCTTGGGCGACCGGCTGAGGGATACTACGCAGGGCGTTGTCGTCTTGGCGTCGGTCTTTGAAAATGGCAAGATCGGCATCCTGGCCATGGCGACGAAAGAAGCCGTAGGCAAGGGCGTCCACTGTGGCAACATCGTCAAAGAAGTGGCGAAACTCTGCGGCGGCGGCGGTGGCGGCCGTCCGGATATGGCCCAGGCCGGCGGCAAAGACGCGGCTAAATTGGACGAGGCCCTCGCCGCGGCGTGGGGCGTCCTCGAAGGCCAGGTCCGCTGACCGTCCTCCGGCGTGCGCCGGCCCCCCCCTGGCCGGCAGGCGGCCGGGAAGGCCGCGTTCGGAGCGCGGCGGTTTGTATGGAAGGAACGCATAAAAAGCAGTAAGGAGAGAATCTACATGAGCGAAGTTCGCGTACGTTTTGCACCGAGTCCCACGGGCAATCTCCATGTCGGCGGGGCCCGTACGTGCCTGTTCAACTGGCTGTTTGCCAGAAGTACGGGCGGGAAGCTGGTCCTACGCATTGAAGATACGGATCCGAGCCGTTTCAAACCCGGTTCGGTGGAACAGATCATCCGCAGCATGAAGTGGCTGGGGCTGGACTGGGACGAAGGTCCGGAAGTCGGGGGGCCGAGCGCGCCCTATTTCCAGTCGCAGCGTACGGAGATCTACCAGAAATATCTGCAGCAGCTGCTGGATGAAGGGAAGGCCTACTACTGCTTCTGCACGCCGGAAGAGCTGGAAGCCCAGCGGGAAATCCAGAAGGCGCGGAAACAGCCTTTCCGGTATCCCCGCACGTGCCGCAATTTGTCGAAGGAAGAGGTGGAGCGCCGCCTTGCGGCGGGGGAACCCCATTCCATTCGCTTCAAGATGCCCATGAGGGGCACCATGCGGATCCACGACCTGATCCACGGCCGTATGGATTTCGATATGTCCCAGTTCGATGATTTCGTCATCGCCAAGACCAATGGCACGCCGACGTATAACTTCGCCGTCGTCATTGACGACCATCTGATGGGCATGACCCACGTGCTCCGCGCGGAGGAACACATTCCCAATACGCCGAAGCAGATCAAGCTCTTTGAGGCCCTGGGGTTTGACGTTCCCCAGTTCGGCCATATGTCCATGATCCTGGCGCCGGACCGCAGCAAACTGTCCAAGCGCCACGGCGCCCAGTCTGTCGAGGAATTCCAGGCCATGGGTTACCTGCCGGAGGCCCTCCTGAACTACCTATTGCTGCTGGGCTGGTCTCCCGACGGGGATCAGGAAATCATCACGAAGGAAGAGGCGGTCCGGCAGTTCCGCATGGAACGCATGTCCCATAAGGGCGCCGTCTACGATATCAAGAAACTGTACTGGATCAATGGCCAGTATTTGAACAGCCTGCCCCTCGAGCGCATCGTCGAGGAAGCGAAACCTTTCTTTGTCCGGGCGGGGCTTGTTACGGAAGACTGGTTTGCCGCAGGGGACCACGATGCGTACTTCCGGCACCTGGTGGAAGTCATTCGGGTCCGTGTCAAGACCTTGCAGGAGATCGCCGACGCCTCGACTTATTTCTTCCAGGATTTCCAGGAATACGATGCCAAGGGCGTGCGCAAGTTTTTCACGCCCGAAGGTACGGCCCAGCTGGCGAAATGCCGCGACCGCATTGCCGCCGCGCCGGTGGAAGCTTTCCGGGAAGCGGATTTGGAAGCCCTGTACAACGCGATTGCCGAAGAAGACGGCGTGACGCTGGGTAAGGTCATCCAGCCGAGCCGGCTGGCCCTGTCGGGCCGCACGGTGACGCCGGGTATGTTCGACCTGATGGTCCTGCTGGGCCGGGACAAGACGCTGGAACGGATGGAGAAGGCCCTGGCCTATGCCCGGACCCTGCCGGAAGCGTAAGACTGGCGCGAAAGCCTGAGATCGGCGCGAACCCCTAAGGCCGGCGCGAAAGCGCGAAGGAGAATTTCATGAAACAGTTTGCATCCCTGCTGTTGACGGGGCTGCTGCTCTTCGGGGCGACGGCCTTCGCGGACCAACCGACGACGGTCCTGACGGAAGTGAGAAACGCCAAGGGAACCGTGGTCCAGGTCCCGTATCTGGACGGCACGAACAACGAGACTTTGGCGCAAAGTGCCAACCGGGTCCTGGCGGAAGCCGCGGAAGACCTGGCGGGCAAAGCGGGCCGGGAAGGGAAGGTCACTTTCGACGTGACCCTGAATCGGCCGAGCCTTGTCAGCGTCCTGCTGACGGCGCACCGCGGCGGAAAGACCCTGTACCGGGCGGTCAATGTCGATTTGACGACAGGCAGGGAATTCGGCCTCGACGCCTTTTTCTTTGACAACGAAAAGCGGCAGGCCGTCGTGGGGAACAAGCCTTGCTCCGTCCTCTTTACGGAGCAAGGCATCCGGACGGGGGACGATTTTCGTACCCTGGTGCCGTATGGGAAACTGGTTCCCAGCGCCCGCATCGGGGACATCGGACGCCTGCTTACGGTGTGGAAGGTGACGGAAAACGCCGGCGGCAAGAGCCTGACAGTGCATCGCGGCGATTTCCTCGCCATGAAGCTGAGCGCCAACCCGACGTCAGGGTTCCAGTGGGTCCGCACGGTCAGCGGCCCGAAGGACGGGCTGATCGGCACGGGGGAATCCTTTGTGCTTCCCCACGACGCGCCCCAGGACACGACAGGCGCTTCGTCGGGCACGCTGATCCAGTTCCTCGGCGCTATGACGCCCGGAACATACCAGGTCCGGATGAGCTACCAGAAGCCGTGGGATAAAATGGGAGGCATCCGTCAGTTCAACTATGAGGTCGTGGTGACGGAGTAAAAAAGAATAGTTTTGTGGAAGCAGCATCGTCGGGGAGCGGTGCTGCTTTCGTTGGATTTTACGGAATCGGTGCGGACAGGGAGTCACGGGGAGTTGTTCTTGCGGGATTCCCCGTGTCGGCCCCTTCCTGGGTTTTTGGATGAGGTTGTTTATGGAACATGAAATCGAATTGTTGGCCCCGGCCGGGTCCTGGGACGCCATGGAAGCGGCCGTCAATGCCGGTGCGGATGCCATCTATCTGGCTGGCAAGGCTTTCGGCGCTCGGGCTTACGCGGACAATTTCGACCGCGAGGAAATGAGCCGGGCCATCCGCTTCTGCCACCTGCATCATGTGCGCATGTACGTGACGGTCAACACGTTGGTGGACGACCGGGAAATGGCGGAACTGGAAGACTATCTGGTTTATCTGTATAATGCCGGCGTGGACGGGATTATCGTCCAGGATTTGGGCGTTATCCGCGCGGCCCGTCGTGTGGTACCGGGCCTGCCGCTTCACGCGAGCACGCAGATGACCGTCACCAATTCCGCCGGCGTCTGCTTTACGGCGGGACAGGGCATGGTCCGTGCCGTCCCGGCGCGGGAGCTGTCCCTGAAGGACCTGGAAAAAGCGGCGGAAACGGGCCTGGAAATCGAGGCCTTTATCCACGGCGCCCTGTGCGTGTGCTACTCCGGTCAGTGCCTGATGAGCAGTCTCATCGGCGGCCGCAGCGGTAACCGGGGGCGCTGCGCCCAGCCGTGCCGCCTGCCGTACACCCTGGTCAACGGCAAGGGCAGCAATATGCTCGCCGGCGACCCATCCGCCGGGCAGTACCTGCTGAGCCCGAAGGATATGAATACGCTGGCCATCCTGCCCAGGATGATCGAGGCCGGCGTCGTGTCCTACAAGATCGAGGGCCGCATGAAGCGTCCGGAATACGTTGCCGTCGTCGTCGACGCGTACCGCCGCGCCATCGACAGCTACAAGGCGGGTCATTATCACGTGCCCGAACGGGACCTGGCCAATATTGAGCAGATTTTCAACCGCGACTTTACGACGGCCTATCTGGAAAAGAAACAAGGCCGCCAGATGATGAGCGACCGCAGGCCCAACAACCGCGGCGTCCTCGTAGGCCGTGTCCATGCCTTGAACAAGGAGCGTACCCAAGCGGTCCTGAAGCTGGAAAAGGACATCCACCGCGGCGACGGCCTGGAATTCTGGGTCAAGGTCGGCGGCCGCGTCGGGACGAGCGTGGACAACCTCACCGTGGACGGCCGTCCTGTCGGGACGGCGGCGGCGGGCTCTCTGGCAGCCATCGACGTGCCCCGGGGCGTGCGTCTCAACGACCGTGTCTTCCGCACGCTGGACAGTGACCTCATGGCCTACGCGGGCCGCTTTTACGGGGAAAAGAATAAAAAGCGCATTCCTGTCACGGCGCGGGTGACCGCCCGTCTCGGCGAGCCCCTGGTCCTGACCCTGCGCGACCACGACGGCAACGAAGGCCGCGGGGTAACCACATTCCGCGTCGAGGCAGCCCGGAAGCACGCGTTGGACGAACAGACCCTGCGCAAGCAGGTCGACCGTCTGGGTACGACAGAATACAGCCTGGAGGAGTTGGAGCTGGAAGTGGGCGAAGGCCTCATGTGCCCTGTCAGCGAATTGAACGAGGCGCGGCGCCAAGCCTGTGAGAGTCTGGACGAAGCGCGTCTGGACGCCTTCCTGCCCCACCGCGTCCTTGTACGGAACAAAGGCATCCTGGCCGCGGACATCGCCTCGGTCGAAGCGACGACGGAGCGGCCCCCGTATACGGGCACGGAAATCTCCGTCTGGGTCGACACCCTGGATAAGGTGCAGGCCGCCCTCGACGGCGGCGCCGACTGGATCCTTTTCGGTGGGGACCGCTTCGCCTCGAAGAACCTGACCTTTACGGAGTATGCCCGGGCCCTGGAAATGGTCCGCCGCGCGGGCCGTCACATTGCCTTTGGTACTTCGCGCATTGTCAAGGAACCGCAGCTGCGGTATTACGAAACGTTCCTGCGGCAAGTGGCCGAGGCCGGCCCGGATCTGCTCTGTATCCACAATCTCGGGCTGTGGCAGCTGGCCCGGGACCTGTCCCTGCCGGTTCCTCTCTGGGCGGACATGAGCCTGAATATTTTCAACAGCGAAGCCCTGCGTTTCTGGCAGGAGGCCGGCGCTGCCGGCGCTGTGCCGTCCATCGAACTGAATCTGGGGCAGGTGGAGCATCTGGCGAAATCCAGTCCGCTGCCGCTGGAGTGCCTCGTCCAGGGACCCATTGAGATGATGGTCTCCGAGTATTGCGCCGGGGGCAGCTTCCTAGGACACCTGGACAAAGGGGCCTGCACCTTCCGCTGCGGGGAGCCGCTGTACCTGCGGGACCGCAAAGACGCGGAATTCCGCCTGGCCGGGGACCAGTTCTGCCGCATGCACGTCCTCAATTCCCAGGATTTGTCCGTCCTGGGCAGCGCCGCCGAACTGGCCCGCATGGGCATCGCACGCCTGCGCATCGACGGCCGCATGTACGAAGCGGACCGGATTCGTGAACTGACAGGGCTTTACAAGGAAGCCCTTGCTGCCGGCCCCGACGCCATGGAAAACCTGCCCGGGACCACGCGGGGCCACTACTTCCGCGGCGTCCTGTAACGGGAAAGCTACGATAGGAATTGCATTATGTCACGTTTTTCAATCAAGACACTCGAATTTGATAAAGTCAAGGAGCTGGCCGCCCAGTGCGCGGCGACCGAGCTGGGCAAGGAAAAAGTCCTCGCCATGCCGGTCAGCACGGACTACGAGACCGTGCGGCGGCGCCTGGTGGAGACGGCCGAAGCGAAGCACCTCCTCGACGAGGCAAAGCGCTTCCCCTTTGGCGGCCTGTACAACATTGCTGCGTCGGTCAAACGCGCCAAAATGGGCAGTGTCCTCGAAGTAGAAGAACTTCAGGACATCCGGACCAGCGCGGAATGCTTCGCAGCCCTCAAGGTTTTTCTTCTCACAGGCAGCGACCAGCATCCGAACCTGGCGGCCTACGGACGGGAACTCCAGGAATTCCCGAAAATCGTGCGCCAGATGGAGAAGGCCATCTCCGAAAAAGGGGAAATCCTCGACACGGCGTCGGTCAAGCTGAGCGGCCTCCGCGTCGGCATCCTGTCCGCCAGGAACCGGGTCAAGACGCAGTTGGAGCATATTCTGCACGATCCGAACAACCAAAAATATTTTCAGGACGCCCTGGTCACCATGCGCGGCGACCGGTATGTCATTCCCATCAAGCAGGAGTACCGCCTCCATTTCCCCGGCGTGGTACACGACCAATCAGGCACGGGGGCGACGTTGTTTATCGAACCCCTGGCCGTGGTCAACCTCAACAACGAAATCAAGCGGTACCTGGTCCAGGAAAAGGAAGAAGTGGAGCGGATCCTGCGCCATCTGTCTGTCTTGGTCGGGAGTGAAAGCGAAGCGCTGCTGCGCTGCCTCGACGTGGCGACGGACGTGGACGCCGTGTATGCCAAGGCCCTTTATGCCCTGCAGACCCAGGCCGTGGAACCGGTCCTGACGGAACACGGCCCCCTGCGCATCGACAAAGGACGCCATCCCCTGTTGCCCCGGGAGACTTGCGTGCCGCTGGATATCCGCCTCGGCGGGGATTTCCACACGCTCCTCATTACGGGTCCCAACACGGGCGGCAAGACCGTGGCCCTGAAAGCGACGGGGATTTTCGCCCTCATGGCGCAGACGGGACTTTTTTTGCCGGTGTCGGCAGCGGAGCTGCCTGTTTTCCGGGCCATCTACGCGGACATCGGGGATGAACAGAGTATTGAGCAGAGCCTGAGTACGTTTTCCGGCCATATGAAAAACCTCATTTCCATCCTGCGCGAAGTGCGGGCCGGCGAGCTGGTCCTGGTGGATGAGATCTGTTCCGGGACGGACCCGAACGAAGGGGCGGCCCTGGCCATGTCCATCCTGGACCACTTGAACCGCGAAGGGGTCTGGTCCATCGTGACGACCCACTACAGCGAGCTCAAGACGTTCGCCTTCGGCCGCCAGGGCATGGAAAACGCCAGCGTCGAATTCAATCCCGAAACGCTGCTCCCGACCTACCGCCTCCTGATGGGGGTGCCGGGCAGCAGCAACGCCTTCCACGTCAGCGGTCGCCTGGGCCTGTCCGACGACATCATCCGCCAGGCCGGGGCCTTTTTGAACCAAGAACACGCCCACATGGAAGATGTCTTGCAAGGCCTCGAAAGCCAGCGGCGCCGGTATGAGGAAAGCAGCCGTGAAATGGAAAGCCTGCGCTTCGAGAGCGAGAAGCTCCGCAATGAACTGGCTTTTCAGAAACGGGAATTCGAGCAGCAGCGCCACGAATTGCTCCGCAAGGCGCGGTACCAGGCCGACGAAATCTACCGGAACAGCCGCCGGGAGGCCGAGGCCGTCCTGAAGCAGCTGCGCCGCCTGAGGGCTGACGTGGATACGAAACAGCTGGAAGAAACTGCCATGGCGGCGCGGCGGAAGCTGAACAAGCAGCTCAGCCGGGAAGAACCCCTGCCAAAGGGAACGCGGCTGTCGCCTAAAACGGCGAAGGAAGGCATGACGGTCTTCGTCACCAACCTCCGCAAAGACGGCGTCCTCCGCGCCATGAAAGGAACGGAGGCCCTGGTCAGTGTCGGCGTCCTGAAAGTAACCCTGCCCCTGAAAGACCTGCTCCTTGTCAAGGATGCGCCGCCGCCGCAGCCGGAACACGGCAAGTACCGGGCCGGGGCGGCCCACGAGCTGTTCGTGGCCAAGGCCGAAACGGCAGAACAGGAAGTGGATGTGCGGGGCATGACGACGGATGAGGCGATCCCGTACGTGGACCGAGCCATCGACGACGCACTCCTGACGGGCATGACGCAGGTCCGCGTCCTCCACGGCAAAGGGACGGGAGCCCTGCGGGCAGGCCTGCACGCCTATTTGAAGGGCCACCGCAGCGTGGCCGCCTTCACGCTGGCTAACGAAGCCGCCGGTGGCGCTGGTGTCACCATTGTAACAGTCCGTTGAGAAGTGACGGACTAAAAACGCTGCCCTGTAAATTTTGTTGAGTCCCGGCGCATTCCTTTGTTATAATCAGAGGGAAGTACCACAAGGGGGTTATTATGGCTTTATTAGTGAAGAAATTCGGCGGCAGCAGCGTCGCCACACCGGAAAAGATTTTCCATCTCGTGGACCGCGTCCTGGCGGAAAAACACGAAGGGGACCAGATTGTCATTGTCGTGTCCGCCATGGGTGATACGACGGATGACCTGGTGACCCTGGCAGGGCGCGTTTCGCGGCACATGCCGAAGCGGGAAATGGATATGCTCCTGGCCACGGGCGAACAGGTCTCCATCGCGCTCCTGGCGGCGGCTTTCCAGGAAAGGGGCCAGAAGGCGGTTTCCCTGACGGGACCCCAGGCGGGCATCCGGACCAACGATCACCACACGAAGGCCGGGATTGTGGAAGTCAAGGCCGACCGTGTCCTGGCAGAGCTGGAGAAGGGGAACATCGTCGTCGTCGCCGGCTTCCAGGGCCTAGACGACGAAGGGGACGTTACGACCCTGGGCCGCGGCGGCAGCGATACGACCGCGGTGGCTGTGGCGGCGGGAACACACGCCGATATGTGTGAGATCTACACGGACGTGGATGGGGTCTATACGGCGGATCCCCGCATTGTGCCGGGCGCCCGCAAGCTCCAGGAAATCACTTTCGGGGAAATGCTGGAACTGGCCCGCCTGGGAGCCGGCGTCATGCAGCCACGGGCGGTGGAATACGGCGAACACGCCGGCGTGGATATTCACGTACGGTCCACTTTCCACGAAGTCGAAGGAACCATCATAAGGAGGGAATATACGTTGCAGGGAGAAAAGGAATACGTCGTCCGCGGCGTAACAAGTGATGTCAATGTAGCCAAAATCGCGGTGCGTGGCGTCGATGACAAGCCGGGCGTCGCTTTCCGGATCTTTGATGCCCTGGCCAAGGTCAACGTCGATGTGGACATGATTGTCCAGAGCGGCAGCGCGGTCCCGAATAAAAATGACATGGTCTTTACTTGTCAAAAAGCCGACATGGCCGATGCCGTGGCGGTATTGGAGACGCTGAAGGCGGAAATGGGCTTTACCCGCATCGACCTGGAAGCCAATGTGGCGAAGGTCTCCGTCGTCGGCGCCGGCATGCTCGGCAGCCCGGGCATTGCCGCCGGCATGTTCGGGGCCCTGGCGTCGAAACAGATCAACCTGATTGTCGTCAGCACCTCGGAAATCAGCATTTCCTGCCTGATTCCGCGGGATCAGGTAGAAGAGGCCGTCAACGCGGTCCACGATTATTTCTTCCCCCGCACGGACAAATAACGCCGCGGGAAGGGGAGAAGGTAGTCGGATACCATCGGAAGGAGTGTTTGCATTGAAGAGTTTTACAGCCTTACAGGCGAAGGGAAAGTCGGCGGAAGACAATATTTTTGCCGCCAACGCGCTGGCCGTGGCCGACGCGGCGAAAAACGGCGCGGACGTGGTGACGAACGGCACCATTGGGGCCATGATGGACGACGAGGGTAAGCTCGTCGCCCTGCCGACGGTCCTCAAGGTCTACCGATCCTTGCCGGAAGAGGAATATGTGGCCTACGCGCCCATCGCGGGTCTGCCGGGGTTCCTGGATAAGGTGCAGGACGCCTGTTTCGGCGCCGTGAAACCCAAGGGATACCGGAAAGCCGTCGCGACGGCAGGCGGCACGGGCGGTATCCATCACGCCATCTGGAATTATACGGAACCGGGGGACAAGGTTCTGACGGCGGATTGGTTCTGGGGCGCCTACTCCGTCCTCTGCAAAGATCTGGGCCGTTCCCTGGTGAACTACCAGATGCTCACGGAAAACGAAACATTCAACCTGCCGGCCCTGGAAGCAAAAGTCCGGGAGCTGCTGGCAGTCCAGTCCCGTGTCCTTGTCATTATCAATACGCCGGCCCACAATCCGACGGGCTACGGCCTGTCCCGGGAAGATCTGGACGGCGTGGTCCGGATGCTGGGCCAGGTGACGGAAGAAACCGGCAAGCCGGCTGTCCTCTTCCTCGACGTGGCCTATTTGGATTACGGTGGGGATAAGGATGCCGTCCGCCGCGTCTTCGGAGCCCTGGACAACCTGCCCGACAAGGTCCTGGCCATCGTCCAGTACAGTATGTCCAAGGGCTTCACGATGTACGGCCAGCGTGTCGGCGCCATGATCTGCGTGGCCAATACGCCGGAAGCGGCCCAGGAGTTTTACGATGTGAACCAGTACACCAGCCGCGCCACGTGGTCTAACATCAACCGTCCGGCCATGAAGACCCTGGAGTTGGTCTACAGTGATCCGGACCTTTTGGCGGCGGTCGAGGCGGAACGGGAGTATTATTATAATATGATCAAGGCCCGGGCCGATGTGTTCGTCCGTGAGGCGAAGGCCTGCGGCCTGCCGATGATCCCCTATCTGGCAGGGTTTTTCCTGTCCGTTCCGTGCGTGAAACAGCAGGAAATCTGTGACAAGCTGCACGAAGACCATATCTATTTGGTCCCGCAGGCCGGCGGTATCCGCATTGCCCTGTGCTCCATCCCGCTGTCGAAGATTCCCGGTATGGCCGGCAAGATCAAGAGGGCCATGGATGCCGTAGCGGGCTGAGAAGGAGGTGCGGCCATGATCCGCGTAACCATGCCGGACAAGTCGGTCCGGGAAGTCCCGGAGGGGACGCCCTTGGCCGACTTGGCTGCCGCGTGGCAAGACACATTGGATTCCCCTGTTGCCGAAGGCATTGTCAACGGCGCGGGCGCCAACTTGAATATGCCCTTGACGGAGGACTGCACGGTCGGGTTCCTGCCCCTCAATTCGGCGGAAGGAAACCGTGCCTACGTACGAAGCCTGCTGTTCCTGTTCGTGGCAGCGGCGTCGGAACTGTACCCGGACGTCCACGTGGAAGTGCGCAATTCCCTCGGGACGGCGTTGTACTGCGTGACTCACGAGGGTCGTTTTAGCGCCGAGATGCTGCGGAACATTGACGGACGGATGCGGGAATACATCTCCCGGAAAGAGCCGATCGAGTTTGTGCTCGTTTCGCGGAAGCTGGCCATCGACAGCGTCGTCGACGATCCCGTCTTGGGCAAGGACCGGATTGGCCTTTTGGAGATGCGCCCCGATCTGGAAAAGATTCCCGTGAGCCGCATCAGGGATCATTTTGAATTCTTTTTGGAGCCCCTGCTGCCGTCGACGGAGTATTTGGGCGCATTCGAGATCCTGCCGTTCGAGGATGGCTTCGTCCTGAATTATCCCGAAGAAGGGAATTACACGAAGGTCGAGCCCTGGGACCGGCACCGCCGCATCAACACGATTTATCATGAGGCAGAGGAGTGGGCGGCCATGATCGGCTGCAATACCATTTCGAAACTGAACCGCCTGATCCGGGCGGGGAAATCGGGACAGATCGTGCGTGTCGCCGAAGCCCTGCAGGAGAAGAAAATCGCCCAGATGGCAGATTATGTGGCGTGCCACAAGGACAAGCTGCGGTTTGTCCTGATTGCGGGCCCGTCGTCGTCGGGGAAGACGTCCTTTTCCCAGCGGCTCAGTGTCCAGCTCGAAGTGAATGGCCTGCAGGCGATCCCCATTTCCATGGACAACTATTACAGGAACCGCGAGGACACGCCACGCAAGCCCGACGGGTCCTTTGATTACGAGAGTATCGACGCCATCGACAGGGAGCTTTTCAACAAGGACCTGCAGTCCCTGCTGGAAGGGAAATCGGTGCGCCTGCCGAAGTTCAATTTCAAAACGGGCCGGCGGGAGTATTCGGGCGAAATCATGCAGTGCGAGGAAAACAGCATTTTTGTCATCGAAGGCATCCACGCCTTGAATCGGCAGACGTCGGCGTCCATCCCGGCGGAAAACAAGCTGAAGATTTTCGTCAGTGCCCTGACGCCCATGTCGATTGACAATTACAACCGCATCCATACGACGGATATGCGGCTCCTGCGCCGCATGGTGCGGGATTTCCAGTTCCGCAGCCACGATGCGTTGGCGACCATCGAAGGATGGCCTTCCGTGCGGGAAGGGGAAGAAAAATACATTTTCCCCTGCCAGGAGGAAGCGGACATGTTCTTCAACACGAGTCTGCTGTATGAACCGGCAGTGCTGCGCAAGTATGCTGAGCCCCTGCTGCGGGACATCCGCCCTGAGCAGGGTGGGGCCTACCTGGTCGCCAGCCGGCTCCTGGTCCTGTTGTCTCTCATCGAACCGATGGAGGAGACCGCGATTCCCAATAATTCCATCCTCAAGGAATTTATCGGCGGCTCGACCTTCGCGGCAGCCCTGTAATACGAACCCCCCGAACAGAAGTCTGGCTTCTGTCCGGGGGTTTTTGTATCCGGCCGGGACCGTGTTGTTACCGGCGCGTTGTCGTGGACGGCTTGTTGCTGACGGCCGGCTTCGGCTGTTTGGCTGCTTTGTCCGTCTTTTTGTCTTGGGTGGCGTTTTTCAGTTTGCCCTCTTCCTGGGCCTTTTTATCCTTTTCCGCCGCGTCTTTATCCTTGTCTTTGTCCTTGTCTTTGTCTTCCGGCTTGCCGATGTCTTCGCCACGGGGCGTCACGGCGCCGGCAGGACGGACGAAGTTGGCGTAGGGGATTTCCCGGATGGCCCGGGACATGAAGGCGTGCCAGATGGAGAGTGGTGTCATGGAACCGGTCATGAGTCCCATGGAACGGCTCCGGTCGTCGCCGATCCAGACGGCGCAGCTCAGGTTTGGCGTGAAGCCGACGAACCAGGCGTCCTTGTAATCGTCCGTCGTACCGGTCTTGCCGGCGGCAGGACGGCCCAGGCCCGCTCCGGCGCCGGTGCCGCTGATCAGGACGTCCATGAGGATATCCGTAGTCTGGTAGGCCGCCTTGGCGCTTACGACTTGTTTCGGGCTGGGATGATGCTCGTAAATGACCTTGCCGTTCCGGTCGACGATTTTCAGGATTGCCACGGGTTTGTTGTAGACACCGTTGTTGCCGATGGTACCGTAGGCCGCGGCCATTTCAATGGGACTGACGCCCTTGGTCAGGCCCCCCAGAGCCATGGCGGCGTTCACGTCGTTCTGGCCGCCGCTTTCCACCAGGGTCGTAATGCCCAGGGCTTTTGCGTTCCGGATAATCTTTTCCGGTCCCAGTTCCATGGCCAGCTTGACGGCCGGTACGTTATAGGAGAGTTTCAGGGCTGTCCGCAAAGTGACCTTTCCGTGGAAGGTCCGTTCGTAGTTCTGCGGTTTCCAGCCGCCGACGGAAACTTCGCTGTCGTCGATCAGGGTGGCGGCGTTCATGCCGTTATCCATCGCTGTCAGGTAGACGAAAGGCTTGAACGAGGAGCCGGGCTGGCGCACGGCCTGGACGGCGCGGTTGAACTTGTCCTGGCCCCGGCCGCCGATCATGGCTTTGATGTAGCCCGTCTGCGGGTCGATGGCAATAAGGCCGACCTGCGGCTGTGTCAGATGGTCCGGATCTTTCGTATAAATATTGGGGAGACGGGAGATGGCGTCTTCCGCCGCGGCCTGCATGCTGCTGTCGAGGGTTGTGTAGATTTTCAGGCCGCCCTTGTAGAGGACATCATCGCCGAATTTCTTGGCGATTTCCTGGGAGACATAGTCGAAGAAATACCCCTGTACGTCTTTTTTCGTGCCTTTCTGCGGTTTCCGGATGACGAGTTCCTCGGCCTTGGCCTTGTTCGCTTCCGCCTGGGTGATGTGCCCATACTTGACCATCTGGTCCAGGACCAAGTCCCGCCGCTCCTTGTTGGCCTTGGGATTTTCCATGGGGTCGAAGTAGTTCGGGCTCTTGGGAATGGCGGCCAGGCAGGCGGCCTGCGCCAAATCCAGGTCCTGCACGTGTTTCCCGAAGTAGGTGAGGGAAGCCGACTCGACGCCGTAGGAACCTTCCCCGAAGTAGATCTGGTTCAAATACATCGTGAGGATTTCGTTCTTGGTGTACTTGTTTTCCAGCTGTTTGGCCAGGAAGGCTTCCTTAATTTTCCGGGTCAGTGTCCGCTCCTGGGACAGGAAGGCGTTCTTGGCCAGCTGTTGCGTAATCGTACTGCCGCCCTGCACGTCGTGCCCCAGGATGTTGCTCACGAGGGCGCGCAAGGTGCCGCGGTAATCGATGCCGCCATGTTCATAGAACCGATTGTCTTCAATGGAAATGAACGCATACCGGACTTGTTTCGGAATCTGGTCGAACTTGACGGGAATCCGGTGTTCCGCCGATGCCGTCGTGTACACGACTTTCCCCTGGCTGTCGTAGAACTGGGAGACGGCATCTGGTACCAGACCATCTTCCAGGGCGGAGTCGGAAAGCTTCGCGCAGGACAAGGAAAGGAACGCCGTCAGTAAGAGGGCAGCGAGGACTACGAGCAGTTTCAGGCCGGATTTAGGGGATGATTTCATCGAAAGGACCTCTGCTTTCTTTGGAATATTGTTTCAGTAAGAGGCGCGACAGTGTCCTGCCGTGCCGAAAACGTGCCCGCGGGCGGCGGGCCCAAAAATACATATACCATTATAACACGCGAGCCAGGATTTGTCATTTCCGTGCCCCAGGACGGCCTGCTCGCGCGGAATCCCATTTTGTCAAGAAAAAGCAAAAAAGGACTTGCCAATTGCATGTAAAAAGGATAGAATGTATGTGCTCACCAAAAGGGGCGGGCCTCTTTTTTCGAAAGAAATCGAAAAAAAGTAGTTGACATCATCGAAAAAATGATGTAGACTATAGAAGCTGTCGCAAGACAGCGGAACCTTGAAAACTGAATAACAAGAAACCAGATAAATGTGCGGGTCCCATTTTCGGCAACGAAGATGGACCAAGTCATATAATTTCGAAACAACAAAG
>OMWZ01000023.1 GCA_900314855.1 uncultured Selenomonadales bacterium
CCTCCTTGTTACTTTTTTTGGTTTTGGCTAAACCTATTGTAACAAATGCTCTCTCTTTTTTCTTTTTATCTCTGTAACATATGTCTTATCACATTACAGAGCCGCCGCGCGGGGGCACGCCGTGCGGACGGGGAAACGAGGAAAACAGGAGGGGAATCCTTCGCCCGCCGGAATCAGAGTTTTCCCTCCCGATGTTGTTTTTCAAAGACATTCATCAGCAGGTGATAGGCCGCGAAGGTGAAGGACGAGGCGGCCATCCAGGCGATGGGGCTGGCGAAGCAGACGCCCGTATATCCCCAGCCCCAGCGGAGGGCCAGGATTTCGGCGGCGCCGGCGCGCATAAAGAGCTCCAGCACGGACGACACGAGAGGTACCCAGCCTATTCCGAGGCCCTGGGCCGTGCTGCGGTAAATGAAGATCTGGCTCAGGAAGAAATAGAAGGCGACCGTGTAGTGCAGGTATTCCCGGGCGGCCGCCACCACCGTCGTTTCGGAGCGGTCGACGAACACGGAGACGATGTGTTCCCCACCGAAGTAGATCAGGACGCCCATAAAGAGCGCGAATCCCAGGGCCAGGAACGAACATTTGCGGACCGCGTCGCGGATCCGTCCGAATTCCCGGGCCCCGAAGTTTTGGGCCGTAAAGACGGCGATGGAAATGCCGAACGAGGCCATGGGCTGGATGGCGAGCTGTTCCACGCGGGTGGCAGCCGTAAAGCCCGCAATGACCTCAGCGCCGAAGTTGTTCGTGACCGACTGGATGAGCAGGATGCCCAGCCCGATGACGGAAAACTGGACGGCCATGGGAAGGCCGATGCGCAGGTGGGCCAGGGCGAAAGCGGGATCCCATTTCCAGTCGGCGCGCGTCAGGCGCAGGATAGGCAGGCGCCGGCGGATGTAGAGGAAGCACAACAGGGAACTGAAGGCCTGGGCGAGGACGAGGGCGTAGGCGGAGCCGGGAACGCCCCAGTGGAAGACCAGAATGAAAAGCAGGGCCAGCAGGACGTTGACGATGGTGGCGAGGATAAGGAAGACCACGGGCGTCTTGCTGTCGCCCAGGGCGCGCAGGAGCGCCGAGAGAAAATTGTAGGCCATCATGGCCCAGAGGCCTTCGGCGACAATGAGGGTGTAGGCGCGGCAGTCCTCGTAAAGTTCGGCCGGCACGTTGAGCCAGCGCAGGGCCGGGTCGAGGGTCACATAGACGATGAGATCGAAAACGAGGACGGCCAGGACGCTCAGAAGGACGCTCGTCGCGACGCTGTGACGCAGTTTTTCCTCGTTGCCGGCGCCGAAATACTGCCCGGCGAGGACCGTGAACCCGTTGCCCAGGCCCATGGTCATCATGACGAAGAGCATGAAGAGCGGCGCGGCGGTCCCTACCGCCGCCAGGGCGTTGACGCCGATGGTCCGGCCGACAATGATCACGTCGGAGATGCTGTACATCTGCTGGAAGATGTTGCCGATGATCAGGGGCACCATGAATCCCACGAGGAGCTTCATGGAATTGCCCGAAGTCATTCTTTTTTCCATACTAACCTTCTATTCTGTCGAGATGGCGTTGGCGCGCCTCATAGTATACGATGTCCAGTCCCGCCGCGGCGGCAATGTCGGCGGCGGCGGCCAGGCGGCGGCCGACGTGGGCCGCTTCGTGGGCGTCGCTCCCGAGGGTGCAGCAGCGTCCCCCGAGCGCGGCATAGCGCCGGTAGAGGGGCAGCAGGGCACGGACGGCGGCGGGGTCGTCGAGGCGGCGCGTGTTGATTTCCAGGGCTTTGTCCTTGTCGATCAGGACCTGGAACAGGCGGTCCCACAAGGCGGCTTCCTCGCCGGGGAGGAAGTTCTTTTCGGCGTAGGGCCAGTAGCGGCAGATATAATCGATGTGGCCCAGGGCGTCGAAGTTGTCGTGGTTCGTGACGGAAGCGATGGCCTGTTCCAGGTATTGGCGCAGGGCCTGCCCGCGGGTCAGGCCCGCGTAGGTGTCGGCTTCGTACAGGTCTTTGCGGTTCAGCATGTGGATGGAACCGAGGACGTAGTCGAAGGGTCCGCCGTCCGGGACCCCGTCGTCCCGTTCAGCCAGGTGGGGCTGGAGGCCCAGTTCGAGGCCCAGCAGGACCGGCGGGTCCGCAGGACCGGCCTCCCGCACGGGCCGGCGGGACGGGGCGTTGCGACGGAAATATTCGTCGCAGTCGAAGCGGAACCAGTCCTCGTGGCCGGGGAAGTCGTAGTCCCAGTGTTCCGTCAGGATGATGCCGATGCCCAGCCGGCGGGCCGCTGCCCGCGCCTCGGGAAAGGTCATCTTGCCGTCCGTGGAAAATTCACAATGCATATGGGTATCGAACATGGTATCTCTCCCCTGTAAAGACGAAGGGAGCAGCCGGCCCGGAAACCCCGGGAACCGCCTGCTGCCCTGAAACCTGCCTGGATGGACGCCGCGCCGGCGCCGCTGGCCTGCCGGGCGCGCCGCGCCCGTCCCGGTCTTGTCCCTTATACGTTAAAGCGGAATTCGACGACGTCGCCGTCCTGCATGACATAGTCCTTGCCTTCGAGGCGGACGAGTCCCTTTTCGCGGGCAGCCTGTTTGCTACCGCAGCGGACCAGGTCGTCATAGGACACGATCTCCGCCTTGATGAAGCCTTTTTCAAAGTCCGTGTGGATTTTCCCGGCGGCCTGGGGCGCTTTGGTACCGATGTTGATCGTCCAGGCGCGGCTTTCGATTTCCCCGGCCGTCAAATAGGTCTGGAGGCCCAGCAGCCGGAAGCCGGCCTTGATGAGACGGTTCAGGCCCGATTCGGTCATGCCTTCCATTTCGAGGAATTCCTTCGCTTCGTCGTCAGGCAGTTCGGCGATGTCCGCTTCGACCTTGGCCGAAATAGTGACGACTTCGGCGCGCTCTTTGGCGGCAAAAGCGCGGACGGCCTGCACGTAAGGATTGCCGCTGGCGTCGGCGGCCTCGCTTTCGGCGACGTTGCACACGAAGATAATCGGTTTTCTCGTGAGCAGGTGCAGGTCCTCCAGAAGGGCCTGTTCGTCCTCCGTGAATTCCAGGCGCCGGGCCGGCACGATGTTTTCCAGCTCGTCCCGCAGACGGCGCAGGAGGGCTTCTTCGGCCATGGCCTTCTTGTCGTGGGCCTTGACCAGCTTGGCCACCTTGTTCAGGCGGCTTTCCACCGTGTCGATGTCGGCCAGGCACAGTTCCGTGTCGATGATCTCGATATCCCGCACGGGGTCGATGCTCCCTTCGACGTGGGTAATGTTGTCGTCGGCAAAGCAGCGCACCACCTCGGCGATGGCGTCCGTGTTGCGGATATAGCTGAGAAACTGGTTGCCCAGGCCTTCGCCTTTCGACGCGCCTTTGACAAGGCCCGCAATGTCGACGAAATGCATAATGGCCGGCGTAATCTTTTTGCTGTGGAACATCTCCGCCAGCACGTCGAGCCGTTCGTCCGGCACGGCGACGACGCCTTCGTTCGGCTCAATGGTGCAGAACGGGTAATTCGCCGCTTCGGCGCCGGCTTTCGTAATGGCGTTGAACAGGGTGCTTTTGCCGACGTTCGGCAGGCCGACAATGCCCACATCCAGATTGGTACTCACAACAATCTCTCCTTTATTTTTCGACTTCCGGCCCGCCGGGGCAGAGGTCCTGTCCCCGCGGCCCGTCAATTTTTCCTTAACTAATGTATTATAACACAACGGCATGGCAATGGGAACAGGTGCCGCGGGGGCGCGCGAAAAACGCTGCCGGCACCGGGATTTTCCCGGGCCGGCAGCGCAGGCTCGTATCCATATCCTGTTTTGGCGGAAGTTCCCGTTGGTTCCGGGAGCCGCGGCGGCCCCTGGCGGGCGTTACTTCGCCCCCGCCGCTTCGCCTTCCGTCACGACGGCGCGGACGGCCTTCTCGAACTTGGTCCGCGGCAACATGACGTGGTGGCCGCAGCCGCAGCACTGGAGGCCGAAGTCGGCGCCGACGCGGGTGATCTTCCACGTGTCGGAACCGCAGGGGTGGGCCTTTTTCATGCGGACCACCATACCGACCGTATAGGCGTCATTCATGTTCTTTCCCCCGCACTTTGCTCGTCGAAATGTTAATGACATTGTATTCGGCCTTGCGCAAGTCCTCGATGATATCCATGCCGGCCTGGCTCAGGTCGACCGTGATGGTGATTTCCTTATGCCCCGGCTGGCTGGAGCCGCTGGTCACCAGGGAAATGATGTTCAGGCTGTGTTCGTAGAACAGTTTGGCCAGTTCCGCCAGGACGCCGGCCTTGTCTTCCACGTCGAGGGTAATGCGCGTCGAGTTCTGGGCGACGCCGAAGATTTCCGCCATGGCGCGGAAGACATCCGTATCGGTGACGATGCCGCACAGATTGCCGTTGTCGTCCATGACGGGAACAGAATTGATGCGGTCGTGATACATGATGTCGGCCACGTCTTCCAGCCCGGCCGAGTCGTAGACGGTTTTGACACTGTGGGTCATGACATCTTTGACCTTAATGCGGCTGAGCAGGTAGCTCGCCTCGTAGCGGGACAGGGTGGACGCGTCCGTCGGCGAGGCCATGCTGACGTCCGTGTTGGTGACGATGCCCACGACCTGGCCCGCGTCGTTGACGACAGGCAGGCGGCGCAGGTCGTGGTCGTACATGAGATTCTTCAATTCCAAGAGGGTGCTGTTTTGATTGACCGTGACGACGTTTCTCGTCATGATGTCTTTCACCAGGGTTGCCATGTTGTTTCCTCCTTCTGAACCGGCGGCGGTTCAACCGCCCAGGTAGGCTTTTTGTACGGCTTCGCTGTGCAGGAGCTCCTTGCCCGTCCCTTCGAGGGAAATGCGGCCGGTCTCGAGCACGTAGGCCTTGTCGGCAATGGACAGGGCCATTTTGGCGTTTTGTTCGACCAGCAGGATCGTCGTGCCGGTTTCCTTGATCTCTTTAATTATATTAAATATTTCCTGGACCAGCAAGGGCGCGAGGCCCATGGAAGGTTCGTCCAGCAGGAGGAGGCGCGGCCGGCTCATGAGGGCGCGGCCCATGGCGAGCATCTGCTGTTCGCCGCCGGACAGGGTGCCCGCTACCTGGTCTTTCCGTTCCAGGAGGCGCGGAAAGCGGGTGAAGACGGAAGCCAGGTCCTGATTGATGCCCTCTTTGTCCTTGCGCAGGTAGGCGCCCATTTCAAGGTTTTCCGCCACGGTCATGTTGGCGAAGACATGCCGCCCTTCGGGGACCTGCACGAGGCCCTTGCCCACGATCTTGTGGGGCGCCATGCCCGTAATGTCTTCGTCCTCAAAGGTGATGTTCCCGTTTTTCGGTTTCAAAAGGCCCGAGATAGTATGCAGCGTCGTCGATTTGCCGGCGCCGTTGGAGCCGATCAGGGTCGTGATGTCCCCTTGCCGGACCGTGAGGCTGATGCCCTTGATGGCGTGGATGGCCCCGTAAAACACGTCGATGTTGTCTACTGTCAGCATTGCCATTTTACGATGCCTCCCCGCCCAAATAGGCCTTGATTACCCGTTTGTTCTTCCTGATTTCGTCCGGCGTGCCCGAGGCGATGCAGAAGCCGTATTCCAATACGTAGATGCGTTCGCAGACGCCCATGACGAGGCCCATGTCGTGTTCGATGAGGAGGATGGCGATATGGAAATTGTCGCGGATCCAGCGGATCATCTCCATGAGTTCCTTTGTTTCCTGGGGATTCATGCCGGCAGCCGGTTCGTCCAGAAGCAGCAGTTTCGGCTCCGTGGCGAGGGCGCGGGCGATTTCCAGGCGGCGCTGGGCGCCGTAGGGCAGGTTCTTCGCCAGGTCGTCGGCGTGTCCGTCCAGATGAAAGAGTTTCAGCAGGTCCATGGCGCGGCGCGTCACTTCGTCTTCCTGCTGGAAATATTTTTTCACCCGCAGGATGGCCTCGGGCAGATTATACTTGATGTGCATGTTCATGGCAATCTTGACGTTATCCAGGACGGACAGGTCCGCGAAGAGGCGGATGTTCTGGAACGTGCGGGCCATGCCCATCTGGGTCACCTGGAAGGATTTTTTGCCGTTGACCAGGTTCCCGTCGAAGTGGATCGTGCCCTCCGTGGGCGTGTAGACGCCCGTAATCATATTGAAGGCCGTGGTCTTGCCGGCGCCGTTCGGCCCGATGAGGCCGACCAGTTCGCCCGTATCGATATGGAGATTCACATTCGACACGGCCCGGAGGCCGCCGAAGACGATGGAAACGTCTTTCATGTCGAGGAGGTGCTGCTTGGTATCGGTCATGCTTTCTTCCCTCCCATCTTAAGACTCCGGAACATGCGGATGGAGAATTCCTTGCTGCCAAAGAGGCCCTGGGGCCGGTACAGCATGAGGACGATCATGGCCACGGAATAAATGATCATGCGCCACTGCGGGAAATCGGACAAGGCGGCGGAAATAAAGGTCAGGACGATGGCGCCCGTGACGGACCCCGTCATGGACCCCAGGCCGCCGAGGACGACCATGGTCAGGATGTCGAAGGACCGCATGAAGGTGAAGGACGCCGGATGGGCGATGAAAAAGTAGTGGGAAAAGAGGACGCCTGCCGTGCCGGCGAAGGCCGCCCCCAGGGTAAAGGCCATGACCTTGTATTTCGTCGTGTCGATGCCCATCGTATCCGCGGCGATCTCGTTTTCGCGGATGGCCAGGCAGGCCCGGCCGTGGGCGGAGTTCTTAAAGTTCTTGATGAAGAAGAGGATGGCGATCATAATCCAGAACACCATGGGGAACGTGGTCAGGCGGGGAATGCCCATGAGGCCCGCCGCGCCGCCGACGTAGTCGATGTTGAGGATACAGATGCGGATGATTTCGCCCAGGCCCAGCGTGGCGATGGCCAGATAATCCCCGTTCAGCCGCAGCGTGGGCAGGCCGATGAGGAAGCCCAGAAAGCCCGCGGCCACCGTGCCGGCCACCAGGGCGGGCACGATGCCGAAGCCCAGCTTGACCGTCATAATGGCGCCCACGTAGGCGCCGACGGCGAGAAAGCCCGCGTGGCCGATGGAAAACTGCCCCGTATAGCCGTTGATCATGTTCAGGCTCGTCGCCAGGATAACGTTGATGCCGATAAGGACCAGGTTCAATTCCCAGAACGGTCCGATGATTTCTGCCTGCAGCAGTCCGAAAAGAACGGCGAAGACGACAGCGGCAGCAACCAATGCTTTCAAATCTGCTTTGCGTGAACTGTTCATAGCTGTCTCTCCTTATACTTTTTCACGGACGTTCTTGCCCAACAGGCCCTGCGGTTTGTAGAGCAGGATAATAATGAGGATGGCGAAGGCCGCCGCGTCACGGAAGGTCGAAGAAAGGAACCCCGAAACGAGGGCCTCCACAATGCCCAGGATGAGGCCGCCCATCATGGCGCCGGGAATGATGCCGATGCCGCCCAGGACGGCGGCGACAAAGGCCTTGATGCCCGGGACCATGCCCATGAGCGGGTCGATGGAGTTGTAGTAGATGCCGACCAGGACGCCGCCGGCGCCGGCCAGGGCCGACCCGAGGGCGAAGGTCATGGAAATGACGAAGTCGATGTTGATGCCCATGAGCCGCGCCGCGTCGGCGTCAAAGGAGACAGCCCGCATGGCCTTGCCGATCTTCGTATAATTCACCACGTAGGTCAGCGCCACCATCAGGACCAGGGAGCTCACGAGAATGAGGATCTGCTGGCTGTTGATGACCAGGGCGCCGAAGTGGTACACCGTCGCCTGAAAAATAGCCGGGAACGTCCGCGGCTGCGGCGAGGCGAACAAAATCATGGCGTTCTCCAGGAAGAAGGAGACGCCGATAGCCGTGATCAGGATGGCGATGCGCGGCGCGTTCCGCATGGGGCGGTAGGCCACGCGCTCGATGATCATCCCGGCCAGCGCCGTACCGACCATGGCCACAAGGATGGCCGGCAGAAACGACAGGTGCAGCACGGACGTACAGACAAAACCGATGTACGCCCCCAACATGTAGACATCCCCGTGGGCGAAGTTGATCAACTTCAAGATACCATAGATCATGGTATACCCCAAGGCGATCAATGCATAGATACTGCCCAGCGAGACCCCGTTAATGAGCTGCTGGACAACCTGATGCAGGATTCCTGAGTCCATAGAATTACTCCTTTATACACTGATAACCGGATGAACCGGCCGGCAGGCGCGCGCGGCGCCTGTCGGATTGGGAAGGACGCCGCGCGCCCTTACGGATTGACTTTGGTGCGGAAGGTCTGTTTCCCGTCTTTCAACTCGATAATGACCGCCGCTTTGATCGGATTGTGCTGTGCGTCGAACTTGACCGGGCCGGATACGCCGACGAAGCCTTCCAGTTTTTCCAGGGCCGCGGCGATCTTCGCCGGATCCTCCGACTTGGCCGCTTCGATTGCCTTGGCGTAGAGCAGCAGGGAATCGTAGGACAAGGCGGCGAACACGTCCGGTTTGGTCTTGTATTCCTTTTCATAGGCCGTGACGAAGTCCTTGTTCAGGGCCGAATCGTCATCCGGCGAATAGAGGCTCGAAAAATAGCAGTTGTTCAAGTTTCCTGCCAGGGCGATTTCCGCCAGCTTCTGCGAATCCCAGCCGTCCCCGCCGCCCATGGCGACGTTCATGCCAAGTTCCTTCGCCTGCTTGACGATCATGCCCACTTCCTGGTAGTACCCGGGGATGTAGAGGAAATCCGGGCCGGCCGCTTTCAGTTTGGTCAGCGTGGCCTTGAAGTCCGTATCCTTTTGCATATACCCTTCCTGGCCGACGACAGTGCCGCCGCCCTTCTGGAACTGTTCCACGAAGTACTGGGCCAGGCCCTTCGAATAGTCGGACGAGTTGTCGATCATGACCGCCGCCCGTTTCAGGTGCAGCGTATCCAGGACGAACCGCGCCATGACCGTGCCCTGGAACGGATCGATGAAACAGGCGCGGAAGTTGTACGGTTTCAGCTTGCCCGCGTCATCCACGGTGACCCTCGGGTTCGTCCCCATGGGCGTAATGTCGGGGACCTTGGCGCCGCCGCTGATCGACGAGGCCGCGATCACCGCGCTGGACAAGTTCGGGCCGATGACCCCGACGACCTTGTCCTGCGTGACCAGCTTCTGCATGGCGTTCGTCGCTTCCGTCGCCTCCGACTTGTTGTCGGCCACGACAAGGCTCAGCTTCTTCCCGTTGACGCCGCCTTTTTCGTTGAGCTGTTTGATGGCCAGCTCGATGGCGTTCTTCGAAGAAATCCCGTAGCTCGCGCTGCCGCCCGTCATTTCCAGGTTGCCGCCGATCTTGATCGTGTCCCCCTTAGCCGAAGAACCGTCGCAGCCGCCCAAGGCCAGGACCAGCGCCGCGCCGGCCGCCAGGACAGACAACCTCTTGAATTTCCCTTCCATAGAAATTCCTCCCCTCATTTGAAGTTGTAAAAAAATAAAGTAATAAAATATTGTTAAAAGCGGCGCCCGGGACAGGCATCGCCTGTCCTGAGCCACCGCTTAAAACCCCGTTGTTTTAAAGCGTAACGCTTCAAATCTTATGGCCGGTCCGCCCCGTTCCCCGTTCTCCGCCGGGGATCCGCGCGGGTCACCTTCCGGAAACTGCCGTCCTGGACTCAGCCGATCTTCTTGGCCAGCGTCTGGACGCCTTCCTTGTATTCGATGACCAGGGCCGTCGTGACCGGGTCATGCTTTTCGTTATAGGAGAACTTGCCGTTGGCGACCTGCAGGTCCTTTGTCTTGGCAATCGCTTCCGCCAGTTTCGTGCCGTCCGTCGTATTGGCCGTCTTCAGGGCATTGAAGAGGACCAGGCCGGCGTTGTACCCTTCCATGGCGAAGACATCGGGAACCTTGTTGAATTTCGCTTTGTACGCCTGGATGAACTTCTGGACGCCGGGATCCTTGTCTTCCGCCGTGTAGGCGTTGGTGAAGAAGCAGTTGTTGGTCGCGGCCTTGCCGGCGATTTCCGTCAGTTTCGGGGAATCCCAGCCGTCGGAACCCAGCAGCGGTACGTTCAGGCCGATTTCACGGGCCTGTTTGATAATCTTGGCGACTTCTTCGTAGTACCCCGGAATGTAGACCGCGTCCGGATTGGTCGCCTTAATCTTCGTCAGGGCCGCCTTAAAGTCGATATCCTTGGCCAGGAACGCTTCGTCCGCCGTAATCGTGCCGCCGGCGGCCGTGAATTTTTCCGTGAAGACCTTGCTCAGGCCCTTGGAATAGTCACTGGAAGAGTCATGCAGGATAGCGACCTTCTTGAATTTCTTGTCTTCGCTGGCGAATTTCGCCATGATTTCGCCCTGGTAGGGGTCGATGAAGGCGGCGCGGAACACGAACTGTTTCGTCTTGCCGTCCTTGCCGACGGTGATTTCCGGAGCCGTCGCGCACGGGGCAATCAAGGGCACCTTGGCGCCCGTCAGGATCGGTTCCGAAGCGGCGACCGCGCCGGAGGTAGCCGGTCCTACGACGGCAATGACCTTATCCTGCGTCACGAGCTTCGTCGCGGCGTTGCCCGATTCGGAAGGCTCGGACTTGTTGTCCGCTTCGACGATCCGGACCTTTTTGCCGTTGATGCCGCCGGCCTTGTTCACTTCGTCCACCGCCAGTTCAAAGCCCGACTTCATGGACTTGCCGTAGTTCGCTACATTGCCCGTCAACTCGGCATTGACGCCGACGACGTATTCCTTGTCGCTCCCGGCGGATTTCTTCTCCCCGCCGCCACAGCCTGCCGCCAGGCCGGCCATCAGCAAGGCCGCCATGGTCACGCCCGATAATTTCTTCCAATAACTAGTCATGTCTCTCTTCTCCTTTTCTGTACACCTTTTGTTTCTCGCCGCGTCCCCTGCCCTGCCGGGGAAAACAGCGTCAAACAGCGCAAACCGGCATGGGGGACTCGTTGTGTATGCCCCCATTATAGAAAGCCGTGGACATAAATGTCAACGATTTTTCACGAGTTTATGATTTTGGCACAAGTCTTGGAAACAAAGTGTAACATAACTTTCAGTAAAAGAAATTGGGTGTTTATGTGAAGGAATTTTATCCTTTTCATAAGGACATTTCGCGGTATCCCCAGCGAACCCAGGGGGCGGCGCCCGCCACAGGATTTTGCCCAAAATTTACCGTGCCCGGGGCGTCCCGTTCGCCGTGGGAGCCGTGTTTATGGTATAATAAAAGCATCATAGCAGGGACTTTTTCCCACGCCGCAGGGACCGGACAGAAGGTCCGGGACTCCGGGTAAAGGAGCAGGGGGGGCGAGTATTGTGAGGCAGAGTGAATGTTTGGCCATGATCCTGGCCGGGGGCAAAGGAAGCCGGTTGGGCGTGCTGACGAAGAATGTGGCGAAGCCCGCCGTGTTATTCGGCGGCAAATACCGCATCATCGATTTCACGCTCAGCAATTGCCGGAATTCGGGCATCGACACGGTGGGGATCCTGACGCAGTATCAACCGCTGGAATTGAACTGGTACATCGGCAACGGGAGCAGCTGGGATCTGGATTCGGAGCACGGCGGGACCTTTGTGCTGCCGCCGTATATGAATGACATGGATTCGTCCAACTGGTACCAGGGAACGGCCGACGCGATTTACCAGAACCTGAATTTCCTGGACTTGATCGATCCGCCGTACGTGCTGGTTTTGTCGGGGGACCATATTTATCGCATGGATTACGGCGCTATGCTGGCGTTCCACAAGAAGCACCGGGCGCAGGCGACGGTGAGTACGCTGCGGGTACCCTTGGCGGAAGCGTCGCGCTTTGGGATCATGAACGCCGACGCGGAGTACCGAATCACGGAGTTCGAGGAGAAACCGTCCCATCCCAAGAGCGATTTGGCGTCCATGGGCATCTACATCTTCGACACGGCGGTGCTGCGGCGGTATCTGGTGGAGGACGCGGCGCGGACTGATTCGGAGCATGATTTCGGGAAAAACATCCTGCCGCGGATGATCGCGGACAACGTGCCGGTCTACGCCTACCCCTTCGAAGGGTACTGGAAAGACGTGGGCACCTTCGAAAGCCTGTGGCAGGCGAACATGGACCTGTTGTCCGACACGCCGCCGCTGAGCCTGAACGATCCGGACTGGCGGATTTATTCAGGGAACCAGTCCCTGCCGCCCCATTACGTGGGACCCGAAGGCAGCCTGGTCAGTTCCCTCGCCGGCGAGGGCGCTGTCATCCAGGGCCGGGTGGAGCACTCGGTGATTTTCTATGACGTGACGGTGGAGGCCGGCGCGACCGTGACGGATTCTGTGGTCATGCCTGGCACCGTCATCGAGGCCGGCGCGACGGTGGAACACGCGATTTTGGGCGAACGGTGCCGCGTCCGGGCCGGGGCCGTCGTGCGCGGCACAGGATGCGCGATCAAGGTATACGGCAATGACGCGGTCGTATTGCCGGCGGACGCCGCCGACAGCGCCGCGGCGGACAAGGGGGTGTGACCTATGGAATATCCTGTCATTGGACTGTTGAATCTGCAGGGCCCGAATTATATGGAAGAGCTGAGTCCCACCCGGCCCATGGCGTCGGAGCCGTTTGCCGGCAAATTCCGGCTCATGGATTTCGCGCTGTCGTCCATGGTGAACGCCGGCGTGGATACGGTAGGCCTGCTGCTCCCCTTCCACAGCCGTTCCGTGCTGGACCATGTGCGTTCGGGCAAAGAGTGGAACCTGGCGCGCAAGCAGCGGGGCCTGTTCTACCTGCCTGTCGACACGGAAAGCGAAGTTTCCGCGCCCCAGCCGGGAGACATCCATATGTACTATAAGAACCTGCGGTTTGTCGAGGTGGAACAAAACCGCTACTTGCTGCTGTCGGGCTGCGACGTGGTGCACAATACGGATTACGACGCCGTGTTCCATTTCCATCGCGCCCACAACGCGGACATTACGCTGGTCTACAAGGAACTGACGGAAGATACGGCCGGCGAAGCGTGGGTCGTCGAGACCGGCGGCAGCGGGCGTGTCCATTCCCTGAAACGGCAGGTCGGCGCGAAGGCCGGCGAGAAACTGTTCCTGGGGGCCGTGCTCCTGAACGGCGATTTGTTCGTCACCATGGTGCGGCAGGCCTACGCCCAGGACCCGAACCAGTATTTGAAGGATGTCCTGGCGAGGAACGTGAAGCACCTGCGCATTTACGGCTACGAATACAAGGGCTACGCAAAGCGGATTTTGTCGCTGGAAGATTATTTCCGGGCCAGCATGGACATGCTGGACATCAACAAGTGGCGCGAAGTGTTCCGCCGGGACCGGAAAATCTACACGAAGATCAAGGACGAGGCGCCGGCCAAGTACATGGCGGACGCGAAGGTGACCAATTCCCTGGTGGCCAACGGCTGCATCATCGAAGGCACGGTGGAAAACTCCATCTTGTTCCGCAAGGTCCGCGTGGGGCGCAATGCCGTGGTCCGGAATTCGATCCTCATGCAGAATACGGTCATCGGCGACGAGGCGCAGCTCGATTACGTCCTTTGCGACAAGAACCGGTCCATCCAGCCGGAGGCGCGGCTGGCGGGCACGGCAGAGGAGCCGCTGACCATTGTCAAACACGAAGTCGTGTAACCGCGGCTTCGGCGAACCCAAGGACCCGCGGCGCGCGGGATCCCGGCGGGAGGCCGCGAAGAAGACCGGCTTCCCATGAATGGATAGGAAGGTACCAAAACGAAGACCTGGAAGAGCAAGAAAGAGTTTAAGGCGCTGTTCGCGCAAAAGGCGGGCATCCTGTTCGACAAGCCCGCGAAGGGCCTGTCCCCGAAAGAGGTGTATCAGGTCCTGGCCAATCTGGTGAAGGACCTGATTTCCGAGGACTGGATCCGGACGGAGAACCGGTACGACGCGGAGCGGCCCAAGCAGGTGTATTATTTCAGCATCGAGTTCCTCCTGGGGAGGCTGCTGGACGCGAACCTGCTGAATTGCCACGGCGAGGAGCTGGCCCGTTCGGCCCTGGCGGACCTGGGCTACGCTTTCGACGAGATCGTGCCCATGGAGGCGGATCCGGGCCTGGGCAACGGCGGCCTGGGGCGGCTGGCGGCGTGCTTTATCGATTCCATGGCGGCCCTGCAGCTGCCGGGGCACGGGTGCAGCATCCGCTACCAGTACGGCCTGTTCGACCAGCGCATTGTGGACGGCCAGCAGGTGGAACTGCCCGACGCGTGGCTCCGCGACGGCTTCCCCTGGGAGGTGAAGCGCGCCGACAAGGCGGTCTACGTACGCTTCGGCGGCAACGCGTATATGCGGCCCGGCAAGGACGGGCGCCTGGAATGCGTCCAGGGAGCCTTTGAGACGGTCCGCGCCGTCCCTTATGATGTCCCAGTCCCGGGGTACCGGAACCACACGGTGAACACCCTGCGCCTGTGGAAGGCCGAGTACACCCGCGAGGGCATGTACGACCAGCTGCGTTACGGCGACTACCGCCGGGCCCTGCACTACAAGGACCTGACGCAGCAGATCTCGCGGTTCCTCTACCCCGACGACACGACCTACGAAGGGCGCAAGCTGCGTCTGATGCAGGAGTACTTTTTCGTTTCCGCGGGACTGCAGAGCATCGTGCGCCACTACAAGGCCCATTACGGGGACATCCGCCGCTTCGCGGACTATGTGGCGCTCCACATCAACGATACGCACCCGGCCCTGATTATTCCGGAACTGATGCGCATTTTGCTGGACGACGAGGGCCTGGGCTGGGACGAGGCATGGCAGATTACGACGCGGAGCGTGGCCTACACGAACCACACGATCCTGCCCGAAGCCCTGGAACGGTGGTCTATTCCCATGTTCCGGGAACTGCTGCCGCGCGTGTTCCTGATCCTCGACGAGATCAACCGGCGCTGGCTCGCGGACTACCGGCGCCGCTTCCCGGGCCGCGAGGACAAGGCCCGTTCCGTGGCCATCCTGTGGGACAACCAGGTCCACATGGCAAACCTGGCCTCCGTGGGCTCCCACAGCATCAACGGCGTGGCGGCCCTGCACACGAAGATCCTGAAGGCCCATACCCTGGCCCAGTTCTACGAGGTGTTCCCCCACAAGTTCCAAAACAAGACGAACGGCGTCACGCACCGACGCTGGCTCCTGGAGGCCAACCCGCCCCTGGCGCGGCTCGTGACCGACACGATCGGGCCGTCGTGGATCCGCCATCCGGAACACCTGCGGCGCCTGCTGGATTACCGCGACGACCCGGCCTTCCGGGAGCAGCTGTCCCGGGTCAAGGCCGACCGCAAGGAAGCCCTGGCGCGATGGCTGCACACGGCCAAGGGTATCGACATCGATCCCGCTTCGATCTTCGACATCCAGATCAAGCGCTTCCACATGTACAAGCGCCAGCTCCTGAACATCCTCCAGGTCTACGACCTGTACCGGAACCTGCAGGAGAATCCCGATTTCCTCGCCACGCCCCAAACGTACATTTTCGGCGGGAAAGCCGCGGCCTCTTACGGGGAAGCGAAGATCACGATCAAGCTGATCCACACGGTGGCGCGCCTGATCGAGCAGGATCCGCGGGTACGGCAGAAACTGCGGGTCCTGTTCCTGGAAAATTACAACGTGTCCCTGGGGCAGCGCCTCTTCCCGGCGGCCGACGTGAGCGAACAGATTTCCACGGCCAGCAAGGAAGCGTCGGGGACGGGGAACATGAAGTTCATGATGAACGGCGCCATCACGCTGGGCACCCTGGACGGGGCCAACGTGGAAATCCACCAGCGCGTGGGCGACGAGCACTGCGTCATTTTCGGGCTCCGCGCCGAGGAAGTGCAGCGCTATTACGCCGAAGGCGGGTATTCGTCGTGGAACCTGTACCGCGAAGACGCGGAAATCCGCAAAATCCTGCAGGTTTTCGATGAAAATCCCATGTTCGGCCAGCTGTATGAGGCCTTGCTGGCGCGGAACGACGAATTCTTCGTCCTGAAGGATTTCCACAGTTACTGTCTGGCCCACCGCGAAATCGAACGGCGCTATGCCGACCGGGCCCAGTGGCTCCGCTCGTCCCTGGTGAACGTGGCCGAATCGGGCTATTTTTCCAGCGACCGCACCGTGACGGAATACGCCGGGGATATCTGGCACGTGAAACCGCTCCGCGTGTGACGGCGGGGGCGCGCCGAGAAAGGGGAACGCCATGCGTTTGAATGCCATCGACAGCTTCAGCACCTATTTGTTCCACCAGGGAACGAACTATCAGAGCCACCACCTGTTCGGCGCGCACAAGACCGTGCGGGGCCGCAGGGCCTGTGTGCGCTTCGCCGTATGGGCGCCCCACGCCCGGGCCGTCAGCGTCGTCGGCGACTTCAACGGCTGGGACGCGGCGGCGACGCCCATGACCCGGACGCCGGAGGACCCGGAAACCTGGGTCGCCTGGGTGCCGGGCCTGGCCGAAGGGGCCCTGTACAAGTACGCCGTGACGGGACCCGACGGGTCGCAGCAGTGGAAAGCCGACCCCTACGCCTTCCAAGCCGAAGTGCGGCCCCGCACGGCGTCCGTCGTGACGGGGCTGGCCTACCGGTGGGGCGACGGCAAGTGGCAGCGCAGCCGCGGCCGCTACCGTTCCTACGACAGCCCCATGACGATCTACGAGATCCATGCCGGCTCGTGGAAGCAGCACGAGGACGGCTCCTTCTATTCGTACCGCGAACTGGCGGATGAACTGGTTCCATACCTGCGGGACATGCACTACACCCACGTGGAATTCCTGCCCTTGTGCGAGCATCCCTTCGACGGCTCCTGGGGGTACCAGGCCACGGGCTATTTCGCGGCCACCAGCCGCTACGGCGCGCCGGCGGACTTCAAATACCTGGTGGACCAGTGCCATCAGGCAGGCATCGGCGTGCTGCTGGACTGGGTGCCGGGCCATTTCTGCAAGGACGCCCACGGCCTGCGTCGCTTCGACGGGGACACGCTCTATGAGTCGGGCAATCCCCTGCTGGCGGAAAACAAAGACTGGGACACGCTGAATTTCGACTACGGCCGGCCCGAAGTGCGGAGCTTCCTGATTTCCAGCGCCCTTTTCTGGCTTGAGGAATACCACCTGGACGGCCTCCGCATCGACGCCGTGGCGAACATGCTCTACCTGGACTACGGGCGCAGGGACGGCGAATGGCAGACGAACCGCTACGGCGGCCGGGAAAACCTCGAGGCCGAAGCCTTCCTGCGCCAGCTGAACACGGCCGTCTTCGCGGCGAAACCGCAGGCCCTCATGGTGGCCGAAGAATCGACGACATGGCCCCTGGTGTCCCATCCCGTCGACGAAGGCGGCCTGGGCTTCAACTACAAGTGGAACATGGGCTGGATGAACGACATGCTCCGCTATATGTCCCTGGATCCCCTCTTCCGCAAGGGCAGCCAGGACCTGATTACGTTCTCCCTGTACTACGCCTTCGCGGAAAACTTCATCCTGCCCCTGTCCCACGACGAGGTCGTCCACGGCAAGAAATCCCTCCTGGGCCGCATGCCCGGGGACTATTGGCAAAAGTTCGCCGGCCTCCGCGCCTTTTACGGCTACTGGATGACCCACCCGGGCAAAAAACTGCTCTTCATGGGCGGCGAATTCGCCCAATTCATCGAATGGAAATACGATGCCGGCCTGGACTGGCTCCTGCTGGACTACCCCCAGCACCGGGCCATGAGGGACTACGTCCGGGACCTGAACGCGTTCTATCTGGCCCATCCCGCCCTGTGGCAGATCGATTTCGACTGGCAGGGCTTTCACTGGGTCAGCTGCGACGACCGGGACAACAGCGTCATCGCCTTTTACCGCACAGGCGCGGCGCCGGGACGGCAGGAGCGGCAGGACGGCGCCCCCGCTTCCCCGCCGGAAAGCATCCTCGTCCTCTGCAACTTTACGCCCGTCGTCCGCCGCCATTACCGCATCGGCGTCGATGAAGACGGGGAGTACGAGGAAATCTGGAACAGCGACGACACGCGCTACGGCGGCAGCGGCGTCCACGCCATCGCGCCGGGGACGGTCCTGGCGGCGGAACCCGTCGCCCTGCACGGCCGCGCCCAGTCCCTGTCCCTGACGCTGCCGCCCCTGGCTACGATCTGCCTGCGGCGGCGGGCAGCGAAAAAAGCCACGCGGCCGGCGACGGCCAAAGCCGCGCCGGAACGGGCGCCGAAACGCGCCGCCAAACAACCGGCGAAACGGGCCCCCCGCCCGCAGGCGGACACGGCCCGGCGAGCCACTCTGCAAACCAGGAAAGGGGTCTTGTCATGAAAGTCTTATTTGTTGCTTCCGAAGCGGCGCCCTTTGTCAAAACAGGCGGCCTGGCCGACGTGATGGGCGCCCTGCCGAAAGAACTGCGCAAGCAGGGCCTCGAAACGGCCCTGATCCTGCCCAAATACGCCGCCATTGCCGACGTCTACCGGGACAAGATGGAGCATCTCTACGACGGAACGGTGGACCTGTCGTGGCGCCGCCAGTACGTCGGCGTGGATAAACTCGTCGTCGACGGCGTGCCTTGCTTCTTCATCGACAACGAATACTATTTCAAGCGCGACGCCCTCTACGGCTATTACGACGACGCCGAACGGTTCGCCTATTTCAGCAAGGCCGTCCTGACCGTCCTGCCGCATCTCGGCTTTGCGCCCGACGTGCTCCACACGAACGACTGGCACACGGGCCTCGTGGGCGTCTACTTAAAGGAAGAGTTCCAGCAGGACCCGTACTACGCGGCCCTGAAAAACGTCTTCACGATTCACAACCTGAAGTACCAGGGGATTTACGGCCGGGATTTGGTGGAGGATGTCCTGGGCCTGTCCCTGCGGCTGTATTACAACGGCAACATCGAAAACGGCGGGTGCGTCAATTTCCTCAAGGCGGGCATGCACTATGCAGACGCCATTACGACCGTGAGCCCGACCTACGCCGAGGAAATCCGGTACGCCTACTTCGGCGAGGGCCTGGAAGACTACGTGCGCCTTTGCGCGGGCAAACTGACGGGCATCCTGAATGGCATGGACGACACGGTCTACAACCCCGCCACGGATCCCTACATCGCCTATCCTTACACGGAGGCGGATCTTTTCACCCGCAAGCCCCTGGATAAGATGGCCCTCCAGCAGGAACTGGGCCTGCCCGTCAACCGGCAGGTCCCGGTCCTGGCCATGATTACGCGCCTCGTCGAGGCCAAGGGCCTGGATCTGGTGACCTTCATCATGGACGAGATGATGCAGGAAGATGTCCAGTTCGTCGTGGTCGGCACGGGCGACCGCCGGTATGAGCAGGCCCTGCAGGATCTGACGCGGCGCTACCCCGACAAAGTGTCCGTCCAAATCCGCTTCAGCGAGGAACTGGCCCACAAGGTCTACGCCGGCGCCGACCTGTTCCTCATGCCTTCGCGCTACGAGGCCTGCGGCCTGAGCCAGATGATCGCCATGAAATACGGCACGGTGCCCGTCGTCCGCGAGGTCGGCGGCCTCAAGGACTCCGTCACGAATTTTGAAAAGTACGTCGGGACCGGCAACGGCCTGACCTTCACGAACTTCAACGCCCACGAGCTGCTCTTCACGGTCAAGCGCGGCCTGAGTTATTTCGAGGAAGAACCGGTCTGGGAAAAGCTGGTGCGCAACGCGTTCCGCGCCGACAACAGCTGGGACCGTTCTGCCGCGGCCTACGCGGCCCTGTACCAAAAAATCACCGGTAGCCGGAGCGCCGGCGCTGCTGGTGCTGCTGGTGTTGCCGACGCTGCTGGCGCTGCTGGCGCGAAGGTCGCCGACACTGCGGGGGGCGCGGGGGGCCGCCCCTGCCCCCATCCGGGCACACCGGGCCACGCCCTAGACACGGTGACGGACGCCGTGCGGCAGGTCATTGAAACGACGGCCCGCGAAGCCGACGCCCGGGCGCAAGCGACAGCCCGCAAGACGCGGACAGCGAAAGCGGCCGGGACGGCGGACGCAGGAAACGGGATACCCGAAAAGGCGGCGCCGAAAGCCCGCAAGACGCGGGCCCCGCGGAAGCAGGCCGCCGCCAAGACGGAACCGACTAAGGCCCGGACGGGGACGGCCGGAACGGGGACGGGCAAGGCCCCAAAAGCCGGCGCGAAAAAAGCGACGGGGCGAAAAACGGCAGCGACCACGGCCACGACGGCTGCGACGGCTACGACGGAACCCTCCCCAAAACCCAGGCGGCGCAAACGGACGGAAAAACCCGCGGAACCTGCCGCTCCCACGCCGCAACCGTAAGCAACCGTAATGACCGGCGGGAAACCAAGACAGCGGGAGGCCGAAATCCCCACCGTTTCCGTCCGTAAAGGAGAATTACCATGGCCTGCACTTTGTTTCATGATTCCCGGAACCCGGAGTTCCGCTTTCCTTTCGGCGCCGTCGCGGCCGGCACGGTCGTGACGCTGCGCCTGCGCGTGGCGTGGGACGGCGAAGGCAGGGCCGAAGGGGCCGAAGGAGTCAAAGGAGTCGAAGGAACCTCCTGGACCGCCGGAACTGCCGCTGCCGCGGAGGGCAGCGACGCTCCCCGCGAGGTCCTGCTGCGCCTGTGGATCGACGGGCGCGAGCAGCGCTTGCCCATGGCCCGCGTGGCCCCGGCGCGGCCGGCCCAGACGGACGGAGCCGCCGGAACAGACAGGGCCGCCGTGGCCGCCGGAGCGGACGGGACGGCGAAAGCCGCCTCCCCCGGCCCGGTCCTGTACGAAGCCTGCGTCCCCATGCCCGGACGAGGCTGCCTCGTGTGGTACTACTTTATCGTCCGGAACGGGCAGGACATCTGCTATTATGGAACGAATGCGGGGGCATCGGGCGGCATCGGGAAGCAGGACACGGCGGAGCCGCCGTCTTTCCAGATTACCGTGTACGACCAGAATGCCGTGACGCCGGCGTGGCTGAAAAAAGCCGTGCTGTACCAGATTTTTCCGGACCGCTTTGCCCGCGGGACGGTGGCGGACGGGCGCTTTGCGGGAAAACGCGGCGCCGTGCTGCACAGCGCCTGGGATGACGATCCGGTGTACATCAAGAACGAGGATGGGAGCATCCGCTATTACGATTTTTTCGGCGGGACCCTGGAAGGCGTGCGGGAGAAGCTGGATTATCTGGCCGGGCTGGGCGTGACGTGCCTGTACCTGAATCCCGTCTTTGCGGCGCGGAGCAATCACCGCTACGATACGGCCTGTTATAAAGAGGTCGATCCCTTCCTGGGCGGGGAGCAGGCGCTGCGGGACTTGTGCGCCGCCGCGCGGGAACGGGGCATGCGGGTCCTGCTGGACGGCGTGTTCAGCCATACGGGAGCGGACAGCGTCTACTTTAACCGGTACGGGACCTATGCCGGCACCGGGGCGTACCAGTCCCCCGATTCGCCCTATGCCTCCTGGTACCGGTTCCGTCACTTTCCCGACGATTACGCCTGCTGGTGGGGCGACCAAAGCCTGCCCGAAGTGGACGAAACCGCACCGTCCTATCTGCGCTACATGCTTGAGGACGAGGACAGCGTCGTGAAGCACTGGCACCGCGCCGGCATCAGCGGCTGGCGTCTCGATGTGGCCGACGAGCTGCCCGACGGGTTTTTGCGTCCTTTTTACGCCGCCGTCAAAGCCCTGGACCCGGAGGCGGCGGTCATCGGCGAGGTGTGGGAGGACGCGTCGCACAAGGAAAGTTATGGCGTGCAGCGGCAGTATCTGTCCGGCGGAAAAGTCGACAGCGTCATGAACTACGTCTTGCGGCAGATCCAGCTCGCCTTCGTCCTGGGCCAGGCCGACGCGGGCGCCACGGACCGGGCGTACGCGCAGCAGCGGGAAAACTACCCGCCCCAGGCCCTCCATGCCATGATGAACCTGCTCGGCAGCCACGATGTGCCCCGGCTGCGGACCCTCCTGGCGGCGCAGGTCCCGACCGCGGCCGTGCGGCCGTTGGAGCTGCTGCTCCGGGCGTGGCAGCTGACCCTGCCCGGCGCGCCCGCCGTGTATTACGGCGATGAGGCGGGGCTGACGGGCGGCAAAGATCCGGAAAACCGCCGGCCCTTTCCCTGGGGGAGGGAAGACACGATCCTGCAGGAGGGCGTGCGGCAGCTGATCCACCTGCGGCGCCGTCACGACGCCCTCTCCACAGGGCGCTTCGACACCCTCGCGGCGGCCGGGGACATCTATGTCTACGCACGCTTCCTCGAAGGCGGGCGGGATATTTTCGGCCAGCCTGCGGCGGACGGCGTCTATGTCGTGGCGTTGAACCGCGGCGGAACAGCACGGACCCAGGACGTGGATTCGCGGGGCCTCGTCTGGGGAACGCTGCTCCCTTTGTGGGACAACGGCGGCGCGGCTGGGGACGCGGCTTCAGACGCCGCCACAAAAGCTGTCCCGGCAGCGCCCGTCCCCACGCACAACGGCAAGTTCCGCGTGACCCTGCCGCCGTGGGGCGCCGTGATTTACCAGTCCCGGGAGACCCTGGCGGGCGGCAAAACGGACGGGAGCGGCGAAATGGCGGCGGGGGACACGCCTCCGTCTGCCCTGCCCCGATCCGCCGGCGTCCTGCTCCATCCCACCTCCCTGCCGGGACGGACAGGGCGGGAGCGCTTCCAGGCGGCCCTGGACTGGGTGGACTTTCTCGCCCGCGCCGGCCAGTCGGTCTGGCAGATCCTGCCCCTGAACCCGCCGGGACTGGGCGATTCGCCCTATTTATCCCTGTCGGCCTTCGCCGGGACGGAAACCCTGTTTGCCGACGGGACGGAGGGAACGACCGGCAGCGGGGCAAGGGGCGACGGAACGGCCGACGGGACGGACAGCGAAACGGAGACTGCCGGCGACCTTCCCGCCGAAGCGTTCCGCGCCTTTTGCGAGGCCCAGTCATACTGGCTGGACGACTACGCCCTGTTCCGCGCCTTGAAAGACCACTTCGGGGACGCTCCCTGGCAAGCCTGGCCGGAGCCGCTGCGGCGGCGTGACCCGGCGGCCTTGACGCGGGCCCGGCGGGAGCTGGCGCGGGAAGTGACGGCATACAAAGAACGGCAGTTCCGCTTCCGGCGGGACTGGGACATCCTCCGCGCGGCGGCGCGCCAAAAAGGCGTGCGGATCCTGGGGGACCTGCCCCTGTTCGTGGCGGCGGACAGCGCCGACTGCTGGGCCCACCCGGAGTTGTTTTGCCTTGGGGAAGAGGGGACGCCGACGGCCATCGCCGGGGTGCCGCCGGACTATTTCAGCGCCACGGGACAAGTCTGGGGCAACCCCCAGTATCGTTGGGAAGCCCATGCCCGCGAAGGCTGGCGGTGGTGGATCGAACGGTTCCGCGCGCTGGCGGGGCTGGTGGACGCCGTGCGGCTCGACCATTTCCGGGGCTTCGCAGCCACGTGGTGGATCGACGGCACGGACCGCGACGCCCGGAAAGGACACTGGGAACCGGCGCCGGGCGAGGCCCTGCTGACGGCGGTCCGGGCGGCCGTGCCGGAGTTGGCCCTGGTAGCGGAGGATTTGGGCGTCATCACGGACGACGTCGCGGCCTTGCGGCAGCGGCTGGGCCTGCCGGGCATGCGGATCCTGCAGTTCCATACGGAAACCCGCGGCGACGGGCAGACGGCGCTCGACACGGAACCGGACTGCGTGGCCTACACGGGCACGCACGACAACAACACCCTGGCGGGATGGCTCGCCGAGGAACTAAACGAAACGGAACGGCGCCGCATGGCCTCCATGGCGGCGGGAGGGGCTTCCCCGGCGGCGGGATGCCCCGGAGACACGCTGCCGCGGCAGCTGGTTTCCTATCTGTACACCCGGCGGGCGTGTCTCGTCGTCACCCCGCTGCAGGACCTGCTGGGCCTGCCGGCGGCGGGCCGCATGAACACGCCGGGCACACCGGCGGGAAATTGGCGCTGGCGCCTGCCGGGCCGGAGCATCTCCGACGCCCTGCCACCGGAACTGGCGGCGTGGCTGCGCGCGCTGGCGGCGGCGACGGGACGGATCCCGCCGCCGGCGGCAAGTCCGAAATAAAGTGGCCTGCCCCTTGACAAGCCCCCCTGTCTTTTGTTTCAAACATAGCCCCTTCTCCTGCCGGGAAGGGGCTGTTTTCTTTTTCGGAGTCGATTTGTTATTTTCTGATAATTTCAAATCAAGAAAACGGCTTGGCTCCGTACCCTCTGCCGTCCTGTGGAAAAGTCAACAGGAAATTAAAAATATATTTTCCGCCCTTTACAATTTTTCCCCTTGACTTTTGGCGCCGTTCCTCCTTATGGGGTGTTTTTCCCCTGCAAAAAGCAGGGAACCCCTAAATATAGGGTTGTGCATAACACGGCGATTTTCCCTTTGATTTATCCACAGATTGTGGATAAAAAAGGGGATTTTAGCGGGAGGCTGTGGAAAAAGTCCGTTTTCTCGGCCTTCGTTGTGGATAACACGGGGGAAAAGTGGCACACCTGTGGATAACTCTGTGCATAATGTGTATAACCATGGATAAAAAAGGCAGAATGTAAACCACCTATGTTGTGTCGTGCCTGCCGTGGACAGGTGAACTTTTTGCGAAATTCCCCGCGGGGAAACGAATTTCCCGGCCAGCTCCGCCCGCCCCGGCCCGTTCCGTGGTATAATAACCGTGCAAACCATGAAAGCACAGCCTGCCCGGCGCGGGCTGATCCCAAAGGAGGACCTGTTATGGCCATTAAAAACGATTTTGCCATGCAAACCATGGCATCGCGCGGCGAAGTGATTACGCCGTCCTTTTCCGTCATTCCCGACGGATACCTTGCTTTGCTGAATACGGCGGAAGGCCGCAAGCTGGCCGTCGTATGCACGGAGAAGGCCGCCCAGGCCACGCCCTGGCGGGGCGCGGAGTTCGCCGCCGTCGACGGCGCCAAGGGCGTGCAGTTCGCCGTCTTTCCCTTGAATTCGAACAACGCCGCCCTGACGCGCCGCCTTGTCGGCTGGACGGCCCCTACCTCCTGCGGGGTCAGCGGGGTCAGCGTGGCCTTCAGCGACTGGCTGGGCGTCGTGAACAGCCAGCTGCCGGTCCTGTTCACGCACAAACAGATCAAGCCCGTCCTGGTCGACTTTACGCCGGCCGAGAGCCTGGCCCTGCACCGTAATTTCCTCGAACCCATGGACGCCGCCACGTGGAGCGTCCTGTCGTCGGGGTACAAAGGCGAGTGGAGCGCCGTCGCCGCGGCCCTGAAGGACGAAGGCGACATCGTCAAGGCCCTGCTCTACGATTACAGCGGCATCGGCATCGACTGCAGCGACCGCGTCGACCGGTCCGTCGAAGACCTGTCGGACGACGAAGTGCAGAAGAAATTCGGCGCCCTGGACCGCGACTTCAAGGAAGCTATCGACAAATCCTACCTGGACGCGGAGTTCAAACTCGGCGACGAAGTCCTCACCTTCGAGGAACTCCCCCTGCACCGCATGGTCCTCGAATACGGCCAGGCCATCATGTTCCTGCAGAAACTGTACAAGGATTATCTGTCCGACACCCCCTGGGACCGCGACTTCGAAGTCGACCTGTCCAACAGCGGCAAGGCCCTGACGCCGCAGGAACACTATTTCCTCGCCAACGAGCTGAAGCGCGCCGCCGTCAAATTCGACACGCTCTGCGTCGACGCCGTGACGGCCCGCCCCGAACTGGAGGCCCACGGCTCCCTGCACGCGGCCATCGCCAAGGCCTTCGACTACCGCCTGAGCTTCACGAACTGCACCCTGGTCTTCGATGACCTGGCAGAGGTCGCGAAATCGTTCCACCACAAAGTGAACTTCAAACTGACGAAGCTGCTTTGGTTCGCGGCCCTGCAGACCGTGGCCGAGACGGAACCGGCCCTGCTGACGGACCTGGCCGAACGCATCGGCCAGCCCGTGCCGGCACGGGAAGACCTGGTTCCCGGCCATCCCGTGGGCATGATCTTCGCCACGAACTACGACCGGCTCCTGGCCGACCCGGACGAAAACGGCAAGGATCCCCTCCACATCGCCGCAGCCGTCACACACCACCTCGGCACCTACGAGAGCAAATTGGCGGCCCTGGTCAACCAGTACATCCGCACCTTGTAATCCGGACAGCCGCGCCGGATGATCCGGCGCGGGAAACAGGACCGGCCCCCGGCGCGGGGACGGCTCCGGAAAGGAGAACGCCATGGACCCGAACATCGCTCGATTGGGAGAATGGGTCGGCGCGGCGAAGCGCATCGTCTTTTTCGGCGGCGCCGGCGTGTCGACGGAAAGCGGAATCCCCGACTTTCGCAGTACCGGCGGCCTGTACAACCAGCAATACAAATATCCGCCGGAGGTCATTGTCAGCCACACGTTCTATGAGGAACGGCCCGAAGAGTTCTTCGCTTTCTACCGGAAGCGCATGCTCTTTCCCGCCGCGCAGCCCAACGCGGCGCACCGGAAACTGGCCGAATGGGAACGGCAGGGCAGGCTGGCGGCCGTGGTGACGCAGAACATCGACGGCCTGCACCAGGCCGCGGGCAGCCGCAACGTACTGGAACTGCACGGCAGCGTCCACCGCAATTACTGCGAACATTGCGGGAAGGCCTTCCCCCTGTCCTATATCCTGCAAAGCACGGGCGTGCCCCGCTGCGACGCCTGCGGCGGCCCCGTCCGGCCCGACGTGGTCCTCTACGAAGAGGCCCTGGACAGCGACATTCTGGAAGCGGCCGTGGAGGACATTGCGGCGGCGGACCTGCTGATCATCGGCGGTACGAGCCTTGTCGTCTATCCGGCGGCGGGATTGATCCGCTATTTCCAGGGCAGCCATCTCGTCCTGGTAAACAAGACCGCCACGGCCGCCGACAGCCGAGCCGACCTGGTGATCCACGACGCCATCGGGGCCGTCTTCGCGCAGCTGCCGTGAGGCGTTGCCGCTGTAATGTGATAAGACATATGTTACAGAGATAAAAAGAAAAAAGAGAGAGCATTTGTTACAATAGGTTTAGCCAAAACCAAAAAAAGTAACAAGGAGG
>OMWZ01000008.1 GCA_900314855.1 uncultured Selenomonadales bacterium
CTCCTTGTTACTTTTTTTGGTTTTGGCTAAACCTATTGTAACAAATGCTCTCTCTTTTTTCTTTTTATCTCTGTAACATATGTCTTATCACATTACAATACGGACGAAAAAAGTATCAAAACGAGAAAAAATAACCAAGTTCCTGGTCCAGTTTGGGGCATTCCCAGTTCCCGTATCTTTCCACGCGTTCAACTGTTTTCTGGGGAAAGACCAACAAAAGAGGGGCGATTTGACGGACGTCCCTGTTTTCATTATACTTAGTAATAATCTACGGAAAGGAAACCACTATGGAAGAAGCTGCTTTCACCGCCTATATTGCCGTCCTGCTGGCCCTCCTGGCCTGCTCGGCCTTTTTCTCGTCTGCCGAGACGGCCCTGACCAGCGTCAACAAGATCCGCCTCAAAAACATGGCCCGCAAAGGGGAGGAACGGGCCAAGCTGTGCCTGAAACTGTTGGACGACTTCGATTCCGTCCTGTCGACGATTCTCGTGGGCAACAATATCGTCAACATCGCCGCCGCCTCCATCGCCACGGTCGTCTTCATCCAGCTCCTGGGCTCCAAGGGCGTCACCGTGGCCACTATCGTCACGACGGTCGTTATTTTGATTTTCGGGGAAATTTCCCCCAAGAGTTTCGCCAAGGAGTTCCCCGAAAAGGTGCTCCTGTCCTCCTGCCGCCTCCTGCTCCTGTTGACGCGGCTCTTCACGCCGGTCAATTTCTTCTTCAGCCAGCTCAAGAAACAGCTGAGCCGCCACATTGCCGGCAAAAAGGCCACCCCGGCCATGACGGAGGCAGAATTGAAGGTCATGGTGGACGAAGTGGAATCGGAAGGCTCCATCAACCGCGACGAAAGCGACCTCATCAAGGCCGCCATCGAATTCAACGACGTCCGTGTCAAGGAAATCCTGACCCCCCGCGTCGATATGGTCGCCTGCAACATTACGGACAGCAACGCCGAAATCTACCGTCTTTTTTCCTCGAACAACTTCTCCCGCCTGCCCGTCTACGACCTGGAGGAAAACAACCTCATCGGCCTTCTCCATTCGAAAGACTTTTTCAACGCCTACATGAAGGACCCCAAATTCAAGCTGAAAAAGATTCTCAAGTCCATCGCCTATGTCCATCGCTCGACGAAGGTTTCCGTCGTCCTGAAAAACATGCAGCGCAACAAGGTCCAGATGGCCGCCGTCATCGACAGCTATGGCAGCGTGGCGGGCATCGTCACCATCGAGGACATTATCGAGGAACTGGTCGGCGAAATCTGGGACGAGCACGACACGGCCGTATCGGTCTTCCACAAACTCGGCCCGGGCAAGTACCTCGTCTCGTGCGATTCGGGATCCCGTAACGCCAGCCTGCGGGACATGTTCGAATACATGCAGCTCGACTTCGACCTTTACGGCCTGGAAAACCAGCCCATCGCCGGCTGGGTGGTGGACTCCTTCGGCCAGATTCCCCAGAAAGGGGATTCCTTCACGTGTCAGGACCTGCAGGTCGTCGTCCATCAGGTCGACCAGAACCGTGTCAAGGAGATTATCTGGAATAAGTCCCGCGCCGGCAGGAACCCCGAAAAGAACCCCTCGAAATAAAAAAGCACCGTTGCGAAGGAAGGAAACTTCCCCCGCCGCGGTGCTTTTTTGCGGTTTTGTCGTGTTTTGGCTGCAGGACAGCCGCCCGGAATTTGCCGCTTCTTACGCCTGGATTCCCTTCGTAATACCTTTGCGGACCAGGTCCGCCACGAGAATTGTCAGGGACAGGCCGACGACAACGCCCCATTCTTCCCCGTTCAGCGGCGCCGTACGGAGGACGCGGCCGCCGACGAAGGTCAGGGCTGCCTGGATGGCCACAATGAGGCCCATGACATAGAGAAAGGCTGGATTCTTCGTAATGTGGTCCAGCAGGTTCAGGCCATCCGCACGCACGTTGAAGGCGTTGGCCACGGCCATGAATATGTAGACGCAGAAGAAACCCGTATAGGTGTAGATGTGGTCCGGCGCGTCACGGAACAGGTGGTCGATGGCAGGCCATTGAAAGAACAGCACGGCCATGGCCGTCATCCACAGGCCGCTCGCCGACAGGGCCTGCAGCATGGCTTTCGACACGAGGGGCGCCGAACGCTGCTTGGGCGCCTCGTCCAGATAGCGGTCCAGGGCCGGTTCCCCGCCGAAAGCAAGGGCCGCCAGCGTATCCATGACCAGGTTGATCCACAAAATCTGGATGATGGTCAGGGGCCGTTCCACGCCGATGAACGGCGCGATAAAGTTGATCAGGACGGCGGAAAAGTTGATGGACAGCTGGAACGTGATAAATTTGCAAATGGAGTTGTAAATCGTGCGGCCGTATAGGATGGCCTGTTTGATGCTCAGGAAATTGTCGTCCAGGATGACAATATCGCCCGCTTCCTTGGCCACTTCCGTGCCGCTCCCCATGGCGAAGCCCACGTCGGCCCGCTTCAGGGCCGGCGAATCGTTGACACCATCGCCGGTCATGCCGACGACGAGGTTCATTTCCTGGGCCAGGCGCACGAGGCGCAGCTTGTCCATGGGCAGGGCCCGGGACACGACGCGCAGGTGGCGCAGGCTGAGCTTGATTTCCTCGTCGCTCATGGCCCCCAATTCCTGGCTCGTCCAGACCAGGTCCTTCGGCTCCCGCAGGAGCCCCGCGTCTTTGGCGATGGCCACGGCCGTTTCCTTGCGGTCGCCCGTGATCATGACGATCTGGACGCCGGCCTTCTGGACCTTGGCGATGGCTTCCACCGCTTCCGGACGCACTTCGTCGCGGATGGCCAGGATGCCCGTCAGGGTCAGGCCCGTTGCCGGCACGCTGCCGCCGTCGACTGCCTGGTCGCACGTGCAGAGGGCCAGCATGCGGATGGCCTGGGCCGCCAGCCCGAGCATGCGCTCGTCCAGGGCCTGTTTCATGGCGTCCGTCAAAGGACGGGACTGCCCGTCCTTGTCACGGTAGGTATGGCACGCCTGGAGCAGTTTCTCCGGCGCTCCCTTGACGAACGTGCGGGCGCCGCGGTCGGGCGAATCCGTCACGACGGCGAAAGAATACTTGTTGGCGCTGTTGAAGGGTTCGAAGCGCTGCCGCGCCGGTACCTGGGGCGCCCGGTACGAACCGATGTAACGGTTCAGGGCCCGTTCCGTAATGTTGCCGCCGACGATGTGGTCTTCCGTCACGACGGCCGACGTGTTCAGGACGGCGTTGGCGTAGGCGTCGTGCTTCAAGGCATCCGGCAAGGCGTCGAAAGAGAGGTATTCCTCCAAATCGCCCGTCAGGAAACCGATGACCTCGAGCTGTCCCTTCGTAATGGTACCCGTCTTGTCCGTAAAGAGCAGGTTCAGGGATCCCGCCGTCTCGATGCCTGTCAGTTTCCGGACCAGCACGTGGTCGTCGAGCATCTTTTTCATGTTCAGGGACGACACGATGGCAATCATAAGGGGCAAGCCCTCGGGTACGGCCATGACGATAATGATGATGGCCAGGATCAGGGCCTGGAGCATATCACTGAAAAGTCGCGTCGTGTCGGCCAGATACAGTGCGGGGCCGCCGGCCAGGAACATCTTGTGGAGCAGGACGGCGAGGAAAATCAGGACGGCGCCGGTGTAGCCAAAATAGCTGATCTTATGGGCCAGGTTTTTCAGTTTGACCTTCAAGGGGGAATCCCGCTCCGCGTCTTTCAATTCCTGCGTCAGCTGGCCGTACACGGAATGGTCGCCTACTTTTTCGGCACGCAGGAGGCCCTGGCCTTCGACGACGACGGAGCCGCGGTACAGGCGGTACGGGCTGAGGAAGTCCGTTTCCGTGCCCCAGGCGAAATCCGCCGGCGCCGGCGCCTTTTCCGCTTCTTCGCTTTCGCCGTTCAGGGCCGCCTGGTCCAATTTGACCGAACCGGACAGGAGTACGCCGTCGACAGCGACCTTGTCCCCTGCTTCGAGCTGGACCGCGTCGCCCCTCACAATATCGTCGATAGGAATTTCCACAGGCTGGCCGTCGCGCCAGACTTTGCACGTAATGCGGCTCGCTTCCTCCTGGAGGCGGCGGAAGGCGTTTTCGTTACTGAATTCGGCCCACGTGGACACGAAGGTCGCCAGCAGGATGGCGATGAAAATGCCGATGGTTTCCAGCACGTCGGCCTGGCCCAGGTACACAAAGACCACGTTGACCAGGAGGGCGACGAGCAGGATGCGGATAATGGGGTCGTTGAAGTTCCCCAGCAGTTTACGGAAAAAAGTCTCCCGCGGCGGCGTGGACAGGGCGTTGCTGCCGTGCTGTTCCCGCGAGCGACGCGCTTCTTCCGAAGTCAAACCGATTTTTGTCATTGTTTTGTTGTTCCCTTTCCTTACGATGATGGATGCCTCCTACGTTTGTGCCTGCCCCTTGCCGGGGCGCAGCGCAAAGATCACGCTTCCCCGGTGCCGCCCTGGGGGCTGTGGATATCCAGGGGCGTGCCGACGACGGCCGGCAAGGCCTTCAGTTCCTGGTCGAGGAACGGGACAGCCACATTGAGGAGCATCACGAGGAGCAGCTTCGGATCGAAGGATTCGGGCTCATCGATGAGGCACAAATCCAGTTCCATGCTGCCTTCGGGCGTCACGACGAACTTGAAGGACGCCATGCGGTTGTTCAGGCGGTTCAGGTACTTGAGGACTTCCGTGTCGTTGCCCGTGTGGACGACTTTATACCCCAAAAGAATCTTGATGTAGGCATAAATGGAATCGTTCAACAGCACCTGGACGGGGCAGTGCTGCCCATTGGGGGAAATGCTGCTGTAGTAGCCCACGGTGCGGAAGTCGTCGTCGAATTCCTGTTTGACGAAGCCCGACACCTGTTGCTCTGCCATGAATTGATCGAATTTTTCCGCTTTCACGCGGGGTTTCTTGTCTGCTTCCAGTTTTGCTTTAATGTCTTCCAGTGCCATTGGTTTCCACTCCTTGTTGTTCACATCTTCTTGTTCCTGTCCTGCTCAACGACCCGCCTCTTCCCGCCCGCGCGGGATCGCCGACGGACGGCGCAGAGTTTGTGTTTCTTTGTCTAAGTATATCACGTCCTGATGAAACTTGACCAGTGTGCTCCGGTGGCCGACGGATACGTACGTCGTGCCGGGGCATTCCCGGGCCAGGGCGGCGTAGACCTCCCCTTCCGTCCTCTCATCCAGGGCAGACGAGGCTTCGTCCAGAAAGAGCCAGCGCGGGGCGTAGATCAGGGCCCGCGCGAAAGCCAGGCGCTGCTGTTCCCCGATGGAAAGGATATGGGACCAGTCCCCCTCTTCGTGGAGTTTGTCCCACAAGTAGGCGATGCGGCACGTTTCCAGATAGGGTCGCAAGGCGGCGGCGTCCAGGGTCTTTGTGCCGGGATAGAGGATGGCGTCCCGCAAGGTTCCCAAGGGCAGGTAGGGTCGCTGGGGAATGAACATGACGGCATCGCCGCCGGGCATGGCCAACTTCCCTTTCGTGTAGGGCCAGAGGCCGGCGAGGACGCGGAGCAGCGTGCTCTTGCCGCTGCCCGATACGCCCTGGATCAGCACGGGGCGCCCCGCGACGAGGGTAAAATCCACCGGCCGGACGAGGACCGAGCCGTCAGGCAGGTCGATTTCCAGCCCCCGGGCCGTGACATCCCCGTTCGTGGCAGGAAGCCGCTCGAGCAGGTCCTGGCCGTGGGTCTCGGCGACAGCTTCCATGTGCGCGCCGAAGCCCGTCAACCGGTCGACGACAGCCTGCCATTCCGCGATAGACGAGTACATGTCCACAAAGTACGACAGGGATTCCTGGACGCGCCCGAAGGCGCTGCTGACCTGCATGAGGCCGCCCAGGGTGATTTCCCGCGCCAAGTAGCGGGGCATGGCGACAACGAGGGGAAAGATGATGGCAATCTGGCCATAGCCGCTGGCGAGCCAGGTCAGTTCCTTCTGCTTCTTGATGATGGACCAGAAATTATCCAGGAGGAGGCGGAAGCGTTTTTTGAAGACGGACCGCTCCGTTTCCTCCCCGCTGTAGAAGGCGACACTCTCGCAATTCTCGCGCATGCGCATCATGGAGAAACGGAAATCCGCTTCGAAGCGCTGCTGCACGAAGTTGAGGCCCACGAGGCGATTGCCCACCTTATACGTCAGCCACGTACCGACGCCGGCGTACAGCAGGGCCGTCCAGACCAGATAGCCCGGAATGTGCGCGGTCCAGCCGCCCAGTGTCAGGGTCAGGGGACCCGACAGACGCCACAGGACGGACACAAAAGCCACGAAGGTGGCCAGAGCCTTCAGGATGCCGATGCCGAACTGGAGCGTGTAGTCGACGAAAAGGCGCACATCCTCGCTGATACGCTGGTCCGGGTTGTCCGTCGCCGTGCCGAACATCTGCAGGCGATAGTAGGTCTTGTCCGACATCCAGCGGTCGATATAGGCGTTCGTCAGCCAGCGCCGCCAGCGGATGGCCAGGACCTGGCGCAAGTAAAAGGCGTACACGGCCAGAATAATGTAAACGAAAGCCAGGCCGCAAAAGCGCAGCAGTTCATAAAAGATTTTCTCGCTCTCGTAGTTCTGCAGGGCGCTGTAAAACGAATTGTACCACTCGTTGATCTGGAGCAGCATCAGGACGACGCCCAGCGTGAGGACCACAATGGCCCCCAGCAGCAGGGACGCCCGCCCCTTCTCTTCACTTTGCCAATAACTTTTCGTCAGGTACCACACCTTGCGGAAGAAGCGCAGGCTTGCGCCCTTCCGGCCCTGTGCGGCCTCGTTTCCCGTTCGTTCGTCCATTTATCTGTCTGCGCGCGCCCGGCGGGCGCCGCCTCCTTTCCCGGTCTTCCCTGTCCTTTCGTTGGCAAGGGTCCCTTCCATTGTAACGGAAAGGAAAAAGCCTGGCAAGGGCAGCGTACATGCCCTTGCCAGGCAGATTTCAAACCATGAGTCACGTTACTGTCCCGACCCTTCCGGCTGTGGCGCCGGATCCGTCGGTTTTTTCCGGAAAATCTTCTCGATGACGACGAAGAGGACCGGAATCAGGAAGATCCCGACAAACGTATTGAAGGTCATGCCGCCGACCACGGCGTTGCCCATGGAAACACGGGCGCCGGCGCCGGGGCCCGTGGCGATAGCCAAGGGCAGGCAGCCCAAGATGAAGGCAAAGGACGTCATCAGGATGGGGCGCAGCCGCAGGTGGGCCGCGTCGACCGCCGCCGTGACGGGGTCTTTACCGCTTTCAAGGTACATTTTGGCGTATTCGACAATCAGGATGGCGTTTTTGGCGGCCAACCCGATCAGCATGATCATAGCGACCTGCATGTAGATGTCATTCTGCTGGCCGCGGAAATACTGCGAAGCCAGGCAGCCCAGGACCGCCGGGGGAACGGAAAAGAGGACGGCAATCGGAATGGTCCAGCTTTCGTAGAGGGCGCACAGGACGAGGAACACGAAGACCAGGGAAATAGCGTAGAGCATATAGGCCTGGTTGCCCGCTTCCCGTTCGTCGCGGCTCTGGTCGACCCATTCATAGGTGTAGGTCGTGGGCAGGACTTCTTTGGCGACTTCCTCCAGGGCGGCCATGGCCTGGCCCGTGGAATAGCCTTCCGCCGGCGAACCGGCGATTTTGAAGGCGCTGGCGCCGTTGAAGCGGGAAATGGACGGAACGGTCATATCCGGTTCCGAAGTGACGAGCGTATCCAGGGGCACCATCTTGCCGTCGGAGCTCTGGACGAAGAAGAAGCGCATGTTCTTCACGTCGTCGCGGTACTGCGGCTGGGCCTGGAGGACGACCTTCCAGGTACGGCCGAAGTTGTTGAAGTCGTTGACTTCGGAACCGCCCAGGAACGCCTGGAGCGTCGTAAAGACGCTGGAAACCGGCACATTCAGGGATTCGGCCTTTTCCCGGTCCACGTGGAACTTGTAACCCGGCGTATCCGTGTTGAACGTCGTGTAGGCCACGCCGATTTCCGGACGCTGGTTGGCTTTCGCCACGAACTGTTTCGCGTATTTGTCCATGACAGCGATGTCATCGCCGCCGAGGTTCATAATGTACATGGACAGGCTGCCCGTGGAAGACAGGCCCGGCAGGGCCGGTTCCGGGAAAGCCATAATGTTCATTTCCGGATGCTTGGCGGCCAGGGCGTATACTTGCCGGACCGCATTGCTGACCGTATTCGTCCGCTGGTCGTATTCCTCCATCATGACCGGCAGGATGCCGGCGCTCGATTTCGGCGCCATGGACAGGATATCGAACCCGTTAACGGCAATGGTATATTTCACGCCGTCGATTTTCGCTACATCCTCGGCCAGGCGGGCCATGGCCTGGATCCCGCGGTTGGCCGAAGCGCCTTCCTGCAGGCTGTAGGACACTAGGAGCATGCCCTGGTCTTCTTCGGGCACATAGCCCGTCGGGGTGATCTTGAAGAAGACTGCCGTCAGCGCGCAAATCAGGACGAGGCCGATCATGACCAGCTTCGAATGGGCAATGCAGCGGCGCACGCCTTTCGTGTATTTGTCCAGCGTGTTGTTATACCACACGTTGAAACGGTAGATGATTTTCCCCACCAGCCCCTTGCTCGCTTCGGCACTGGTAACGGCGTGCTGCGGTTTCAGCAGTTTGGCGCACAAGGCCGGCGTCAGGGACAGGGCAACCAGGGCCGACAGGGCCATGGACACGGAAATGGTCAGGGCGAACTGTTTGTACAGCTGGCCTGTGGAACCGCTCATGAAGGAAATGGGCACAAAGACGGCGGCCAGCACGCAGGCGATGGCCACGACAGGGCCCGACACTTCTTTCATGGCCCGGTACGTCGCCTCTTTCGGCGACAGGCCCGTATCCTGGATATGGTGTTCCACGGCTTCCACAACGACGATGGCGTCGTCGACGACGAGGCCGATGGCCAGGATCATGGCGAACAGCGACAAGGTGTTGATGGAAAAGCCCAGGATCTGGAAGACCGCGAAGGTCCCAATCAGGGAAACCGGTACGGCCAGCATGGGCACCAGCGTCGCCCGGAGATTGCCCAGGAACAGGTACACGACGAGGAGTACGAGGACCAGGGCTTCCACAAAGGTATGGGCCACTTTCTCCAGGGATTCCTTGACGAACTGGGTCTTGTCACTGGCGATAATCAGTTTCATATCCGGCGGGAAACGGGTTTCCGCGTCGGCCACTACCTTTTTGATTTCCGCGACGGCGTCCAGTGCGTTGGCGTCAGTCGTCAGGGAAATGGGATATACGACGGACTGGCCGCCTTTGCCATGCTCCAGCAGGTAGCTCAGGGGCGTGTCCATACGGGGGCCTTCATAGATATCGGCAATATCCTTCAGTTTCAGGATGTTGCCGTCCGACGCGCGGACAATGATGTTGCCGAATTCCGCCGGCGTCTTCAGGCGGCCCTGGGCACTGGCGGAATATTTGAACTCCTGGTCGTCCTTGGTCGGGCGGGACCCGATGGAGCCGACCGGCGCCTGGATGTTCTGCGTTTTGATGGCACTCTGCACTTCCGCGACCGTAATGCCTTCCTTGGCCATCAGGTCCGGCTTCAATTCCACGCGCATGGAATATTCCGGGCCGTATTCGCTGACGCTCGAAACACCCTTGACACGCTTGATGGGGTCGACGACGTTCGTGGAGCCGTAGGCCTTCAGGAACATGGAGTCATAGGTGCCGCCGGGCGACGTCAGGGCCAGGTACATAATGGTCTGGGACGACTGCTTGGCCGTCGTGACGCCATATCCGGTCACTTCGGACGGAAGGGAAGCCTTAGCCTGGTCGACACGGTTCTGTACTTCGACGGACGCGATGTCGCCGTTCTTTTCCAGATTGAAGAGGACGTTGAGGGTATAACTGCCCGTATTCGTCGAGGTAGAGCGCATATCACGCATATTCTCCACGCCGTTGACCTTCTGCTCGATGGCCTGGGCAATGGACTCCTCGACCGTACTGGCATCGGCCCCGACATAGGTCGTCTCGACCTGGACCTGGGGTTTGGTGATATTCGGGTATTGCGCGATTGGCAGGTTGAACCCTGAAATCAGGCCTGCGAAGACAATGATCAGGGACAGGGCAATCGCGAAAATAGGCCGATCGATGAAAAACTTAGCCACTTACGCTGCCTCCTGTTATTTACCGGAAGAACCGGCGTTCCCAGCCGACAGATCGACGGCCGTATCCAGCTCGGCTTCCGTCATGGGCGTCGCCTTGACGGTGCTGCCCTGGTTGACTTTCTGCACGCCTTCGACGACGAGATTCTCGTCCCCGTTCAGGCCCGATTCCACGATGTAGAACCGGCCGACGCGGGCGCCGACCTTGATTTCCTTCATGGCGACTTTGTTGTCGGAGCCGATGACAAAGACAAATTTCTTGTACAACATTTCCTTGACGGCACGCTGCGGAATCAGCATGGCGTTCTTTAAGGTCCCCGCATTCGCCTGGACGCGGGCGAACATGCCCGGCATGAGCATATGCGCCGGATTTTCAAAACGGGCCTTCAGGGTCAGGGCGCCGGTACCGCTGGAAATCTCACGGTTGACCTGGTCCACGGTTCCTTTGCCTGTATAGACCGTACCATCCGAAAGGACGAGCTGCAAATCCTCCAGGGATCTGGCCCCCGTCGCAGAATAGGCTTTGGACAGCTGCAGGTATTCGTTTTCCGAAATGCTGAATTTGATGCGGACCGGGTCGAGGTTGCTCATGGTGGCCAGCACCGTCTGCCCTGCCGTCACGTAGTTGCCGACGGACAGGTCGCTCGTATCGATGCGGCCCGAGAAGGGCGCCACGACCTGCGTGTCCCCCATGGTGATCCGCGCGTTTTCCAAAAGGGCCTCATAGGCTTCGACGGAAGCCCGGGCCTGGTCGCGCTGGGCAATGGCGTTATCGTAGGTCTGCTTGGATACGGCGTTCTGTTCATAGAGCTGCGTGTACCGGTCGGCGTCGCGACTCAGCCGCGCCAGTTCCGCTCTGGCATTGGCCAGGTCCGCCTGGGCCTTCAGCTCGTTGGCGCGGTACGTGCGCTGGTCGATGGTAAACAAGACCTGGCCAGCCCGCACATAGTCGCCGCCATTGAAATTCTTGCTCGTAATGCGGCCCGACACGTTGGCCGTAATCTTCGCTTCCTGCTGTGCTTCGATGAAGCCCGTAAACTCATGGGCGTCCGGCGTATCCTGCCGTTTCACCTGCATGGACTTGACCGCGATAACATTGGACTTCGCCTGCTGCTGTTGTCCGCAGCCCGCGAAAGCCAGCACCCCAGCCAGGGCCAGCGTCACAGCAAGGCTTTTTTTCCAGTTGCTGTTCAAAAAGCTCAACATATATCTGTCCTCCCAATCCAACCCGGACGACGAGCCCGGAATCTATGCCGTACCAGCGAGGGAGCCTCTTCTCCCTCTTTGACATATTGGTAATTATAAAATATCCCCGGTCAAAAGGCAACCGGGGATATTCGCGTTTTTATGCTTAATACGCTTGTTTTCTTCTATTTCCTTTTATTTTTAAAAACTCTGACTGGCTAGTCAGTTTACAAAAATTTTTCAAACTCCCTCAGACGTCCCTGACGCGCAGGGCAGTCCTCCGGTCTCAGGGTAGGAAAAGGACGTCGTCCTTCCGGAAGTGGGTCAAGTCCTCCAGGGCCACCACAGTAAAGGCGATGGCATCCTCATCCTGCAGGGTTTCCCGCAGGACGTCGCTTTGGAACCGGACTTGCCGTCCCAGGCAATACCAGTAGGCCGGTTTTTTCTCCCCAAAGGCGTTCTGCGGCTGCCCCATCAGGTTCAGGACCCGCAGGAAATCGGGATTCTTTGTATCGAAGGCGTCGGCCAGGGAAACCTCCCGCCCTGTCCGCATATCAAAATTGAAGAGGCGGCGCGCTACGGTCCCGTCGGCTTCGCGGCGGCCCGCTTCGACACTGAGCAGGTTCTTGCCGGCAAACTTCACCTGATACGCCCGTTCCAGCTCCCCGGCCCCTTCGTGGAGCCAGGCCTGCAGGACTTTGTTCACGGCATTCTGCCGTTCCGGCTGCCCGCTGACAGCCACGACAGGCCAGGCGATTTCCCTGGTTCCCACCCAGGCCCTTTGATCGTACAGGCGCCAGGACGCCGTCGCCGCCAGGGTTTTGCCGAAATTTTCCCGCGCGGCGCCGTCGGCCTCCCGGCCCGGGTCCGCCGAGGTAGCGGAAGCGTCCTTTTCCACTTCCGGTTTTTCCGCTTCCGCCGCCGCGACAGGGCCTTCCACCGGGTTGGGCTCCGCCGTTTCAGCGCCGGAACCGGACAGCCACTGCACATCGACGGGCTGCCACGTCCCGTCGACCTTCGACCACCGCGCCCGGATACGGCCCAACAGGTCCTTCCGGTCTGCGCCCCAAACCTCCTGGACCGTGTAAAGCTGTCCCAGCCAGGCCGTCAGGGACGTGATGGGCGTTACGTCGGGCCGCAGCCAGGGTCGCACCACCCGGCCTTCGTTGTCAAAGACCCCCAGGACGTTCGGCGCCGTCCCGCCAAAGCGCAGCGTTGTCCCCTTGTCCGCCGTTCCCGCGCGGAGTGTCACCTCGTAAGAGCCCGGTTCCTTGTAAACCGCTTCGGCCGTGACACCGAGACTGTCTACCCCGGTAAACTCCACCACAGGTTTCTTCGGGTTGGTCCAATCTAGGAGCCGCCCATCCACAGCCCCGCCGGAACGGTTCCGCCCCGCCAGGAGCAGGATCCGCTCCTTGCCCCGCGACGCTTTCCCCGTTCCGCCGGCCGGCACGGCCTGGAGCACGCAGTCGTAGCCGCCGTTCAAATCCGGGGTCCAGGCCCCGAGCAGGTCGCCTTTTTCCTTCCGCACGACGACCAGCAGATTCCGGAAATAGGTGTTTCCCTCCGTCAGGGGATCCCCCTGCAGTTCCACCTTTTCCGGCGCGCGATCCCCCGTAACATCGGCGCGGAGCGTCGCCAAAACCTGGGCCTGCGCCGTCGCAAAAGGCACCTGCAGCAGCAGGGCGGCGCCCAGGGCCAGCATACCCTGTTTCCACATGTCCACATCAACCTCACTTCCGTCAGGATACTCGTTGTCCCTTCCATTATAACAACTTTCCCGCGACAGGAATTGTGAATTTTTCCAGCCAGCCGGTCACAGCCTGGAAAAATAGGGAAGCCAGTGCATGCAGGCGCAGCATGCCGCCGCCGTCAGCACCACATTCAGCACGGTCAGCTTGAGCCCTTCCCGAATCTGGATTCCCGTATCGAGACCGAAGGCGACAGGAATGGCGCGGGTCGACACGGGCAGCACGTAGGCGCAGCTTTGGGCGACAATCGTCGTGAACACATAGGGTACGGGCGGCAGGCCCATGGCTTCGCAGATGCTCGTAACCACGGGAATGGCAATGGACGCGGCAGCCGTATTGCTCGAAATTTCCGCCATGAGCGTCGTGAAGGCCGCGAACACGAGCATGGTCACGAAACCGCCGTGCAGCTCCAGGGCGGCAATGCTCTGGGCCAGCCGTCCCACGGCACCCGTCTGGATCAGCATCTGCCCCAGGGCGATGCCGCTGGCAAAGAGGAAATACATCCCCCACATGGCGTGACTTTCGGCATATTTCCAGTCGAGCATCGTCTTGCCCCGCTCGTCTTTCAGGACAAAGGTCAATAGGCCCAGGAAGAGGAAGCAGTACGCCGGTTTCATGGCCGGAAAGACGGAGGCGAACAAGGGCCTGGCAAAGGCCAGGAGCGTCGCCAGGACGAAAAGGAACAAGGCAATCTTCTCGCCTCGTTTCATGGGGCCGAACTGGGCATAGGTCTGCCGGAAAAATTCCCGGCTGCCGCGCAATTCCTTCGCCGGCAGCTTCAAGTGCCACAAAAACAGCAGGTTCAGCAGGAACACGCAGGCCAGGAGCGGCAAAAACCGCAGGACCCAGTCCATGTACATGAACTCGTGTCCTGTCATTTTTTCCAAGTAGCTGATGGCCACGAGATTCGCGCTGCTCCCGATAGGCGATCCGAAGCCACCGAACCCGGAACCCCAGCCGATGGCCAGAAAGACGGGAACAGCAAGCTTGCTCGCGCGGATGTCCTGTTCGCCGACGAAATGGAACATGGCCACGGCAATGGGGCAGAAAATTTCCGCCACGACCACATTCGGCAGGAAGATGGACAAGGCCGCCGAGGCCAGCAGCCAGACCAGGATCTGCTGGTGCATGGACGGGCCGATGGCGCAAAGCGCCCGGACGGACACGCGGCGGTCCAGGCCCGTCAGCGTCCAGGTCATGCAGATCAGGTCACTGCCCAGAAGCAGGACGACGATATCCGAAAAATACTTGCTGATGACCACGCTGTTCGGAATCAGGTTGAACAAGGCGTTCAGGACAATCGGCAGCAACGAGGTGACCGCGATCGAGACAGGCCGGCAGATCCACCAGGCTGCCATCCAGACTGCCGTCGCCATCGCCGCAGCCCCGCGAAAACCGAAAGGCTCGCGCAGCAGCAAGAGTACCGCCGCGAAAAGTAAAGGCCCCGCCAACAATTGAGCCGTCCGTTTATCCATCGTCTCTCCTCCCACCGGGCCCCGGGCCCGCCTTATTTCCCCTTCATTATACCCCCTTATATTATCGGTTTGAAACTGTTATAATTTGTATATATTACAAATTATTTTTGTAACACTGTGTTTCCCGTACATCCCGTCCCCCTCCGGAGGTATACCATGAATTTTCTCACGATGGATTACTTTGTCGCCCTGGCGGAAGAGCGCAACTTTACCCACGCCGCCATGCGCCTGCACATTACGCAGCAAACCCTGAGCGCCCACATCGCCGCCCTGGAAAAAGAGGTCGGCGCGCCCCTTTTCGTGCGCCACGTGCCGCTGGAACTGACCTATGCCGGCCAGACATTCTACCGCTATGCCGTAGACATCCAGAAAGACTACCGCAGTCTGCGCCAGACCCTGGCCGGCGTGACGAATCAGGAAAGCGGGGAAATCCGCATCGGGACAGCCGCCGCCCGGGAACGGACCATCCTGCCGGAACTGCTGGCCGCCTTCCAGGAACAGTACCCGCGCATCCGCTTCCTATTGACCGAAGGCTCGAACCTGAACCTGCGCCAGCGCCTGCTGGACGGCCAGATCGACCTGGCCATCGCCCTCTTCGGGAAATCCGTCCCGGGCCTGGAACTCTATCCTTTTTATAAGGAAAAGATTGTCCTCGTCTGTCCTACTGTCCTTTGGGGAAAAAACGCTCCGGAAGCCGGCCTGGAACCGGGGACAAAAAGCATTTCCGACACGCCGGCCTGGCGTTCTTTCCTGCAGCAGTGCCCCGTACTCCTCAACGGGGACACCAACATCGCCGGCCAGACGGCCCGCCGCCTGTTCTCCCGATATGGCGTGCAGCCGGATATCCGCGTCGAATCCAACAACCTGGAAACCCTGCTCTCCCTGTGCGTCCTCGGCACGGGCGCCATGTTCAGCCCGGACAACCTCGTCGCGCGGCTCCTGCAGCCGGACGAAGCGCGGCGCGTGCGCACCTTCGCCCTGCCCGACGCGTCCTACACCATTTCCTTCGGCTGCAAACGGCACCGGGACCGGTGGATCATGCTGGACCGATTCATGGAGTTCGCCAGGAAGAACATGGAAAAGCAGTAATCTTCCCTTCCGATGGCGATCCTGTTCCAAGGGGCCAGTTCCGGCGCGCAAGCGCTTCGCTTCCTGCGTCGGGACCGGTCCCTTGGGATTTTCATTTGGGCAGCGGTTCCCGTTTCCCGGATTTCTCCCTGCGCAATACACTGGAAGGCAGGTTTGCGGTTTATTTATATCTTGTTAGAAAATCTTTAAGGCTGCCTCACGCTTTCTTTAAATCAGATTGTTAGAATCAAGCCGATAAAAGAGGAAGAAGTCCTGCCAATGCAATCAGCGGTGCCAGGCACCATACAGGCAAGGCCAAGGGAGGAACATGTCATGACCCGTTTTTTGACGGATTACCGTACCCGTATTTCCCAGTTCGTCGGCGCCTTGTACGCCTTGGAATATCCCCTCGTCATCCGTTCCGAGGAAGCCAGGCTGACGCGCCTGTTCGGGGCTGAATACGGACAGTACGTCCGGGAAGTACCCCGCTTCCTGCCCGACCTGAGCCTGTACCACGAACCGGCAGATTACGTCGTCAAACCGAAAGTCTTCCGCCATGCCGTCCACGATGTCATGTGGTTCATCTTCGCCGTCGGCATCCTCGAATGCATCGAAGGGATCCAGGAAGCGGGCCTGATTCCGGCATTGCTGCAGTTATATTAAAACGATGAACCATCAGAAACCATACTGAAACACAAAGGCCCCATGACGCCAATCCGGGAGATGAAGCGAAGCGCTTGCGCACCCGGGTGTCTGTGTCATGGGGCTGTCCGTATTGGGGCCGTGTGGCCGCCGTATTTTATTTTCCGAGGGGCTTCCCTTTCTTCTCCGCCTGATAATCGGGCGGAACCGCCGTCACCCATTGCCGCCGCTGCTCTCCTTTACGGAACAGCTGCGCGTCAAACCACATATAATAGAAGCGCTGGGCCGGCACGATGCCGTAGCCGTCCTGCCGGTGATCCGTCGTGTCGTAGGGGTCGGCGAGAATCAGGACGTCGTTGGCATCCTGGTCGTCCCCCATGGTGTCGAAGCCGATAATGACGCGCCAGTGGCCGCCCCAGTCGACATTTTCCACCAGGATGGGCGTCCCGGCCCGCAGGTTTTTCAACACGAAGGCCTTGAACGCCGGGTAATCCTTCGGCGATCCGTCTTTGAGGGCGTTGTGCACGGTCCAGCCCTTCTGCTCGAAGTACCGCGACATGCCGCGCGTATTGGTGCCAGGGTCCTGCATGCCCGCCGGATGGGTACCCATGATTTTCGCCATGGTCCTTTCGTCATCCGGCGCCGTCCCCAGATAGTACTGGACCACGGTCCATGCCGCCGCCGGCCCGCAGGTGTATTCCGTCTCCTGCTGCTTCGCCGGATACTGGGGCAAGACCGTCAGGGAGCCGTGACTCCGCAAATGGTACACGTCGACGGACTTGAAATAGGGCGAATCCGATACATCGGCCTTATGGGCCACCGCGGCCGGACCGCCGCCGTCCCGGGCAAGCAGCTGCGCGACGCGGCCCGCGGCCTGATCCAGAAAGCCCGCCTCCTCCGCCCCCGCGGGGTGCCAGGCCCTCAGTCCCCCGACGACGAGGGCCACCGCCAAAGCGCCGAACAGATATCGTTTTACGCTAGTCTTCACGGTTCTTTCCTTTCTTTTCCTCCCGTCCCGAAACGCCGGCGGCCTCCGTCCCGTGCCGTTCCAGCTTCCGCCGTAAGGCCCTTGCCAGCGCCCCGGCATCGTTCGGCACACTGCCGTTCTGGACGCGCCGCAGCAAATAGCGCAAGGCGTCCCCGACACACAACCCGTCCCGGTCCCGCAAGATGTCCTGCACGGCCCGTCCGGAAAGTTTCAAGTCACTGGTATGGACAGGCATTTCCGTCCCTGCCATCCGCATGACCTCTTCCACCAGGGTGCGACCCTCGGCCAGGACCGGATCCTGCCGGACACCGGCCCAGGTAGCGCCCATATCAGCCAGGAACACATCCGACACCTGACGGAATCCTTCGGCCAACTCCGCCTCCCGGCGGAAAGGGCCCGCCAAGGCTTCGCCGCGGACCCAGCGGGCGATACCGTTCCGCTTCGTGATCAACATGGGGGCAAAGCGCATGTGGTTGGCAACCAGCCACACGGCCCGTTCCACAAAATCCGGCCCGTACTGCCAGCGGGACAAAATTTCCCGCGCCATGTCGGCGCTCTGCTTTTCGTGTCCATGATCACTGGGCTGGCCGTCCTGATGGACCCCCCGGACTCCCGGCAGGCCCTTGGCCACATCGTGCAGCAGCAGGGCCCAGCGGAGCAGCAGGTCCCGCGGCCCGTTGTCGACGGCGAGCAGCGTGTGTTCCCACGCGTCAAAACAGTGGAAGCGTGTATTCTGGTGCAGGGCCACCAGATGCCGCAGCTCCGGCAGAACAGGCACAAACACCTCGTTCCCGTTCCGGCGCAGGCGGCATTCCGCATCGGCCAGCCCCGTGGCCATCCACAGCTGGAGGCCCTTGCCGGCGTAAGGCGCCGTCAGCATCTTTTCCATTTCCGCCCGCACCCGCTCCAGGGAGAGACCGCGGCACCACTCTGTCTCAAAGCGATAGCGTTTCTTCAGGAAATACGGGGTCCCGGCCATGCCGAACCCCCAAGGCGTCCCGTGCTCCCTTTTCCAGGCCCGGGCCTCCGCGGCGCCCCGTTCCAGGTTGGCCTCCAGGGACTGGCCCGCGTCGAAATCCCACTGCACATCGTCGGGCGTGTCGTCTCCTTCGACGTACGTAAACCCGAGCTGCGCCACAAAACGGCAGGCCCGGTACATGCGCAGGGCGTCCTCGCCGTACCGCCGCCGGGGATCGCCCACGGTCCGCAGGATGCGGCGCGCCAGATCGTCCCGGCCGCCGTAAAAATCGTACACGGTCCCCATCCGGTCCATGGCCATGGCATTGACCGTAAAATCCCGACGGGACAAATCGTCCTCCAGACAGTCGCAATACCACACCGCGTCGGGCCGGTGCGCGCCGACGCCATACCGCTCGCCCCGGAAAGTCGCCACTTCGACGCTGTGCCCATCCACGACGACGACCACGACGCCCAGGTTCTGACCCAGTTTGTCCACGACAGTCCAGCCGGCCCGGCGGGCCACGGCGCACACTTCTTCCGGCCGGGCCTTCGTCGTCACGTCAAAATCCCCCGGTTCTTTTCCCAGCAGCAAGTCCCGCACGGCGCCGCCGACGACATAGGCCTCGTACCCTGCCGCCTCCAATACTGCCAGCACCTGCTCAAGATAGCCCGGAAACCGCGCGGTCGTCATGGTAACGCATCCTTTCCGGGTGCCAACACACCCTTTCCGCATCAAAAAAAGGCCCTCGGTCAATGCCCGGGGGCCTTTGCCTTGTCTCTATTGTACCGTATTCGCGGCGTCTTGTCACTGCTTTCGGCGTCTTGTCCCTTACTTTGCGTCCAGGACCGCCTGCGCCACCAATGCGCCCAGCTTGGCCGTACGGACCGTCGTCAGGCCGGCCCCTGCCAGGTCCGGCGTGCGGTAGCCCGCCTCGTAGACCGCGTCCACGGCTGCCTCCACGGCGTCGGCTGCCCCGGGTTGGTTCAGGGAATAGCGGAACAGCATGGCCGCCGACAAGATTGTCCCCGTCGGGTTGGCGATTCCCTGGCCTGCGATATCCGGCGCGCTGCCGTGGATCGGCTCGTACAGGCCCGTACCGTCGCCCAGGCTGGCGCTCGGCAACAGGCCGATGGACCCGCCCAGGACAGAGGCTTCGTCCGACAAGATATCCCCGAAAATATTGTTCGTCAAAATCACATCGAACTGCCTAGGATTCAGGACAAGCTGCATGGCGCAGTTGTCCACGTAAAAGTGGTTCAACTCCACATCCGGGTATTCCCGGGCCTGCATATCCGTCACGATGCGGCGCCACAACCGCGATTCGGCCAGGACGTTGGCCTTGTCGACAGAGGTCACCCTGCCGCGGCGTTTCCTGGCCGCCTCAAAGGCCTTGCGGGCAATGCGTTCCACTTCGGGCCGCGTGTAGAGGTCTATGTCCGACGCCGTTTCCACGCCGTCTACGAGGGCCGCCTCCTGATGGGTCCCGAAATAGATGCCGCCCGTCAGCTCGCGGACAATGAGCAGGTCCGTCCCGGCCACCCGGTCCTCCTTCAACGGAGACAAGTGGGTCGTGAAACGGCTGACCTTCATGGGACGCAGGTTGCAGTACAGGCCCAGGGATTTCCGGATGCGCAGCAGGCCCTTTTCCGGGCGGAGGGAGGGATCCACATGATCCCATTTCGGGCCGCCGACCGCGCCGAGCAGCACCGCGTCCGCCGCGTGGGCCGCCTGCTCCGTCACGGACGGGAAGGGATCCCCGTAGGCGTCGATGGCGCAGCCGCCGAGCAATTCCTTGTCATAGTCCAGGGTGAACCCGAATTTTTTCGCCGCCGCGTCCATGACGCAAACCGTGGCGTCTACAATTTCCGGGCCGATGCCGTCACCCGGTAACAACGTAATCTTCACTGCCATGCCTCCCTTATGCCTTCTGATTTCGGATATACTGGACCAGCCCGCCCGCTTCGGCAATATGACGGCAGAAATCAGGCAACGGCTTGGTCCGGATTGTGAGGTTTTTGTTCCGGACCGTCACGACCCCTGCCGCCGCGTCGACTTCCACATCATCGCCGGCTTCGATCTGTTCGACCTGGCTGCCGATTTCCAGGACCGGCAGGCCGATGTTGATGGCATTGCGGTAGAAAATACGGGCGAAGCTGTCCGCCACGATGCACTGGACGCCCTTCACCTTGAGAACCACCGGCGCGTGTTCCCGCGAAGAACCGCAGCCGAAATTCTTGCCGGCCACGATGACATCGCCGGGCCGCACGTTCGGAGCGAAAGTCGTATCGATGTCTTCCATGGCGTGTTCCGCCAATTCCTTGAAATCGGAGATATTCAAATAGCGGGCCGGAATGATGACATCCGTGTCCACATGATCCCCATAACGCCAGATTTTGCTCATTTTCCCAAAACCTCCTCTGCCGACGCGATATGACCGGTGACCGCGCTGGCCGCCGCCGTATAGGGGCTTGCCAGGTAGACTTCGCTGTCCACGTGTCCCATGCGGCCGCGGAAGTTGCGGTTCGTCGTGGACACACAGCGTTCCCCGGCAGCCAGGATTCCCATGTACCCGCCCAGGCAGGGGCCGCAGGTCGGGGTCGACACGGCAGCGCCGGCGCGGAGGAACGTCTCGATGTAGCCGAGGCGCATGGCTTCCTCGTAAATGTCCTGCGTGGCCGGAATGATGATGCAGCGCACACGGTCATGCACCTTGCGGCCCTCCAGGACCTCCGCGGCCTGCTGCAGGTCTTCCAGACGGCCGTTCGTGCAAGAGCCGATGACGACCTGGTCGATGACGATATCCCGGGACTCCCGGACAGGATGGATGTTTTCTGGCAGGTGCGGGTACGCCGTGACAGGGACGAGTTTGTCCAGTTCGAGGTGAATCACCCGCTCGTACCGGGCGTCCGGATCCGGTTCCATCGCTGTCCACGGACGGGTCACACGGCCCTGTAAAAAGACTTCCGTCTTGTCATCCACCGGGAAAATGCCATTCTTTCCGCCGGCTTCGATGGCCATGTTGCAAATGGTGAAGCGGTCCGACATCTCCAATTCGTGGACGCCGGGACCTGCGAACTCCAGGCTCTGGTAGCGGGCGCCGTCGACGCCGATCCTGCCGATCAGCGTCAGGATCAAATCCTTGCCCTTGACGTACTTCGGCAGCTTGCCCGTCAGTTCGACCTTGATGGCCGACGGCACCTTGAACCACGCCGTGCCGCTCGCCATGGCGCAGCCGATGTCGGTCTGCCCCATCCCCGTGGACAGGGCGTTCAGGGCGCCGTACGTGCAGGTGTGGGAATCGGCGCCGACGATAATCTCGCCGGGGGCGACGAGGCCTTTGTTCGGCAGCAGGGCGTGTTCGATGCCCATGCGGCCTACTTCAAAATAATTCGTAATCCCGTGCTGCCGGGCGAAATCGCGCATCTGCTTGCACAGCGTGGCCGATTTGATATCCTTGCACGGCGAAAAATGATCCGGCACGAGGGCGATCTTGTCCTTGTCGAAGACGGGGCGGCCGATTTCGTTGAATACATTAATGGCCGGCGGTCCCGTAATGTCATTGGCCAGGACCAGGTCCACCTGGGATACGAGTAAATCCCCTTCTTCCACAAAAGGACGGCCTACGTGGCGGGCCAGAATCTTTTGCGTCATTGTCATTCCCATTGTTATCCACTCTCCTTCTCTATCGCTGCGGGAAAAGAAAAACGCCCCGCCTGCGCTTGCAGACAGGGGCGAAAATTCGCGGTACCACCCTGGTTTCTCACTTCATTACGCACTGCTTAACGCGCTGCCACGGTGTCCGGTACTCTGTTCCCGACCACGGCTCCCGGTCCAGATGGTCTGCCGCCCGTCGAAGCTCGCACCGACCGCTTCGTCTCTTTGCCGGGGGAAGGAAGACCAATTCCCGTTCTTCGCCTTTGTGTACCCTTGGGCTTTGGTTGTCCAAAGGGTTCAAATTACTGTTACATTATCGCAAACATCCAGCACAAAGTCAATAGGAAATGTTAAGATAGTTTTGTAACACTCTTTACAACAATACATCTGCCACACAAAAAGAGAGCCTGCCGTCCCCGGGAAGGAGACGGCAGGTTCGGCAGGCCCCGGGCCGCGAGGGGCTCAGAGCAGAACGTACTTGAGAAGGAAAATGACCGCCAGGATATACATCAAGGGGCTGACACGGTTCGCCCGGCCCGCCAGGGTATTGAGGACCGCGTAGGAAATGATGCCCAGGGAAATGCCTTCGGAAATGCTGTAGGCGAAGGGCATGGCGATGATGCAGATGTAAGCCGGAATGGCTTCCGTCAGCTGCGTGAAGTCGATCTTGACGATGCTCGACACCATGAGGAAGCCCACGATGACGAGGGCCGGCGTCGTGGCAAAGGCCGGGATGGCCATGAAGACCGGCGACAGGAAGAGGGACAGGAAGAAGAGGACCGCGACGGTGACACTCGTCAGGCCCGTGCGGCCGCCTTCGCTGACACCGGACGCGCTTTCGACATACGTCGTGACCGTGCTCGTGCCCATGAGGGCGCCCAGGACCGTCCCGCAGGCGTCGGCCATCAGGGCTCCCTTGATCCGGGGCAGCGTGCCGTCGGGGCGCAGCATATCCGCTTTGGACGCAACCCCCATGAGGGTGCCCAGCGTATCAAACAGATCGACGAAAAGGAAGGCCAGGACCACGACGGCGAAGTCCAGGCTGAAGGCGCGCGATAAGTCGAGCTTCAGGAAAATAGGCGACGGATCAGCCGGCAGGAACGAGGCCAGGCCCGCCGACAGGTTCGGCAGGACGCTGAACATGCCCGCTTTCGGATCCGGCACATACAGGCCCGTCAATTCGCAAACGACGCCCAGGAGCCACGTGAAAAGGATGCCCCAGAGGATGTTGCCCTTCACATTCTTCGCCATCAGGACGCCCGTGAAGAGGATCCCGATGACGGACAAGACGACCGTAATGCCCACGCTGTGGAAAGTTCCCGTCAGCAGGGACTGTTTAAAGGAAAACAAGGCGATTTTCGTCGCCGGGTTGGCCACGATGACGTGGGCGTTGAACAGGCCGATGAGAGCGATAAACAAGCCGATACCGACGGACACGGCCTGCTTCATGCTCAGGGGAATGGTGTTGAAGATGGCTTGCCGGATATTCGTCAGGGACATGACAATAAAGATGATACCTTCGACGAACACTGCCGCCAGGGCCATTTCCCAGGAATAGCCCATCTGCTTGACGACCGTGAAGGCAAAATAGGCGTTAAGCCCCATGCCGGCCGACAAGGCGAAGGGATAATTGGCAAAGGCCGCCATGAGCAGCGTGGCAAAACACGACGCCAGGGCCGTCACGGTCAACAGGGCGCCCTTGTCCATCCCCGTGACGCTCAAAATCGCCGGGTTGACCGCCAGGATATAGGCCATGGTCATAAACGTCGTGACGCCGGCCATGATCTCCGTCCGCGCCGTCGTCCCGTTTTCCCGCAAGTGAAAGACTCGTTCCAGCATACCCTCTTGCATAATGAACCTCCCTCATACATTCCTGTCCGTACGGACTGTAAAAAAAAGATACTTCATTATACCATATCCCGTCCTGTCGTGGCAGGGGGTTTGGCCGCCGGGCAAAAAAATAACCGGCAGATTCTGCCGGTATGTACCTGTATTGTGAAAACACAGACACGGGAAAAGAAAAACAAGATATAGGATTATAAGGGAAAGAGAGTTATATTGATACGGCCGGCCGAAGCACGTGCCGTATTAGGCGGATGTCTCACTACGCTTAGTATAACAGATTCCCCGGGGAAATGCACGGAAATATTTGTGAAAAATTCCCGCGTCTGCGAATTCTCCCCGCGCATAACCTTACATGCGGATGTTGGCCGCGTTCGTGATGCCTTCGAAGGAACGGATCGTTTCCAGCGTGTGTCCTTCGACGACGCTGTCCACGGTCATGATCATCATGGCGATGCCTTCCTTGGCGTTGCGGCTGACCTGCATATTGCCGATATTGATGTTTTCCGCGCCCAGGACCGTGCCGAGACGGCCAATCATCCCCGGCTTGTCGGCGTTGTTGACCGCCAGCATGAAGGGAGCCGGTTCCAGGTCGAACTGGTAGCCGTCGATGTCCTTGATGCGGATCGTGCCGTCCGACGCGGCCGTGCCGGCCACGGTGAACTTGCCCGCCTTCGTATAAAGATTGACGCGGAGCAGTTCCCGCGTATCGTTTTCCTTGCTTTCCACGACTTCCACGCCGCGACTGCCCGCGGTCAACAGGGCGTTGACGTAGTTGACCCGTTCCTTCAGGACCGGTTCGAAGACGCCCTTCAGGACGGCCCGGGTAATCATGTCCGTTTCCATGTCGGCCATGGCGCCGCTGTAGATGACCTCGACCTTCTCGATGGCTTCGTGGGCCAGCTGGTAGTACAGTTTCCCCAGATCTTCGCCCAGCGTAAGCTGGACCTTGACCTTTTCCAGTTCGCTGGCCTGCAGGGCCGGCAGATTGACAGCATTGGCCACCATCTCGCCGTGGAGGGCCGCGATGACTTCTTCCGCGATGGCCAGGCCCACATTGTCCTGGGCCTCGTATGTATCGGCGCCCAGATGCGGCGTCAGCACGCACTGAGGCAGGTCGATGAGGGGCGAAATGGGATTCGGCTCGTCCACGAGGACGTCGATGCCGGCGCTCGCCACGATACCTTCCCGGATGGCCCTGGCCAGGTCCTGCTCGTTGTACAGGCCGCCGCGGGCACAGTTGACGACGCGGACGCCTTTCTTGCACTGCTGCCATTCCTTGTAGGTAATCATATTCATGGTTTCGTCCGTCTTCGGCGTATGGATGCTGATGACGTCGGCGTTCCGCAGCAGGTCTTCCAGGGTTTCGCACTTACGGGCATTGTACTTTTTGAAGCGGCTGTCGGCGATATACGGATCGTAGGCGATGATCTTCATGCCGAAGGCCTGCATGCGCGTGGATAGAAGCCCGCCAATGCGGCCCAAGCCGATGATGCCCAGGGTCTTGCCGTACAATTCCATGCCCTTCAGCCCGTCGCGGTTCCAGGTGCGGCTTTCAATCATCTTGTGGGCCCGGACCGTGTTGCGGCACGATGCCAGGAGCAGGCCGATGGTATGCTCGCAGGCGGAAATGATATTCGACTCCGGCGTGTTGACGACGATGATGCCGCGCTTCGTCGCCCCTTCCATCTGGATGTTGTCCACGCCGTTCCCGGCGCGGCCGACGACCTTCAGGTTCGTCGCGTGTTCGTAGAATTCCTCGTTGATTTTCGTGACGGAGCGGACGACGATGGCATCGTAGGCCGGAATTTCCCGCAGCAGTTGTTCCCGCGTCCAGTCCAGCTGTACATCCACCTGAAAATCGGGCTGTGCCCGCAACATATCCACGCCTTTGTCCGAAATCCGTTCTGCTACCAATACTTTGTACATAGTCTTTCCTCCTCGCTGTCTGCCTGCCGGGGGGTGCGTCCCCGCACGCCCCGTACCCTATGGTATACGGCGCCGTCCCGCGGCGCCGGAGGGACAAGGGAAAAACAAAAAAAAGCCCCCGTCCTGTCAAGGACGAGGGCTCCGATTCCTTATGGAACGGATGTGCTGCCCATGCAGCCGCCCCGTGGTGCCACCTTAATTCACTGCCAGTCGCTTGGCAGCCTCATTTCCGGTATATCGGCCGGCCCCGGTCAAGTTGTTACCCCTGACATCTCCGGAGCGGAATTCGGTGTACAGCCGGACGGTTTGCACTGACCACCGTCTCCCTGAACAGCTTGCGACCTACTTTTCTCCTTCATCAAGTTGCGATTTGTTTTATAGGGCCATTATAGGCTTCTTTTCGGGAGATGTCAAAGGGCACTTCTGTCACGAATGTTACACCGTCAGATAGCGACATCGATTTTGGCGCTGACACCAACCCCCTGGATGCGCGTGCAGTTTGTCGGATCCAGGGAATCGACAGGAATCAGGGCCTGGATGCGGAAGGTGCGGTTCAGGAACTCCCCTTCCAGGGCCAGGGCGCCCTTGACCCGGTCCACCTGAGCCTGGGGACCGCTGATCTGGGCGGCGCCGACGTAGCCTTTGGAGCCGACGGCAATAATGGGCACGACCTTCGTGGCATAGTTGTCGCTGATGGGATACTTGGAAGTCAGTTTGTTGATAAAGGTGTTGAGCTGGCTGCTGTACGTGTCGACCAGGTAGACGATGCCGCCGGTCTTGACCACCTTGCCCAGGGTTCCCAGGAGGCCGCCGGCCTCGGCCTGGGCCAGGGGCAGGACATTACCCGCCAGATAGCCGCACAGGACGGCCGCTGCAAGATACACGCGTTTGGATTTCATAGGTACGCTCCTTCCTTTCTGTGAAACGGGGCCGCCGTCCGGAACAGGACGGCGGACAGACACTATATCTGCTGGTATACTTCGACAGGACAGGGAAAAAGTCCTTCCCTGGCAGATCCTGCCTTTACAAGGACGGGAACTGTGCTATAATTATTTTAAATAATCGATTAATTAATAGCAAATGAACTTTCTGTGAAGAGAGGGATACATATGACCACAGAAGCAGCGCCGCGGGATACGGTGCAGCGCATCGTGCAGGCAGCCACGGAGCTGTTCGCGGTGCAGAATTTCGAAGCCGTGTCGATCAAGACCATCGCGGCCAAGGCCGCTGTGAACAGCGCTTTAATCAGTTATTATTTCGGCGGCAAAAAGCAGCTCTACGTCGCGGTCCTGCAGCGGCAGGCCGCCCTGTTCCAGGACTGCATCGACCGCCTGCAGCACGAAAGCCTGACGGGGCTCCAGCGCATCTGGCGCCTGCTGGACAGCCAGGCCGCCATCCACCTGCAGGACAACAGCAGCATGCGCATCATCTACCGGGAACTGCTGGCGCCGACTAAGGCGAGCCAGGAACAGTTCGGCCTGGACCTGTTCCGGTTTTACGACCACGTGGCGGCCCTGTTCGACGAGGCGAAGTCCGAAGGATCCGTGCGAAACGACGTGGACAGCTACACGGCGTCGTTCACGCTCTTCTCCCTCTTGGCCTTCTACCTGGTCACGTACCAGTACAACCCCCACGAAAGCCGCATGCCCGGCGGCGATACCAAAGAGCGCATCCAAGGCGCCTTCCGTTCGTATTTGCAATTACTTCTGACAGGAAAGGAAGATTTACCATGAAGCTCCCGGAATTCCGCCTGACCCGAACCCGCTCACTGCTCCTGGCAGCGGCGGCCATCCTGTTTGTGGCGTGGCGCGTCTACGCCGCCCTCTTCCCCACCCTGGGCGAAGAACGCAAAGACCCCGTCGTCCGCACGGTGACCATCGGTACCACGGCAACGGAAGACGCCGCCGTCTACCCCGGGGAAGTCCGGGGCAAGTACGAAAGCAGCCTGGCCTTCCAGACCGCCGGCAAAATCATCGCCCGTCACGTCAACGTCGGCGACAAGGTCCACGCCGGCCAGGTCCTGCTCGAACTGGACCCGAAGGACGTGCAGCAGTCCCTGCTCGCCGCCGAGGCTTCGTACCAGTCGGCCCTGTCGAACTACAAGCTGGCCGAAGACAATAACCGGCGCTTTGCCGCCCTTTTTTCCCAAGGCGCCGTGAGCACCATGACGCGGGACCAGTACCGCACGCAGTTTGAAGCGGCGCAGGCAGCCCTGAAAAGCGCCGAGGCCAACCGGACGGCCGCCCGGAACCAGCTTGGCTACACCCAGCTCGTGGCGGACCACGACGGCACCATTTCGTCCCTGTCGGGCGAGGTCGGCCAGGTCGTCGCCGCCGGCACGCCGGTCGTCACCCTGGTTGGGGCCGGCAACCGCGAAATCCAGATTTACGTTCCGGAAAACCGGATTCAGGACATCCGCCCCGGCATGGAAGCCACGGTCAGTTTCTGGGCCCTGCAGCAGGTCACGGCCCGCGGCACGGTCACGGAAATCGCCTCCATGGCGGACAGCGTGACCCGTTCGTACCGCGTCCGCGTCGCCGTGCAGGACTGGCCGGCCGAGGCCAGGCTGGGCATGACGGCCAAAGTATCCCTGTCTACCGGGAAGGGCGCGGCCATCGTGATTCCTGCCAGCGCCGTCTACCAGACCGGGGATACCCCACAGGTCTGGCTCGTCAAGGACGGCAAGGCCGTCAAGGCCAACGTCACCATCGGCGGCTACGAAGGCAGCAGCGTCCGCGTCACGGCAGGCCTGTCCCAGGGGGATGTCGTCATCACGGGCGGCACCAATAAAATCGCCGAGGGCGAAGCAGTGCGTTTGGAAGGCGAGGAATTCAAATGAACGGCAATTGGGCAGCATGGTCCATCAAACACAAGCAAGTCGTCTACTTTTTCGCGGTCCTCGTCGCGGCCATGGGCCTCTTTTCCTATTTCACCCTGGGACGGCAGGAAGACCCGAGCTTTTCCGTGAAGCAGATGGTCATTTCCACCAGCTGGCCCGGCGCCACGTCGAAGCAGATGGAGATGCAGGTCACGGACAAGATTGAGAAGGTCGTCCAGACCGTTCCTGACGTGGATTACGTCACGAGCTACTCCCGGCCCGGCGTGTCCGTGGTCAATGTCTTTTTGAAAAATTCCACCCCCGCCAGCCAGATGAAATCCCGCTGGCAGGAGGTGCGCAACCTGGTGGCGGACAACAAGCGGGATCTGCCGGCGGACATTTACGGCCCGTACTTCAACGACCACTTTGACGACGTCTACGGCAACGTCTACGCCATTACGTCTGACAGCTTTTCCTACGAGGAAATGCGCCGCGTGGCCAGCAAAATCAAGGATATGTTCGTCCAGGTCCCGGACGTGAAAAAAGTCGAGCTCCTGGGCGTGCAGCCTGAAAAAATCTATCTTCAGGTCGACAACACGAAACTGGCCCAGCTCGGCCTGAGTGTCGACGACCTAGCCCGGGTCATCGCAGCCGAAACGTCCGTCACCCCGGCCCCCATGAAGCACGATGACACGCGGAACACGTATCTGCGCCTGACGGGGATTCCCGACACGATCCAAAACATCGAGTCCCTGCCGGTCAGCGGCAACGGCCGCGTCCTGCGCCTGGGCGACATTGCGCGCGTCGAACGGGGATACGCCGAACCGGCGGAACCGAAGATGTATTTCAACGGCAAGCCCGCCATCGGCATCGCCATTTCCATGACCGACGGCGGCAACAACCTGCGCCTGGGCGAAAACCTGAACAAAAAGATTGCCGAAATCCGCGGCAACCTGCCCGTGGGGTTCGAGATCAGCCAGGTCCTGAACCAACCCCAGGTCGTCAAAAACTCCATCAACGATTTCATGGAGAGCCTCCTCGAGGCCATCGTCATCGTCCTTGGCGTCAGCCTCCTGACCCTGGGTCGGCAGAGCGGCTACGTCATCTCCGTCTGCATCCCCCTGGTCCTGATGTGCAGCATGGTCGGCATGTACGCCTTCGGCATCGACCTGCACAAGGTGTCCCTGGGATCCCTGATCGTGGCCCTGGGCATGCTCGTCGATGACGCCGTCGTGGTCGTCGAAATGATCGAAAACAAGATCAACGAAGGATGGGACCGCGTCAAAGCCTGCTCCTACGCCTTCGAGAGCTGCGCCAAGCCCTTGCTGACAGGGACCATGATCACCTGTTCCAGCTTTCTGCCCATCGCCTTCGCCAAATCGAATGTGGGCGAATACGCAGGCAGTCTCTTTACGGTCATTACGGTCACGCTCATGTCGAGCTGGCTCATCGCCGCCACGGTAGCGCCGACCCTGGCCTACGAATGGATCGTCCCCCACGATCCGGACAGCCAGGCGGGAGCGCCCATTTCCCCGGAAGCGAACCCGCTCTACCAGAAGCCCTTCTATAAAAAATTCCGGGCCCTGCTGCACTGGGCCCTGGAACACCGGAAAACCGTCGTCGCCGGCGCCATCGCCGTATTTTGCGCCTTTTTGCTCCTGGGCACGCAGCTGCGGCAGGAGTTCTTCCCCGCATCCGTGCGGCCGGAACTGCTGGTCGAGCTCAACCTGCCGGACGGATCCAGCCTGGCCGCCAGCGATGACGTCGCCAAAAAACTGACGGACATCGTCCGCCAGGACAAAGACGTGGCCAGCGTGTCCACCTACGTCGGCCAGTCGGCGCCCCGCTTCGTCCTCGTTCTCGACCCCGTGCTGCCGCGGAACAACTACGCCCAGCTCGTCGTCGTCGCCAAGGACATCGACGCCCGCAAACGGATGGAACAAAAGATCACGAAAATCGTGGAACAGCAATTCCCCACGGTCCAGACCTATTCCCGTTCCATTCCGCTCGGCCCGCCAAGCCCCTACCCTGTCATGATCCGCGTCAGCGCCCCGACGGACGCCCAGGCACGGGAATACGCGGACAAGCTGAAACAGGTCATGCTGTCCAACAAGAAGATCACCATGGTCCGCTACGACTGGATGGAAAAGGAACCGGCCCTCGAAATCCAGCTGGATGACGACAAACTGCGCCAGATGGGCCTGACCCGGAAAACCATCGCCTCCGCCCTGTACGCGGAAATTTCGGGCTACACCGTAAGCCAGTATTACGAAGGGGACCAGGCCATCGACATGGTCTTCCGCCTCAATCCCGTGGACCACTCGGACATCGCCGAGGTAGGCAATCTGGCTATCCCGACGGCAAGGGGCGCCGTTCCGCTGCGTCAGGTCGCCCGGCTCCGCTACGTCAATGAAGACGGCATGATCTGGCGCCGCAACCTGCGCCCGACCATTACGGTCAATGCCGGTATCGTTTCCGGCGTGACGGGCAACGACGTGTCCCATGAAATCATGGCTGCCGCGAACAAGCAGCTGTCCCTCCCGGCAGGCGTTACCCTGGAAGAAGACGGCGCCGCCGAACACAGCGTCGAAGCAACGGCTTCCATCCTGCAGCCCGTGCCGGCCATGCTCATCCTCATGCTCGTCCTGCTCATGGTGATGCTGAAGGACGTGCGCAAGCTCTTCGTCGTCGTCTGCACGGCTCCCCTGGGCCTCATCGGCGTCATCCTCGGCCTCTTCCTCTTCAACACGCCTTTAAGCGTCATGGCCGAAATCGGCGCCCTGGCCCTCATCGGTACCATCATCCGCAACTCCACCGTCCTCGTGGACCAGATCGACCAGCACCTGGCTGCCGGCATGACGCCCTTCCGGGCCGTCACGGAATCGGTCATCGTCCGCTTCCGCCCGATCATGCTGACCGCCCTGACCACCGTCCTCGGCCTGCTCCCCATGTTCCCGAACGACTTTTGGCGCGGTCTGGCCATCGCCATGGCGGCCGGCCTGACCGTGGCCACCATGATTACCCTGGTCATCATGCCCGTGCTCTACTGCATGGTCTTCCGGATTCCCAACGAAAACTGACCCCCAAACACAAAATCCCGCGGCTGTTCCTGCCGTACGGGGCGCTCCTTGCGCCCGCCTGTACGGGGAACGGCGGCGGGATTTTCTTTGTGCTTCGACGGGGGGCCTTAGCATCCAGCGAAATACTGCAGCGCCAGGGCGTACCCTTTCAGGCCCAGACCGCAGATCTGGCCGGTACAGCCTGCCGTGGTCACGCAGTGGTGCCGGAATTCCTCGCGCTGGTGGATATTGCTGATATGCACTTCCACTGCCGGCAGATTCACGCCTTTCAGGGCGTCGAGGATGGCAATGCTGTAGTGCGTGTAGGCGCCGGGGTTCAGGATGATGCCGTCCTTGGTGCCGTAACATTCCTGGATCCAGGTCACAAGCTGGCCTTCGGAATTGCTCTGCCGGATTTCCACCTCCAGTCCCAGTTCGGCTGCCGTGTCTTCGAGGTAGCGGCACAGGCCGGCATAGTCCGTGCTGCCGTAGATATCTTTTTCCCGGATACCGAGCAGATTGAGGTTCGGTCCGTTCAATACGAGAATTTTCTTCATTTCGATTCCTCCTGGATTTTCCGTCCTTCTTCCCAGAGGGCCCGCAGGACCTCCTGGCGCGTTCCCTTATTGCGGACGACGCGATCCGCCGCCGCTTCGTAGAGATGGCGGCGCTGCGCGTACAGTTCATAGACACGCTTCGTCCCGTCCCGCAGCAGGGGACGGTACGCCATATCCACGTCGCCGGCGATAGCCTCGGGGCTCCGGTCCAAAAAGAGGAGGACCCCGTTTTCCTTGAGGGCCGCGATGTTTTCGGGCCGCAGCACCACACCGCCCCCCATGGCGAGGACTTTCCCTTCCAGGCGGGCGAGGCGCCGCACCGTCGCCGTTTCACAGTGCCGGAACCAGTCCTCGCTGACGGCGAAAAGTTCCGGAATGGTCTTGCCCGTATCCTTCTCGATTTCCGGGTCGGCGTCGATGAAATCCATCTGCAGGAGTTCCGCCAGGCGGCGGCCCAGGGTCGTCTTCCCGCTCCCCGGCATGCCAATCAGCACAATATTCTTCATCGCCGCACCTCACAACAAGCCGCGCACATCGTCCACGACCGCGTCCACCAGAGCCTCGTCCAGGGTGCGGCCCAGCCAAATCTCATCCGCCCGGACGGCCTGGGCCACGAGCATATAGAGCCCGTTGACGGCCGGTTTTCCCTGCCTGTCGGCCAGCTGCAGGAAGCAGGTCTGGGCCGGATTGTAGATCAAGTCCACGGCGGCGCCGAAACGGTCCATGACCGCCGCGTCCACAGGCGACGCGGCGATGTTCGGAAACATGCCGACGGGCGTGCAGTTGACGAGCAGGTCGCCCTGCAGCGTCCGCAGCTGGTCGTAGGAAATCAGGGGAAAGCGGGACCGCAGCGCTGCCGGCGCGGTTTCCGGATGACGCGAAACGACCTGGATCGACGCCGCCCCCTCGTCGTGCAGGCATTGCAGGACCGCCCGCGACGCCCCGCCGGTCCCGAGGACGCAGACCCTTTTCCCGCCAGGCTGCAGGCCGTGGCGCGCCAGGAGGCGGGAAAAGCCGAAATAGTCCGTATTGTACCCTTCGGCCCGGTCTTCCCGGAACAAAATCGTGTTGACCGCCCCGATGGCCGCCGCTTCGGGCGAAATCCAGTCCAGTTCCGCCAGGACCGCTACCTTATGGGGAATGGTCACGTTGACGCCCCGGCAGGACTGCCGCAAGGCGCGCACCTTGTCCGCCAGCCCTTCCGGAGGCACTTCCAGCCGTTCATAAGTCAGGGCAATGCCCAGGCGATCCGCCACGGCCTGATGGATCTGCGGCGAAATGCTGTGCCCCAGCTTCGCCCCCAATAATCCCAATCGAATCATTCGCGCACCTCACAACAGGACATCTTCGTCGGACACATAATTGCCCAGGATCTTGCAATAGGCGCTGTGCTCGGCAATTTCCTGCAGGCCCTGCCGCACCTTGGGATCGTCCAGGTTGCCCGTCAGGTCGATGTGGAAAAAGTACTCCCACGACCGCCCGTCAATGGGCCGCGATTCCAGGTTCGTCATGTTCAGGCCGCAATCGTAAAAGTGGCCCAGGACCTTGTACAGGGATCCCGGCTCGTGTTTCGTCGCGATAACCACGGTAATCTTGTTCGCGTCGGGGCGGTGCTCCGGCTCGTCGGCCACGACAATGAAGCGCGTCGTGTTCGCGTTGTTGTAGTTGATATGCTCCGCCAGCACGGTCAGTCCATAGAGCTTGGCCGCCTGTTTCGACGCGATGGCGGCCTTCGTCTTGTCCTTGCTTTCGGCCACCATCTGGGCGCTGCGCGCCGTGTTGAAAAAGGGCACAAACTCCAGGGACGGGTGTTTGCGGAAAAAGGCGCGGGACTGCTCGAAGCCCTGGGGATGGGAATAGACCTTGCGGATGTCCCCCAGCGCCGCGCCCGGCAAGGCCAGCAGGTTCTGATCCACCTTGAGGCTCTTTTCCCCGATGATGTGACAGTCATGGCTGCGGATCAAATCGTAGACTTCCGTAATGCCGCCGGTGGAAGAGTTCTCGATTGGCAGGACGCCATACTTGATTTCGTGGCGCTTGACGGCGACGACGACGTCTTCGAAATGGACGTAATTCATTTCGACGACCGGCACGCCGGTAAAATATTCTTCCAGGGCCTGGTGGCTGAAGGATCCCTGCACGCCCTGGTAGCCTACGCGGATTGGGGCCCCGCCCTGCTCGCGCCGGCGGATATTGTCCGCCAGGATCTGGATCTGCAAATCCCGGCTCGCCGCCATGACCTGTTCCAGGACGGTCTGGAGCTGCGGCGCGAACGCCTTGTCCCGCAGCCGCTCCACGGCCTTCGCCAGGACCTTCTGCTCCCGTTCCCGGTCGAGGACCGGCAAATGCCGGGCGTCCTTGTAGGCCGCAATGTGGCGCACGGCGGCAAAGCGCGCCTCCAGGGTTTCGACGAGGGTCTGGTCCAGCGTGTCGATTTCCGCCCGGAGCGCCCCTAAATCACGTTCTGTCATAGTCCTTCTCCTTTCCGGTCCCGCAGGAGGACATCCCACAGGGTCCACGCCGTCACCGCCTCCAGAACGGGGACGGCACGGGGTACGATGCACGGGTCATGGCGGCCCTGGATGGTCAGGATCGTATCGCGCCGTTCCGCCACATTGACCGTGTGCTGGGGCCGCGCGATGGACGCTGTCGGTTTGACGGCCACGCGGAAGAGGACGGGCATGCCGTTCGTAATGCCGCCCGTGATGCCGCCGTTATGGTTCGTCAGGGTCTTCACGACGCCATCCTCGTAGTGCATGGCGTCGTTGGCCTCACTGCCCCGCAGGTCCGCCAAGCCGAACCCATCGCCGAACTCGACGCCCTTGACGGCAGGCACGGAAAAGAGGGCGTGGGACAGGCGGCTTTCAAGGGAATCGAAAAAGGGATCCCCCAGGCCCGCCGGCAGGCCCAGGGCCAGGACTTCGACAACCCCGCCCACGCTGTCCAGGCCTTCCCGGGCCGCGAGGATTGCCGCTTCCATGCGCGGCGCCGCCGCCGGATCCAAGGTCGGCAGGACCTGTGTCCGCAGGGAGGCCAGGATCTCCGCCGTCTCGCCCAGGGGCGCGAACGGCCGGTCTTCCACGCGGGCCAGACGCGCAATGTGGGCACCGACGACAATGCCTTCCGCCGCCAGGACCTGCTTCGCCAGGGCGCCGGCCCACACAAGGGGCGCCGTCAGGCGGCCCGAAAAGTGGCCGCCGCCGCGATAGTCATGGAACCCGCCGTACTTGACCCTGCCGGCATAGTCGGCGTGCCCCGGGCGCATGTTGTCCTTCAGGAGCGAATAATCCTTCGAATGCTGATCGCTGTTGGGGATCAACACGCAGATTGGCGTCCCTTCCGCCCGTCCTTCGAAGACGCCGCTTTCGATGATAAAGGCATCCGTCTCCTTGCGCTGCGTCGACAGCAGGTTCTGCCCCGGTGCGCGCCGCGCCATTTCGGAACGGATGAAGCCTTCGTCCACTGGCGTGCCTGCCGGCACGCCGTCCAGCACGAGACCGATGCCCTTGCCGTGGGATTCGCCGAAAATCGTCACCCGCACGGTCGTTCCGTATGTCGCGCTCATTTACGCTTCCTCCCTTGTTTCGTAGTGTCCGCCCAGGCTTCCGTAGTCCTCCCAGAACCCGGGGTACGATTTGTTCACGCTCTCCCCGCCGTCCAGCCGGACCGGACCCCGGCAGGCCAGGGCCGCCACGGCGAGGCTCATGGCTACACGGTGGTCATTCCAGGCCGAGGTCACGGCGCCGCCGGCCAGCCCGTCCAGGCAGCCGTGGATCATCAGGCCTTCCGGTTCCTCCTGGATGGCGGCGCCCAGTTTGCCCAGTTCAGACGCCATGGCGGCCAGTCGGTCGCACTCCTTAAGGCGGAGTCGTCCGGCATGGACAATCCGTGTCTCCCCATCGGCCAGGGCCGCCGCCACGGACAGGACCGGCACCAGGTCGGGGCAGTCCGACGCGTCGATGACCGTCCCGCGCAGGCGGGCCGGACGGGCCGTGTACACGCCATCCGCCGCCGTGATGGCCGCGCCCATGCGGCGCAGGATGTCCAGGATCGCCTTGTCCCCCTGGCGGGACGCGCCCTCCAGGCCGGCGCAGGCAATGCCGTCCGGCGCGGCGCCGATACTCCCCGCCACCAGCCAGAACGCCGCCTGGGACCAGTCTCCTTCGACAGCGACGCGCGGCGCCGGCGCACGATACGCCTGCCCGCCCGGAATGTGATAGCACAAGTCGCCGCGCTGCTCAATCACCAGGCCGAAACGGCGCAGGCTTTCCACAGTCAGGCCGATATAGCTCGCCGATTCCAACGGCGGCACGATGACCAGGTCCGAATCGCCGCCGAGGAGCGGCAGGGCGAAAAGCAGGCCCGAAACGAACTGGGAGCTCACGTCCCCGGGAAGTTCGTACCTGCCGGGGCGCAGGCGGCCGTGCACCGTCAGGGGCAGGTGCCCTGCCGTCCCCGTCCGGTAGGACAGGCCCTGCCGGTCAAAAATATCGTAATAGGGCTGCTCCGGCCGCGACACGAGTTTCCCGTGCCCCGTGAACGTAATGGGCGCGTCCGTTAGGGCCGCCAAGGGGATAAAAAAGCGCAGGGTCGATCCCGATTCGCCGCAGTCGACAACGCACGCCGCCGCGCTGCCGCCGAAAAGCGCCGCCGGTCCCGCTGGATCCGGCGCACCCGCCGGACCGTACGCGAAGGCGCGGCGGCCCGCCGTATGGGGTTCCGCCGGACGGATGGGCACGCCCAGCGCCGCCAGGCAGCGGTTCGTGGCTTCGATATCCTTGGACAGGGCGATGTTGTCCACGATACACCCTTCCCGCGACAGGCCGGCGCAAATGCACAGACGGTGGCCCATGCTTTTCGACGAAGGGACGACGACCGTCCCGTGCAGGCGGGCCGGCGCCAGATCATACCGGGTCATGGCGTTCCTCCTCCGGCAGGTAGGCCGGTAATTCCCGGAAAGCGACGCGGTGCAGGAAACTGTCGCCGATGGCGCGGAGGACCACTAACGTCAGGGCATCGCCCCGTTTCTTTTTGTCCAGGGCAATGGTCCGCAAAAAATCGTCCTGCGCCAGCCGCACCTCCGTCGGCAGGCTGTATTGGTGCAGGAGGGCCGCGATGCGGTCTGCCGTTCCCGGTTCCGTCAAGCCCAGGGCTTCCGTGCGGCGCGTCAGGAGGACCATGCCGATACCGACGGCTTCCCCGTGGGAATAGGTTTCATAGTGGAAAGCCTTCTCCACGGCGTGTCCCAGGGTGTGGCCGAAATTCAGGAGCATGCGGCGCCCCGTTTCCCGTTCGTCTTCCTCGACGACCCGGGCCTTGTGGGCACAGCACCGCTCGATGATGTCTTCCGCCGCCGCCAGGAGTTCCCCGTCAGACGAGAGACGGCCCAGGTCCGCGAACAAGTCCGCGTCGAAAATGCACCCGTATTTGATCACTTCGGCCATGCCGTCGTGCAGGAAGCGGGCCGGCAGGGTGCGCAGCAGGTCCGTGTCCATGTAGACCGCTTTCGGCTGCAAAAAGGCCCCGACGAGGTTCTTGCCGCAAGGCAGGTCGACGGCGACCTTTCCCCCGACGCTGCTGTCCACGGCGGCCAGCAGGGACGTCGGCACCTGGACGAAGTCGATGCCCCGCAGGAAGGTCGCCGCCGCCAGCCCCGCCATGTCGCCCGTCACGCCGCCGCCGAGGGCGACGACGGCGTCGCTCCGGGTCACGCCGGCCGCCGCCAGACCTTCGTACAGGCGGCCCAGGGTCGTCAGGTTCTTGCTTTCTTCCCCTGCGGCAAACGTCAGGAGCGGCGCCCGGACGCCCGCCGCTTCCAGGCCCCGGCAGAGCGTGTCCGCGTACAGGGGGCCGACGTGCGAATCCGTCACGACCGCCACGGTCGCCGCCCGGGGCAGCAGGGCGTGGATTTTCGCCCCCACATGGGGCAGGAGACCCTGCCCAATCTCTATCTCATAACTTCTGTTGCCCAGGGCAACGTGTACAGTACGCATAGTTTCCCCTCCCGGCATCCCTGCCGCTCAATACAGCTGCCGCCGCCGCGGCCCTGCTTCCCGCAAAATATCCTGCAGGGCGCCGCGGTCCTTGTCCGCTACGGCCCGGTGCCACCGGTCCAGCTGCTTTTGCAGCTTTTCGATTTCCGCCAGCACATTCTCCCCATTGGCCAGGAACAGGTCGCTCCACAACTCCGGGTTGATATCGGCCACCCGCGTGGCATCGCGGAAACCGCCGGCAATGAAGTATTTGGTATTTTCGCTGTAGGAGGAACTATTGACCAGGGAAACGGCCGTAATGTGGGGCAAATCGCTCGTATAGGCAATAATCCGGTCGTGTTCCGCCGCCGTGACAGCCACGGTGCGGGCACAGCCCAGGGCCCTGGCGAACTGTTCCATCCAGGCGCGGGCGACCGCCGTGTTCCGCTCCGTCGGCACGAGGATGTAGCTGGCGCCCTGGAAAATCGCCGCGTCGGACATACCCAGCCCACTGCCCTGCCGTCCCGCCATGGGATGCCCTGACAGGAATTCGCACCCTGCCGGCAGGAGAGACTGGATCGTCTCCGGCAGCTTCCCCTTGACGCCCGTGGCGTCCGTCACGAGCATGCCCGGCCGAAACTCGCTGCCGTGCTCCCGAATGTACGCTTCCACGGCGCTGGGGTACAGGCAGAAAAGGACCACATCGGCTTCCGACAAGGACGGACCTCCCGGTTCGATGATATCGTCGATGAGGTTGGCGTTGCGGCACGCCCGGGCGATGCCGTGGCTGATATCCGCCCCCAGGACGCGGCGCACGCGCAGGTTCCGCAGCGCCTTGGCATACGAACCGCCGATGAGTCCCAGTCCCACAATGGCGAAGGCCAGGTCCTCCAGCGGCCGCCCTCCGAAAAATCCTTCCGCTCCCCGCTCTTTCTCCATGTCTTTTTCCTCTTTTCCTTTACAGATCTCGCCCGATGATGCGGGCAATGCCTTTCAATTCCCCCATGAGTTCCGCGAACCGTTCCGGTTTCAGGGACTGGGCGCCATCGCAGAGCGCCGCTTCGGGATCGTTGTGCACTTCGATCAGCAGGCCGTCGGCGCCGGCAGCGACAGCGGCCTTGGCCAGCTGGGGTACCATCCACCACAGGCCCGCGGCGTGGCTCGGGTCCACGATGACCGGCAGGTGGCTCAGCTTTTTCACGGCCAGGACGGCACTCAGGTCCAGGGTGTTGCGCGTGTAGTTTTCAAAGGTACGGATCCCGCGCTCGCAAAGGACGACGTTCGGGTTCCCTTCGGCCATAATGTATTCGGCGCTCATGAGCCATTCCTGCACCGTCGCCGCGAGACCGCGCTTCAGGAGGATCGGCTTGCGGGTCCGGCCCAGCGCCTTCAGGAGGCTGAAGTTCTGCATATTCCGGGCGCCGACCTGGATCATGTCCACGTCCTCCACGAACCGGTCGATCATGTCTTCGCTCATGATTTCCGTCACGATGGGAAGGCCGGTCTCGGCTTTCGCTTCCTTCAGCAGGTCCAGTCCCGGGGCCCCCAGTCCCTGGAAGGAATACGGCGACGTGCGCGGTTTGAAGGCGCCGCCCCGCAGCAGGTGGGCGCCCGCCATTTTGACAGACTTGGCGATGCCCGTCACCTGCTCCTTCGTCTCGACGCTGCACGGTCCCGCCATCACCTGGATGGTCCTCCCGCCGATAGGCACCCCGGCCACGTCGACGACGCTGTCCTCGGGATGAAAGGCCCGGTTGGCCCGCTTGAACGGTTCCTGGACGCGCATAACCTTTTCGATCCAGTCGTTGACCATCAGGTCATGGGGATTGAGGACGCTCGTGTCACCGACAATGCCCAGGATGGTACTCTGGTCGCCGCGGCTCACGTCAATCTTATAGCCCCGTTTTTCCAAGTTCGTGATGATGCGGTCGCGCTCCACCGCGGGCGCGTTCGGTTTCAAGACAATGATCATGGTTTTTCTCTCCTTTTCTTCCCCTGTTCCTCGAACGGTCAATCCGGACGGGACAGCAACAAAAAAGCGGACTCCGTAAAAGAGTCCGCCTGCCTGCATTATCCCGGTCCTCGCCGGACCGTTCCGCTTATGCCTCGGAGGTACACGCTTTTACGCTCGCGGTTCTGTTCATGCCAAAATAGCCATAGCCATAAAAATAGCTATCGCTAAAGGTAAAGGCATACATTTCCGCGAAATCGCGCGCACTCGTCATGATAAGCACCTGTTTCTCCTGATTCCATCGCGTTGGCAGCCGCTCGTGCTGCACAGGTTTAGTGTACTCCCCCCGGGCAGGACAGTCAAGGACAAGTTGTGTACCATGTGTTACAACTCCGCGTCCCCTTTCCAGGGCAGACTGTTCCGGTAGTAAGAATACAGGACATAGTTGGCCAGACTGTCCTCATAATCGTGGGCCGGATAAGGTTCGTCGATCTTGTCGACAAAGCGCCGGGTCCGCGAGAAATAGTAGGCCTTGTTCCCGAAAAAGCCCAGGGCATTGTCCGGTTCCAGGTAGGTCTGGAGCAGGTTGCGCCCCAGGAAGCGGCGCGGCGGCTCGATGCCCAGGAGGCACAGCAGGGTCGGCGCCAGGTCGATCTGCGACGCGTAGGCGCTGCGGTTCAGGAACTGCAGGGGTTCGACGTTCTTCGCCACAAAGAGCAGGGGAATGGGGGCGATGCTCTGCCGGTCCGCCGGGTTGTCGACGAGCTTGGTGTATTCGCCGCCCGAGTGGGGGTTGTGGTCCGACGTAATGATAAACAGCGTCCGGTCGTCCCAGAGCCCCTCCCGCGCGGCGTCCGTGAAGAATTTCTCCAGCGTGCGATCCACCCAGTGGATGCCGTGGATGGTAACGATAGGATTGTTCCGGAAACTCTCCGGCGTGTCTTCCCATTTCGTCGCATAGTACGGGTACGGCTGATGCATGTCCAGGGTCTTCGTCACGTAGACATAGCGCCGTCCCCGCAATTTTTTCAGCTGCTCCAGCATACGGGCGTACATCTGGTCGTTGTGGAAGCCCCAGCCCGACGCGCCGGTGTACCCGGCCTTTTCCAGGTCCTCCCGGGCCTCGTAGTGGGCCATGCCGAACTGTTCCGTATACTCCCGGAACTCGCTGTTGTAATACCGGCTCGACGCGCTCTGGAAATACCCTTCGTAGCCGTGGGCCTGGACGCTGCGGAACAGGGACGGTTTGTCCCGGCCGTCCACGTCGCCATCGAAAAGGAGCTGCGACCGAAACGTGGCGTTAAGGCCTTCCGTCGTCGGAATAGCCGACGAATAGTAATGATCCAGATGGGGGTAGGTCCGGACGAGGCGGTCCAGATACGGCGTCGCCTCCGCGGGAATATGTTTCGGATTATAGCAATGGAGAAAGTCTCGGTGGACCGACTCCAGGATAATCAGGACCACGCGGTCATACGCCGGATCCCGGCGCACGACGAAAGGCTCCCGGCGCAGCAGGCCCAGCCCGTGCAGCAGACGCTTGTCCTGGTCGGTCAGGGTCTTGGCCTTGCGGGCCGTTTTCAGCTGGTTCTTTTCTTTTTTAAAAATGGCCTTGCCGATAAAATTCGGCACTATGGGTGTCACGAGCAGGTCGCGGAACTCGCGGCGGCTCTTTTCCACCTGCTCCTCCGACCAGAGGCCCGACCCGTGGAGGGCGAACAGGCCCAGCTGGCTCCCCGTCAGGTAAAGCAGGTTGAACCCGACCGTATACCCCAGTACCACGAGCAGCGCCCAGGGCGTATTCGGTTTGTGGCGCCGCGGCCCGGGCAGCCGGAAGGCCAGGCAGAGAAACGCCACAAAGGCCGCGATGGCCGCGACATCCGTCCGGGAAAAGGAGGCAAAAATGCCCTCGATGGAATAAATATTGAAATTCCGGAAAAAGACGCCCTGCACGTGCATGGAGGTCTGCCAAAAATAAAGGATATCCGTCAGCATAATGATGCCCGACACCCAGTAGACCACAAAGTACAGAACGGCGTTGCGGCGGATGGGATGGCGGTGGTAGGCGACAGCCGCCAGCAGGACCAGGACCACGTTATTCATCAGGCCGGCGGGAATGGCCAGGGCCGTCAGGAAAAAGGGATCCAGGGCCATCTTCGCGCAGATGTAGGCCGCGAAAGCCAGATACACCACCCCGAGGACCACCGCAGGCTCGTAGCGCCAAAGACGGTCGGGAATGCGCTTGCGGCGGTACCACAGCAGTCCCGCCAGGGCCGCCAGGAAGGCATCCCGCAGCAAGGCATTGACGAGCCGTTCCAGGTAATCCCCGTACGGAAACGGCGTAATACCTTTAAAAAAGGCCGCGGCACTGTGATGTTCGGCCCAGACGAGGCCGACCGCCAGAAGCAGGACGACAGCCGCGCGGCCGGAAAATGACAGCAGCTTCTTCCAGTTCAAAGGGAAAACTCCTTCCGGATTCAGGACAAGGACAGCGCGCCGCAGGAACAGGACCGCAGCGCGGACAGGCGCAGACAGGGCCGCGGGACGGTCAGGGAATCAGCCTGACCGGCTCCGCTTCCATCCGCAGGACCAAGGGCGTGGCCGTGACCGCGTCGCCGTCCAGTTCAACAGGGAATTCCCCATCGTCCGTCAGGCAGCGGATTTCCACGGTCCGGGCCGGCCGGCGCAGGATGGACCGGTCCAGATCAAGGCCTTCCAACGTGATCAGGGAGGCGTACTTGAGCAGGTCCGCCCGGCTGCGGCCCGGGAAGAGGGCCACGTACAGGTTAGGCGAGGTGATGGCCGCCTCCTGGAACAAGTTGAAACGACCCGCGTAGTAACGGCTCTTGCCGACAATCACCGACGCAGCGGAATGCCATTCCTCCTCGTCGTCGAAGCGCACGGCGAATTCGTATTTCCAGTGGCTGAAGAGCAGCTCCTTCCGCATGGTCTGCGTGCCCGTAAGGAAATAGGCGAATTTGTTCAGCAGCCGCTTTTCCATGAAGCCCACGTTGTCCACCACCAGGGAATCGAAGCCGACGCTGGCCACCGTGAGGAACAGGTTCCCGTTGGCCCGGGCCGTGTAAAAGTCGTAGACGAACCCCTGCAGGGCACGGTGCACCCATCGTTCCGGTTCGCGGCTCAGGCCCAATTCCTTGGCGATCAGGTTAACCGTTCCCGCCGGAAAGACGCTGATGTAGGGATGAAAATCCAGGCGCAGCAGGTCTTCCACAAACGCGCGGATCGTTCCGTCGCCCCCGGCGATGATGACCCAGTCGCACTGCTCTTCCGCGACCTGCCGGGCCAGTTCCGGCATCTGTTCGAAATACCGGACGTCGAGCATTTCCACCTGGGCATTCAGTTTTTCCTTGAGCAGTTTAAAGATTTGGTTGATGCGGGCCGCGTTGGTCGCGAAGAGTTGTTTGCCCGAATAGCGGTTGAAAAGGATAAAGACCTTTTTGAATTGCTGTACGTCCACCCGTTGGGCAGGTTTCATACGGTTCTCCTCTCTGTTCCTCCCGACGCCGCAGTCCCGTCCAGCCAGCCGTGGCAGGCTGCCAGGACCTGGTCCACCGTCAGGTCTGTCATACAGCGCCCATGATAGCGCGGATCGTCACAATGATGTTTCATCCCGTCCGCGCAGCCGGGGCAGGGCGGAAGGGCCGTTACGATAGATGCCCGGTCCGTATAGGGACCGTACAGGTCGGGATGGCTCGGGCCGTACATGGCCACGATGGGCACCCGCTGACTGATAGCCACGTGCATAGGGCCGCTGTCATTCGTCACAATCAGGGCACAGCGTCGCATGGCCGCCGCCAGCTCCCCGATGGAGAATTCCCCCGTGGCAACGATGGGGCGGGCCTTCATGTGGGACACGGCGTCCCGGACCATGTCCAGGTCCATGGTACCGCCGAAAAAGACGATCTTGTACCCTTCGGACGCCAAGGCGTCGGCGACGGCGGCAAACCGTTCCGGGGCCCACCGTTTCGTTTCCACGGCGCTGCCGATGTTGAAACCGACCAGCCTGTCCTCCGCCTCCACACCGGCGTGCTGCCAGAACTCCCGCGCCGCCGCGTCCGCCTCCGGCCCCGGAAAGATTTCCAGGCCGTGGTGACGCAGCTCCCGGACGCCAAGCTGCGTCAGTACATCCAGATACATATCGGCAGCGTGCTTCGTCCGGTCCAGGGGCGTATACGGCCGGAACCAGGGCCGGAAAAGCCAGTTCGTCGTCCCCGCGCGGACAGGGACCTTCGTCATGGCGTCGATGAAGGAACACCGTTCGTTCGGGTGCAGGTTGAGAAGGATGTCGAAGTGCATGGCGCTGAGCCGGTGCGCGCAGGCCCAAAGGGACAGCAGGTGGTTGTCCCGGCCCTTCTTGTCGATGGTGATCACCTCATCCAGGCAGGGATTGTGGAGCACCACATCCTTCAGCTTTTCGTCGACAAGCATGGCGATGTACGAATCAGGCGCCGCGTTCCGCAGGGCGCGGAGAAAGGGAGTCGTCAGGGTCAGGTCGCCCAGGTGCATCAAAAAGGTCACGAGGATCCGCTTCCGGTTCAATTCCATGGTCCCACCTCCTTTCCCGCCGCGGCGGTCTGTTTTTTGTAGGCCTCATAGACCTGTTCCGGCGTCAGGGACGCCATGCAGGTCCAGTGCCCGCAATGTTTTTTCAGGCACCCCGCGCAAGGCACGGGCGCCACGAGGATGGTCGCGCTGTTACTGCCGTAAGGGCCTGTCCGGTCCGGCTTCGTCGGGCCGTAGAGCGCGATCAGCGGTTTCCGGCACGCTGACGCCACGAACAAGGGGCCCGTGTCGGCGCTGATATAGAACGCACAGTGCTGGATCAAAGCGCCCAATTCCCGCAGGGAGGTAGCCCCCGTCAGGTCCGTCACCCCCGGCGCCTGAGCCGCGATTGCCTCTCCCAGTCCGTGATCCTCCGGCCCGCCGGCCAGGACGACGCCCATCCCGTCGGCCAACAGGAGCCGCGCCAGGGCGGCATAGTGCTCGGCAGGCCACTTTTTCGTTTCCCACCGCGCGCCGGGACAAAGGACCACATAGGGCCGCGTCCAGTCGACGGGACATTTGGCCTGCAGGCTTTCCCATTCCCGCGTCAAATCCGGCAGGGGGAAGCGGAGGTCCCCGACATGGCAGCCCAAATAGCGGGCCACGTCGAGGTACCGCTCGATGACGTGGTCCTGCCCGTGGGCGCCCCGGACCGGCCGGCTAACGAGACCGCTTCCTTCCCGCATCTCCGCCCAGCCGATGCGGTTGGGACAGCCGCTGAGGGCCGCCATCAGGGCGCTCTTGGCCAAGCCCTGCAGGTCGATGACCAGGTCAAAATGACGGCGGTGCAGGGTGGCGCGGATCTCCTTCAGCATGCGCCACTTTTCGCCCCAGCCGGCGCGATTGAATTTCTTTTTGTCAAAATAAAGCACTTCGTCCACGACGGGCGGATCCGGGATGAACCCGGCGAATTGCGGATGCACGAGCCACGTGATGCGGGCCTGGGGGAAACGGTCCCTTAAAACCGCAACAAAGGGCAACGTATGCAATACGTCGCCCAAAGAGCTCATCTTAATCAATAGGATGTTGTTGTATTCCATCACGTACCCGATCCTTCCGGGGAACTTCCCTGCCGCGCCGCCACGAGGGAGCGCACAAAATCCAGGAGGCTGCCGCCGCCGTACAGATAGCCCTCCACGCCGGCCCCTTCGGCTGCCGCCACGTCGCGGGGACTGTCGCCGACGAGGAAGCAATCCTCCGGCCGGGCGCCGAAATCGCGGAGGGCCGCCAGGACCATGCCCGGCTTCGGTTTGCGGCAGGCGCAGTCAATGGCATACGCCGGAACCACGCCGTCTTTCAGGTGGGGGCAATAATAAAAGCGGGCCAGGACGGCGCCGGCCTTGGCGAATTCGCCGGCCATCCACGCGTGAAAGCGCCGCACATCCTCTTCGGTATAATAGCCCCGGGCCACACCGCTCTGGTTTGTCACCACGACGGCCGTGTATCCCTGTCCGTTGAGCCAGGCGACGGCCTCGCGGGCGCCGGGGATCCATTCCGCCTCTTCGGGGCGGTACAGATACGCCTTGTCCACATTCAGGACGCCGTCCCGGTCAAACAAGGCCAGCTTGACCGGACGGGCAGGCGCGGCCGAGGCCGCCGCCCACGCTGTCTTGCCGGCGCCGCTCAAAACTTCGTATAATACCCGCCGGACTTGTCCAGCAGGGCACAGTATTCGCCCACGGCTTCCCCGATATCCGTAAAGCCGCCGTCATACCCGGCCGCCAGGAGTTTCGCGTCGTCCGCCTGGGTATAGCTCTGGTATTTACCTTCCAGCACTTCCGGGAAGGGAACGTATTCCAGTTTCTCCAGGGGAGCGCCAAAATGTTTCAGCACGGCCTTCGCCACGGTGTTGAAGGGATGGGCGTGCCCCGTGCCGCAGTTGTAGATACCCGACAGTTCCGGGTGGTCCCAGAAGAAGAAGTTGACCTTGACCACGTCCTTGACGTAGACGAAGTCCCGGGTCTGCTCGCCCGGGCCGTACCCTTCGTAGGCCCCGAAAAGCTTCACTTTCCCTTCGGCCTTGAACTGGTTGTACATCTGGAAGGCCATGGACGCCATCTTGCCCTTGTGGTTTTCCTGGGGTCCATAGACGTTAAAATACCGCAGGCCCACGACCTGGCTCTCCAGGCCCGCGGCGAGCCGGCGGAAATAGTTGTCGAAAAACAGCTTCGAAAAGGCGTAGACGTTGAGGGCCTCTTCACAGTCCGGTTTTTCCGTGAAGCCATGCTTACCGCTGCCGTACGTCGAGGCAGACGACGCGTACAGGAACTGGATTTTGCGGTCCGTGGCGAAATGGAACAGTTCCTTCGTGTACTCGAAGTTATTCGCCATCATGTATTTGCCATTGTATTCCATCGTGTCGGAGCAGGCCCCTTCGTGGAAGATGACGTCGATTTTCTCGTGGTCGAAACGGCCTGCCTTCAGGGCTTCGGCAAAGTCCACCTTGTCCATGTAGTCCTGGACCTTCAGGGCCTGGATATTCTTGAACTTCACCATATTCGTCAGGTTGTCCACCACGAGGATATCCTCGCGGCCCCGCTCGTTGAGGCCTTTTACGATGTTGCTGCCGATGAAGCCGGCGCCGCCGGTGACGATAATCATAATTTTCCCTCCCGTACGAGGCCGGCGATTTTTTCGACCAGTCCCGTTGTCGAATATCCTTCTTCGAATTTGATGATTTCCACTTTGCCCGCATATTCACGGCCGGCGACCTGGTCGGGGCGGTAATCGCCGCCTTTGACAAGGATGTCGGGCCGAATCAGTTGGATCAATTTCGTCGGCGTGTCCTCGTGGAAAATGACGACCGCGTCGACGCAAGACAGGGACGCGAGGATGCGCGCCCGGTCCAGTTCGCGGACCAGAGGCCGGATCTCCCCTTTGAGACGGCGCACCGAATCGTCCGAATTGAGGCCGAGAATCAGGTGCCGCCCCAATTTGGCCGCTTTCTCCAGATAGGACACATGGCCCACATGGAGAATATCGAAGCAGCCGTTCGTAAAGACGATTTTTTCACCGCTCTTATGCCAGATGGAAGCCAAATCCGCGATTTCCTTCCAGGACAGGGGCCGGAAGCCGTAGCCCAGTTTCCGTTCCTCTGCCAGCAGGTCCTGCAGCAGCTCGTCGCGGTGGACGGGATAAGTACCCACCTTGCCGACGACAATGCCCGACGCGCGGTTGGACATATAGACTGCCTCCGGCAGGGACAGGCCGCCGGCTGCCGCCGCCAGCAGGGACGCCGCCGCCGTATCGCCCGCGCCGGACACGTCGAAGACCTCCAGGGCCGACGCAGGGCTGTGGATGACCGTGCGGCGGCCGCCGACGAGGGTCATGCCCTTTTCGCTGCGCGTCACGACAACGTTCTCGATGTGGTACCGTTCCCTCGCCATGGAAGCAATCTGCAGGACCGGGCCGTCCTCGTTGGGCACGGTCTGGCCGGCGGCCTCGCACATTTCCTTCAGGTTTGGCGTAATGAAGGTGCAGCCGTCGTATTTGTCCCAGTGGGGACCCTTGGGATCCACAAGGACCGGGATCCCGTGGACCTTCGCCATGCGGATGACCCACTGGCAGAACTCGTCGGAGCAGACGCCCTTGGCGTAGTCCGAAACGGCAATCCCGTCCAGGCCCTGGTCCAGCCGGGCCAGGAACCACTGTTTCAGGGCATCTGCCTCCTCGCGGTCCAGATCGCCCACTTCCTCGAAATCCAAGCGCAGCATCTGCTGCCGCGCGCCGAGGACGCGCAATTTCGTAATGGTCGACCGGTGCGGCGATTTGACAAGGCCCGACGCGTCGATGCCGGCTTCTGCCAGGAGCCCGTCCAGGATACGGCGGTTGTCGTCGTCCCCCGTGACGCCGGCCATATAGACCTGACAGCCCAAGCCGGCCAGGTTGGCCGCCACGTTGGCGGCGCCGCCCAGGACGGACTTGATCTGCCGCACATGGTTCACGGGCACCGGCGCTTCCGGCGAGATGCGCTTCACTTCGCCGTAAAAATAGCGGTCCACCATGACGTCGCCGACGACGGCGATGCGCAGGGACTGGATCTTTTCGGCGACGAAGGTTGTACAATCCATGTTATTCATTCGTGATCCACCAATTCACACAGGATATGGCCCATCAGGATATGCATTTCCTGGGCCCGGGCCGTCACCCTGGCCGGAACGGCCAGGCAGATGTCGCAGGCGCCGGCCATCTTGCCGCCGCCTTCGGCGGTCATCCCGACACAGGCCATGCCTTTCCGTTTCGCTTCTTCGATGGCGAGGAGCACGTTCCGGCTGTTGCCGGAGGTGGAAATGCCGACAAGGACATCTCCCGCTTCGCCCAAGGCCTGGACCTGGCGGGCGAAGACCGTGTCGTACCCGTAATCGTTGGCCACCGCTGTCAGGATACTCGTATCGACCGTCAGGGCCAGGGCCGGCAGGCCGCGCCGTTCCGTCTGGAACCGGCCGACGAATTCCGCCGCCAGGTGCTGACTGTCTGCCGCGCTGCCGCCGTTCCCGCAGAAGAGGACTTTATGTCCCCCGGCCAGAGCCTTTTCCACGAGGGCCGCCACGTTTTCCAGTTTTTCCGGCAGGTCCGACGCCAGGAGGCGCTGCAAGACCTGCTGATGCTCGCGCATCCGCGCTTGGATAATTTCGTTCACTCTGTTTACTTCCTTTCCCGGCGGATTCCGTCCGGCGTGGCCGGCGCGATCCCTCCGCGCGGTTCTTTCGTCACCAGTAGAGCAGGTCCAGCTGGATATTCCACTGGTTGTCCCCGCCCCGGTAATGTTTCTGTTCGTAGGAGGTCGTCAGGGCCCAGCAGCAGAAGCGGTGGGTCCAGGCGTAGTAGGTGGAGTAATGGCCGTGGGTATAGGAACCCCCATCGGCGTTATAGCGGTCCACGACCGTCAGGGAGTTGTGGTCATCGGGGCGCCACGTCACGCCCGTACGCCATTCCTTGGCGAAATCCGGCTGCCCCAGGGAGAAGGCGAGGCTCGTCTTGTGCTCGTCGTGGTAGGTCTCCCAGACCTGCCATTTCTTCGAGAAATTGTACCCCAGCGTCCCATGGTAGATATTCGTATTCAAATGGCGGTTCGTATCGGCGTTGACCTGATGGCTCTCATCGACCCACTTGCGGCCCACGGACAGGTCCAGATAGAGTTTCCGGTCCCCTGTGGGGTAGATGCGGTCGTGGCGGAGCATGACCTCTTTTTCCGTATGCCAGCTGCTCCAGCCGCGGTTGGTGTATTTCCACAGGCCGTGGGTCAGGCTGGCCGTCACGCTGACGGGCAGTCCCTTGGCGATGCGGTGCGGTTTGAGGAAAAGGCCCCAGTCCATCTTTTTGCGCAGCCAGATGCCTTCGTCAAACCGGTCATCGTCGCTGTCGTAGACCCAGCCGTCGTTGAGACGCACGTAAAAGTCCTTCTGGTCATGCCGCAGGCTGTAGAAAGGACGATAATGGGATTTGCTGTAATAGATCTGGTGCATATTGAACGTGGTCGGGTTCTTCAGGAGCGGATTCCCGATGGGGGTTTCGTAGTCCAGGGACACATACAGGCCCTTGTTTTCCTTCCAGCCGACGCGGGGCATGGTCCGCTCCGTAGACTGGTTGAAATCATTGACCCAGGTTTTGCGGGAGTACACATGGACGCCGCGGAGAAAAACCTGCACGTCCCGGGCGACGATGCGCTTGTTCGGGACAATGGTAATCGTCCTAGCCTTGACGGACAGGCACGGCGGATGTTTGACCGCCGGGCAGCGCGTCGTTTCGCCGCCTTCGTCGACGAGGATCATGCCGTTTTCCAGCACGGCATGGGGAGCCCGGTAAAAATCCTTGCCGCTCTTGCCTTCGACGCGGCGGATTTCCCCTGTTTCCGTATTGAAGTTGTAATGGACCCAGCTGCCTTTCATGGTATTGTCCGTCTCCACGAAAGTTCCTCCCTGGAGAAGCCAGACATCGCCGGTCTTCGTGTTGCCCACGGCCTTCGTCGTATACAGGGTCTGCGTGCCCTGGTTCACGGTAACGTTGCCCTGGACGACAAAGTCGCCCGTGTCATTGGCGTACTGCGCCTCATCGCCCGTCAGCGTCAAGGGCAGGCTGCGGCTCTCCGAATTGACGGTCGCGCCCTGTTTCGTCCGGGCCAAGACGCCATCCTCGTACGAGGCGGCCTGGGCTCCCGGCGCCACGCCGCGGCGCGCGTCGGCGCGCCGCCGGGCCGCTTCCGATTGGGGCCGCCCCACTGCCGCCGTTTCCGACAGCATCGTCCCCTCGCCCGCGGCGGCGCGGGATTTTTTCCAATCATTGACAATTTCCGCTCCCCGGTGATAGGCCGGCGACGCGTATTTGTCCTCACTGTTGTATTCGTCCACCGTCGCATCCGACGCGTACACCGGCAGGCTCAAAGCCATGCCGGCCAGCAGGATGGCGGCTGTCGTTTTCTTGAACATGGAAACCCCCTTTGCGAATTCCGGGTCTGTCAAACAATGGTCCATCGCATATTATACCATAAAAGGGCAAAAAAAAATACCGACGGGAGAGGCAATTCCCCCGCCGGTACAGCGCTTTCCACAAGGGCGCTGCCAAGCCTCCGCGAGCGGGGCCGCCGGTTCCGGCCGGTCCGCCCGCGCTCCGTTTCTCCCTTTTAAGCCGCCGCTTCCGTCCCGGCGTCGCCACTGGCGCTGCCGGAGCTTTCCGTCGTCGTGTAGATAATGCCGTTCACGGTCTGATCCTGCGTCACCTGGACGTAAGTCGTGGACCCCTCGGGGATAACGATGGACTGCCCCGTCACAAAGGCGCCGCCAATGGCGCCGATGGGGCCGAGGACGACCATGCCGCCGATAGTGGCGCCGGCCGCGCCGGCTGCCGTTTTGGCCTGCTGCTTCGCCAGTTTGCCGATATAGACCGGCACGGTGGAGCCGTCCACGCCGTAAACATAGCTGAACTCCACGGTAATTTTGGCGTCGCGGCCGAAACTGCGGGGCTGCTTGACTTCCTTTACCTTGGCCAGGCCCGTGGCTCCCTTGGCAAGGACGAGGACGTCATTGACATAGACATTGTCCGCCACCACGAAGCTGACCGGGTCGCCAGCCTGGGCGGTCTTGCTCGACAAGGGCGCCATAAAGCGGATCTTGACGAGGGAATCCTTCGGCAGGACCGTTTCCTCCACAGGCACCTGCCCGTCGGCGTACGCCGTTTCCACAAGGCTCGTCAGGCGGGACTCCAGGGAGCCGGCCTTCATGGTGCCGTAGATCGTGTTTTCCAGTTCCTCGATGCGAGTCTTCGCCGGACCGGCGGTCAGGCGGTCGTTGAAGCGGGAGTCGACGGCGTTGAGCTGCTGCAGGAAACTGCCGTTGCCGCCGTTGGAGCCGCACACGTAGTCGTAGGACGTCTGGATGCGGTCCAGGATGTTCCGCCCGTTCTCTTCATGACCGTACAGATCATCTTCGAGGCTCTGAATCCGGGCCAGCATGGAGCTGTCCTGCTGCGTCCCGTACAAAACCTTTTCCATGGCGTCCAGCTGTTCCGAAGCCACATGCGTCACTTCGGCAAAGCCCGTCGTCGCCAGTCCGAGGCAGACGATCAAGGCGGCAAGCAAAGAAACGAGTTTTTTCATAAGAGCTTCCTCCTCATCCAAGACTATATATGGTAATTATAACACAGAAGGAACCCAAATTATAGCAATTTGGGTTCCTTCTGTCTGAAAAATTCAAAAAACACACGCCAGACGTCCGTCCGCAGGGGCACGGCCCTCCCGGCGTCCTGCCTGCCGTCACTCCCGGCGCCAGGCCTTGCAGCTGGCGTCAAAGGCCGCGTCGATCGCGTCGAGGCGGGCAAAGCGGCGGCGATGCTGGGCCCGCTTCGACGGTTTCAGTTCACTCATGACCTTGCGGTATTCCGCCACGGGGAGGCGGAAGAAACGGCTGTCGCTCCCACAGGGCACGCCTTCGCATTCCTTCCAGAACTCACCGAAGTCCGTCTTCAGCTTGCGGTCGCGCCGCACATGGTTCATGGCGTAGTAGCCTTCGTTCGTCACGGCATAGATCTCGTCCAGGCCAAGGCACCGGGCCAGGCTGCGCAAGCCGTAAAAAACGAGATTTTTTGTGCGGTAGCCGAAGAACTCCTTCGTAAGCCGCTTAATCGCGGCGCTGCCATTGGGCGTTCCCTGCAGGGCCCCTACCCAAATGGCATCCCGCGTCGGGTCGGACAGGCTCTTGCCGAACCAGAACATAATCTGGTACAGAGCCTCGTCGCCCAGCTCCAGGACCAGGGACAGGCAGCCTTCCTTCCGCTGGCCCGCGTTGAACCACAGGGCCAGCTGGAGAGGCTGCCCCTCCGACTCTTCCTGCCACAGGACAAGGCGCTGCCCGACATTCTGGTGGTCCCGCACCTCCACGTACAGCGCCCGCAGGGCTTCTTCCGTAAAGTTCCGTTCCATGAATTCCACATGGTGCCGCACCAGATCCCAGCGATCCTGCCAATCCGAGCCCTTGTAGAAAAAGGCCCGCGTCACCTGTTCCGCAAACGCCGGCGTACCGCGCAGCATCTCCCTGCGCAGCGGGGTAGCGGCGAAAAAGTCCAGTACCTCTTCCATGAGGGCCGCGTGCATCCGGCACCGCGCCCGGAAGACGAGGTACCGTTTCCACTCCTTCAGATATTCCGTTTGATACAGGCGGTGCCCGATGTAGCGCAATAACTCAGTATCCATGGTCTCTCCTTGTCTCTTTGTCCCGCGCCGGACCCCGCCGGCGCCGCTTCCTCCCCCTCATCCGTTGTCGAGGATCAAAAAGGCCTCCACATGGAGCGAAGGATCGCTTTCCACCTTAAGATGGCACGCCAGCTCGCGGTTCCAGTCCCTGCAGCACTGCTGCAGGTATTCCGCCTCCACGGGATGGGCCACGAGAAGGATGTCCCGGCTGCTCCCCTGTTTTTTCAGGAGACTCCGCAGGCGCCGCTTGATTTCCAGGGCGATGGCTTCTTTCGACTGGACGCGTCCCGTGCCATTGCACGTGGGACAGTCCGTATACAAGACGGCCTCCAGGTTCTGCCGCGACTTTTTGCGCGTGATCTCCACGAGATTCAGCACCGTAATATCCTGGATGCGCGGCCGCATCCTGTCGCCGCGGAACGCCTTTTCCAGCAGGGACAGGAGCTCCTGCCGGTGGGCGCCGGAGTGCATGTCGATAAAATCGACGACGATGATGCCGCCAATGTCGCGGAGCCGCAGCTGGTGGGCGATTTCCCGCGCCGCCTGGCGGTTGATTTCCATAATCGTCTCTTCCAGGTTGTTCTTGCCGCTGTAACTGCCGCTGTTCACATCGATGACCGTCATGGCCTCCGTGTGGTCCAGGATCAGGTAGCCGCCGCCCGGCAGGTCCACGCGCCGGTCCGACAGGGACGCGACGGCGTCGGCCAGGCCATAGGCCGCGAACACGTCGTCCGCCCCCGTATACAGGGTCAACTGCCCTCCCCGCCCGGCCGGCAGCCTGTCGAGGAGCGCCTTGACCCGCTCATACGCCTCGGCGCTGTCCAAGACAATACGATCCACGTCCTTATTCAGGTAATCGCGGACCATGCGGACGGACAGATCCAGTTCCCGGTGCAGGAACGCCGGGGCCTTCGTCCGCTTCGCCTTCGTCCCGACGATATGCCACTCGGTCAGCAGGCTTGCGATATCCGCCTCGATGACCTCCGTCGGGACCCCTTCGGCGGCCGTGCGCACGACGAGGCCCATCTGGCCGGGACGGAGGCGCTCCGCGATGGCGTGCAGCCGGTCCCGTTCCGCGCTGTCGTGGATCCGGCGCGACACGCCGACCGTGCCGGCCTGGGGAAAGAGCACGACATAACGGCCCGGGAAGGTGATTTCCCGGCTCGCCGTCGGCCCTTTCGTGCCGCGGGGATCCTTCGTGATCTGCACCATGACGGACATACCTTCCGTCAAATCGCGGCTCTCACCGAGGTACAAAAAGGCGTTCTGCTCCAGGCCGATATCCACAAAAGCCGCCTGGATGCCAGGGACTACATTGCTCACGCGGCCCAGGAAGATGCTTCCCACGAGGTGGGCGGACATGGCCCGTTCCACGAGATATTCCTGCAGGACGCCGTCTTCCACGAGACCCATGCGGACCTCTTCCGGCGTGCTGCCCATAATGATTTCCTGCGTCATCTCCGCCCCCTCCTTTCCGTCCTTACGCTTTAAACATGGCCTGGTTGTCCAGCATGGGCAGGTGTTCCCCCGCTGGGCCCGTGCGGTAGAGCGAGAGCCGCTCGATGTCCGCCAGGACGACCGGCAGGTCCAGTCCGTAGGCATGATTCAGGGCATTGAGCAGGTCCACGGCCTTCATGCTGCCCTGGGGCGTGATGGCGATGTCGAAGGTGAAGACCAGGGCGCGGATCCCCCGCGCCGCCGCTTCGGCGGCTCCTTCGCCCGTCACGGCTTCCTGCGTCACGTCGATCCGGGAGATGTACCGCTTCACATCGATCTGCTTGACTTTTTTCTTCGTCTTCGGGGCCGCCTTCTCGAAGAGCAGTTCCGGAGCGGCATGAAAGGCCGCCACGGCTGCCTCGACGCGGGCAAAGTCGCCCTGCCAGGGCACGCTGACCCGGTACCCCGCCCCGCCGGCCGCCGCCATGAGGGCCTGCGCGTGGTCGTCCACGGCATCATAGGCCAGGACGCGGATTCCCCGCGGCAGGGCCTTCTTGAAGGCCTCCGCCGCCTCGGACGGTACGACTGGTTCCGTCAGGTCCAGCTCCACGTATTCGGCGCGGCTGACGACCCCCACGCCGAGGGCCGACGCCAGGCTGTATTTCATATGGGGATTGAAGCCTTGGGAATAGGCCACGGGCAGTTTGGCCCGCCGGAAGGCGCGGCCGATGGTCCGCAAATATTCCAGGTGGGAAATAAACCGGATTTCCTTATCCTTCGTAATCTGAAAACGCAGCTTCATTGCGTCACCTCCCCGGACACGGTATAGGCCGTTTTCCGCGCCACTTCGGCCACGGACGGATCCAGCAGGTCGTACCCGGCCCGGGCCGCGGCCTCCCGCAGGGACGCCCGCACCGCCTCCAGCTTGTGCAGCGTCGTTTCGAACTTCGGTTCCCGCGACGCGTCGTAGGCGCGGCCCCCGAAATCCCGGATGGGAATGCCCAGCTCCTGACAGATCCGACAGCCGTTGCACTTACCCAGGCGGCAGTCCGGCGTCAGCATTTCTTCCTTCGCCTTGGCGTACTCGTGGGCCAGGAAGGCGCGGCTTACGCCGGGGCGCAGATGCTCCCAGGGAAAGACTTCGTCGGCGCCGCGCAGCCGGTGGTTGTAGAAATCGGGGTCCACGCCGGCGTCGGCCAGGGCGCGCTGCCACAACGCGTAGTCGAACTGGTCGCCCCAGCCGTCGAACGTCTCGCCGGCCTTCCACGCCAGGTACAGGGCCTTGCCCAGCCGGCGGTCGCCGCGGGCGAAGACGCCTTCCATCAGGCTGGTCTTGCCGTCATGGTACTGGAACGTGATATTCTTCACGCGCAGGGCCTCCATCAGCAGGCCCTGCTTGTGGCGGATTTCTTCCAGCGTATTCTGGGGCACCCACTGGAACGGCGTATAGGGCTTCGGCACGAAGGACGCGACGCTGACCGTCACCTGGCAGCCGCCGTGTCCCGTGATTTCCTTGTACTTCCACTGGACTTTGCGGGCGAGCTTCGCGATGGCTAGGACATCTTCGTCCGTTTCGCCGGGCAGGCCGATCATAAAGTAGAGCTTGACCTTGCTCCACCCATTGGCGAAGGCGCCGCTGACGGCGTTCATCAGGTCTTCCTCCGTGACGCCTTTGTTGATGATATCCCGCATGCGCTGGCTCCCTGCCTCGGGGGCGAAAGTCAAGCCGCTTTTGCGTACCTCCTGGACCTTTTTCGCGATGTCCACGGAAAAGGCGTCGATGCGCAGGCTCGGCAGGGACACGCTCACGTCGCGGGACTTGAAATCGCTGATCATGGTGTCCAAAAAGGACGGCAGGCACGAATAGTCCGCCGTGCTCAGGGACACAAGGGAAATCTCGTCATAGCCCGTGTTGTCGACCTGCAGGTGGGCCAGACGGCGCAACACGTCCTCACGCCGTTCCCGCACGGGACGGTAGACGATGCCGGCGTGGCAGAACCGGCAGCCGCGGCTGCAGCCCCGGAACATTTCCAGCATAATGCGGTCGTGGACGATTTCGCCGAAAGGCACGATGGGCGCCGTCGGAAAATCGACGGCGTTCAGGTCCTCCACGGCCCGCTTTTCCACATACGCCGGCGCCGCCGGGTCCGTCGTCCTCATGGCACGCAGGGTCCCGTCGTCGTTGTACTCCGCCGCATAGAATTCCGGCACGTAGACGCCCGGAATCTGGACCACGCGGTGCAAAAAGCCTTTCCGCCCGCCCGGGCGGCCTGCCAACTTCCACTGGCGCAGGGCCTCGAGCACTTCCGGCAGGGCTTCCTCGCCGTCGCCGAGCAGGGCCACGTCGATAAAGTCCGCCAGCGGCTCCGGATTGAACACGCAAGGCCCGCCGACGAGGACCAGGGGATCCGTGTCGCCGCGGTCTTCCTTGCGCACAGGCACGCCTCCCAAATCGAGCATATTCAGGATATTCGTATAGGACAGCTCGTACTGCAGCGTGAACCCGACGGCATCGAGTTCTGACAAGGCCCGTTTCGTTTCCAGGGTCGTCAGGACGACATCCCGTTCGCGCATGAGGGCCTCCATGTCCACCCAGGGCGCGTAGACCCGCTCGGCCGCAATCCCTTCCATCTTGTTGACCAAATGGTAGAGGATCTTAAAGCCCAGGTAGCTCATGCCCACTTCATATACGTCGGGGAACGCCAGGGCCACGCGCACGTCCGCCGACTCCTTCACGATGCTGCCGAACTCCCCGCCCGTGTAACGGTCCGGGCGTTTGACCGCCGCCAGCATATCCAGGGTCCATTCTTTTTTCTTCACCGATGTATCCTCCACTTTGTCACCAATTCAAAATTGCAGTTTCGCCTGCCGCAGATGGATGTCCAGGAGCAGGCCGACCAGGACGAGATTCGTCGACAGGGAACTGACGCCGTAACTCAAAAACGGCAGGGGAACGCCCGTGACCGGCATGATGCCGGCCGTCATGCCCACGTTGACCAGGACGTGGAACAGGAGCATGCCCGTGATGCCCGTCGCCAGCAGGCGGCCGAAGCGGTCTTCGGCGTTCAAGGCGATGGTCAGGGCCCGCCAGGTCAAAATCAGATAGAGCAGCAAAATCAGCGTAACGCCCACAAAGCCGAATTCCTCCCCGGCGACGGCGAAAATGAAATCCGTATGGTTTTCCGGCAGGAAACTCAGCTGGCTCTGGGTCCCCTGCATCCAGCCCTTGCCGAAGAGCATGCCGCTGCCGATGGCGATTTTCGACTGGATGACGTGATAGCCCGCGCCGTAGGGATCCAGCTCCGGATTCAGGAAGACCCGGATGCGGTTCCGCTGGTATTCGTGGAGCAGGTGCCACAGGAGCGGGGCCGCGGCGGCGCCGATACCGGTCATGACAGCCAGCCACTTGACCTTGAAGCCGCAGACCCAGAACATGCAGAACGCGATGGCCGCGAAAACCAGGGCCGTGCCCAGGTCGGGCTGGCGCAGGACCAGGAAGAAGGGGACGAAGACGTAGGCCACGGCAGGCAGGTAATCCTTCAGCTCATCCATATATTCCCGCCCGCGGTCCAGAAAGGCCGCCAGGCAGACAATCATGAGGGCCTTGGAAAATTCACTGGGCTGGAACGTGACGGGGCCGATGCGGATCCAGCGCTGGGCGCCCAGGCTCGTGTGGCCGAAAAGGGCCACGGCCAGCAACAGGACCAGCATCACGATGTACAAAGGCCGCGTCACGGCTGTCAGGGAATGATAGTCGATGCGCAGGAGCAGGCAGACCAGGATCAGGTTGATGCCGATAAAGATGCCCTGCCGCAGGACAAAGCGGTTATATCCCGCCACGAGGGCGTCGTTGTGGGTCGCGCTGCTGATCAAAACCATGCCGATGGCCAGGAGGGCCACGACGGTCAGCACGAGAATCCAGTCCATGTTCCGCAAATAACGCTGCACTGCCAATACCTCACAAACCTGTCATACTGCCGAAACGCCGGCGTTCAGCGGGCTGCCGCCGCGCCGGCCGGCTTGTTCCCGTCCTGCGCCTCGGGCTGCAGGTTGGGATAGCCGAGCAGATAATTGTTCAAGACTTCGTAAATGATAGGGGCCGACGCCGTACTGCCATACCCGCCCTGTTCCACGATGCACACGAGGACCAGGCTCGGCTTGTCCGCCGGCGCATAGGCGATAAACCAGCTGTGGTCGCGGCCATGGGGATTTTCCGCCGTGCCCGTCTTGCCGGCGATGTCCACCGGCAGGCCGGAGAACCAGGCCGCCGTGCCGCCTTCCTGCGTTACGCCTTTGAGGCCATCCTGGACACGGCGGATCGTGTCGGCGCTGATGCCCAGGCTCCGTTCCTGAGGCCGCGGCAGGACCGACGCCGTACTGCCGTCGGGGCGCAGGATCCGGTCGATCAGGAAGGGCGGGCGCAGGACGCCCCCGTCGGCGACGCTGGCCAGCATCTGGGCCAGCTGGATCGGCGTGACCAGGGTCAGGCCCTGGCCGATGGCCGTGTTGAACGTATCGCCCAGATACCAGTCTTCCTTCAGGAGCTTCTGCTTCACGGCGGGGCTGGCGACCACGCCGGCCGCCTCGCCGGGCAGGCCGAGGCCCGTCCGCTGCCCGAAACCGTAGCGCCGGGCGTACGCATCCAGCGTGTCGATGCCCACGCGGCGTCCCACTTCATAAAAATAGACGTTGTCCGACTTGGCGAAGGCCGTCTGGAAATTCAGCCAGCCCAGGGCTTCGCCGCCGGCGTTGCGCATATCGATGAGCCAATGGCGGCCCGAGTCGTAAATGAGCTCGTCCGGCGAAACCTTGTGTTCTTCCAGGCCCGCCGAACCCGTGACGACCTTGAAGGTCGAGCCTGCCGGGTACTCGCCGTCAATGACCTTGTTATTCAACGGATGGTGCGGGTTGTCATTGATGCTGTTCCAGTGCTGCGACGAAATGCCGCCGACAAACCAGTTCGGGTCGAAACCAGGCCGCGATGCCAGGGCCTTGACGGCGCCCGTACCGGGATCCAGGGCCACGGCCGCGGCCGCCTGGAGTCCCAATTCCCGCAAGTGGTGATCCAGGGCGTCTTCCAGGGTTTTCTGGAGCCGGTAATCGAGGGTCAGGACCAGATCCTGACCCGGCTGGGGCGCCTGCCCCGCAAGCTGCTGGACCACGCGGCCCCGCACGTCCACTTCTTCCGTCCGGCGGCCGTTCGTCCCGCGCAAATCCTTGTCATAGACCCATTCCAGGCCGTCCTTGCCGACAATGCTGCCCGGCGGCATGCCCTTATAGCGGCCTTCGCTCATCTGGGCTTCGGACACTTCGCCCACATAGCCCAGGACATGGGCGGCCAGGCCGGGGTAAGGATAGCGGCGTACTGCCTGCGACGCCAGGGCCACGTTGGGCAGGTCCTTGGCGTTCTCTTCCAGGAGGGTGACCTCCTTCATATTCAATTCCGTCTTGACGGCCACCGGTTCATACGTCGTCTTCGCCTTGGCCACACGGGCCCGCACGTCCTCTTCCTTCATGGAAAGGATTTGCGTCAGGAGGCGGATTTCCGCTTCCGTCACCTGACGGCTCGGCAGGATATTCAGCACGAAGGCCGGCGTATTGTCCGCCAGGACAACGCCGTTGCAGTCGTAGATCCTGCCCCGCGGCGCCAGGAGAAGGACGCTGCGCATACGGTTGCCGTCGGCCTGGGCGCCGTAATACATGCCCTTGTAGAGCTGGAGCCAGGCCATGCGGCCCACTAGGACCGCAAAGGCCGCCACGCACACCAGGAGCAGCTTGATGAGCCGGTCCGAAGATACTTTATTGTCCATAGGCCGAATCTTCTTCCTGTTCCCACTGGAACTGCCTGTAGAGCAGGCGTTCCACAGGAACGGTCAATACCATATTTCCCAGGCAATACCAGAGGGTTTCCATCAGGTACGGCCCGGCCGTATGGGCCACGCTGCCGCTGAGGGCCAGCACGGGAACGGCGTACAGCAGGCGCAGTCCCAGGCTGAGGCTCCCCATCAGGAGTACGTGGTACGCGCCATTGTTTTTGAAAATCATTTCCTTGACGCGGCCCACAAGGTACCCCGCGGCACCGCGCGTCAGGATGCAGAAACCAAAGACCGAAGGCGACGACAAGTCCTGCAGCAAGCCAAAGGCCACCCCTGCCATCAAGCCCACCCGGGGGCCATAAAACAGGGCAAGGGCATAAATAAAAATCAAGGGCAAGTCAAAATACAGACTGCCCCTGAAAAATCCGATGGAAGTCGTCTGCAGCAGGACAACGACAAAGGCCGTTCCCAGCCAGGACCACATTCTCATTCCATTCCTCCTGCCCCCAGGCCGCATCCCTACCAGACCGCCCGCAGGCCGCCCTACTTCGCCGGCGCGGCCGGTGCCGCCGCAGACTGTTTCTGCCCTGCCCCCGCCGCGCGGGAAGCCGCTTCCTGCTCCCGCTGCCGGACTTCGCGGGCCAACAGCGCCGCCTCATCCACATGGAGGACGACAAATACTTTGTCCAGGACCCGCAGGTCCGCCGCCGGATCGATTTCCGCCACCTTCTGCAGGCCTGCCGGATCCGACGCCACCGACGCGACCTTGCCGACATAGACGCCCGGCGGATATTTTCCGCCCAGACCGTTCGTCACGATCAAGTCACCGGGCCGGATATCCGCGTCCTTGGCGAGGTACATCAGGCGCAGGCTCGCCGACGCCGGCCCGTGTCCGGCCAGGACGCCAACGGAATTGGACCCGTAGCGCTGGACCTTGACGCCGATGCGGGAGCTGCTGCTCGACAAGTACAAGACGCGGCTGTAATGGTCGTACACATCCTCCACGATTCCCGCCAGGCCCGCGCTGGTTGTGACGAGCATATCGGGGCGGATGCCGTCGGCCGTGCCTTTGTCCAGGAAGAAATGCTCGCGCAAATCTCCCAGGTCCACGCCGACGACGCGGGCCGGCAGCAGCGTCTCCTCAGGATTTCGCTGCTTGTACCCCACCATGGCGCGCAACTGGTCGTTTTCCGCCTCGAGGCGCGCAATGCGGTATTCCGCACTGTCGAGATGCCCCAGGCGGGACTTGAGCTGTGCATTTTCCTCCTGCAACGTACTGTTCAGGCGCCGCGACGCGCCGAAAGAGGCCACCTTGTCATGGACAAAGAGGACCACCCCGTTGACGGGCAGCAGCACGGCGCCCACGGCCCGGTTCACCAGGGGGAAGCGCCACCGCTGGCTCACGGCCAGGGCCATGCAGGCCACCAGGGCCAGCACTGCCAGTACGACGACAAATTGCTGTTTCTTCATCATCTCAGAGCTTGCTGTTGGAAGACATAAAGCCTTTCTTGTACTGATCGATGTTTTCGACGCAGATGCCCGTACCCAGCACGACGCAGGTCAGGGCATCGTCGCTGACATAGACCGGCATATGGGTCTGCTCGCTCAGCAGGTTGTCCAGATTGCGCAGCAGGGACGACCCGCCGGTCATGACGATGCCGTGGTCGATAATGTCCGACGCCAGTTCCGGCGGCGTCTTCTCCAGCGTGCTGCGCACGGCTTCGACGATATTCTGTACGGGTTCCTCGATGCCGGTGCAGATCTGGTTCGCGTTGATCATCAGGTTCTTCGGCAGGCCGCTCACCATATCGCGGCCGCGGATTTCCATGGTTTCCGGATTTTCGACAAACTTCGCCGTGCCGATTTTGATCTTGATTTCCTCCGCAGTCCGCTCGCCGATGAGCAGGCTGAACGTCTTGCGGATGTAACGGGCGATGGCGTCGTCAATGGCGTCGCCGCCCGTGCGGATGGAGCGGGACACGACGATGCCGCCGAGGGAAATGACGGCGACTTCGCAAGTGCCGCCCCCGATATCGACGACCATGCTGCCCGTGGCTTCCTGTACAGGCAGGCCGGCGCCGATGGCCGCGGCCATGGGCTCCTCAATCAGGTAGGCCTCGCGGGCCCCGGCCTGGATCGCCGCGTCCACGACAGCGCGTTTCTCCACTTCCGTCACTCCCGACGGCACGCCGATGACGATCCGAGGCCGGATCAGGGTATGGCGGCCCAGGGCGCGGTGGATGAAATACTTGAGCATGGACTGGGTAATGTCGAAATCGGCAATGACGCCGTCCTTCATGGGACGGATGGCCACAATATTGCCCGGCGTCCGGCCGATCATGGCCTTCGCCTCGGCGCCGATTTCCAGCACCTCGTTCGACTCGCTGTCCACGGCGACGACAGAAGGCTCATGGATGATGATGCCTTTGCCTTTGCAATGGACCAGCGTATTGGCGGTTCCCAAATCAATGCCCAGATCGTGGGAGAAATTCTTGAAAATGTCAAACATCCTTTTTGCACCTCGTTCAAACTGAAAGCCCGGCAGGAACGGGGTCACAACTCCCCATGTTCCTTGAAACTGTAATAGACGCCATCGCCGATCACCAGATGGTCCAGGACGGGAATCCCCATGATTTCCCCGGTCTTCGCCAACACCCTGGTCAGGTTCCGGTCCTCCCGGCTGGGAGTCGGATCGCCCGACGGGTGGTTGTGCGCCACCAGGATAGCCGCCGCGTGGGCCGTAATGGCCGGCGCGAAGACCTCCCGCGGATGCACGACGGCGCTGTTCAGCGATCCTTCGGCAATCTGTTCGGTCTGGATGACACGATTTTTTGTGTTCAAGAGCAGGACGAGGAAACGCTCGTGCGTTTCACTGCGCAGCCTGCCCATCAGATACTGAGCCCCCGCGTCAGGTGAACTGATGCATGCCGACTCAACAGCTGATGCGCAGGCCAACCGTTTTCCCAGTTCCAAGGCCGCCAGGATTCGCGCCGCCCGGGCCGTGCCCAGGCCCTTGACGTGTTGGAAATCCTGTACGCGCCGCCACCGGGCGACTTCGCGGTACAGCCGTTCATGGGCCGTCAATTGCGAGGCAATCTGCAGCGCCGACACCCCCTGTGTACCGCTGCCGATCAGAATGGCCAGCAGCTCGGCGTTCGTCAATACCCCTGCTCCCAGGCTGCACAAGCGCTCCCGGGGACGGTCCTCCTTACACATGTCACTGATTTTCAGATTGGTCAATGTACCACACTCCTTTGCGTGTTACAGAGCCCCCAATCCCTGTAAAATTGTATAGACAAGGGTTCGCGGCAGGCCGACGACATTATCGTAGGCCCCGTCGATGCGGGACACCAGCAGGGCGCCCTTCCCTTGAATCCCATAAGCGCCGGCCTTGTCCATGGGTTCCCCCGTGGCCACATAGGCCTCGATTTCCTCGTCCGTCAGCAGGCGGAACGTCACCACCGTCGTAGCCACGGCAACCCGTTCCTGCCCGCGCCAGCGCACGGCAACGGCCGTCTTGACCGCGTGGGTCCGGCCGGACAGCGCCCGAAGCATAGCCCGGGCCCCAGCCGCGTCCGCCGGCTTGCCCAGGACAGCCCCGTCCAGGGTCACGATGGTATCCGCCGCCACGACCGGCAGGGCATCGCCGTACCGCGCCGCCGCGTCCGCCGCCTTTCCGCGGGCATTGCCAAGGCACACCGCGTCGGGGTCCCCGGCCTGCCGCTCGGCAAAGTCGACAGGACGGATCACGGCCTCCCACCCAATCTGGCGCAGCAAATCGCGCCGCCGGGGCGAAGCCGAAGCCAGCAAAACCTTCATGTTCCCGCCTTTCTCAGCGTCCGCTGTACAAGAAAGACTTCGTCTTTTCCTTGTCGCCGTCGTTCTCGTCGTCCCGGAACTCGAATTCCACGGGATCGATGGAGGCCACGGTCAGCTGTTCCTGGTCACTCATGGCGTCGCGCCGGAAAATCCGGATGTAATTGAACGCGACAAAGCTCCAAGCCAGGACACTGCCCACGAGGAACGGATAATACCAGAAATCCATTTCAAAATAGTTCGCCACGGAATAGCCGAAAATGAACCCCGCCAGGACACACAGGACAGGCAGGGCGATGACAAAGACCTTCGCCTTTTTTTCATCGATCTTGCGGTACTCGATAGTCACATTGTCTCCCGGATGGGCGCTGATGGGATTCCAGCAGTCCACGTAGGCGCGCAGCCCCTTTTCATCGGTCAGCTTGAAGTTGATCCGCACTTTGGCGCGTTCGCCTTTTGTCGATAAAACCGTGCCTTTAATCACGTTGCCGCTCCTTTCCGGGTCCTCAGGCGTAGGGGTGGATCAAGATGTACCAGACCCCGATGCCGAAAATGATCCCGTACATGATCAAGGCCGCAAGCAGGCCCTGCCAGGTGCGGGGATAGCCGAAATTCAGATACTCGCCGAAAACGCCGCGGCGGTTGAAAAAGGTATAGTTCGTGCGGCGCTTGAACCAGCGGGCCTTCCGTTCCGACCCGATGAGGCGCGCCCCGATGATGATAATGACAAACGACAAGGCAAAGACAAGGGCCAGGCGATAAAAGACGGCCTGCGTGCTCACCGTGGTGAAATCCACTAACTGCATTCTTGTATACTCCCTTCCCAAACGGAATTAAAATTCGAGGTACTTGTCCGGCATGAGGCGGACCAGCTCACGCAAAAATTCGTCGCTGCAGCAGAAAATGACCGCGGCCAGGCCCTTTCCTTCGCGGAACGCCAGGATACGGGTCGGGTTTTCATCGGCCATGTTGTACCGGTGGATGTAGTGTCCGATGCGCGTCCGCCGGAAAAAATCATGTCGGTACTTGCGGGCGAAGCTTTCGGTCTGCGTCAGGTCCACGATGTAGTGGGACTGACGCCACAGCCCGATGGTCACAATCTCCAGTTCATCCCGACGCAGGATGAGTTCGTACCGGTAGAACACCTTCCAAATCCACAGTCCCAGCCAGAGCAGGTTCATGCCCATGCCCACGGGAGTCACGTGGCCCGTCATCCGGAAGCCGTAGCCTTCGTAGGCCCAGCTGCAGCAGATCAGCAGCAGCACAAAATAGGCAAAAAGCATCTTCCCACGGCTCCGCTGGGTCGATTCCCGGCAGATTTCCCGTGTTTTCGTCACTTTCACTGGTTTCGTCGCTCTCACGCAGTTCCCTCCTGTAACTCCGAACAGCCTCCCGCGCGGCTGTTTCCGCCGCCGGGCACACCCCTTCAGAGTATCCTATCCTCTAAAATAATGCCATATTATTATAGCAAATCCCCGCAAAAAAAGATAGGGTAAATTAAAATGCGCAAAGGGCCGGGCAACTACGCGTTGCCCGGCCCGGAAGAATCCGCTTATTTGGTTTCGATGGTGCGGTTGATGTAACGGTTCAGGTTCTGCTGCATCCAGCGGGCCTGCCAGTCCGTCTTGGTCAGGTACGCGTCTTCCGTCTCGTCGTAGGAATGGATTTTCTTTTGGTAGTACTTGCCCGTCACGCCGTTGTACGAAGCGAACTGCCCTTCCACGCGCATGCCGATCATCGATTCCGTGCGGAAGTTATAGAACGTTTCGCCGACTTTGTCAATACGCAGGGCGACGACAATGTCCGCGCCGGTCTGCGAGGCCACCGCCATCAGCGTATTCTTGTCAAACGAAGCCAGGCCCGTTGCCGGCACGACCTGGGAAACCGTCGTATCGTCGAGCAGCTCGAAATCGGGATAGTGGAACCGGTCCACGGCGATGTCCCAATACCAGCTGTTCCAGTCGCTGCCCCGTTCTACCTGGGCTTCATTGATCTGAATCGGAAGGACGGCGACCCGGGCCGCTTCCGCCTTGCCCGTAAAACCCGTCGTCAGGCAGAATACGGAGAGCACGGCCATCATAAACAAAAAGATTCTTTTCATGTTGTTTCCTCCTGCTTGTACGCTTCTTCAGCGGTTATCGAACACGTTCATTGTACCACACCTCGCGGCAGAATGCCAGTGTCAACCGGCAGGAATTTGCGTTTCCCCGACTTTGTTCCCAAAATGTTTCCTTCTGCTCCCGGCGGCAGGAAAGCAAACAGGGACTGCCAATGCAGTCCCTGTTTACCGAGCCTGGAGCCAGCGGCGCTTTCACACACAAAAAAGTGAGACCGCAAAGCGGTCTCACTGGTATTGCAAACGATTTGCGGTTTTTGGTTCCGCCGTCTTCCTCAGGATTAGAAGCGCAGCTGGAATTCGGACCACAGGGTCTTGTCTTTCTTGTCGGAATCTTCACGGCTCTTCAGGTCATAGTACTTGACAGTAGCCATCATGTTCTTGGCAACCGTGTAGGAAGCGGCGACGCTGTAGCCTTTGAAGCCGTCCGTAACCAGAGCAGTCTGCATCGTGCCATCCATCGTATGTTTCAGAGCGGCGAGAGCCGGCTCATAGTAGTAGACAGCCTGTACGCCGAAGGAACCCGGTTTCGCGTAGGAAGCGCCCCACAGGTCGAGAATCGCATAGTAGCCATTTTCTTCAACCTTGACCTTCAGGCCGGCATTGATGATGTGGAGATCGTCCTTCGCCTGGGCATCCGCTTCATCCTTAAGGCTGGTGTAACCAGCAAACAGGTCCACCGCTTTGCCCAACCCGGTGGAAGCATTGACGCCCCAAGCCGTGTTTTTCTGTTCATAGTCCTTGGCGCCGTACATCTTGCCGTAGAAGCCGCCGACTTTGACCTTGTCGCCATAGGAAACTACAACGCCGTCGAGATCGCTATCGTAAACCATGCCGTCAACCAGGTACAGGCCCTGACGACCAGCGTCGACTTTCATGCCGCCCAGACGGCCCGTAGCAAACGCGCGGTTAATCTTGACATCAGTGTCTTCGCTCACGTAGTCTACCTTTGCAGCGTCCTTCGTATTATGGAAAACCTGTTCGTTCTGCAGACGGGTTACATAGCTCCAATCGTTGTTGACTTTGCCCGTGAAGACCAGACGGGTACGGAGCTTGCTGTCGGACTTCTTAACGCCGTTTTCTTTAATGGACGCATAATGATAACGAATCTGGCCGGCAATCTTGGTGTTGTCGGATTTCTTTTCCAGGGCCGCGACGCGAACGCCCAGGGCATCCAGTTCGTCAGCGAATTCCGCCGCCAGTTTGTCCACGTTG
>OMWZ01000004.1 GCA_900314855.1 uncultured Selenomonadales bacterium
GTTTGAGAGCTGTGTAAATTCCAGGTACTCTAAAACTTTATACGCTGACAGAAGAAAGCACGACCAGTTTTAGAGATTTATCAATTGGTTCTATGTATATTTGGGGGCTTTATCGAAGTATAGGAACATCTTCTATTCCCTAAAGGAGCCATTCTATGCGTACGATTCATGTCGTGGCCGCCGTGCTGGAACACGATGGCCGCATCTTCGCCACCCAGCGCGGCTACGGCGAATTCAAAGGATATTGGGAATTCCCCGGCGGCAAAATCGAGCCCGGCGAAACCCCGCAGCAGGCCCTGCGCCGCGAAATCCAGGAAGAACTGGCCACGACCGTCGACGTGGGCCCTCTCGTCGGCACCGTCGAATACGACTATCCCGACTTCCACCTGTCCCTGCAGTGCTATCACTGCCGCGTCCTGGCCGGGCACCTGACCCTCCTGGAACACGAAGCCGCCCGCTGGCTGCCCCTGGACGCCCTTGCTTCCGTCGACTGGCTGCCGGCTGACCGCGATCTGGTTCGCCAGTGGCAGCGCCAGGGAACCGTGGCAGCGAAAAAATAAGCAAGACAGGACAAGATGTCCCCCCGTTTCCGTCCGCGAATTTCCTCGGGCGACGGGGGATTTTTTTCGATTTCCGTCCGATTTTCCTCCAATTTCCCTCCAAATTTTTCCCCAATTTCCTTCTTTTTTTGCCTTTTTGGCGGGACATCTTCCTGCTTGAAAAATACATTACGGGACTGAAAATGTCCCGAAAATGCTCTTCTTCGTCCTTCCTGCCGGAAAAAATCCCCAAAAATCCTGAAAATTTTTAAACTGTCGCAACCCATGGTCCCATGCGGGTTTCCGAACTTCGCGCAGCGCGAGGTACGGATTTTTTTTGCTTTTTTTAAAAATTTCCGTGTAGGTTTTTCAATCTTCGAGCGTATATATGGGTGAGAGGGTAATTAGGAACCTACAGGTACGGCCCCCAATCCGCCTGGAAAAATGGTCCCGGTTCCGTCCCTCATCTTACAGGCCAAAGGAGTGTTTCCCGTGTTACTTACCAATCCTCGCGTCGTCACGGAAGACGACATTATCGACATGGCCCGCGAGGCCGCCGGCAGCATCGATACAATCTATCTGCACTGGACGGCGGGCCATTACGGGCAAATCTTCGACGACTACCATTTTTCCATCGACGGAGACGGTACCATCTATGCCGCCTGCCGGTCGCTGCTGGAGAAAAAGTGCCACACTTGGCGCCGCAACAGCCGCAGCATCGGGATCGCGCTGTGCGGCGCGTACGGCGCCCGCGTGACCTTGCCGACCTGCGAGATCGGGGCCGGCGTGTCCGCCCTGAGCCGTGCCGAGCAAGTCATGCCGCATATCCCCCACATCGTGGAGTATGGCCCGGAGCCGCCTCTTCCGCTGCAAACGGAAGTCATGGCGCGGCTGGTCGCGATTCTGTGCCGTCATCTCAACCTGCCCATCGAGCCGGCGACGGTACAGACCCATTGCGAAGCCGCCATCCGCGACGGCTACGGGCCGTGCTCCGACGACCCCGAACTCCGCTGGGACCTGTGGTTCCTGCCCAATGCCGATCCCTCGGCCGCTGCGTCCGGGACGCCGGAGGAAGCCAAAGCCCGGGAATGGCAGGCCCTGTCCGTCACGGTGGCGGACGCCGAAGAGGCCGCGCGGCTCGTGGCGGAGCTTCCCATCACACGGGGAGGGGACCTGGTGCGGGGCAAAGCGCGGTGGTACCGCGCGCACACGTGGCTGAACTAATCCTTCGGCCCCTGCGAAAGGAGGTGAGATCATGGACTTCAACGTAACCAAACGGACCCTGGGCGTTATCGTCGAAAACGGCACCGATGCCAACGACGAAATGACCTACAAGACGTTTTCCTTCCACGGCGTCAAGCCGGGCGTGGAGAAAGACGCTCTCGTGCAGGCCGGCCTGGCGCTTGCGTCCCTCATGGACGCCGTGCTCTACGGCATCGGCCTGACCGAAAAATCCGAAAGCAAACAGAACTAATCCTTAATGGAAAGAGAGGAATTTTATGGCAGAAGTATTGAAAGCTTCGCGGGAAAAGAAACTGGAACTGATTTTCGCGACGGCCGGTGGACAGAAAAAGACGATCGCCATCGCCCAGCCGAAGGAAGACGTCACGAAAGAAGCGGCCGAGGCGGCCATGCAAAAGGTCGTGGACGCCGGCGTCTTTACGACAGCGAAAGGGGACCTGGCAGGAATCGTGGGAGCCCGTATGCGCACGACGGACCTGGAACCCCTGGCCTGACCGCCGGGCTCCTGACTTCCCTTGGATACGGAGCAGCTGCTGCGCGGCATCGCGGACGTCGGCTTTCCCATCATCCTCAGCTGGTACCTGCTCGTGCGCATGGAGAGCAAGCTTGCCGGCCTGACCGAGGTGTTGCGGGAGCTGAGCGTCAATGTGGCGGCCTTGCGGCAGTAACCGTGGGACCGCCATAACCGCCTTGATCACGTCCGCAGCGGCAGCGGGGCACTCCGCCGGGAAGGCGGAGTGCACGGGCCCGCCGGCAGGAAAGCAGAAAAGACGCCGGCCGGGGCGCCCCCAGCCCCGGCCGCGCCGAAAGCGCCGCCGGCGCGGCCTTGCACCCCCGACACAGTGACGCGCAACACGAAGCGCCTGGATCTTCGCGATCCAGGCGCTTTTTGTTTCCCGTGAAACAAGGGCAGGGAAGCCCGGGGCTGCGCCACCCTCCGGGGCCGCGGCGTAGGCAGGGGTCCGCCTCATTCGTCCAGCAGTTTGGCGCCGGTTAGGAAAAAGTCGCTTTTCCGGTAGCGCAGGAGTCCTTCCTTCTGCATCTTGCTCAGCTCGGCGCTCAGGGCCGACCGGTCGACCCCCAGGTAATCGGCCATCTGCTGGCGGTCGAAGGGGATGGTGAAACGGCGGCTTTGGGTCTTTGTCGCCAGAAAGGACAGATAGGACAGAACGCGGCCGCGGATCGTTTTGGGCGCCGTGTGCAGCATGCGGCGCGACAGGGATAGGTTTTTCCGCGCCAGGATATGCAGCAGGTTCGCCGTCAAGCGGGGATATTCCCAATGCTGCCCCGCCCGGATGGTCAGGATCCTGGACACATCCAGGCACAGGACATCCGTATCCTCGGCGGCGACCACGTGGATCAGCAGCGGCTCGTCGCCCATGGCGGCGTAGGCTTCGGCAAACAGGTCGCCCGTTTCCGCTTGTCCCAACAGGGCGCGGTTGCCCCAGACATCGTCGTGCTCGATATGGACGCGGCCGCGCAGGACCAGACTCATCGTGTGGACCCGGTCTCCTTCCAGATGGATAAAAGCGCCTTTGGGATAGGACCGGATCACGGCTCCGAGGGCAACCAATTTCGCCTGGATGTCCTGTTCGGCAATTCCGGCAAACAAGGGTGTCGTGGCCAGGAAACGATAATCCAAATCAGACAGTGTCAGGGCAGTCCTCATGCTCCATTCCTCCTTTTTGTTGGCAAGACAACGGCAGTTCTCTCGAAGGTATCATATCCTATCCTAAGGAAAAGGACAAGGGGATTCGCGCCCCGCCGCCCCGCCCCGCCGCACACGAAAGCGCAGCCCCGCCGCTTTCGCCACCGTGGGAAGGGCCGGCCTCCCATCGTCCTCCCTGGCCAGGGCCTTGCCGGATCTACCATAAAAACACAATCGTCCTTTTGTAATACTGTATTGTGCTGGTTTTTGGGGAATTTGATGGAAAATTTTCCGTAACGGTAGACAATTTTTGAAAACACGGTATAATGTGAGATATGTGTTTTTGAACGACGCACGCAGCGGCAAGAGAGAGAAAGCCGGCGGGCGGATGAGAGAAAAAGATCCCAGGGGGTTGGAGAGTCGTATGGATGAGAATCAGAGAAACAGTTTTACCGGTACTTTAGGATTTGTCATGGCCGCGGCAGGCAGTGCCGTCGGCCTGGGGAATATCTGGCGCTTCCCGTTCCTGGCTGCCCGTGACGGCGGCGGCCTGTTTTTGGTCTGCTACCTGCTGCTGGTGGCGACCTTCGGGTACACGCTGCTGACGACGGAAATCGCGTTGGGGCGCGGCACGCGCCAGGGCCCGCTGACGGCGCCGTCCAAAGTGGACCGCCGCTTCAGCTGGGTCGGGGTGCTGGCCTGCCTGGTGCCGGTGCTGATCCTGCCGTACTACAGCGTCATTGGCGGCTGGGTGTTGAAATACCTCTGGGCCTTCCTTTCCGGCAGCGGGACGGCCGCTGCAGGGAGCAAGTATTTTACGGGCTTCATTACGAGCCAGTGGGAACCGATCGGCTGGTTCCTAGTCTTTATCCTGTCAACGTGCTTCGTCATTTATCGCGGGGTGGAGAAGGGCATCGAGCGGTATTCGAAGGTCCTCATGCCGATCTTCTTCCTGCTCATCGTCGTCGTTTCCGTCTATTCCCTGACGCTGAGCTACACCGATTCCGCCACGGGTGTCACCCGCACAGGCTGGCAGGGGTTCCTGATTTATACCATCCCCGATTTCCAGAACCTGACATTCGGTAAATTCCTGTCCGTCCTGATGGATGCCATGGGGCAGTTGTTCTATTCCATCTCCGTCGCCATGGGCATCATGATCGCCTACGGTTCCTATGCCAAAAACAAGACGAACCTTTACCAGGCGGTCAACCACATCGAGTTCTTCGACACCCTGGCGGCGTTCCTGGCGGGCTGCATGATTATTCCCGCCGTCTTCACCTTCATGGGACGCGAAGGCATGTCCGCCGGTCCGGCCCTGATGTTCATTTCCCTGCCGAAAGTGTTCGACGCCATGGGCGGGTTTGGGGTCGTCGCGGGCATCTTCTTCTTCGTCATGGTCACCTTCGCGGCCCTGACCAGCAACATTTCCATCATGGAAGCCATCGCGGCCAGCTTTATGGACCGCTTCGGCTGGTCCCGCGCCAAAGCGACGACGATCATCGGCCTGTACGCCATCCTGGGCGGCCTGATCGTCTGCCTGGGCTATAACAAGCTCTATTTCGAGCTGCCGCTGCCGAACGGCGCCATCGCCCAGGTCCTCGACCTGGCGGACTACATCAGCAACAACATCGCCATGCCGGTCGTCGCTATCGGCGAATGTATCCTGATCGGCTGGGTTGCCGGTCCGGACTGGGTCATCGGCGAATTCAAAAAGGGCGGGTTCCCCTTCGGCCGCGAAACGATGTACAGATTGTTTGTCAAGTTCGTCACGCCTATCCTGCTGTTTATCCTGTTCCTGCAAGCCTTCGGCGTCTTCAACTGAGACGGCGCGGAATTTCCTCCGGACCTCCTTCGGGCAGTCCGGAGTTTTTGTTTGCCAGCGCGGGCGCCGTCGGGTACAATAAAGACAGCAAAGGAGCAGAAGCGAGGCGGGACGCGTGGTTCCCGTCCGGGGGCTCCCTGTTTTCGCGAGGAGGTAGTGCCTATGTTGCTGCGCAAATCGTTCCTGGCCCTGTTGGCCTGCACGCTCTTGACCGGCGTTGTCGGCGGGGCGGGGGAAGCGGCCCCGACCGCCGCCGCGCCGCGGGATAATTTCTACTGGCTGGGCCAGATCAACAAGGCCACGGACATCATCAACACGGACGAAGGCCTGCTGACGAAGGAAGAAGGCCGTGCCTTCGCCCAGGCGATTGCCAAGGTCCTGGCCGACGGCAGCCGCCCCGGCGCCGACCGTCCGTCCAACGTCATCCTGTTTGAACCCTACCTGATCCAGGCGGCGGGCCCGCAAATCACGAAAATCCATGCCGGTCGTTCGTCGCAGGATATGCTGACCACCGTCGGCATCCTGGAACAGCGGGAACATCTCCTCGCCCTGGCAGACGGGCTGAACCGCGTCCAGGCCGATTTGATCGCCCTGGCCGAAGCGAACCGCGAAACCATCATTCCCAATTACACCAACGGGGTCGCCGCCCAGCCGAACAGCCTGGCCCACTACCTGCTGGCCTACGCCGACGCCTACAGCCGCGATATGCAGCGCCTGCGCCAGTACTACAAACGGCTCAACCGCTCGCCCATGGGCGCCACGGTCCTGAACGGCACCGGCTGGCCCCTCAACCGCGATCGCATGGCTCATTACCTGGGCTTCGACGGCCTGGCCTACAACACATACGACGCCGGCCAGGTGTTCCCCCAGGAAGCCCCCATCGAATCGGGCGGGATTACGAACTGCATCGCCATCCACACGACGGGATTTATTGAGGAAATCATGCAGCAATATGCCCAGCCGCGGCCTTGGATCCTGCTGAAAGAGGGCGGCGGCAACACGTACGTGTCCTCCGCCATGCCCCAGAAACGCAACCCGGGAATCCTCAACCGCTGCCGGACCGACGCCTCGACCCTGTTGGGCCTGTCCGTCGAAGCCGCGTTCCGGTCCCACAACATTCCCGCCGGGATGGCCGACGGCCGCCTCAACGGGCGGAACGATGTCTTTCCCCGGGCCACGAAGGTCCTGGCGGGCCTGGACCAAATCCTAAACAACCTCGTTATCGACCCCGACCGGGCCCTGGAAGAACTCAATCTCGACTGGACCTGTTCCCAGGAAATCGCCGACCGGCTCATGAAAAACCATGGCATTCCCTTCCGGACGGGACACCATTTCGCCAGTGAAATCGTTTCCTATGCCCGGGCACACAACATTACCCCGAAAGAGTTCACCTACGACCAGGCCCGTCAGGTCTACGCCCGCGTCGTCGCCAACGATCCGGTCCTGCCCCAGGCCTTCCCCATGACGGCGGAAGAATGGGACAGCGCCAAAGATCCCCGGGCCATCGTCCGCAACCGTGCCGTCAAAGGCGGTCCCCAGCCGGCCGAACTGGATAAGATGCTGCGCATGGCGAAAGAGACCGTGGCGGACCATGAAGCATGGACCCGGCAGACGCGGAAGAAACTGGAAGACGCGGAAGCACGGTTAAATGCGGATTTTCAGGCCAAACTATAATTTCACCGGGTCGCTATGATGGTCGTTGTCGCAAAATGGAATGTTGGATACGTGTCGTCTTTACACGTGTTTTTGCGATACGTATGAAAATGGGAAAAACAAAAAATCTCCTGTGACCGCTGTCTGTCACAGGAGATTTCGTAATTTCACAGGCAATTTACTGCTGCGTGCTGACCAGCCCTTCTGTCGAAATCGCTTTCTTGCTCACGAAGCTGATGCCACAGAACACGCCGCCGCAGACGAGCCATTCGGCGTAGATCACATGGGGCAGGACGCGGACTGCCGGGAGGAACATCCAGGCGACAAGCACGACGATGGAGGCGAGAATCGTCCAGAACGCGGCCTGGCGGGAGCAGTACTGGGGAGCATACATGGTCATGAGTACGATGACGGAGAAGGCCGCCATGAGAGACAGGCCGGCCATGAGGGTGGAAATGATGCCGCTGATGGTGAGGGCGAAGCCCAGGGTCAACAGGCCGAGCAGGAGGACGGAAATCCGCGTGACCCGCATGTAGCGGCTGTCGTCCATGTCCGGCTCGACAAACCGTTTGTGGATGTCGTGGGAATAGAGCGTCGCCGCCGACAGGAGCAGGTTGCAGGCCGTGCTGACATCGGCCGCCCACAGGGAGGCCAGGGTAATGCCCGCGATCCACGGATTGAGGCTCATGATGAGGCGGGGCAGGGCCGTCGTCGGCGCGATGCCCGGGTACAGCTCCGACGCGATGACGCCGAGCAGGGCGGCGACGAAGCCGACGGGCAGCATGACGAGGCCGCCGTAGAGGAACCCGCGCTGCGCCGTCCGCACATCCCTGGCGCCCAGGGAAATCTGGATGATGGCCTGCAGGGACAGATTGACCGTGACGAGGACGACAATCCACGTCACGATGGTCATGCCGCCGACACCGCCGACCAGATCCAGGGCGTGGACCGTCGGCGCCTGGACGGCCACGACATCGATCCCGCCGGCCAGGCCCAGGATCAGGAAAGCCGCCACGGTAATGCCGATATACTGGATCGTCACGTTCAGGATATTCGACTGGCTGGCGGACCACATGCCGCCGATGAGGGTGATGCCGATGAAGACGACGGCGCTGGTCAGCATGCCCGTCAAGGGCGTGAACAGGTCGGGCAGGAGGGACGCCAGGATGGCGCCGCCGGCCACGTACTGCAGGCTCATGATGACGAGCTGCACCAGAATCTGGCAGGTAATGCCCGCCACTAGGGCCCGTTTGTCATAGTACCGTTCCAGCAGTTCCGGCACGGTCGTGATGTTGAGCTGGCGGTACTTTTTCGCGACCGTGAGGCCCATGACGATGGCGCCGATGCCCCAGGCCGCCGTGTACCAGCCTGCCGACAGGCCCACTTTGTAGGCCTGTTCCGCCACGCCGATCGTGGACGCGCCGCCCACGGCGAGCCCGACGATGGACACGAGAATCAACGGCGTCGTCAACTTGCGCCCTGCCAGGACATACGCCTCGGCCGACGCTGCCGCCCGGTGCTTCACATACGCGCTGATGCCGAACAACACGGCAACGTAGGCGACAATGATGAAAATCTGTACTGCTGAACCCATTTTTGATACTCCTCTCTCTTTGTCGGCGCCAACAAAAAAAGCCGTTCCCTGAGGGACGACTTTGTCGCGGTACCACCCTGCTTACCGATGGAAATAAAAAAGGGTGGCCCCCAGGGACGGAAACAGGTTCCGCGGTACCACCCTTCTTATCTCGAATCGATCAACTCATGGCCGTGTAACGGCAGCCACACCGGTACGGCCTACTGTCAATTCAGCCGTACAGCTCCGGGATGAACTTCATGACCTTTTCCCTGGTCCCCTTGCACCATCCGGGGCCTCTCTGCGAAGTTCCAAGGCACTACTTTATCCCTTCGTCACTGTTTGCGTTTTGCGTTATGGTTTCATTGTACCGGAAAGAGGGACGATGTCAAGCTTTGTTTCGCGAATTTTCGCGGTCCGGACAAAACTGTTACATCTTGTACAGATTATTGGATGTACTGCGCCTCCAGCTGGGCCATGGTGCCGTCCGTCTCCATTTCCGCGAGGAAAAAGTTGACGTAGTTCAGGAAGTCCTGGTCGCCTTTGGCCAAAAGGGCGCCGAAGCGGCTTCTGGTGAATGGCTTGTCCACGAGGGGCGCGGCCAGTTTTTCGTTCAGCCGGACGTATTTGCGGGCTTCCATGGTTTCCGTGATCATGATGTCGGCCTTGCCTTCGCCGACGAGAGCGGGGATTTCGGCGTTCTGCTCATGGATGAGCAGCGTCGCCTGGGGCAGGTTGGCGCGGGCGAATTTCTCGTTTGTGCCGCCGGGGTTGACCATGACGCGGACGCCCGGCTGGTTGAGGTCGGCCAGGGTCTTGAATTTGGCGGCGTCTCCCTTGCGGCAGAGGATGGTCTTGCCGAAGAGCAGGTACCCGTCGGACATGGCCAGCGTGCGCTCGCGGTCAAAGGTGCGGGTGATGCCGCACAGGGCCAGGTCGAATTTGCCGTCTTTCGTGTCCTGCGAGAGGGTCTTCCAGGTCGTAGGGACGTATTCCACTTTCACGTGGAGGGAAGCGGCCAGTTTTTCCGCCAGTTCGGCATCGAAGCCTTCGTATTTGCCCGTTTCTTTGTCCCGGTAGGACATGGGGCGGTAGTCGCCGGTGGTGCCGACGCGGATGGCGCCGCGGGCGGCGATGTCTTCCAGGTGGGCTGCCCAGGCGGTGGTCATGGCGCCCAGGCACAGGCCGGCAACCAAGGCTGCCGTAGCGCCGTATTTCCAGAATTTCAGGGACATGGGGAAACACTCCTTTGTTTTATTTGTTTTCGTTGCGGTTTCGAAGCGGCTGCTGGCCTAGGCGCGGCCCAGGGCGAAGACGGCGCCGAGGATGAGCGCGATGCCGGCGGTTTCGACGAGGCCGAAGGAAAGACCGAAGCAGATCATGCTGAAGAGGATGGACGACAGGGGTTCGATGGCGCCCAGGATGCCCGTCACCTGGGGCGGGACGTACTGGATGCTGGCGATGTAGAACCAAAACGCGAGGACGGTGCCGACGAGGATGACGAAGGCGAAGGCGCCGAGAAAGGGCAGGTCGTGCGGCAGGTCGTAGTTCCAGGGCTGGGCGAAGGGCAGGCATACGAGGCCGCCCGTGAGCATTCCCCAGCCGACGACGAGACGGGCCCCCCAGCGCAGGATCATGGGGCGGGGCTGGACGGTATAGAAAGCCGCCGCCGCCGCCGACAGAATGCCCAGGACGAGCGCTTTCGCGGAAACGGCGAGGGCGTCCCAGCGCCCGCCCGTCACGATGAGGACCGTCCCGGCGATGGCCACGGTCGTACAGAAGATTTCGCGCGGGGTCGGCAGGCGCCGTTCACGCAGGCACACCCAGAGGACGATGAAGAGGGCCATCAGGTACTGCAAAATCGTCGAAACGGCGGCATTGCTCTCCTTGATGGTGGCAAAGTAGAGGAACTGCGTGCCCAGCATGCCGATAATCCCGAAGGCGATCATGGGCAGGCGCAGGTCCTTGTCCTGCCAGAAGTCGTACGGGTTGCGTCCCGTCAGGACGCGGTCCAGGGCGAGCAGGATGACGCCGGACAGGACGAGGCGGGAGCCTGTGAGCCAAAACGGGGAAACGCCCCGGTTGAGGAGCAGGTACTGCCCTCCGATGCCCGAGGCGCCCCAGAAGATACAGCCGAAGACGGCAAGCAACAGGCCGCGGGTGTAGTTCGTTCGCATGTTATTTTAAGACACCGATTTCCTTGTAGTATTTGACGGCGCCCGGATGAAGCGGTACATCGGCGATATCCTTGACGGCGTCGGCCGGTTTCAGGCCCTTGAGGTTTTTCTGGGATTTGCCCAGTTCGTCAATGTGTTCCCAGAAGGACTTGGTCAGCTGGTAGACCGTGTCTTCCGACAGGTCGCCGCGGCAGAACATGAGCATCTTGATGGCCGTCGTCTGGACCGCTTCTTTCTGGTTCGGGTAGGTGCCGGCAGGAATCGTGTATTTCACGTACCAGGGGTACTGCGCCTTCAGTTTCGCGAAGACATCGTCACCGATGGGCAAGAGGCGGCAGTCGGCGGTCAGTGCCTGGGAGACGGCGGAGGCGGGAGCGCCGGACATGATCCAGGCGCCGTCCAGGGTGCCGTTCTGCAGCATGTCGGCCGCGCCGCCGAAGGCGATGTACTCGGCCTTGAAGTCCCCGGGGAAGTTCAGGCCCGCCGCGGTGAAGTGGGCTTTCGCTTCATTGTAGACGGAAGAACCTGCCGAGGCGACGGCGAAATGTTTGCCTTTCACGTCGGCCAGGGAGCGGATGCCGGACTTGTTCGTCACGACGACCTGGTTCGGGTTCAGGTAGAGGCCGGCGATGGCCTTGAGATCCTTGTAGGCGTGGCCCTTGAAGCTGTCCGTGCCGTTCAGGGCCTGGGACGCGTTGCTGGAAATGGCGATGGAGACCTGGGCTTCGCCGTCGGCCACCATGTTCAGGTTGGCGATGCCGCCGGCCGAGGCCTGGCTCGACGCCTGGACGGTCGGCACGGTCTTGTTCCAGTTGTTCGTGATGGCGGCGCCGACGGCGTACAGGGCGCCCGAAGCGGAAGCCGTCGGGAAGTTGATCTTCACCTTCTGGCCCGGGGCGGGGGCGGCAGCCTTTTTGTCCCCGCCGCCGCAGCCGGTCAGGGCGCCGACGGCCAGGGAGGCCATCATCAGTGCGCACAGGGCGCGTTTCCACAGTTTGTTCATAGTACAAAACTCCTTTCCCACACGTGAAACACAATACATCTGCTATTTATCTGGAAGGCGCGGCGGGCTGCTGCTTGCGGCGGAAGAGCTGCAAGGCGAGCGCGGCGGCCAGGCAGACCAGACCGGCGCCGTCCGTGGCCATGCCCGGATAGAGCAGGAACGGGGCGGCGGCGACGAGGAGAAGCCGTTCGACGACCCGGGCTTTCGTCACAAGCCATCCTTCGAGGCCGGCGACGAGGGAAATGGTCCCCACGCAGGCCGTGGCGAAGGTCCAGGCACTTTGGAAGGCCGTGGCGGTCTTGTCGGCGCCCAGGAGTAGGATTGGGTTGTCGAGGAAGAAGAAGGGGATGATAAAGCCGATGAGGCCCAGCCGGACGGCCCAGATGCCGGTCTTCGTCTGGTCGCTGCCGGCGATGCCCGACGCCACGTAGACACTCATGGCCACGGGCGGCGTAATGTTGGACAGGCAGGCGTAGATCAGGCAGAAGAGGTGCGCCGTCAGGGCGGGGACGCCGGCGTTGATCAGGACCGGCACGGCGACGGCCTGGACGATGACGTAGGCCGCGACGCCGGGCACGCCCATGCCGAGGATGACGGACATGACCATGACGAGGAAGCCTGTCAGGTAGACGCTGCCGTTGTCCACGACGGACAGGATCAGGTAGCCCATGTTCAGGCCCATGCTGGTGAGCGTGACCGTGCCGATGATGACACCGATGATGACGCAGCAGACCCCGACGGAAATGGCGCTCTGGGCGCCTTCCGCCGTGGCGGCGACAATCTTGTCCCAGCCCATGCGCGTATCTTTGCGCAGCCAGCTGGCCACGATGGTGGCGAAAATGGAAACGACGGCCGCCAGCAAAGGCGTATACCCGGCGAACATCAGCCCGATGAGGGTAATCAGCGGCAGGACCAGATGTCCCTGTTCCTTCAGGACTTTCGTGGCCTGGGGGATGTTTTCCCTGGCCAGGCCGGAAAGGCCCAGACGTTTCGCTTCAAAGTGGACGGAGAAGAGCAGTCCCAGATAATACAGGAAAGCGGGCACGATGGACGCCACCATGACGACGGTGTAGCTCAGGTTCAGGAATTCCGCCATGACGAAGCCCACGGCGCCCATGATGGGCGGGCAGAACTGGCCTCCCGTCGACGCGACGGCTTCGACGGCGCCGGCGAATTCTTTCCGGTAGCCCGTGCGTTTCATCAGGGGAATCGTGATGGTTCCCGTGGTCGCCACGTTCGCGATGGCCGATCCGTTGATCATGCCTAGGAGCGCCGACGCTACGACGGCCACCTTGGCGGGACCGCCCGACGTCTGTCCCACGAGGGTCAGGGAGAAATCGTTGATGAACCGGGAAAACCCGCTGTGCTTCAAAAAGGCGCCGAACAGGACGAAGAGGAAAATGTAGGTGGCCGACACGCCGATGCCGGTTCCCAGCAGGCCCTGCGTGCCCCAGAACTGCGTCACCAGGACCCGCTTCAGCGTAAAACCGTTGTGGCCCAGCAGGCCCGGCAGAAAGGCGCCGAACCAGTTGTAGGCTAGGAAGAGGAGGGACAGGATGGCCAGGTTCCCCGACGCGCGCCGCGCCGCCTCAAAGACGACGAGGACCGCCACGGCGGCAATGCCGACCTCAAAATCGGTCACGCGGCCCCCCATTTCGGCGATGCGCGTGAAATTCAGGATCAAATAGCCGAAGGATCCCAGGGACAGGGCGATGAGGACCAGGTCCCGCAAAGGCGGCAGTGTCCGCTGCCGTCGTTCCGATTGATACGCGGGAAACAGCAGAAACGTGAACAGCAGCAGGAACATGCAGTGGAACGCCCGCAGGTTGATGGCGCTGATGACGCCGATGGTCGTAAAATACAGCTGGAACAGGGCCCACAGGCACAGCAGGACCGTCAGGACCTTGCGCATGGGACCCTGGTACGCGCGCAGCCGCGACTCGGCCTCTTTTTCCTCCAGCATGGCCTGCGCTTTGGCATTCAGGGCCGCGGAGCCCGGCGTGTCCGCGGGGGTTGCGGCCGTCGGCATTTCCCGGGAAATAGGTTCTTGCGAAGATGAATGGGACATAGTACGTAAACTCTCTTTTCTCCTTTTTTCTCTCGATTCCGTCACGACACAGTCGCGCGGAATTTATAGTGTGCCCATGATACCATATTTTGCAAAAAGTTCACAGCCCTTCACACTTTAGCAGTGAAAAGAAGGGACGAGATTGGAAAAGGTGTAAAAAAGTTAACGGAATCGGTGGGAGATAGGCGGGGGATAGCGAATCCTTAGGGCAGCAGCATTTCCATGACCCGATATCCCGCGACGGCCAACAGCAGGCCCAGCACGTTCTGGGCGACGACGTAGGCCAGCCCCTGATACACTTGTCCGTGGAGCAGGAATTGGGCCCCTTCGTTCATGAGGGACGAGAAGGTCGTAAACCCGCCGAGCGCGTTTACGACAAAGGTGGCGCCGGGGAAAAAATAGGCCCCGAGGACAAGGTTCGCGCCGTAGCGGCATAACGATCCGATGGCGCCGCCCGTTCCCGACAGCCGGTCAGGCTGTCGTCGGGGTGGGACCCTGGCCGCTGCCGCTCCAGGCGACGGCGGCTTCCACGCCTTGCCAAAGCCGCCCGGGGGGGTCCTGGAAGTGGCCGCCTGCGTGGAGCTGGAAGACCGTGTGGACGCCCTGGTTCCGCAAGTGTTCCGTCACGGCCCGCAGATTGTCTTCGATGGGGGCGAGGCGTGGATTTTTCGCTTTCCCTTCGCGGTCGCCGACGGAGCCGTGGAAAAAGCGCCACGACGGGGCCACGGGCCGTGCTAGGGCAAACTCCCGGAAGCCGGGGTACCAGACCGACGGGGAGCCGCAGACGCAGCCGGTGAATAGGCCGGGCCCATCCGCGCTGGCGTCTGTACTGGCGTCCGCGCCCGCTTTCGTGGGCGAGGCATACAGGGCATACAGGGCGAAGAGCCCTGCCAGGGAGTAGCCGGCGAGAAAGCGCAGGGAGGGAACAAAGCCTTCCCCCGCCAGGCGGGTTTCCACGGCCGGCACCAGGGTGTTCGTGAGCCGCGCCAGGCAGGCGTCGGCGCCGCCGGCAAAATCTGGGCTGCCGCGGAACAGGCGCGGCGCCGGCCAGGGCGTAAAGTCCCGCTCCCAGTCGTTGCCGGTGATGGCCACGAGGAGGGCCGGGAAGGGGCCGTGGGCGGCTTCCCATTCTGCTTGTTTCCCGTGAAACAGGGCCGCTTCTTCGCGGGCCAGGTGGACGTAGACGAACGGCAGGACCTGTGGGATCCGGCCCGGAGGAAGGGGGCGGCCCCCGATGCCGGGTTGGCCGGAGGGCCCGCCGCCCTCGCCGGGTACCCCCTCGGGGGTATGGGGCCGGAAGACCGTGACGGACGGCGCGTCGGCGGAATCGGTCCAAACGACCGTTTCAAGCGTGTGGAACGGAGAAGGATGTGGCATAAAGTTTCCTCTTTCTTTCCATTTTCAAGGTGAATCCTATAGTCGTACAGGGAATTTCGTGATACAATGAATTGGCGCGGGAAAAAGACGGCGGTGGACCACGTGGGACGCCGGCGGCAACAGGCTGGACCCGGCCGGAGCCGCGCCGCGGCCGTGCCTGCGGCGTTGCCGCGCTGTTCCGGCGCCTTTCCTATATTATACGGAATTTGGCGGAGAACGCAACGGCGGCGGGAAATTTGCCGCCGGACGGGCGGGGCGGGCCCCTAAAAGAAGGGCTGCCGTGATTGACAGAAACCCCCGGAGCGTATACAATAAATTATAACCTAGAAAATCCCTATGAATTGAACGGATGGACAAAACGGACGGAACGGACCACGTGCCGGGGACCGGACAGGACAGCCGGGCAGACTAGGGGAAAACCAGGGAAAATCAGAAAATGCCCGCGCGGGACTCGGAAGATCCCCGTGCAGGAGATAGAACAGGACAAGGACACAGAAAACAAGGAGTCCGGAGAAACAAAGGAGTGACGACGATGGCTGACACGCTTCTCGAAATCAAGGATTTGCATGCCGGTGTAGCGGATAAGGAAATTTTGAGGGGACTGGACCTGACGGTCCGCAAGGGCGAGGTCCATGTCATCCTGGGGCCGAACGGGTCCGGGAAATCGACGCTGATGAATGTGATCATGGGGCATCCCAAGTACCAGGTCCTGTCGGGCCAGGTTTGCTTCGAAGGGGAGGATGTGACGGAAGAGCCCACGTTCGAGCGGGCGCGCAAGGGTATTTTCCTGTCCTTCCAGACGCCGGAAGAGATTCCGGGGATTACGGTGGAGAATATGCTCCGTACGGCCCGCCAGGCGATTACGGGCAAGCGGGAACGCATCTTCGGCTTCCGCAAGGAACTGAAGGCGGCCATGGAAGGGCTGCAGATGGATCCGTCGTATGCGGAACGGTATTTGAATGTCGGCTTCTCCGGCGGCGAGAAGAAACGGACGGAAATCCTGCAGCTGCTGATGTTGAATCCGAAGCTGGCCCTGCTGGATGAAACCGATTCGGGCCTGGATGTGGACGCCGTGCAGATCGTGTCGAACGGCGTGCGCCAGTTCCACAACGAAAACAACGCGTGCCTGATCATTACGCACAACACGCGGATTCTGGACAAGCTGCGCGTCGACAAGGTTCATGTCCTCCTGAACGGACGCATTGTCGAAGAAGGCGGTCCGGAGCTGGTCGATGTCATCAACCGCGAAGGGTTCACCCATCTGCAGCAGAAAGCGTGAGGTGCGCCATGGAAGATTTGACCAAGAAAAAGACCTATGTGGCGGATGTCGAGCGCACGCTGTATGATATCCGCGACGAGGACCGGTCGAGCTACAAGACCGCCAAAGGGTTGACGGAAGACATTGTCCGGGACATCTCCGCGAAAAAGGAGGAACCGGAATGGATGCTGCAAAAACGGCTCGAAGCGCTCCGGATCTACCACCAGATGCCCATGCCGACGTGGGGACCGGATATTTCGGCCCTGCACATGGACGACATCGTGACGTACGTCCGCCCGGACACCAAAATGACCGGGAACTGGAAGGAAGTGCCCAAGGAAATCAAGGATACCTTCGACCGGCTGGGTATTCCCGAAGCGGAAAAGACGTCCCTTGCCGGCGTCGGCGCCCAGTACGATTCCGAGGTGGTCTACCACAGCATCCAGAAGGAGCTGGCCGACCAGGGCGTCCTGTACACGGATTTTGAGACGGCCGTGAAGGAATATCCGGAAATCGTGCAAGAGTATTTCATGACCCTCATTCCGCCGACGGCCCATAAGTTCGCCGCCCTGCACGGCGCCGTGTGGTCCGGCGGGTCCTTTGTCTACGTGCCCGAAGGGGTCCACGTGGACATTCCCCTGCAAAGCTATTTCCGCCTGAACGCCGCCGGGGCGGGCCAGTTCGAGCACACCCTCATCGTGTGCGAAAAGAACTCGAGCCTCCATTTTATTGAAGGCTGCTCGGCGCCGAAATACAATGTGACCAATCTCCATGCCGGCGCGGTGGAACTCTTCGTCAAGGAAGGGGCGCGCCTGCGGTATTCCACCATTGAAAACTGGTCCCGCAATATGATGAACCTGAACACGAAGCGTTCCTTCGTGGAAAAGGACGGCGTCATCGAGTGGGTTTCGGGTTCCTTCGGGTCCCATGTATCGTGCCTCTACCCGGCGAGCGTCCTCCACGGCGAGAACGCCAAGTGCGAATTCACGGGCGTCACCTTTTCCGCCAAGGGGCAGGACCTCGACACGGGCGCCAGCGTAATCATGCTGGCCCCGCATACGTCGGCCAATATCAACACGCGGACCATTTCCAAGTCCGGCGGCAAGGCGACGTACCGCAGCGCCGTCAAAGTGGCGCCGGCCGCGACGGGCGCCAAGTGTCTCGTCAACTGTGAATCCCTGATGCTGGACAACGACTCGCGCAGCGATACCCTGCCGGTCATGGACATCCAGGCGGCGGATGTAGAGATCGGCCACGAAGCGAAAATCGGCCGCATTTCCGACGAAGCCATCTACTACCTGACGAGCCGGGGCATCGACGAAAAGGAAGCCCAGGCCATGATTGTCCGCGGCTTTGTCGAGCCGATTTCCAAGGCCCTGCCGTTGGAATACGCCGTCGAAATGAATAACTTGATCAATTTGGAATTGGAAGGAACCATGGGGTAAGGAGGCAGTGATGGAAACGAAAGAAAAAACCCTGTACAGCGCCATCCCCATGCGGACCTGGAGATGGCTCGGCGTCAATGAGGCCTATGTCCCCGACGATATTCCCGCCGCCGACGGCGGGGAACCGGCCGGGACGGTGCTGCGCAAGACCGTCGCCGCCGGCGAGAGCCGGACGGAAACGCTGGTCTATCGGTCCGAACAGTCCGCCCGGGTCGTCTATGAGGTTGAGGCGGGCGGGACGCTGCATCTGACCAAAGTACAGCTCCTGCCGCCGGACAAGGGCCATGTGGATGCCCTGGAGATCCACGTCGCCGAAGGCGGCGAAGCCTACGTGACCATCGCGGAGCTGGGCGCGTCCCATACGGTGACGAAAGTGCGGATAGACCTTGACGGAGACCATGCCGTCGGCGATTTGGCCGCCATCTATCTGGGCAGCGGCAGCCAGCGCGTCGACCTGAACTACGTCCTGTGCCAGAAGGGCCGCCAGACCCGCGCCGACATGCAGGTGCGCGGCGCCCTTATGGGGAAGAGCGAGAAAATTTTCCGCGGCACCCTGGATTTCCGGAAGGGCAGCAAGGGCAGCGTCGGCCGCGAACGGGAAGAAGTGGTCCTGCTGAACGAAGGCGTGCGCAACCGCAGCGTGCCGCTCATGCTCTCTGGCGAGGACGATGTGGACGGACACCATGCGGTGAGCGTCGGGAAAATGGACCAGGAAAAGCTCTTTTATGTCATGAGCCGCGGCCTGGACCTGAACGAAGCCCGGCGCCTCGTCGTCGAAGCGTCGTTCCAACCCGTCCTCGAGCGCATTGCCGACGGGGACCTGCGGGCCGAAGTAGAACAACAGATCGAGGAGTTGATTGCTGATGGAAAATAAAGAGCGGTCCCGCCGGGACCTTCGTCATGATTTCCCGCTCCTGCAGCGGACGATGAACAACAAACCGCTCGTCTACCTGGACAACGGCGCCACGACCCAGAAACCGGAAAGCGTCGTCCGGGCCATCTGCGGCTACTATGGCGGCTGTAACGCCAACCCGCACCGCGGGGCCTACGAGCTCAGCATCCAGGCCACGGATATCTATGAAAACGCGCGCGCCAAGGTCCAGCACTTTATCCATGCGCCGAAGGCGAACGAAATCATCTTCACGAAAAACGCCACGGAAGCCCTGAACCTCGTGGCGTACAGCTACGGCCTCGCCTTCGTGCAGCCTGGCGACGAAATCGTCCTTACCATCGCCGAACACCACAGCAACCTCGTGCCCTGGCAGATGGTCGCCAAGGCCAAAGGCGCCGTGCTGAAATACATCTATCTCGAAAAGGATGGCAACCTGTCCGAAGAAGACATAGAAACGAAGATTACGGAAAAGACGAAGATCGTCGCCGTGACCCACGTGTCCAATGTCCTGGGCCTCGTGAATGACGTGCGCAAAGTCGTCGACAAGGCCCACCGTGTCGGCGCCGTCTGCGTCGTCGACGGCTCCCAGAGCGTTGCCCATCTCGCCGTGGACGTGCAGCAGCTGGACTGCGACTTTTTCGCCTTCAGCGGGCACAAGCTCCTGAGCCCCATGGGCATCGGCGTCCTGTACGGCCGGGAAGCCCTGCTCGACAAGATGCCGCCGTTCCTTATGGGCGGGGACATGATCGAATATGTGACGGAACAGGACACGACCTACGCCGAGCTGCCCGCCAAATTCGAGGCGGGGACGCAGAACGTCGGCGGTGCCGCCGGCCTGGCCGCCGCCATCGACTACCTGGAAGACTTTACCTTTGCCCGCGTCGAAGCCGTCGAACGGGATCTCGTCGCCTATGCCCTGCCGCAGCTGCGCGAACTGCCCTACATCGAACTCTACGGCTGTGACTCCACCCGGGACAACAAGACCGGCATTATTACCTTTAACGTGAAAGATGTCCATCCTCACGACGTCAGCACCATTCTCGACGCCCAGGGCGTGGCCATCCGGGCGGGACACCACTGCGCCCAGCCCCTCATGCGCTACCTGGGACAGAACGCCACGTGCCGCGCCAGCTTTTACCTGTACAACACGCGCGAGGACGTGGACCGCTGGATTGCCGCGCTGAAGACCGTCCGCGGCGTCATGCGCCTGGACTGACCGGCCGCCCGGACAGGGCGGAACAAAGAGGAGGAGAAGAACCATGCCCGATTTAAGCGGAATCTATACGGAACTCATCGCGGAAGAAAGCCGGAATCCCGAAAACCGGCATCACCTGGATCATCCCACGCGGACCGAACGGGGCCATAACCCCAGCTGCGGCGATGAAATCACCCTGGAACTCCAGGTCGCCGGCGGTGTCATCCAGGACGCGTCCTTTACGGGCGCCGGCTGCGCCATTTCTCAGGCCTCGACGTCGTTGATGATCAACCTCATCAAGGGACAGCCCGTGGAAAAGGCCCGTCATCTGGCGGATCTCTTCCTGCGCATGATCAAAGGCGAGATCACGGACGACAGCCAGCTCGAAGAACTGGAAGACGCCATGGCCCTGAAATCCATCGCCCACATGCCGGCCCGCGTCAAGTGCGCCGTCCTGTCGTGGCACACCCTGGAAACCGCCCTGGACCAGGGCAAAGCCTGAACAAAAGAAAAATGGCCGCGGAGCCGCCGCGGCCATTTTTTTATGGGTGTTTGGGGGAGAGCTTTCCTGCGGGACAGGGACGGAAGGTGGCGCGGCCGTTTTTCCCCGCCGCCGGGGACCCTTGTCCCGCCCTCCCGCCACTGGGCCGTCCGGGGCGCGTTCACTCCGGGGCCTTCACGGCCCAGCGCAGCTTGGTCGGTTTGGCCCGGGGATTGTGCAGGCATTCTTCCCGCGAGGGACGAATCACGTCGCGGGCCAGGTCGGAGAAGCGGCCTTCTTCCCAAAAGAGTTTGAAGGCTTTTTTGACCAGCCGGTCCTCGCCGGAATGGAAGGTGAGGACGGCTACGCGGCCGCCGGGGGAGAGCACGTCGGGCAGGGCGTCCAGAAACGTGTACAGGGCTTCCAATTCGCCGTTGACGTCGATGCGCAGGGCCTGGAACACACGGGCACAGCTTTTCTTGACGGCGTCCTTTTGTTCCGCCCGGGGCAGGAAGGACAGGGCGCTGGCGATTTCGTTGCGCAGGGCGCCCGTCGTTTCGATCGAAACGCCGCGCCGCAGGTCGCCGCTGATCGTGCGGGCGATGGCTTCGGCATAGGGCTCGTCGGAGTTCTCCACGAAGAGGGACGCCAGGTCCGCCGGATCCTGGGCGAGCTTGCGCAGGAGCTGCGCCGCCGACTCGCCCTTTTCGGGGTTCATACGCAGGTCCAGGGGACCGTCGGCCTTGTATGTGAAGCCCCGGGCCGGGTTGTCGAGCTGCATGGATGAAATGCCCAGATCGGCCAAAATGAAATCGAAGGGGCCGAATTCCGCCGCCAGGCGCCGGATGCCGGCGAAATTCTGGTGCCGGATGGTCAGGATGTCTTCGCCGTATCCCGCGTCCCGCAGCCGTTGTTCCGTTTTGACAATCTCGATAGGGTCTACATCGGTGGCGCACAGATGCCCCCGCCCCTCCAGGGCGTCCAGCATGGCCCGCGTGTGGCCGCCGTAGCCCAGGGTCGCGTCGAACCCCTTGTCGCCGGGCCGGATGCGCAGCTGTTCCAGGATTTCCCGCACCATGATGGGCAGGTGCGTCCCTGCCGGCGTATTGCCTTTGCGGGTAACGTGCTCCGCCATGGCGCCGTATTTGTCCGGCTGCAGCTCTTTGTACTTTTCCTGAAAATGCTTCGGATATTTTCCGCTGTAATGGATGCGTCGCATGGGTTTCTCCTGTTTCCGGCAGAATCGCTGCCTTTTCTTTTCTTCCCTATACTATACGATGAATCAGCCAGGACAGCAAATGTAAACATTGTGCAAACTTTCCGACTACGGTATAATAGAAGAAATGAGCCCTGCCCCGGCAGGGAAGGGAGTGGACGCGACATGGTAACACACGAAAGCTTGAAGGAATGGCTGGCCGCCCAGGGGCATCCCCTCGAAGTGGTGGAGGATCCCCGCACGGGGATGCCGATTTATGTCCTGCAGCAGCGGTCGGACGTGGCGAAGATGAGATACCTGGGTCTCCTGGCGATTCCGCCGGGCCGTTTCATGATGGTCAAAGTCGTCGGCTGCAGCGTGGAGAAGTATCATCCCCGGGCCTGTGAAGCCGTCCTCACGCAGTTCAACGGCCTCCTGAACCGCCGCAAGACGAAGGACAGCTACAATTACGTCATCGACAAGGGACACTTAGCTATCGTCTTTTGGCCCGAAAACACGACGACGGACGAAATGGGCCGGGTCCTGCAGTTCGGCTTCGACCGTCTCGACTTTATGTTTCGCAACCTGGAACGGCTCGACCTCGAAGGGTGAGGGACCGGCAGCCGGCAGGCCGGGATGGCGCCGCCGCGGTTCCCGTGGCAGGGGAAATTTTTCGGGGCCCCTATTGACAAAAGAGGCACTTCGCTGTATCATAATTGAGTAACACGTATGGTCCACTAGCTCAGCTGGCAGAGCAACTGACTCTTAATCAGTGGGTCCGGGGTTCGAGCCCCCGGTGGATCACCATGTGGGCGCTTAGCTCAGCTGGGAGAGCGTCTGCCTTACAAGCAGAATGTCAGCGGTTCGATCCCGTTAGCGCCCACCATTTCGGTAGCTCAGTTGGTAGAGCAAAGGACTGAAAATCCTTGTGTCAACAGTTCGATTCTGTTCTGAGGCACCAGTTGCCAATACACCCACGGTCTTTACGGTCCGTGGGTTCTTTACTATCGGAACCGTTGGGGCGGCGCCTGCCGTTTCCTGTTCCCTGTGTAGGAGGTACCCGTATCATGTTTACCGGCGGTGAAGAAACCATCAATTCCCTGCGTTTTATCTGGGGTCTTATCTTCCTTTGCTCCCTTCGCGGCAGCTACAAGAATCTGCGGGACGGCGAATACGCCTTTGGCATCGCCTTTACCATCCTGATTCCCCTTTCGGCCTACTTTTTGGCCGACCTGTTTGACCTGCTGCCGGCCGGCGTGCCCCACGTCTTCGGATGAGGCGCCGCCGCGGCCCGGGCTGGTAACGCGGGATAGGAAAGCGGACACGACAACGCCCGCCGGATTGCCTTTGGCAGTCCGGCGGGCGTTTTTGTCGTGGCGGGCAGGGGAGGGAAGGCGGGGGCATATGTTTCCCGTGAAACATCCGGTCCTGTTCCCGCGGCGTTCCTCCCGCGGCTCTTCCCGTTTGGCCCCTGTCCCTGGGCCGCCGCTCCCCGCGCGGCCGCGGGGGACGGGAGAGGCGTTACAGGACCCGTTTCAGGTAAGCCAGGCAGTTTTCGTGGGCAATCTTGTCCAGCGTCGCGGCGCTGAACTTGCCGGCCAGGTACGCGAACAAATCCTGCCAGTGCTCGGCCCGGTTCAGGTTATACGGCGGATGGCTGATGCCGTCGAAATCGCTGCCAAAGCCCACATAGTCGTCGCTCCCCATGAGGTCCATCATATAGGCCAGATGGCGGTAGACGCTGTCGATGCAGGCGTCGTGGTAGTCCGGCTCCAGGAACTGGCCGGCGAAGTTGATGCCGACGAAGCCCTGCGTTTCCGCCAGGGCGCGGAGCTGGTTGTCCCGCAGGTTCCGCGGGTGGGCGCAGAGGCTGTAGGCGCAGGAGTGCGTGGCGAGGATTGGCTTGGCCGATTGCTCGAGGACATCCCAGAAGCCGTACGTGGAGATGTGGGACACGTCGACGGCCATGCCGAGCCGGTTCATTTCGGCCACGACCTGCCGCCCAAAGCGCGTCAGGCCGCTTTTGCTCTCTTCTTCGTTGACGCCGTCGGCAATATCGTTGCGGTTGCTCCACGTCAGGGTCATGCAGCGCACGCCGAGCTCGTAATAGACGCGCAGGACTTCGAGACTGCCGTCCAGGGCGCCGCCTTCCTCGATGGCCAGGAGCGTGTTGAAGGCGTGTTCCTTGGCATGCTCCACATCGTCGGCCGTCAGGATCTTATGGATGTCCACGCCGCGCTCCGCCAATTTCCTGGTTTCCTGGATGTATTTGTCCACCAGTTTCAACGTGTACCGCGTGCCGCCGCCCCAGCGGAATTCCTCCGTCGGGACGTACATGGCGATGAACTGCAGGCCCCCGCCGTTGGCGAGGAAGCGTTTGGCGTCCAGCATCAGGTCGTTGGACCAGAGCTCCTTCTGCTGTTTGTATAATTCGCTGATCGTGTCGCAATGACAATCGCACAGAAACATGATATCCTCCTTCTTCCGGGAAGGTGTCCGCCGGAATCGTTGTTTTCCCCTGCGGGGAAGATTGTCTTCATTATAGCACAGGCGGCCCGCTTTGGGACAGGGCCTTCCCGAGGGCATCAAAAAAGGAGCGCCGCGAAGGCGCTCCTTGGGAAATTTTTTCGGGAAATCAGCCTGGAAGACTCTTTCGGGACCTGGGAAAGTTACTGGTGCATCCCGCCTTTGGCCCCTTCCTGCATTGCTTCCAGATAGTTCCAGGATTCGAGGGCACGGTCGACGAAGAGCTGGCGGACGGCTGCGTTTTCGCCCAGGCCGTGGATATAGGTGTTGACATGGAAGCCGTTCTTCAGGAGGATGTTCTTATGGGAATCTTCCTCATCCCCGGCCATGTCGTTGTTGGCATGGTCCCCGGCAACCATCATGAGGGGCATGAGGGTGACGTTCTTAATGCCTTTTTCTTTCAGCATGGGCATGACGTCTTCCAGGGAAGGCCAGCCTTCGACGGTGTAGACGTGGGCATTGCCTTTGCCCAGCCGGTCCAGACGGGTCTGGATGACAGCGTAGTACGCGTTGGACGGATCCGGCGTGCCGTGGGCCATGACGAGGACGGCGTCTTCCTTGCCGGTTTTCGGGAACTGGGTTTCGAAGGCCTTCATGGCGTCCATGACGTCGTCACGCTGGTCTTCCTGGCCCTGCCAGTAGAGCAGGGGCAGGCCGATGGTCATTTTCTTGAACTGGTTGCGGTACAGGCGGTAAATCGCCGTCTTGTAGTTGTATTCCATGCCGGGGATAACGTCCAAGGTCGCCAGGGCAACGCGGGTATAGCCTTCCTTTTTCAGCTGTTCCAGGGCCTGTTCCGGCGTGGGGATGGTCAGGCCTTCGTTGGCTTTGACGCGGTCTACGATGATGTGGGACGTATAGGCTGTCACGACTTTCACATGGGGCAGTGCCTTCTGGATGGCAGCGACGGTCGGGTTGATTGTTTTTTCGCGGGAATCCTTAAACGTGGTGCCGAAGCTCATGACGACCATGGCATCCTTGTTCGGGAGATTCTGCAGTTCCGGATTGTTATAGACGCGGACACCGATTTCGGCGGCTTCCTTCAGGGCCGGCGTGGCATCCTTGACTTCGGGGTTCAATTGATACGCGGCCAGGGCCGGCGTGGCGGGAATCACTCCCAGGCAAAGTGCGGATAACATCGCTGCGGACAGAGCTTTACTCCATTTCTTCATTTCGCATACCTCTTTCTTCGCTGAAATTTTCAAGGGAGACTGGCGGAAGCGGGAAGCGTTTCCTGCTGCCTCACGTATCTATATTATACTCTGTCCGTTGTGGAAATTCAACATTAATAGTAAATTTTCTTATTAGCGGTGGCCTAATCCTGTCCTTGCCAGGCTGGGGCCGATCCGGGACCGGCCCCGGGCGGTTCCCGGGGAGCGCCTCAGCGTTTCTGGCGCGTTTCGAGCGTCAGCCTCTTGATGCCGGCGAAGGTTTCCGGGCTGAGGATGTGCTCGATGCGGCACGCGTCTTTTTCCGCGATTTCCGGCGATACATGGATCACCGTTTCCAGGAACTCCGTCAGCGTGCGGTGCCGTTCCAGGACATCGGAGGCCTTTTTCAGCCCCTTTTCCGTGAAAAGGAGGTGGCCGTCCGTGTTCACTGTAATATATCCTTCTTTGCGCAGCAGGCCGACGGCGCGGGAAACGCTGGGTTTGGAGAAGCCCATGTGGACCGCCACATCGACGGATCGCGCGTAGCCTTTTTCCTGCTGCAGCATGAGGATCGCTTCGAGATAGTTTTCGCCGGATTCGAGTAAAATCATGGTCGAACCCTCCTTCCCTGTGCGGGCCCGCGGATTTCCGGGAAGCCTTCCACGTCCTGTTCCGGCGGGAACAAGGCGGTTTTTCCCCATTTTCGGGAGAAAATCGGGGCCCGAAGTATTTCTCCCTATTATACTACAGAAGACAGGCCGTTACAACCGCCGGGGGCCGTGCTATAATGGGGACAGACAGGCAGGGACGCCGCGCGCGGCCCTTGCCGGGACGGAGGGGGCGGCGCGGGACCGCCGGAAAGGAGACTTGTCATGCTGACCTTTTTGCGGGAACGGGAATTCCTCTGGGACCGCCTGGCCCGGACGGGGCGTCCCCTCGTCCTTTACGGCACGGGCGACGGCGCCGACAAGATCCGGGATCGCCTGGCCCGCATCGGGCGCGCCGTGGATGCCGTCTACGTGAGCGACGACCACACCCGGGGCCAGACCTACGCCGGGCTCCCCGTCCGGCCCGTATCGGAGCTGCTGGCGCGAGCGGGTCGCCAGGCCCTCGATTGGCCCTCCGGCGTACCCGCTTCCGGGTCTGCGCCGGCCGACGCGCCCCTTGTCCTCGTGGCCTTCGCCAGCGAGCGGCCCGCCGTCCTGGCGACCATCCGCTCCGTGGCGGCGGCCTGGGAGACGTACGCGCCCCACGTGCCCCTCTTTCTCGGGGAAACCGCCCTGGACGCGGCCTGGCTGGCGGCGCATGAGGCGGAACTGCAGTACGTGTACGACCATTTGGCCGACGACAAATCCCGGCAGGTCTTCGCCGACATCCTGGACTATAAGATCAGCGGCAGGCTGTCCTGGCTGTGGGACGCCGAAACGCGGCGGGACGAGGACCTGCGCGCCCTGTTCTCCTTCCGCGACGGCGCGTCCTGCGCCGACCTGGGCGCCTACGACGGCGACACGGCGCGGGAATTCCTGGCGCTGTTGGCGGAGCGGGGGATTGCGCCCGGGGACCTTTATGCCGTCGAGGCGGACCCCAAAAACTACGCTAAGCTGCGTGCCTGGGCGGACACGGCCCCGACGTCGGCCCGCCTCCATTGCGTCCACGCTGCCGTGGGCGCCGCCCCGGGACGCGTCCTGTTCCCTGCCGGCGGCGGCCGTCAGTCGTCCCTGTTGGCGGGCGGGGGAAAAGGGCGGCGGCGCCGTCCCAAAGAGACCGAGGTGGCCGTCGAGTCCCTGGACCATCTGCTCGGCCTGGCGCGGGTGGACTATGCCAAGCTCGACGTGGAAGGCGTCGAGGCGGAAGCGCTCCGCGGCATGAAGGACCACCTGGTGCCCGACGGGGACGGCCGCCTGCCGCAGCTCCTCGTGGCGGCGTACCACCACGACGACGACCTGTTCCGTCTGCCCCTGCTGCTGTGGCGGCTGCAGCCGGCGTACCGGGTCTATTTGCGCAAACATCCCTACGTGCCGGCGTGGGAGCTGAACTTTTTCTGCCGGTGAGGCGCCCCCTTTTCGGCCGGCCGGGAAGGGGCGTCGCGCCCTGTCTGTACTGGGACCTTTTTTGCACCTCTTGCGGGACAATTTGTGTCCATGTAGGACAAAACTTGTAATTTGTACATTGCATAAAGATTTGCAGGACATATTATGTACAACTTTACGAAAAAGATAAATTTTGAGACAAATTAATTTACATTGTAAGCAGGAAATGGAAGGGGTTTGACGAAAAATACGAATAGTACAGTACTTGCGCGAGTTTGCCATGACGAGATGGCGACGCGCGGAGAATGACGAAACAAGCGGCATAAGGTGGAGAAAAGGAGAGTGGCAAAGATGTTCAAACACAGGAAACTGGCAGGGGCTGCCCTGATGTTGGCTATGGGCGCCATCGTGGCGGCCGGTTGCGGCGGCGGGGACAAGAAGCCGGCCGCGAACGACGGCAAGGGCGGCGTCAAGGGCGACGTCATGGTCTATACGTCCATCTATCCGGACATTATCGACAAGATGTGCAAACCGAACGTGGCCAAAGCCTTCCCGGACATGAAGGTGACCTGGTTCCAGGGCGGCACGGAAAAGGTAAAGACCAAGATCGCCGGCGAAATCAAGGCGAAGAAGATTGGCGCCGACGTGCTCATGGTGGCCGACCCGTCCTACTACCTCGCGCTGAAGAAACAGGGCCTGCTGCTCGACTATGTTTCCAAGAACCAGAAGGACGTCATTGCCGACAAGGACAAGAATGGCTCCTGGACGGCCGTCCGCATCAGCAATATGATCATCGCTTACAATAAGGATAAGGTCCAGAACCCGCCGAAGAGCTGGCAGGACCTGACGGATCCGAAGTGGAAGGGCAAGATCGCCATGCCGAACCCCATGCTGTCCGGCACGGCCTATGTGGCCGTCGGCGCCCTGGCCGACAAGTATGGCTGGGAATACTTCGATAAGCTGAAAGCCAACGGCATCCGCGTCGAAGAAGGCAACTCGGCCATCCAGAACAAGCTGCTGACGGGCGAATACGCCGCCGCCATGATCCTGGAAGAAAATATCCTGAAACTGAAAGAGACGAAGCATGAACCGCTGGAGGTCGTCTATCCGAGCGACGGCATCATCTGCGTTCCTTCGCCCATCGCCATTTTCAATACGACGAAGAATCCCGACGGCGCCAAGGCCCTGGTGGACTGGTGGCTGTCCAAGGAAGGCCAGCAGGCTGTCGTGAAGGGCTGGATGCACTCCGTACGCGGCGACGTGGAACTGATTCCCCCGGCACAGGGAAGCGGCGGCCCCGTCCGGCAAGGCGCCTGACGGGAGCGGCGCGGCCGTTTGATACAGCCGTTTGCTACATAAGGAGAAAAGGAGCGTGATTTCCAAATGAAGGGTAAAACGTGGTTGGGCGCGATGGCGTTGCTGGGCGTATCCGCGGCTTTGATCGCAGGCTGCGGCGGCGGAGACAAGAAGGCCGACAACAAGGCCGGCGCCAAGGGTCCGAAGGGCGCGGCCATGGTCTATACTTCCATTTATCCTGATATCCTGGATAAATTGTGCAAACCGAACGTGGAAAAAGCCTTCCCGGATATGAAGGTGACCTGGTTCCAGGGCGGCACGGAAAAGGTGAAGACCAAGATCGCCGGCGAAATCAAGGCCAATAAGATCGGCGCCGACGTGCTCATGGTCGCGGATCCGTCCTACTATATCTTCCTGAAGAACAAGGACCTGCTGCTGAACTACAAGTCCCCGCAGATGAAGGACGTCATCCTCGAAGCCGACAAGGACTTTGCCTGGAGCCCTGTCCGCGTCAACAACATGATCATCGCCTACAACAAGGACAAGATCCGGAAGGAAGACATTCCGACGAGCTGGGAGGATTTGACGAACCCGAAATACAAGGGCAAGATCGCCATGCCGAATCCCATGCTGTCCGGTACGGCCTACGTCGCGGTGGGCGCCCTGTCCGACAAGCTGGGCTGGGATTACTTTAAGAGACTGAAAGCCAACGGCCTGCGCGTCGAGGAAGGCAACAGCGCCATCCAGAACAAGCTGCTGACGGGTGAATACATGGCGGCCATCATTCTGGAAGAAAACATCCTGAAACTCCAGGAAACGAAGCACGAACCGCTGGAAGTCTGCTACCCGAAGGAAGGCTGCATCATCATCAACAGCCCCATCGGCATCTTCAAGTCGACCAAGAACCCCGAAGGCTCCAAGGCCATCCTCGACTGGTGGCTGAGCCCCGAAGGCCAGAAGGCCGTCACGGCCGGCTGGATGTACTCCGTCCGCAAGGATGTGGAGAAACCGCACGGAGCCAAATACAGCCTGGCGGAACTGAACAAGAACGCCATCAAGATCAATTGGGAAAAACTGGCGAACGAAGACGCGAAGATCAAGGAACAGTTCCGTACCATCGTCATGGAATGACCCTTTCATACGTATCCCCGTTAATTCCAAATCAGGGGCCGGTCAGACCGGTCCCTGATTTTCCCGTCTTTATCTGCAGCCGGAACTACCGGGAAAAAGGAGTTTTATAGTGAAAAAGTCTTTGCCCCGACTGGATAGTAAATTTATCGTCATTGCCATCTCGGTCTTATTATTAATGTATTTCATCGTCTTCCCGCTGCTGGTGCTGATTTATGACAGCTTCTTCGTGGATGGCGTCCTCGACATCAGCAACTATCGGGAAGTATACGGGAAAGCCGTCAACTGGAAATCGCTGACGAACACGGTGCAGCTGGCCTTCATCGTCATGATCGCCAGCGTCCTCGTGACGTTTCCCATGGCCTGGCTCGTAGGCCGTACGGATCTGCCGTTCAAGAAGGCGTTCCGCACGATCCTCGTGGCCAGCTACATGATTCCGCCCTATGTCGGCGCCATTGCCTGGGTCCAGCTGCTGAACCCCAGCGTCGGCTATCTGAACAATATCTTCAAAGCCGTGTTCGGGCTCTCCCAGGCGCCTTTCAATATCTATACCATGGGCGGCCTGGCCTGGGTACTGACTTTGTTCTATTCGCCCTTCGCCTTCATCACCATTTCCCGGGCCATGGAGAAAATGGATCCGACCCTGGAAGAGGCGGCCCGTATTTCCGGCTCGTCGCCCCTGCGCACGCTGAAGGACGTGACGCTGCCCCTGATGATGCCTTCCATCGTCGCCGGCGGCCTGCTGGTGTTCATCGCGGCGGCCTCCTGCTTCGGAATTCCGGCCATCGTCGGTATGCCGGGCAATATCGAGGTCATGACGACCCGTATCGTCACCTTCGTCTATCAGGGGGACGCGGCGGGCATCCGGAACGCCACGGCCCTGGCCGTCTCCATGATGATCATCGCCAACGGCCTGCTGTTCTTCATGAGTTACCTGCTGAGCCATAAGGACTACACGACCATCAGCGGCAAGAGCACGCGCCCGAACATGGTGGAACTGGGCAAGTGGAAACCCCTGGCCCTCCTCATCGTCGGCGGGTACGCCTTCATCGCCGTCATCCTGCCTTTGGGCTCGATCGTCATGACCTCGTTCCTCGTGAGCATGTCCAAGGGTGTGGAACTGGGCAACTTCGGGATCGACGCCTGGATTCCCGTCATCACGAGCTCCCAATACATGGAAAGCATCTGGCGGTCCGTCGTGTACGGCGTCGTCGCCGCCTGCATCGGCACGGTCCTGGCCCTGTTCGTGGCCTACCTTTCCGTCAAGACGAAGATTACGGGACGCTCCCTGCCGGACCTTTTGGTCGTGCTGGGCGGCGCCACTCCGTCCATCGTCATTTCCCTGGCGCTGATCATTACGTTTTCCGGGAATTACGGACTCAACATCTATTCCACCATGTGGATCCTGGTCGTGTCCTACCTGGTCAAATACATGACCATGAGCGTCCGTACCATTGCGGCGTCCCTCAGCCAGGTGCACAGTTCACTGGAAGAAGCGGCCCTGAACTCCGGCGCCAGCTGGATCCGGACCTGCAAAGACATCATCATTCCGCTGATTGCCCCGTCTATCGTAGCCGGCTGGTTCCTGATCTTTATGCCGAGCTTCTACGAATTGACCATGTCCAACCTGTTGTATGGCGCGGACACGAAGACCATCGGCGTATTGCTGTACGAGCTGCAGACCTACGCGGACACGCAGAACGCGTCCGTCCTGTCGGTCATCATCCTGTTCATCGTGCTCGTCGGCAACCTGATCCTGAACAAGGCCACGAAAGGCAAAGTAAGTATTTAACGCGGAGGGAACTGCATTATGTCTGGAGTTAAACTGGAACATATCTATAAAAGATTCGGCAAAGTAACGGCTGTGGGGGATTTCAACATCGAGGTGAAGGATGGCGAGTTCGTCTCCTTCCTGGGGCCTTCGGGCTGCGGCAAGACCACGACCCTGCGGATGGTTGCGGGCTTTGAGAAACCGACGGAAGGGATGATCGCCATCGGCGACACCGTTGTGAGCGACGCTTCGAAGGGCTTCTTCATGGCGCCGGAAAAGCGGGGCATCGGCATGGTCTTCCAGTCCTACGCCGTGTGGCCCCATATGAACGTCATCGACAACGTGGCCTACCCGTTGAAAATCCAGAAGGTGCCCAAGGAGGAACGGCTGAAACGCGTCATGAACATCCTCGAAGTCGTCCACCTGCAGGAATACGCGCAGCGCCTGCCGAACCAATTGTCCGGCGGCCAGCAGCAGCGCGTCGCCCTGGCGCGGGCCCTGGTGGCGGAACCGGGCCTGCTGCTCCTGGACGAACCGCTGTCCAACCTGGACGCCAAACTGCGCGAGAGCATGCGCTTCGAAATTTCGGGCCTGCAAAAGAAACTGGGCATTACGGTCATCTACGTCACCCATGACCAGAGTGAGGCCATGACCATGTCGGACCGCATCGTCGTCATGAGCATGGGCAAGGTCCAGCAGATCGGCAAACCGGTCGATGTCTACAGCCATCCGGCCAACCAGATGGTCGCCGATTTCGTCGGCCTGGTCAACTTCATCCCCGCCGAAGTCCGCGGCGACGGTCACGTCTACCTGGAGAACACGGACATCCAGTTCCCCAACGACAACCACCTGTCCGGCAAGGTTACCCTGGCCGTCCGTCCGGAAAATGTCGCCATGAGCAAGGACAAGGGCCGGATCCAAGGCATCCTGGACCACCATTTCTACCTGGGCGACAGCATCGACTACCGCGTCAAGGTCAAGGACCATTTCGTCCGCGTTATCGTCAAGGGCGCCGAGTTCGGCTACTTCCGCGACGGCGACCCGGTCTTCCTTGATTTCAACAAGGTGTTGACATTTCCGGCCCAATAACCAATACTGAAAAGAGAAGGTCCGTCTTTCCGGCTTTCGGGAGACGGACTTTTCGCGGAATGGGGCAGGCGGGCCGGGCCGGGCCGCGTCTTTCGGCCCCCGGTGCGGAGAAGCGGAGGAGTGGGCAAATGGCAAGGAAAACGACGCGTGTCCTGGCAGGCGCCTTGTGCGCGGTCCTGCTGGCTTGCGGGCTGGCGGGATGCGGCAGTAGCGGCAGCGGCAGTTCCGGGGATCCCCGGGTCGTCGCCGTGGCGAGCAGCATGAACCGGAATCTGTCGCAGGCCCTGACGAAGGATTTCGCCAACCGCACGGGAATCGTCGTCGAATTCGAGCCCCTCAACGCGCGGGGCCTGCGGGACCGGCTGGATTCCTTCGGCGAAAGTACGGCCGACGTGTGGATGGGCGGTACGGCGGAGGAATACTACCTGGCCGGCGACCGGAAACTCCTCGTTCCCTATCATCCGGCGGCGGCGGCCAATATTCCGCCGCAGTACCTGGACCGGGAAGGGCAGTGGACGCCGTTGTCCATCGACCGCATCGCCCTCCTGTCCAACACGGAGGTGACGCGGCGGCTCCATGTGCGGCCCCCGGAAACGTGGATTGAGCTGCTCCAGCCTGTCCTGCACAACGAGACCATCCTCGCCGCGCCCGAGGCGGGCGGCGCCTCCTATGGCATGTTCACGACGCTGTGGCAGCTGCGGGGCCGGGAAAAGGCTCTGCAGTACGCCGGCCTTTTCCGGACGCAGAAGCCGACGTACGTGCCGACGGACGCCAAGGCGGCCTACGCCGTCTTCCAGGGCAGCAAGGCCGTCGCGGTCCTGCCCCTGCGTCACGCCCGCATGCTGGAACGGGAACACCGCTTCCTGACAGCGACGGCCGTGACGGACGGCAACAAAAATCTCATTACGGCGGTGGCCATCCTCAAAGGCGGTCGGCATCGCGCCGAAGCGGAGCGGTTTCTCGACTACCTGCTCAGCGCCGATGCGGCCCGCATCATGCGGGACTACGGCTTCACGCCGCTTTTGGACGACGTCCTCTCCCACGACCGGACGCCGAAGGACGAAGGCCCCATCGCCAGCGACGACCTGCGCTGGGCTGCCTTGTACAAGCAGGATATCATCAAAGCCTGGCTGAACGCCAAATGAATCTCCCGGACGGCCCACGGGCCGCGGCCCGGGCAGGCCAGGACATCTCTCCCGGAAGGAAGGTATGCATAGTGACGGAAACAAGGCGACTCGTTCCCCCCTGCGGCGCCCTGGGGCGGCTGCAGGCCATCCGGTGCTTTTTGTTCGACATGGACGGCACCATCAACCTGGGACAGAAACTTATCCCCGGCATGGAAGGCTTTTTTGACAAGCTCACGGCCGCGGGGCGGCGGTTTTATCTCGTGACGAACAATTCCTCCCAGGACCACGCCCACTATGTGCGCAAAATGAACCGCATGGGCGTCCCCGTGCGCGAGCAGGATGTCCTGATCTCGACGGACGCCATGGTCCATTACCTGAACGGGATCCGGCCGGGCGCGCGTCTTTTCGTCCTGGGAACGCCGGCGTTGAAAGGCCTGCTCCGCCAGGCCGGCTTCCGCCTGACGACGACCCTGGAAGAAGGGGCGGACGTCGTCGTTGTCGGCTTCGACCAAACCCTGACCTACGAAACCCTGACCATCGCCTGCCGCCTCATCGACCGCGGCGTGCCCTACGTGGCGACCCATCCCGACGTGCGCTGTCCCATCGAAGGGGGCGAATTCATCCCCGATACGGGGGCCTTTCTGGCCTGCATCCGTACGGCGACGGGCAAGGAGCCCCAAGTCATTACGGGCAAGCCCTACGGGTATATGGTAGAGACCGTCCAGGAGCGGACAGGCTTCGCCAAGAACGAAATCGCCATGGTGGGGGACCGCCTGACCACGGACATCGCCTTTGGGACGGACAACGGCATCCTGTCGGTCCTGGTCCTGACCGGCGAAGCCACCCTGGCCGACGTAGGACAAAGCTGCGTGAAACCCGATATTATCCTTCCCCATGCCAACGATTTGTTGAACTATTTGTAAATTCGGCCCCCCCGTGCCTATTTATGAACAAGATGTGATATAATAGGAATGCAGCAACCATTTTTGGGAGGTGTTGATGATGAAAAAAATCCTGATTACCCTGATGGCCCTGCTCGCCATCTCCGCCAGCTGCTTTGCCGCCGGCGCCAGCAAGAACTTCGCGGCAGAAGAAAAAGCGGCAGACGCCTTTACGGCGGCCTTGCTGAACAACGGGGCCTTTGCCACGGCGCAGGCCGGCGTTGCGTCGAACATCAACGAAAAAGGCTTTGTGGAAGCGCAGAAGCAGATCAAGGAAAAGATTGGCCGCATCAGCGATGTCAATTTTGTCCTGTACCAGAAAAACTACGACGTGGAAAAGGCCCAGTACGGCGGCGCGGAAGAATTGGTCTATGTCGGCAAGGTCGTCGGCAAACCGGACCAGGTTGTCCGCATCAACGTCGTCTTTGCCCCGGAAAACGGCAAGCAGAAAATCGTCAACTTCTTCGTCAATGTCCTGACACTCCAGAAACAGGATAACGCCAAGAAATAAGCGAGCGACGGCGAACGACAAAAGAGGGTTGTGAAGGAACGGATAGGGATATCGTTCCTTCGCAACCCGTTTTTTGTTTCGGAAAAATAACAAAGGACCGCGAAGAAATGAAATTTCTTCGCGGTCCTTTGTCGTTGCGGGGAATCACGCGCGGATCAGTCGGAACGGGGCGCCCGGTCCCAGGCGCGCCAGCTGGTCCCGGTCGGCTTCGGCAATGCGACCCACGGGCGTGGACCGTGTCTCCGCGGGGCGCGGTTGGAGTAAAATCTGTGTTTCGCCCTGATAACGCCCGTAGAGAAGATTATCTACCAACAGGGTGCCAACGGGCCAGACGCTGCCGGAAAACGGGGCAGCGGGCGTTTTACGCGGTCGGATTTCCAGGCCGCGGAACAGATCCCGTCCTTCGGCCACGCGGATACAGGCGGCCGCCGGATCGGGCCGGTTCGTCAGGACCCGATTCAGGAGGCGGGACAGGAGCTGGGAGGGGGAACGGTCCTGCAAGCCGTCGGCGCGAGCCGTTTCTTTTTCCTCTTCCGGCCAGGGTTCCACGTGCCACACGAGGGGAATACCGGAACCCGCTTGGGACGGCGCATCCGGCTCTGGGGTGACAGTATGTGTCTCCCGGATAGGGCCTTGCTGCCATGCCGCCGCCAAGTTTTCCATTTCCTGCCGCGAAGGGCGGCTCTCGCTGAGCAGGAGAAAGTCGCAGCCCGCGTCCCTGGCCGCCGCGGCTGCCTCTGCCGGTTCCCGGTCCCGCCAGGCTTCGACGGTCGGCAGGCCTTCCCGGAGCGGGGAACGGCGTCCGTGCCGTCCCGCCAGGAACAGGCCGGCAGCGGCGCCGTAGCGGTGGAGCAGATCGTTTTGGCGGCGCACGTAATCCAGGGACAGGCCGGTGTAGCGATGTGGATAGAAGTTGTGCAGTCCTTCGAGACGGGACAGGTCGCACCCGGCGGCGGCCAGGGCCTGCAGGTCCCGCTCCCGGAGGGTCGAGGCGTTGCACTGGATGCGGCATACGCGGCTGAAGGCCACCATGGTGCCGCTGTCGATGCCGTAGTCGAAACGCACCGTCGTCACGCCCAGGTCCAGCAGGCGCGCCGGCTCCCAATCCGGCCAGGAAAACAAGGCGGCCGTGGCGGGGGAGACATCGGCCATGATTTGAAATCCCAGGGCGCGGGCCAGCCGGAACAGGGACACGGCCTGACGGCGCAAAATATCCCGGTCCGCCTCGGGAACCTGGAGCGACGTGAACAGCCGCCCGTAGCCGAGGCGGCTGGCTTCTTGCAAAAGGGCCCGGTTGTCGGTCTCGCTGTTGTCCAACCCCGGGTAGAGGGACAAGCCGAGGTGCGCCGTCATGGGGTTTCCTCCGCCGGCGGGTCGTCGAACCCGAGCAGGCAGGCCGCCGCGAAGCCTGTCCCGTAGGCGATGGCCACGCCGGCCAGGTAGGCTCCGGGGCGCGTGACGGAGGCCGCCAGGGGCAGGCCCGAAATGCCGATGGCGTAAGCCCCCGTGGCGGCAAAGGCTTGCCAGGCCCCGCCGCAGGCGCCGCCGAAGCAGGCAGCCAGGAAGGGGCGCCCCAGGGGCAGGGTCACGCCGTAGATCAAGGGCTCGCCGATGCCGAGGATGCCGACAGGCAGGGCGCTCAGGATGGTTTTCTTCAACGGCTGGTTCCGTGTTTTCAGGTACACCGCCAGGGCCGCGCCGACTTGGCCTGCGCCGGCCATGGCGCAGATGGGCAGGAGGAGCGTCGTGCCCGTCGTGGCGAGCAGGTCCAGGTTGATGGGCGTAATGCCGTGGTGGACGCCGGCCATGACGACGGGCAGGAAAACGCCGCCCAGGACGAAACCCGTGCCGGCGCCGCCCCGTTCCAGCGCCGTAAGGGCGAAGACGCGCAGGGCGTCGGAAAGCCACCCGCCCAGGGGCTGGAATACGAAGAGGGCGCCCAGGGCGACCGCGAAGAGCGTCCCCAGGGGCGTCAGGAACAGGTCGAGCGATTCCGGCACGTGGCGGCGCAGGAACCGTTCCACCGTGGCCGACGCGAAGCCGATCGCCAGGGCCGCGAAAACGCCGCCCCGACCGGGAATCAGGGCTTCGCCGAAGAGGCGGATGTCCGCCAGTCCCGGCGCGGTCAGGAGGGCCGCCAGGACACCGCCCAGGGCCGGCGTGCCGCCGAACTCCTCCGCCGCGTAAAGGCCGGTGAAGGTGTTGAGGACGACGTACACCGTGCCGCCGGCCAGACGCAGGTACTGGACGGCCGCCGCGTCGGCCAGGGACGGGACGGCGCGCAGGAGCAGGGAGAGCAGGCCTGCCAGGAGTCCGCAGCCGATGAAGGCGGGAATCAAGGGAAGAAAAATATGGCCGATGTGCTGCAGGGCCTGCTTCCAGACAGACCGGCGATTCCGTGCCCGGATGGCCTCATGCAGGGCCTTGCCGTCGCCCGGGGCCGCCCCTTGGGCAAGCTGCGCCACCGATGGGGAGGCGGACGGGGAGACAGACGGGGCCTCCGGGGAATCCGCCGGGGCCGCCGCCCCGGCCCCGTGCCGCAGCTCGTTGAAGGCCGCCGTCACGGCCGCCGCCTTGCCGGGCCCCAAGACCACGTGGATTTGTCCGGCCGCGGGGAAGAGGACCCCTTTGACGCCGGGCAGCCGCTGCAGTTGTTCTTTCGTGGCCGTGACCGCGCGGACCGTGATTCGCAGGCGGGTCATGCAGTGGACGGCGTCTGTCACGTTGTCCGCGCCGACCGCTTCCAGCAGGGCCCGCGCCAATTCCCGATTATCCATGCCTCCGCCTCACTTCCCGGCGCTGCGGAACGCTTCCAGGGCTTTGCGCAGGAAGCCCTGGTTCTCCGCCAGGAGCTGTTCCGCCTTGGGCCGCGACAATCCCGTCAGATGGATCAGGATGGCGGCCTTGCAATTCCCGCCGGACGCGTCGAGGTATTCCTGCGCCTCGTCCGGGGTACATCCCGTCACGGCCGCCACGATACGCCGTGCCCGTTCTTCCAGTTTGTGGTTGGTGCACTGCACGTCGACCATCAGGTTGCCGTAGGTCTTGCCCAGGAGGATCATGGTGCCCGTGGAGAGCATGTTCAGGATCAGCTTTTGCGCCGTGCCGGCCTTGAGCCGCGTGGACCCCGTCAGGATTTCCGGGCCCGTCACGGCCGTCAGGGACAGGTTCGCGTGGGCCGCCGTTTCGGGGTTTTCCGTACACGCGACGGCGATGGTGTAGGCCCCCAGGGACTGGGCGTACTGGAGACCGCCCAGGACATAGGGCGTGCGGCCCGACGCCGAAATCCCAACGACGACGTCGAGTTTCGTCAGTTCCGCGTCCTCCAGGTCGAAGGCCGCCATTTCTTCCGAGTCTTCCGCCCCCTCTTGGGCGCGGAAAATGGCCGGCGTACCCCCGGCGATGAGACCCTGCACCAGGTCCGGGTTCGTGTTGAACGTAGGCGGGCACTCCGCCGCGTCCAGCACGCCGAGCCGTCCCGACGTGCCCGACCCCAGGTAAAAGAGACGGCCGCCGTGGCGCAGGTGCCCGGCAATGACCGTAATGGCCCGCGCGATGTCCGGTAAAATCTTCTTCACGGTCTGCGGGACCGTCTGGTCTTCTTTATTCATCAGGCGGCAGATTTCTTCCGGTGTCGCCACGTCGATGTTCATCGTATTTTCGTTCCGTTGTTCCGTCGTCAGTTTCGTTAAATCAATCATGAGGGACCCTTCCTTCCCCGACTTCGTCGCCGGTTTATCCTTCTATTATATCGTATTCGGACCGCCGTGGCAAAAATCCTGCCCGTCCCCCGGCGGGGTTCGGCGCCGCCGGGCCGCGAATTTCCTTGACAAACCCCTTACGCCCGTGTATGATATCTTCATAGTAGTACCAAACAGGAACACAAAAAGAGCTGCGGCGCGGACAGGAGCGCTCGGCGCGGCGCCACGGAAACGCAAAGGATAGGAAGGACGCCATGGATACGATCGAGGAACTCAAATATTTCGGCCTGACCGGGCAGGAAGCGACGATCTACGTATGCCTCCTGTCACGGGAGCAGCTGACGGGCTATGAGGCGGCGAAGGAAACGGGAATTTCCCGCTCCAACACGTACACGGCCCTGGCGGGACTCGTCGAAAAAGGCGCGGCCTACGTCATGGAGGGCAAGGCGACGACGTACGTCGCCGTCCCCATCGGGGAGTTTTGCCGCAACCGGCTCCGTAAGCTGGAACAGCTGCGGGACGACCTGGTCCGGCATCTGCCGGCGAAAAAGCTGCCCGTGGAAGGCTACATTACCATTGCAGGGGAAGAGAAAATCCTCCAGCAGATCCGCAACATGATTGACGAGGCGGAAGCCCGCATTTACGTGGCGGCGGCGCCGAAAGTCCTGCGGGGCATCCGTCCCGAACTGGAACGGGCCCTTGCCCGGGGCCTGAAGGTCGTCGTCATCGCCGCGGGCTCCTTCGGGCTGGAGGGGGCAATCCTCTACCGGGCAAAATATGAGACGGACCAGATTCGCCTCATTACGGACTCGTCCCGCGTCCTGACGGGCGAGTTGGCCGGGGATCCGCCCATCTGCCTCTATTCGGGCAAGGAAAACCTGGTGGTCCTCTTCAAAGAGGCCCTTAAGAACGAAATTACGCTGATTCAACTGACGGGCTCCGAAACGGGCCGTTGACTTTGGAAAGGAGAAAAGACCATGAGTAAAAAAGTTCCCTTTGTTTCACGGGAAACAGTCGCTGAAATTGCCAAAACCTATCCTACGCCCTTCTACCTGTATGACGAAAAGGGAATCCGCGAAACGGCGCGCCTCGTGCGCCAAGCTTTCGCCTGGAACAAGGGCTTCCGGGAATACTTCGCCGTCAAGGCCACGCCCAATCCCTTTTTGCTCCGGATTCTCCGGGAAGAGGGCTGCGGCGCCGACTGTTCGAGCTTGACGGAGCTGGAGATGTCCGATGCGGTCGGCTTCCAGGAACACGAAATCATGTTCAGCTCCAACGAGACGCCTGTCGAGGACATGGCCCTGGCCGCCAGGATGGGGGTTCTCATCAACCTGGACGACCTGACGCATATCGACTTTTTGGAACAGGTCGCCGGCGGCCTGCCCGAAACCGTGTGCTGCCGGTTCAATCCGGGCGGCCACTTCGCCATTGCCAACAGCATCATGGACAATCCCGGCGATGCCAAGTACGGCATGACCCGCGACCAGATCGAAGAGGCGTACCGCATCCTTGCGCAAAAGGGCGTGAAACACTTCGGCATCCATGCCTTCCTGGCCTCCAATACCGTGACGAACGATTACTACCCGGAACTGGCGCGGCAGCTGTTTACCCTGGCGGTCGAACTAAAAAGCGCCACGGGCGCCGACATCCGCTTCATCAACCTGTCCGGCGGCGTGGGCATCGCCTATCGACCGGAACAGAAGGATAACGACATCCTCGCCATCGGCGAAGGCGTCCGCAAAGCCTACGAGGACATCCTGGTCCCCGCGGGCATGGGCGAGGTGGCCATCTTTACGGAAATGGGCCGTTTCATGCTCGCCCCTTACGGCGCTCTCGTGACCAAGGCTATCCACGAGAAACACATCTACAAGGAATATATCGGCGTCGACGCCTGCGCGGCCAACCTGATGCGGCCCTGCATGTACGGCGCGTATCATCACATTACGGTCCTGGGCAAGGAAGATGTCCCCTGTACCCGCCAATATGATATTGTCGGCGGCCTGTGCGAAAACAGTGACAAATTCGCCATTGACCGCATGCTCCCGCGGATCGACAAGGGCGACTACCTGTTCATCCACGACGCCGGCGCCCACGGCTTTTCCATGGGCTACAACTACAACGGCAAACTGCGCAGCGCCGAACTGCTGCTCCGCGAAGACGGTCGTGTCCAGCAGATCCGCCGGGCCGAAACGCCGAAGGATTATTTTGCTACCTTCGACTTTACGGACGCTTTCCCGAAATTGAAAGAATACTGAGCAACAGGGAAGGACCCCGCTGCCGGACTGCGTTTCCGGGCGAAAAAAAGACCTTGTCCCCGAGGGGGCAAGGTCTTTTTGCGTAGAAGGATGGGGGGAAAACGGGTTGCGGCGCGCGAGCCCGGGACATGGCGCCTTACCGCCGGTGCCGCGGTTCCCGGGGGGATTGGAGTTCCCCGCCCAGGGTCAGGAGCGCCGGGACGCTCCGGGCGTCGGCCAAAATGTACAGGTAATCGCCGGGACGCAGGAGCAGGCTGCCGTCGGGAATAATCTGCCGGTCGCCGCGCTTGACGTCGACAAGGAGGACGTGGGGCGGCCAGGCGACTTCGCTGATGCGGCGGTTCTCCAGCTGGCTGCCGCTGCCCACGGGGACTTCGATGATGGTACGGCTGTCCAGGGTTTCTTCGGCGGGCTCTTCCTTGCGGTTCTTGAGCTGGCGCAGGAGTAGGGCTTCGTAGATGGGCTGGCTGCCCAGGAATTCGGCGACGACGTAGGCCAGGGCCGAGGCCATGGCCAGGGTCATGAGGTGGGAGAAACTGCCGGTCATTTCGCAGATCAGGACCGTGCCCGTAATGGGCGAGCGGACCGAGGCGGCGAAGAAGGCCGCCATGGCGATGACGATGACATTGGCCGTGTGGGGCGCCGCGATCCAGCCCAGGGCGACGAGAAAATGGGCGCAGACGCTGCCCGTCAGGGCGCCGAGGACGAGCATGGGCAGAAAGAAGCCGCCGGGCACGCCGGTGCCGTAGCTGATCAGGGTGAAGGCGAACTTGCCGGCGAGGAGGAGCAGCAGCAGGTCCAGGGGGAAGGTCGTCCCGGCGAGGCGGTTCACGAGCAGATTGCCGCCGCCGAGGACATCGGGCAGGACAAAACCCAGGACGCCGGCGCAGAGGAGGGAAAAGAGGATTTTCCGGTAGAGGCTGCCGCCGAAAATCTTCAGACCATAAAAGCGCTGGACGTTCAGCAGCCCTTTGTTGAAGCACACGCCGGCCAGGCCCGCGATCACGGCGGTGAGAAAGGCATAGGCCATGTGGTGATCCAGAGGCATGGGCGGCAGGCCGTAAAAGCTGAAGATGGGAGCCCGGCCGAAGATCAGGCGGGAAATAAACGTCGCCGTGAGGGCCGCTGTCATGGCCGGCAGCAGGACCACGGCGGAGAAGTTGCGGTGGATTTCCTCCAGGGAGAAAATCACGCCGGCCAGGGGCGCGTTGAAGGCTGTCGCCAGGCCTGCCGAGGCGCCGCTCGTGATCAGGTAGCGTTCTTCCATGCGGGAACGGCCGAGAAAGCGGCTCACGCCCTGGGCCGTCACGGCGCCGAGCTGGATGGACGGGCCTTCGCGTCCCAGGGACAGGCCGGCGCCGAGGCCGAGGATCCCTGCCGTGAGTTTGACGTAGAGGATGCGAAACCAGTTGAACCGCATGAGGCCGAGGATGACGCCCTTGACCTGGGGAATGCCCGAACCGCCGGCCATAGGCTCGTGTTTGGTCAGGCGATACAGCAGATAGGCCAGGACGCAGAGGCAGGCGAACCACGCCGCCACATATGGGGCAGGCCTGCCGATCAAAAAGTCGTACAGGCGCAGGCGCAAGGTCTCCGCTTCCGTCAGGCCCCAGCGGAACAGGCTGTTCACCAGGCCGGCGAAAATGCCGACTACAATGCCTTCCCAAAAGAGCTTGAGCTGAAAATCGTGCCAGTGGAACAAGGACTGGTACGTCTGGCGGATGCGCGAATCGGTCTGCCTGTCCCCCTGCGCGTGGAAAAAACTGCGGCGCAGGCGGCCCAGGACCGTCTCTGATTGTTTTGAATCCTTAGGCTGCATGGTAACATCCCCTTCCCAATCCGGTGCCCGGTCCGACGGGGCCGGATGCAATGCTGTAACTTTTATTATACCATGTCGGCGAGGCTCTCGCCAAAGAAGGTCGCGGCCTGTAGGATTCCCGCAAGGAAAACGGCCCCCTGGCAGAGGACTTTTTTGCCCATGCGAAAAAAGTCTGGTCCCGGTGGAGGTCAAGGAGAAACGGGGAACGCCGCCCACGGCCGCAGGCACAAAAAAACAGGGCCGGTCCTGTTCGGAGGACCGGTCCTGCCGGAAAAGGGCGAAGAACTGCCCGGGAATGACCACGCGCGTCCGCGCGTCTTTTAGTCTGCCGGATGGACCGCCACGGTCTGGGGCAGGGTTTCGTCCTGCGTTTCCGGGTCGAAGCGCGGGTTCAGGTAATTGACGAAAAGCCACGCCAGGATACTGCCCGAAATGTTGTGCCAGCAGCTGAAGATGGCGCCGGGCACGGTGGCCGCCGGCAACCCCGGGAAATGGGCCTTCGCCAGGCCGGCGGCGAGGCCCGAGTTCTGCATGCCCACTTCGATGCACAAGGCGACGCATTTCTTCCAGGGCATGCCGGAAGCGCGGCCAATCAGGAAGCCGAAGGCGCAGCCCAGGCCGTTGTGCAGGATGACCACGAGAAGGATCGTGGCGGAAGAAGCCAGGATGGCGCCCCGGCTGGCGCCGGCCAGGCCGGCGACGAGCAGGGAGATGCACAGGCACGACAGGACCGGCAGATACGCCTTGGCGGCCTCGCAGAAGCGCGGGCAATAGTGGCGCAGGGCCACGCCGAGGCCGATGGGAATGATGACGATTTGGACGATGGACCAGAACATGGCCACGGGGCTGAACTGGATGCGCTGGCCGATGAGGACCCAGGTCAAAAAGGGCGTCAGGATCGGCGACAGAAGCGTGGAGACCGTCGTCATGGTGACCGACAGGGCCAGGTCGCCTTTGCTGATAAAGGTAATGACGTTGGACGCCGTGCCGCCGGGGCAGGTGCCGACCAGGACCACGCCGGCCGTCAGGGCCGGTCCCAAGTCAAAGGCATGGCAGAGCACGTAGGCGAGGAACGGCATGACGGCGAATTGGGCCACCGCGCCGAGGAAGACGTCGCGCGGGCGCTGCAGGATCAGGACGAAATCCTTGAGTTCCATGGTCGTACCCATGCCGAACATAATGACGCCGAGCATAAAGCTCAGCAGGGAAAAGCCCAGGAACTTTCCCAGCACCCACGTGAAGGCCGGCGGACAGAGCATGCCGCCCAAAAAGAACAAGATGATGACGACGCCGAAGTACTTACTGATCAGGGAGCAAAGCTGTTTCATGGAAAAATCCTCCTTCTGTCGCTTTGCCGGGGAACAGGGCAGGAGGCGAAAAAAGGCGCACCCCCGAACGGATGCGCCTGTGTGTTCTTGCCTGTGCGTCTCGTCCCGGTCATTACAGATCCAAGCGATGGTATGACTTTTTCGCAGGGAATCAGGAAGCGCGGATCCAGATCCGCCGCCGCCGGTAAAGCTCCCTGTGCGGGGATGCCTTCCGTCCTGTACGCTGCGTACGGTTGTATGGTAGCACAGACGGGGCGGGAATGCAAGCCAGGTCTTTGAAATTTGGCCGGGCGGCACAAAAAAATCCGCCCGCGAAGGGCGGACGGATCGGGATTCGGAATCAGTCTTCCTCGGCCAGACGTTTTTCCAGGGCGGCCTGTTCCGCGGCGTAATCCGGATCGAATTTCGGATTCAGCACATTCTGATACAGCCAGGCCAGGACGGCGCCGGAAATGTTGTGCCAGGCGCTGAAGACCGCGCCGGGAGCGGCGGCCAGCGGCATGGAGGCGAAATGCGCCTTGGCCAGGCCGACGGCGAGGCCCGAGTTCTGCATGCCCACTTCGATGGAGAGGGCCACGGCCTTCTTCCAGGTCAGGCCGGCGACGTGGGCGATGGCGAAGCCCAGGGCGTAGCCCAGGCAGTTGTGCAGGATGACGACCAGGATGATGATGGACGAAGCCGCCAGGATGGCGTTGCGGGAAACGGCGATGACGCCGGCGATGATCAGCGAAATGGCAAGGGAGGAAACGGCCGGCAGGTAATCTTCCGCGGTTTCCGCCAGCTTAGGCAGGAATTTCTTGACGGCCAGGCCCAGGGCAATCGGGACGATGACGATCTGGATGATGGAGAAGAACATGCCGACGGGGCTGAAGTTGATCTGCTGGCCAATGATCCAGTACGTGATGAGCGGCGTCAGGAAGGGGGACAGGACCGTCGAGACCATGGTCATGGTGACGGACAGGGCCACATCGCCGCGGCTCATGTAGGTGATGACGTTGGACGACGTGCCGCCGGGGCAGGTGCCGACCAGGACCACGCCCGCCGTCAGGGCCGGACCCAGGCCGAAGACCGTAGCCAGCACGTAGGCCAGGAACGGCATAACGAAATACTGGGCGACCGCGCCGAGGAAGACGTCGAAGGGACGCTTCAGGATGAGCCCGAAATCCTTCAGGTCCAGCGTGGTGCCCATGCCGAACATGACGACGCCGAGCAGCGTGGACAGGACGGAAACGCCGGCCACTTTGCCGACGACCCATTTCCATGAATCGGGGGTCGTCAATCCCAAGATCAGGAAGACGATGGCGAGGACGCCGAAATACTTACCGACGAGTGCGCAAAACTTTTTCATTTGTAACTACCTCTTTCCTTTTAAAATCCCTGAAGTTTTTCCCCCGGCGGTATCCTGTCAGGTTGTCCCGCGGATACATCTTTTAGACGGGGTTGCCATTCAGTATAATGAATTGTTCTCGTCCTTTCAATGCTTTCTTGGAAAAAAGTGGCAAAAGGCGTGGCTTTGGAAAATTTTCCCCGCCGGATTGTTACATCTGTTGCATTTCCCGGGAAATAGCCGATTCGGGGGAGCTGCAATCCGAGCGTCCCGTTTGTAAGGGGAAATTCCCGCTGCCGCCGTGCCTGTGGTATAATGAGGCTATCACGACATGCGAGGCAGAGGTACCATGATTTTGACGATTGCGAAAGACATCCGTGTGGAACAGGTGATCCAGAAGAGCCGCTTCCTGTGCAGCCTGAAGAAGGTCGCGACGGAGGAGGAAGCCCAGGCGTTCCTGCGGGCTGTCAAAAAAGAATTTTGGGATGCTACCCATCATTGCAGCGCCTATGTCATTGACGAGACGGTCCAGCGGTCCAGTGACGACGGGGAACCGTCGGGGACGGCGGGAATCCCCATGCTGAACGTTTTGCGCAAACAGGGGCTGACCGGCGTGGCCGCCGTGGTCACGCGGTATTTTGGCGGGATCAAGCTCGGCGCCGGCGGGCTCGCGCGGGCTTACGGCGGCAGCGTGGCGCAGGCTGTGGCCGCGGCGGGAATCGTGCAAAAGGTCGCTGTCGGCACGTACACGGTGACTTGCGGCCCCGACGAAGCCGGCAAATGGCTGCATGTCCTGTACGGGCAGGACCGTTTTCCCGTGTCCGGGGTGGACTACAGGGACCGCGTCGTCATTGCCCTGTCCTTTCCCGAAAGCCGGGCGGCGGAGGCCGAAGCCTGGCTGACGGACACGTTCCGCCGGGAAATCCTTCTGGAGCATCAGGGCAGCGCCTTCGCGGAACTTCCCTGGAACGGCGGGGAGGACGGGACGGATGGGACGGACCGGCAGCGCTGACCGGGCGCGCCGGGGGGATAGTTGACACCCGTGCTATAATAGAGATGAAAGGATTCGGGAGGATTCCGGATTCTGTGGTTGGAAACGCGTTTGAACTGGGTGTCCGTACGGGTAGGTACGGACACCCAGTTTGTGTCTTTGCAAGATGTGTACACTCAAGCAAATGCTCATGCGTGGCTGTCCGGAGACCCTGCCGTTGGGACGCGGGGCCGGGCCCGCGCGGGAGCCGGGGATTGACAAAGGAGGTCCTATGCTGTTTTCTGTTTCCCCTTTCCGGGGACATCGCGCTGTTTCCCTGTGGCTCGTCCTGACGGCGCTGGCGCTGCTGCTGACGGCGGGCTGCGGCCCGTCCGCGGCCGAGAAAAAGGCCGACCCGGAACGGCTGCCGGTGGCGGCCACGTTTTACCCCATGGCGGAGTTCGTCCGCCAGGTCGGCGGGGACCACGTCCAGGTGACGACGCTGGTGCCGGATGGGACGGAACCCCACGACTGGGAGCCTAAGGCCAGTGATCTGGGAACCATGGCCGCTTCCCGCCTGTTCCTGTACAATGGGGGCGTCGAAGGGTGGGTGCCGCAGGCGCTGGCATCCATCGGCAAGGGGAAGGTGAACGCCCTGGAAGCCGGCCGCGGCCTGATCCAGGACGGCGATCCCCATGTGTGGAACAGCCCCCGCCAGGCCATGCGGGAAGTCCAGGTGATCCGCGACGAGCTGATCCGCCTCGACCCGGCCCACCAGGCCGATTATGAACGCAATGGCGCGGCGTATCTGAAAAAGCTGGGCGATCTGGACCAGGAATTGTCCCGCGTGGCGGCCACGGCCAAACGCAAGGAATTTGTCACCACCCATGCCGCCTTCGGGTATGTGGCCCGGGATTACGGGCTGACGCAGATTCCCGTCATGGGCATCAACCCGGAAGCGGAACCGGCGCCGGCCGAGATGGCCCGCCTGGTCCACCTCATGCAGGAACGCGGCATCCGGTACGTGGCCTTTGAGACCCTGGTCAGCCCGAAAGTGGCGGAAACCCTGGCGAAGAGTACGGGCGCCCAGACCTATGTTCTCAATCCCCTGGAAGGATTGACGAAAGAAGAGCGGGCCCGGGGCGAAGATTTCGTGACCGTCATGGCCCGGAACATCCGCTCCCTGAAAACGGCCCTGAATGAATAGAGGTTTTGCATTTGGATACGATTAGATTGGAAAATTTGGGATTCAACTATGGGGACGGATGGATTTTCCGGCATCTGTCCCTGACCGTCCCGGCAGGGGATTTCGCCGCCGTCATCGGGGCCAACGGCGTCGGCAAGAGCACGCTTCTGCGGATGGTGGCCCGGATCCTGGCGCCGACGGAAGGCAAGGTCTTCCTGTACGGCACGGAGGTTTCCCATTTCCGGGACTGGGGACGCCTGGGCTATGTGCCGCAGAATCCGGCGAGGCGGCAGCGGAGTTTCCCCATCAGCGTCGAAGAGGTGGTGCAGCTGGGCCGGTGGGACGGGCGGGGCTTGTTCCACCGCTTTGACCGGCAGGACCGGGAGGCCGTGGAGGCGACGCTGGCGCGGTTCGAGCTGCGGGACTTGCGGCACCGCAAGGTCGGCGAACTGTCCGGCGGACAGCAGCAGCGCGTCTTTTTGGCGCGGGCCATGGTCAACGATCCGGAGCTGCTGCTGCTGGACGAACCGGCCACGGGCATCGACGCCGACGCCAAGGAAGCCCTTTACCGGATGCTGGCGGACCTGAACGGCAGGGGAAAGACTATCGTCATGGTGTCCCACGACCTGGAAATGGCCGCCCGGTATGCCAAGACGGCGATTTGCCTGGATGATGGCGGGCTGTGCTTTTTCGGTCCCATTCGCGAAGGCCTGCACCATCGTCACAAGCACGGCTATTTCTTCGGCGGCAGCCGGATGGGATGAGGAGGGACCCATGGAAATCTTTTGGTTGGATTTTATGCAGCGGGCCTGGCTCGCGGGCTTTTTCATGGCCGTCCTCTGTCCTGTCATCGGCTGCTTCCTTGTCCTGCGTCACCAATCCATGATTGGGGACGGCCTGGGGCATATTGCCTTTGCCGGCGTGGCCGGCGGGGCCCTGCTGGGCTTTCAGCCGGTCCTGTCCGCGGCGGCGGCGACGGTCCTCGGCGCGCTGCTGATTGAAAAGGTGCGCGCGAAAATGCGGGATTACTCCGATCTGATCCTGGCCCTCTTCTTTTACGCCGGCATGGGCCTGGCCGTCGTGTTCACCAGTTTGAACCGCGGCGGCGGCGTGAGCCTGTCCAGTGTACTCTTCGGCAGCCTGATGACCATTTCCACGCTGGATTTGTATATCGTCGGGGCCCTGGGCCTGTTTGTCATCGCGTTTGTGGCGCTGCTCTACCGGCCTTTGCAATACCTGGCCTTCGACGAAGTGTCGGCCCGGGTGGCGGGCCTGCCGACGGTGTCCCTGAACCTGTGGCTCAGCGTCCTGACGGCCCTCACGGTGGCCCTGTCCATGCGCATTGTGGGCATCCTTCTCGTGGCTGCCATGATGGTCGTTCCCGTGGCGTGCTCCCTCCTCGTGGCGCGGAGCTTTTCCGGTACCCTCCTGGGCGCGGTCTGCTTCGGCCTCTTTTCCGTGGCGGCGGGCATGTTTTTGTCGTATTACGCCAACCTGGCGCCGGGCGGGACCATCGTCCTGACCGGCGTGGCCTGTTTCCTGCTGTGTCTCGCGCTGCGGCTGGCCCGCGGCGCGCGCTGAGACCCCCACGCGCCGGACGGGACGGCGGCCGCGTTTTTGAGGCCATCCCTTCTGGGTCGTTTTCCATGCCTTGCGGGTATGCCTGTGTATCGGAAACAGGTATGCCCGGAGGCGTTTTTTTGTGACGGCCCGGCGGAAAGTATAGTATAATAAGGCGAATACAGGGACAGGTTCCCTGTGTTTCACGGGAAACAAAACGGGAAAACCAAGCGACAGGAGGAACGAGGACGGTGCGGGCGGATTTCCATATTCATACGACGGCATCGGACGGCACGTGGGATCCGGCAGAACTGCTGGACCATTTGCAGGCGGCGGGCATCGGCGCCTTCGCCGTGACGGACCACGACAGCACGGCCAACCTGGCGGAAGCGGCGCGGCTGGCCCGGGAAGCGGGACTGCGCTTTCTGCCTGGCGTGGAACTTAATGCCACGAAGGACGGACACAATTTCCATATCCTTGGCTACGGAATCGATCCGGACGACAAGGCCCTGCAGGACCTGTGCCGCCACAACCAGCGCCTGTTGGAACAAAAAGACGAGGACAGCGTCCGGCACCTGGCGGAACGGGGCTGGGATGTATCCGTGCCGGAATTCGCTACGTATGATTACGACCGGCACCGCGGGGGCTGGCGGGCCCTGGCGTACCTGGAGGACAAGGGCCTCTGCGCCGGGGTGGGGGACTTTTTCCAACGCGTTTTCACGGCGGAGAACGATCTGGGCTTCCCCGATTTCCCTTCCGTGACGGAGGTCATCCGTGTCATCCACGGCGCCGGCGGGGCGGCCTTGTGCGCCCATCTGGCGAGCACCTTCCACGGCGCCGGCATGGCGGCGTACCTGCCGGGCCTGCAGGCGGAGCCCCTGGACGGCCTGGAGTGTTATCACTCGGGCCATTCCGGGGAGGACACGCGGTTCCTCGTGGCCTATTGCCGGCAGAAGGGGCTGTACATCTCCGGCGGCAGCGACTGCCACGGCGGCTTTGTCCCGTCCCGCCATCTGGGGAGTCCCGCTATCGACACAGCGGATTTGTATCTGCCGGGCCTGCTGTGACCTGGCGGTAAAGGAGGAGAGAATATGAGGACGAAGGCGAAGGTGTATTTTGCGGATTTCCACATGCCCTATGGCGGTGACCCGCTGCCCGTGAAGCTGCGCAAGCTGATGAAGAAGGCCGGCTTTGAGGAGTTGGACCTGAAGGACAAGTTTGTGGCGATCAAGATGCATTTCGGTGAAAAAGGAAACCTGGCTTTTTTGCGGCCCAACTACGCGAAAGCCGTGGCGGATTACGTGAAGGAACGCGGCGGCAAGCCTTTTCTGACGGATTGCAATACCTTGTACGTCGGCAGCCGGAAGAATGCCTTGGAGCATTTGGATACGGCCTATGAAAATGGCTTCAACCCGCTCTGCACGGGCTGCCAGACCATTATTGCCGACGGCCTGAAGGGGACGGACGAGGAGCTCCTGCCCGTGCCGAACGGCGAGTTTGTCCGGGAAGCGAAAGTCGGCAAGGCCCTGGCGGACGCGGATGTCGTCCTTTCCCTGACCCATTTCAAGGGACACGAGATGGCGGGCTTCGGCGGCGCGATCAAAAACGTGGGCATGGGCGGCGGCAGCCGGGCCGGCAAGATGGAGCAGCACAGCGATGGCAAAGTCCAGGTGGACCAGGCCAAGTGCGTCGGCTGCGGCCGGTGCGTGAATATCTGCGCCCACGGGGCCCCGTCCCTGACGGACCGGAAGAGCTCTATCGACCCCGGGAAATGTGTCGGCTGTGGACGCTGCCTGGCCTTGTGTCCGACGGACGCCATTGCCCCCATCGAATGGCAGGCCGCCAGCGTCTTCAACAAGAAGATGGCCGAATACGCCGCCGCCATTGTCCATGGCAAGCCCCAGTTCCACATCAGCCTGATTGTCGATGTGTCGCCGAACTGCGACTGCCATGCCGAAAACGACGTGCCCATCGTGCCGGACATCGGCATGCTCTGCTCCACGGACATGGTTGCCCTGGACCAGGCCTGCGCCGATTTGGTCAACGCGGCGGAACCCCTGCCGAACGGCCAGCTGGCCAGGAACATCGCCAAGGATCCGGAAGGAGCGAAGGGCCAGGATTATTTCCACTTGACGACGCCCGAATCGGACTGGAAGACTTGCCTGGCCCATGCGGAAAAGATTGGCCTGGGCACGCGGGAATATGACTTGATCCGTTGACGGCGGGGATGTTTCGGGGCCCCCAACGGAATAGCCGCGTGGCCGTGCCACGCGGCTTTTTGTTTCGTCCGGGCCTTTTTCCGGATTCCCGTGCTTTCAAAAATTGGCATCTTTTGAGGAGTTGCTGACAGCTCGTGTTTTTTAGCCTGCAATCTTGTGCCTGTGAAATATTTATGTTAAAATTTTGCGCAAAGGTCTCGCTGCTGTTTTCGGGGAGGATACTTATGGCGCTTACAGACAAACACGAAATTGAACGATTCATCATGGATTCCTGCAAAACCAATCCCTTCGCCCAGACTTGCGATATCAAGGTGGAAAAGGTGGCACGCGGTGTAATAACCTCTAAGAGTAGTTTTAACACAAGAGACAACAAAGTCCGTGTTGAAGCCGTTCTTAGAGGTTTTTACATACTCGAGAAAGGAGGACGTTGCTATGCAGAAAGGCAACATCACTGCTCTGTACGAACGTCTGTCCCGCGACGACGAACTGCAGGGCGAATCAAACAGTATCAGCAATCAGAAAAAGATGCTTATGGACTATGCAAAGGCACACGACCTGCCGAGTCCAGTGCATTTCACAGACGATGGGATCTCCGGCACCCGCTTCGACCGTCCGGGCTTTATGGCCATGATGGATGAGGTCAACAAAGGAAACGTCGGAACAATTTGCATTAAGGACATGAGCCGTATGGGCCGTGATTATCTGAAGGTCGGTCAGGTCATGGAGATGCTCAGGCAGAAAGGGGTCCGTCTGATTGCTATCAATGACGGCGTGGACACTTTCAAGGGTGACGATGACTTCACTCCGTTCCGTAATATCATGAACGAGTGGTACGCGAGGGACACGTCCAAGAAGATCAAGTCCGTATTTAAGGCCAAGGGCAACTCCGGCAAACACGTTGCCAGTACCTGCCCCTATGGTTATCTCAAGGATGAGCATGACGGTAACCACTGGATCGTGGACGAGGAAGCTGCCGAAGTGGTCCGCAGGATCTTCAGGCTGACCATCGAAGGATATGGACCATACCAGATCGCACAGGTTTTGGAGCATGATAAGGTGGAGATCCCCGGAGTCCATATGGCAAGGTTCGGTCAAGGCCTACATCAGACAGCAAAGATCAAGGATCCGTAGTACTGTCCGCAGATATCCTGACGGATGGGGCGAGATCCATCTGCTGACAGGTCTAATGTACTGCGCTGACTGCGGCGCGAAGATGTACGTCCACAGAACCTATAACGGAAAGCGTGAGGCCCAATACACCTGCTCCGCTTACAGCAAGGTGCCTGTCGGAGAGCTGTGCAAGACACAGCACAGGGTCAGCGAGAAGAATGTGATCCAGCTCATTACGGAGCTGCTCAGATCAATTGCGGAGTATTCCGGACTCGATCGTGAAGCCTTTATCCAAACGGTCAGGCAGGCTCAGGAGAAGCAAAGCACAGCAGATATCCTGAAACTGAAGCAGACTGTCGAGGACGACTGCCGCCGTCTGGACGAACTGGAAACACTGATCTGCCGCATCTATGAGGACAATATTCTTGGGAAACTCCCAGACGACCGTTATATGTTTCTTTCATCTTCCTATGCGGCTACGTTGAGCCTTGTTACTGTCTTGGCTGGCATTATTGTCATTCCCACCTATATGGTCCTCGTGACCTCTCTTTTGGGGGCAGGCTGACCTGCCGCAAGAGGGGGAACAGTCAGGCATTCCTTTCCGCCTGCCCCTGAACTCAAAGAAAACCCCATGGCCTCCCGAAGCGGGAAGCCATGGGGTGTTTTGGCGTGCTGCCGTGGCGGCCGTCGTGGTTCGCGCCTCAGGGACGCGTGTTGGGCCAGCCTTTGCTGAAAAAGTAGAGCAGGACGGCCAGGTAGGCCGTGGCGCCGGCGACGGTGCGCGTGGCGAACCATCCCGGAAAGAGGGCAAAGGCGCAGACCAGGAACAGGACGCTGAAGGGAATGCGCGTCAGGAAGCGGAAGCCGAAGCCGCTTTCTCCGTAGACGGCGCGGATGCGCCGCACGCAAAAGATACTCTGCCGCGAGCTGAACAGGCCGAACAGGATGCCTGACAGGAGATATAGCAGTAAATTGACGATTTGGCCGAAGCTGAGGCCCATCCACCCGAAATTCATAAGGACTCCTTTCCGGACCGTGGTCCGCTGCCTCCTATTGTAAAGGATGCCGGCCCTGCTGGCAAGTCCGTGAAAAAGACACAATTCCCCGCCGTAAATCCTGTATAATAGAAGGGACAAGCGGCGTGGACGGGATTCCCGCTAAGGAGGAAGGACAACAGATGGAACAGGCATTGCAAGGTGTGAAAGTGATTGATTTTTCCCAGTGGCTGCCCGGGCAGTACTGCGGCATGGTGCTGGCCGATTTCGGCGCCGACGTGGTGAAGGTCGAGCGGCCCGGCGGGGACCCGAATCGGGCCTTTGCCCCGCAGCTGGCGCCGGGACAGAGCAGCTGGAACCTGGCCTTGAACCGCAATAAGCGGGGCCTGACGCTGCAGCTGAAGACCCCGGAGGGGCGGGCCGTCCTGCGGCGGCTGCTGGAGGAGGCCGATGTGTTCCTCGAAGGCTTTCGGCCGGGGTACCTGGAGAGTCTGGGTCTGGGGTGGGAGACCGTGCGCGCATGGAATCCGCGCCTTATTTACTGCTCCATTACGGGCTTCGGCCAGACGGGCAAGTACTGCCACAAACCGGCCCATGATTTGAACATCGTCGGCCTGGCGGGGCTGGATTTTCTCACGGACGGGGGGCAGCCGGCTGTGAGCGAAGTGCAGGTATCGGCCATCGGGGCGGGGCTGAACGCCGTGACGGCCATTTCCCTGGCCTTGCTGGCGCGGGAGCGGACCGGGCAGGGTCAGCGCCTGGACATCAGCTTGTACAACACGGCCCTGAGCATGCAGATCGTGTCGGCCGCGTCGGTCCTGGGCTGCCGGGTCACCGGCGATGTGCCGTTCGGCCGCCGGGCCCATTATTACGACGTGTACCGCGCGAAGGACGGCCGCTACGTGAGCCTTGGCACTATCGAGCCGAAGTTTTGGGGCCGCTTCTGCGATGCCGCAGGGCTGCCGGAGCTGAAGGACCGGCAGTACGATTTCGCGCGGGAACAGGAAATTACGGCGAAACTGAAGGCGGTGATCGCCACCAGGACCCGCGACGAATGGGTGGCCCTTACTGGCGGCGGGGATGGCTGTGTCACGCCGGTATGCAGCCTGGACGAGGCCCTCGATTCGGACCTGACGGCCCAGTCGGGGATGCTCGAGACACGCCGCGAGGACCTGGGCGAGGTCACGTACATGAAACCCGCCATCCGCCTGTCCGGCACGCCGGGGCAGATCCGTTTCCGGGCGCCGGCGGTCGGGGAGCATACGGAGGACATCCTGCGGGATTTGGGATATACGGAAGCGGATTTGGCCATGTTCCGGGAGAAAGGTGCGATCTGATGGCATACGGAGAGGAAAGGGGCCGTGCCGGCGGCCGGAAGGGTCCGGCGGCCTGGAAGCTGCCCTGCACGATGGGCCTGGGGCTGGCAGCCCGTCTGGGGGCCCGCCTGCGGCAGGGCTGTCTGGCCGCCTTGTGCGCCGGGTCCCTTTTGTGGGGGCCGGCCGGCGCGGCGGGAACCGGCATGGCGGCGGGTGTCGTGACGGGTGTCGTGACAGCCGGTGTCGTCCTGGCACCGCGGCAGGCCGAAGCGGCTCTTGTCAGCGCGAAGCAGGAACAGGAAATGGGACAGGCGGCGGCGCGCCAGTTGGAACAGCAATACGGCGTCTGGCAGGATCCGGCGCAGCAGGCCCGGCTGGAACGCATCGGCCGGAGTCTTGTCGCCCAAAGCGAGCGGAAGGACCAGCCTTTCCAATTTAAGATCCTCAACTCGCCCGACGTGAATGCCCTGGCCTGTCCGGGCGGGTATATCTACGTGTTTCGCGGCCTCCTGGACTACATGCCCGACGACGCGGAGCTCGCCGGCGTCCTGGGCCACGAAATCGGGCACGTCGTGAAGCGCCATACGGTGCGCCAGATGGAAAAGAACATGTGGACCCAGCTGGCGGCGGTCCTGGCCGGGGTCGCCACGGGCAGCGGCGACGTCATGATGGCCGGCATGGTCGTGACGGACGCCCTCGCCGCCGGCTACAGCCGGGCCGACGAAAGCCAGGCCGACCGGTGCGGTTTCGACTATGCCCTCAAGGCCGGTTACAGCCCCTACGGCATCCTGATTACGATGCACAAGCTGCAGCAGCTCGCCGCCGAATACGGCAATCCCGGCTGGGGCCTTTTTGACAGCCACCCCGACCCGGAGGAGCGCATCCGCGGCATGAACAAGCTGCTGGCGAAACTGTCCGTGACGCCCCAACCGGTCCCGCGCGACGACGGCACGGCTGATGTTGTGGAAACGGCAGGCGGCAAACGGTGGCGCTTTACCTTCCGCGAAAGCGCCGGCAACAACACGCCGGCGTACCGGGCGGACCTGCTGGCTGGCGCCTTGTACCAGGTCAAACGACGAGGCCCCGTGGATCCGGCAAGGTTCATCGTCCAGGACCAGGGAGACCAGGCGGTCCTCTATTACGAGGACCTGGCGCTCCTGACGGTGTCCCGGCAGGACGCGGGGACCCGGACGCCGGCTGTCTATGCCCGCGATGTGGCCGCTTCTCTGCGCGATTGGGCGACCCTGGTCAATGGCACGGGACAGGAAAAGTCAGGGAACGGCAGGACGCAGGCTTCTGCAAACAAGGAGGATAGGCCCTCTTGACCCGCTCCCCATGGCTAAAATGGGAAGCCTTACGCCCGTATCTGGTAATTTTGAGAGAACTTGATAGGACCTCCAAAATTTGCTACACTAAGCGAGGGATTATTTTGATAAAATAGGGGGTTACTATGAAGAAAACATTGATTGTAAAATGCCTGGGGATTCTTTTGGCTGCCAATCTCTTTACTGCCAGTGCAGAAGCTGCGCAAATCAATACGATTGTTGATACAGGCTCCGGAATGTTTGCGGAACCGGGAAAAGTCTACGCTAAAATTGACAGCACTCTAAAAAGTTGGTTTTTCCCTTCGGAGGAAGACCAGAAAAAGATGACTTTTTCCCAGAAACAGGCATTGAAAAATGGGGAAAAACACGTGCTGGTCCCGATTGAAGATTCGGATGCCATCGTCCAAATTTATCGGGAAGAAAAGGGCGCTGCCGTCAATTCCGACGAGATGGTTACGGGCACGCAGGCCAGGGATCTTGCCATCACGAAGGATGATTTGGGAAAATTAAGCAAAGAATTAGGCGCTGACTATATCATGTATTTCCGGGTTACGAATACGGTGCCGACGGTTTCCGTCGGTTTCTTGAGTGCCGGACAGAAAACGAACGTCACGACGGACTTCAGGGTCTGGGATGCAAAAAAAGGAAACTATGTATTCGTGAAAAGATATGTGACCACCGGGGCGTCCAATTCCTTCTATTTGGGAATGGGATCGGCAAGCAATGCGGTAAAAGATGGACTGCAAAAAGCGTTAAAGCAAATCGATAAAGATAAAGACAAGATTATTGCCGTCGTGAAATAAAAAATGGCCTCATCCAAAAACCCATCCGATTCGTTGGAGTCGGATGGGTTTTTTACGTGCAACGTATGGGTTGCGGAGAGGCCTGCCCTGTGTCTGGACAGTTATTCGATACGGCTGCCTTTCGTGGCGCGCCAGACGGCCACGGTGCGGGCTGCTTCGATAAACTGCCGGAAGGCGGCGTCCTGCAGGTCCTTTTGTTCCCCTATGCGGCCGTCCTCGAGGTAAAGACGGTGGTTGAAGGCCCGGCGGGACCGCGTGAGGGGCGGCAGCAGGGACTCGTACGTACCGCCTGGCGGCAGCAGCAGTTCCGCCAGGGTCGGCGCGATTTGGAGATGACTGCCTGCCGTGCCGGCGGCGAAAAGATCCTTGCCGATGCCGTCGCCGTAGAAGAAACAGGGAATGCCGCTCTTGGCCCACAGGGAAACATCCCGGCTGAAATCGAACCGTTCCGCGTGGTCGCCCGTGACGACGAACAGCGTCGACGGGTCCTGGGACTGCGCCGCCCGGATGAATTTTCCCATGACATCGTCGGCGTACCAGATATGGCCCAGCTGGTCCAGGGTCTTTTTGTCCGTCGGGATGGACGGCGCCAGCCTTTGCGCTACCTTGTCCCGCGGAAAGCCCTGTCCGTCCACGTCAAAGGCAAAGGGCGGGTGGTTGCTCGTCGTCAGGATAAAGTAGAACGTGTCTTCCGTGTCCTTCTTCATGGACGCCAGGACCGCTTTCAGGAAAGGACCGTCGGCCACGCCCCAGGAGGAGCTTTCGCCGAGGCCGGGAAACTCGTCGGCGCAGTGGAATTCATCAAAGCCCTCGCGCCGGGTAAACGTACCGATGTCCTGCCAGCTTCGCAGGCCGCCGTACCAGAATTGGGTCCGGTAGCCCAGACGCTTCAGGACGGCCCCGATGCCGAAGCCGGACACGCCGTCCTTCTGCCCCATGGTATAGTTCACGTAAAGGCCGATGTCGGGCAGCCCGGTCAGGAATCCGTTCAGGGAGGTCATGGTCCCGTTGCCGTTGGCAAGAAAGTGGTAGATCGGGGCGCCGTCCCGTTCCAGGAATTCCCCCGTCCGGGCGAGACCCATGGCCCGGTACTCCGGCAGGAGGGGCCAGAGGGCATAGTTTTCGCCGAGAAGCACGACGACATGGCGGGGACGGCGCAGCGCGGGACCGTCCTGCTTGACGCGCGTGAAGGCTTCGTCGAGGGTTTTCGCGTCCTGTTTCCCGCCCAGGACGGCGATGGCGCGCCGCAGCTCGGACACGGGAATGGGGCGGAGGGCCCGCTGCGACGCCCGTTTGTGCGTGACATAGACACGGTATAAGGCCTGCCCGTCATCGAGGACCGCCTCGTTCAGCAGTTTCGAGGGAGTGCGGGAGGCGCTTTCCCAGTGGACGCCGTCGTCGGACCGGAAAGCCCCGCCGAACCGGCAGAAGATGGCAAAGACTGGCAGCAGGCAAAGGACGGCCGCCGTCCAGGCGCGCAGGTGCCGCCGCGGCGCCCGGCACGGCAGGGACTGGAGTTTTTTCCACAGGAAAACCAGGGCCGCCGCCAGGAGGATGACGCCGGCCAGCCGGGGAAACAAATCGTATTCCCGGACCGCCGTGTCCAAAATGGCCGCCGCGTCGTCCTTCAGGCCATTCACGAGCATCATGCTGAAGGTCTCGTGGAAAATGCCGTAATAGGGAATGCGGACCATGAACAGGAAGGTCAGGACCGACAGAATCAGGCCGTTGACGGCAAGACGGACCTTCGCGGCAGGCCAGGAAGGCCGGAACGTGCCGGTAAGGGTCGCCAGCAGGAAGGAAAGGCTCGCCAGGAGGGCCGTCGTCTTCAGGCTGATCCGCAGCCCCAGGAACAGGGCGTACCAGACCTCCCCCGTCGGGACAACGCCGAGCTGTCCCCGGAAGAGGAACAGGAACACGACGCGAAAGACCATCAAAACAAGTTCCAGGAAGACGAAAAACCGTACATCCTGTTGCAGCAGACAAAGAAAACGTTTCATAGAAGGCAGGGATCCTTTGCGAGAAATGATAGGAATGCCGTGTGAGGACGGATGTCCTATCCCAAAGTATAGCACAGCTCCTGCCCGAATGGTACCGGAATCCATGGTCATCCCGCGCGTTTCGTGGTATAGTACCAGACAGGAAGAAAAGAGGGGGCAGCCTGCCCTGGAAAGCGAGGTGAAGCGGGAACTTCCCTGGAAACGGGGAACAGATCCCGCCTGGGGATGAAAGGGAACGATCAGGAAACGGCGCCGGCCGCCGCGGCCGCGCGTCGCCATGACGAAGGACGGGAATGGCTCGACGAGGTGGATGTCCGGGGCGAGCCGACGGGGCGTCGTGTGTCCCGCCGTCAGGCCCACCGCGAAGGCATCCGGCACCGCACGTCCCATGTGTGGATTTTCCGCACCTGCCAGGGCCGCGACGAGATCCTGCTGCAAAAGCGGAGCCCCGGCAAAGATTCCTTCCCGAACTGCTATGACATCTCCAGCGCCGGGCATATCCCGGCAGGATGGGGATTCCGCGCGTCGGCCCGCAGGGAACTGGAGGAGGAACTGGGCGTGACCGTGTCCGACGGGGACCTGCGCTGGTGCGCCCGCCAGTCCTTTCAATACGACGGGACCTTTTATGGCGAGCCGTTCCACGACAAACAGGTCACGGCCATCTATTACCTGGTGGACGACCGTCCGGCGGAAGCGTTCCGTATCCAGCGGTCCGAGCTGAGCGAAGTGCGCTGGTTCGGGCTGGACGAGTGCCTGCGCCTGGTCCACGCCAACCCGACGCAGCAGGCCGACGGCGCCGCGGCCAAGCCCGGACGCCGGACAGGCAGCGGCAGCGGGGCCGCCGGCAGGGAGCCCGCCTTCCTCCACTGCATCATCCCGGAGGAGCTGGACCTGGTGGCCGCCGCCTACCGGCGGGAACGCGGCGGAACAGACGCGGCAGCGGGCGGGCCGAAGGCTCCGTAAGCGCCCGTAAATTTTTCCGCTTCCGTGGCGGACCCGGGATTTTGTCCCTGTCCTGTGGTATGATAAGAGGGAGCCCGGCAAGTCGGGCGGCACGCGGCAGAATGAGGCGGCGTGTCCGAAAGGGAGTTTTCAGGATGAAAAGGAGAAATACCATGACCTACGCCTTGTGGAACTTGTGCAAAGACCTGCGCTCCGACGCCTACGAATGGGTCGAACTGTCCCATTCCCTCAATAATGACAGTCCCTTCTGGAGCGGTATTCCTGCCGGTTCCGTCGAACTGTCCAAGACCTGCTTCGACTGGGGCAATCCCATGCTCGAATGCCTCATCCAGACCTTCCGATTCCCCGGCCAGTTCGGCACGCACATCGACTTTCCGGGCCACTTTGTGAAGGACGCGCCCTTGTCGGAATCCTTCGGCACGGACCATATGATGTTCCCGCTTTGCGTGGTCGACATCTCCGGGAAAGTGAAGGACGACGCGGACTACGCCGTCACGGTCGACGACCTGAAAGCCTACGAAGCCGAATACGGCGAAATTCCTGACGGCGCCTTCGTCGCCCTGCGTACGGACTGGTACAAGCGCTGGCCGTCCATGGAGCAGATGTCCCATGTCGGCGCGGACGGCAAGGAACATTGCCCCGGCTGGTCCCTGGAAGCCCTGCGGTATATCTACGAAGTCCGCCACGCCGCGGCCAACGGCCACGAAACCCTTGATACGGACGCGTCCCACATCGCCGTGGCAGCGGACGACCTGGTTTGTGAGCGGTACGTGCTGGCCCAGCATAAGGTGCAGATCGAAGTCCTGGCCAACCTGGACAAGGTGGCGCCGGCCGGGGCCCTGCTGCTGGCCGCCTGGCCCCGCATCGAAGGGGCGACGGGTCTGCCGGCCCGTGTGTACGCCATCTCCCCGAAAGCGTGAGAGACCGGGGAACGTTGTGGGGAATCGCTTTCGGGCGGTTTCCGGAAAGGGGGAGTTTTACCATGAAGAAAGCCTGGGATTTTTCCGTGAAAAGTCTGGCGGTGGCCGCCGTCCTGGGGACGGCCCTGTCGTTCGGGGCCGCGCCGGTCCCCCAGGCCTCGGCCAGTATCGGGGGCGCCGTGCTGGGCGCCGTGCAGGGCGGGGTCGTCTATGCCCAGATCGACAAGGAACTCAAGTACTACAACAATACGGAAGAGGGGCGGCAGAAGCTGCTCGCCCAGTATAAAAAGAAGCTGGGCGTCAACGAGGACGCGTTCCTGAACGGGCAGCTCGAAGATATGATGGCCGAAATGACGCGGGGAATCCGCGCGGTCGACCCGTCCATCGACAAAAAGCCCTATGTGTATTTCATCAACAACGAAACCTCTTTCAACGCGTTTTGCAGCATGGGCCATGTGATGTCCGTGAACACGGGCCTTTATTCCATGACGACGGTCCCCGATGAAATCGCCGTGGTGCTCCTGCATGAAATGGGCCACGGCCAAAAAGACCATGTGGTCAAGAGCGTCCGCAAGAAGGCCGGCGTCGCCGTGGGCGCCATGATCCTGAGCGGGGCCGCCGGGAGCGGCGTTGCCGACGCGATCCTGGATATTGCCGTCAACCAGATCGACAACGTCCAGATTACCAAGCCCAACGAATGGGAAGCCGATAACCTGGCCCTCACGTACCTTCTGCATACGGGGTACAATCCCGGCGCCACGGCCGCCATGTGGCAGCGCGTCCTGGAAAAGATGAAGAGCCGCCCGAAGGACTTCGTCGGGGAAATCTTCTCCCCGTCGGACCATCCGACGGAGGAACAGCGGCGGGACAATTACGCCCAACGCCTTACGGATTTGAGCGGCGGCAACGTGACCGTTGCCAAAGGGGTAGTCTATGTTAGCGGCAAAAAATTCGTCCAGCCTGCCGCCACGGGCGAAATGAGCGGTCCGGAACGGGCCTATTTCGTCATGGGGAACCTCGTGGCCGCCTTCCGGACGGGGCAGAATGCCCAAGACGCCTATGCCAACGGACACACGGTCCTGCTGGGGAACCAGCCCGTCATCGCCTGCACGGACGGGGATCCGGATCCGCAGGAACTGGCGTCCCTGCTCAACCGCATCAAGAGCAGCAAGCCTGTCGTCACACCGGCCCGGGAATTGAAATTGCAAAAGCAGGCCGGTAAATAACTGTGGTATCAAGATACGCTGCGGGCGAACAGGAGGGGAAACCTGTCTGCCCGGGCGATATCGTTTTTTCGAGGGGGAAAAACGGCGCTGCGGGGACAGCGCTAGGGGAAAAGGAAGGGGAAAGGTTTGGATTTTTCTGTGTGGTCATTTCAGGAAATCAAGTCTTCGTTGGCGCGATTTTTACGATATACCGGTATTTTGTATGGTCTGAGTCTGTTGCTGCAGCTGCCGCTGCACAACGTGATCTGGCCGGTTAGGACCTGTTGGCAGGCCGTTTGTGGAAGCGTATTCCTGTGTCTGGCGACCAGGTTATGGCAATCCCGCCGGTGGTATGTCGCCTTGGTCCTGGTCACTCTTCTGTCTGTCGCCGCGGGATATATTCCCTGGTGGGACCGTCATGTCGTCAGCGGCTCTGCCGTGGTCAGCGCGTTGGTGACGGGCCTGTCGTATTTTTGCGCCTACAGCATCCTGCGCGCCGTACTGCACCGACGGGTGCGGACCCCGTGGGGCCGCCGGGCCGGGGAAGTGGCCCTGTTCTTGGGCTACACCATCCTAGGTCTGCTGCCTCCTTTGGTTGTGCTGGGCTACTATGGTCTCAGCGGCCATTTTTTTTCAGTGGAAATCGTCCTGGCCATTTTCCAGACAACCCCTCGGGAAGCCTGGGAATATGCGCGGACCACAGGTCTCTTTGGCTGGGTGTTGCTGGCCTGTATTGCCGTCTCCGTGCCGACAGGACTGTATTTTCTGATGGGACGGGAAAAGTTCGTCCCCTGGCGGGGAAAATCCCTTGCGGTCTTCCTGGTTGCCTTTGTGGCCGCCGTCCTGTGCCTGCAAAACGCGACAAAGCCTTTGTATGCCCGCGTGCTGTATCGTGAAAGCAAGACGGCGCTGGGAGAGTACGCGAAATATCAGCAGGGCCTGCAGGACCGGCAGGCGAAGCTGCGGAGCCTGCACGGCCTTTCGACAAACGCCGAGCCGGGACTCTATGTCCTGGTGATCGGGGAGTCGACGTCCCGGAATCATATGCATGCGTACGGGTATCATCGGGAGACGACTCCCTGGCTGGACCGCGCGACAAAACAGGACGGAACGCTGCTTTTTACGAAAGCCTATTCCAATCATACGCATACGGTGCCGGTCCTGACCTATGCCCTGAGCCAGAAAAACCAGTATGACCGGCGGAGCCTGCCCGATGCCTATTCGATTATGGAAGTGGCGAAAACAGCGGGCTTCCGGACTCTTTGGGTGAGCAGCCAGAATACTCTGGGGCCTTTTGATACCCCCGTCGCGACCATCGCCTCCACGGCGGACAAGACCGTCTGGATCAACGGCGCCGCCACGATTTCCCGCTATGATCAGGCGTTGCTGCCGGCTTTACGGCAGCTTCCCCTGGACGCTCCGGGCCATACGCTGCTCGTTGTCCATCTCATGGGAGCCCATGGGGATTATACGGAGCGGTATCCTCGGGAGGAAGAAGTCTTCCACGGCGGTCCGTCGCGAAATGTCGACCAGTACGACAATGCCGTCCGCTACAACGACAGAATATTGGGGGAAATTTACGGGATGGTGGCCCGCCAGCCCGGCTTTCAGGCCCTGGTATATTTGTCGGACCATGGGGAGGATCCAGACCGGGGAGTATCGCACGAATATACGAAGTTTACCTGGCCCATGACCCATATTCCCTTCGTGATGCTCGCTTCGCCGTCCTTCCGGCGAACCGACGCGTACAGGACACTGCGGAATCACCGCGACGCCCCGTGGACCAACGACCTGTTGTATGATTTGCTCCTGACGGTTCTGGACATCCGCGGCATAATCGACAGGGACTCGCGCTTCGACCTGGCCAGCCCTGCTTACGATTGTCCTGCCGAAAGGCTCCGCACAGGGCACGGGCAGAAATGCCTCCTCGACGATCCGGCCCTGCAGGCCGCCGGCAAGTAAGGCCGCCGGCGGGAGGGTACGCTCTCGGCAGACCGGTTGGGAATCCGCCCTTTTCCCGGGAAATAAGTTTCGGGGAAAGGGCTTTTTCGCGCCCTTTTTCCCCTTGCGACAGGTCCCTAAAACAGGTACAATAAGGGTGTCAGGGAATAGTGTAGTAATTCTGAAAAGTGACACATTTCCCCCTAGCTCGGACTGCGGAATTTGGGAAGAAAGAGGCGAATAGAATGGCACAAGCGAAAAAATGGGTCTACGGTTTCTTTGAAGGCAACGCGCAAATGCGCGAACTGCTGGGCGGCAAAGGCGCGAACCTGGCGGAGATGACGAACCTGGGACTGCCCATTCCCCAGGGCTTTACGATTACGACGGAAGCCTGTACGGACTACTATCGCGCGGGGCAGCGGATTTCCAATGAAATCCAGCGCCAGATTTTCCAGGCCATGCGGTGGCTGGAAAAGGAGAACGGCCGCATGTTCGGCGACACGAACGATCCGCTCCTGGTATCTGTCCGCAGCGGCGCCCGTGTGTCCATGCCGGGCATGATGGACACCATCCTCAACCTGGGGTTGAACGATGTATCTGTCGAGGGGCTGGCCAAGAAAACGAAGAATCCGCGCTTTGCCTACGATTCGTACCGCCGGTTCATCCAGATGTTCTCCGACGTCGTCATGGAAATCCCCAAGTCGGGCTTTGAAAAGATTATCGACGAAATCAAGGAGGCGAGGGGCGTCCACTACGACATTGACCTGGATGTGGACGACATGAAGGAACTGGTCCAGCGCTTCAAGGCTATGTATAGGGATGCGAAGGGCGAGGACTTTCCGCAGGAACCGGCGACGCAGCTGCTGGAGTCGGTCAAGGCCGTCTTCCGTTCCTGGGATAACCCCCGCGCCAATGTCTACCGGCGCATGAACGACATTCCCGGCGACTGGGGCACGGCGGTCAACGTCCAGACCATGGTCTTCGGCAATATGGGCAATACGTCCGGGACGGGCGTGGCGTTTACGCGCAATCCCGCCACGGGCGCCAAGGGCATTTACGGCGAATACCTGATCGATGCCCAAGGCGAAGACGTCGTCGCCGGCGTTCGCACGCCGCAGCCCATTTCCAAATTGGAAGAAGACCTGCCGAACTGCTATCGCGAATTTATCCGCCTGGCCAATAAGCTGGAAGCCCATTACCGCGACATGCAGGATATGGAATTCACCATCCAGGAAGGGAAGCTCTATTTCCTGCAGACCCGCAATGGCAAACGGACGGCCGAAGCGGCCATCAATATCGCCTGCGACCTTGTGGACGAAGGCATGATTACGCCGGAAGAGGCGCTGCTCCGCATTGAGGCGAAATCCCTGGACCAGCTGCTCCATCCGACTTTCGACAAAGATGCCCTTGCCAAGGGCGAGGTCATCGGCCACGGCCTGCCGGCTTCGCCCGGCTCGGCGGCAGGCAAGGTCTATTTCACGGCGGACGCGGCCAAGAAAGCCGCTGCCGGCGGCGAACGGGTCATCCTGGTCCGCCTGGAAACGTCGCCCGAAGATATCGAAGGCATGCATGCCTCCCGGGGAATCCTGACGGCCCGCGGCGGCATGACCTCCCACGCGGCTGTGGTCGCCCGCGGCATGGGGACGTGCTGCGTCTCGGGCTGTAATGAGCTGAAGGTGGACGAGGAAAACAAGGTCTTCACCTTGGGGGACCACGTGTACCACGAAGGGGACTATCTCTCCCTGGACGGCTCGACGGGCAATATTTACGACGGCGACATCCCGACGGTGGAAGCGTCCATCAGCGGCAATTTCGGCTGTATCATGCGCTGGGCCGACCAGTATCGCAAATTGCAGGTGCGGACCAACGCCGATACGCCGGCGGACGCGGAAAACGCCGTCCGACTGGGGGCCGAAGGCATCGGCCTGTGCCGCACGGAGCATATGTTCTTCGACGCGGACCGCATCCCGAAATTCCGCCGCATGATCCTGTCGGATACGGTAGAGCAGCGCGAGGCGGCCCTGCGGGAACTGATCCCGTACCAGCGCCAGGACTTTATCGACATGTACAAGGCCCTGCGGGGCCGTCCCATGACGGTGCGGTTCCTCGACCCGCCGCTGCACGAATTCCTGCCCAAGACGGAAGCGGAAATCCGCGCCCTCGCCAAGGACATGGGCTTTACGTATGAACACGTCATGGCCCGCATAGCGGAACTGCACGAATTCAATCCCATGATGGGCCTGCGCGGCTGCCGTCTGGGCGTCATCTATCCGGAAATCACGCGCATGCAGACCCGTGCCGTCATCGAAGCGGCCATTGCCGTCAAACTGGAATGCAACTATGACATTGTGCCGGAAATCATGGTTCCCCTGATCGGCGACCGCAAGGAACTGCTCTTCGTGAAACACATCATTGTCGAAACGGCGGAAAAGGTCATGCGCGAACAGGCCTATTTCCTGAACTACAAGGTCGGCACCATGATCGAGATCCCGCGGGCCGCCCTGACGGCCGACGAGATTGCCAAGGAAGCGGATTTCTTCTCCTTCGGCACGAACGACCTGACGCAGATGACCTTCGGGTTCTCCCGCGACGACGCTGGCAAGTTCCTCGACGCGTACTACGCCGACAAGATTTATGAGTTCGACCCCTTCAGCCGCCTGGATCAGGACGGTGTGGGCCAGCTCATGAAGATGGCCGTGGAACGGGGCCGCAAAGAGAACCCCATGCTGCACTGCGGCATTTGCGGCGAACACGGCGGCGACCCCTCGTCCGTGGCTTTCTGCCAGGAACTGGGCCTGGACTATGTGTCCTGCTCGCCTTTCCGCGTGCCGATCGCCCGCCTGGCGGCGGCCCAGGCTGCTATCAACCTGAAGCGGAAGGGGTGAGCATAAGGGAAAGGGAAAGCGGGAAGGGATGGCCTCCCTTTTCCCGCGGCTTTCCGGCTCCACGCTATGCGAAACGGCCGGGACAAGGAGCATTCCGCTCTTTGTCCCGGCCGTTTTTGTCGGGTTTCCTCAGAACCGGTGGTCCCAGCCGAGGCTCCAGGCCACCGTGTTGTAGCCTGGGTTGTGCGTCCGCAATCCGTTCGAGCTGTGGCTCATAAAGACGCCGGCGCTGATCGAGTCGTGGTTGTTATAGGTATAGATGGCGCGGGGCCCTATATGCCATTTGAACCCGTAGGCCCGGCCGTTGGCGGGGAAGGCCTTGTCGTAGAGGAGCAGGGCTCCCCGTCCTTCGACGGCCCAGTGCAGCTTGCCCGTCCAAGGGCGTTCCCAGCGGGCCATGACAGCCGGGCCGATGCCGTTGGCGTTGCTTTTGCCGTAGCAGCCGTCTTCCATCGTATGGCCCCGAGAGGCCGACACGACCAGACCGCGGTGCCACGATAGGCTGCCGTGTTTCGCCGCTTCCTGGAAGATACTGACATTGACATCCCGGATGTGGCGATTCTCAAAATAGCGCGGAACGCCGTATTCTACCTGCACCTCCACATTGTCCGCCTTGGCGCAGGCCGGGACGGGCAGGGCGGCGGCCGTGCCCGTCAGGAGCAGGAGTGCCGCGGCGGCGCCGCGAAAAAACGGGATACGCATGGGAAACAGCCTCCTTTCCGGTTGTTATTTCAAAATCTGGTACGGATCCTCCGTCCCCGTGTCTTTCGCGTGAACCGAGACAAAATTGTCGCTGATCATGCTGGCGACGGTCCGTTCCACATAAAAGGCCATGTGGGGGCTGACGATGACATTGGGGAAACTGCGCAGCGTGTACAGCTCTTCGTTGTCCAGCGCCTCGCCGGCGCGGAATTCGTAGTACAGGCCGTATTCGTTCTCCAGCAGGTCCAGGCCGGCGGCGCTGACCTTTCGGGCCTTCAGGGCGTCGATCAGGGCGCGGGAGTCGATCAGGGAGCCGCGGGCCGTGTTGATCAAAATGACACCGTCCTTCATCTTGGCCAGCGAGGCGGCGTTCACCAGGTGGTGGGTGGCCGCGTTGGCCGGGAGGTGGAGGGACACGATGTCCGCTTCCTTCCACAGCGTGTCCAGGTCCACGTAGCGGGCGTACGGTTTGACGGCCTCGTTTTCGTACTGGTCGTACGCCACGATGCGGCAGCCGAAGCCCTGCAGGTGGCGGATCAGGACCTGCCCGATGTGCCCCGTGCCGACGACGCCGACCGTGCAGTCCTCCAGGTTGCGGCCCATCTTGTTCTTCAAGGTAAAGTCCTGCGCTTCGGCGCGCACCATGATCTGTTTCATCTGCCGCAGGCACATGAGCATGAGCATGATGGCGTAGTCGGCGACGCAATCCGTCGGATAGGGCGTGTTCGAGACGGTCATGCCCAGTTCCCGGGCCTTGACGAGGGGGACGTGGTCAAAGCCGATGGAACGCGTCAGGATTGACCGCACGCCGTACCCATGCCAGGTTTCCAGCATTTCATCCGTCATGCGGCACGGCGTCGCGCTGATGGCGTCGCAGCCCGCAGCCAGGTCCAGGTTGGATTCGTCGGGATAGGCCGCCGTCCACACATAGCCGATGCCGTATTCCTGGGAAAATTTTTGGACAAAGGCCAGCTCGTCGAAATCTCGTAACGCGTAAAAAGCAATCTTCATGGTGTTCTCCTTCTCTTTCGCGGGGAGGAATCTCCCTGCGGGAACGCAATGTTCCTTCTCTTTCTGAATTACAATAATTATAGCACGGACCCCGCCATTCCGACCGTTTCCTATGATATAATGTCCCATAGAGTATGGGTTCCCGGAGGGAACGGAAGGACGGGGTGAACAATTTGGATGCCATGCAGCAACAATCGCAAGAGACAACGCCGCAGGCCGGCCGAAGCCGCGGCAACGGGCCGGGGCCGCGGGGCAAGGGCCTGCCGCGCGGCCTGACGCCGGCCCAGCTGCGGCTGGAACGGCGGAAGCAGCAGATCCGGGACTGGCGGCACAAGATCCAGCGCGAAGTGGACAAATGGGAAATCAAGACGCCGGTCCGCTGCGCCCTGGTGGCCTTTGACCTGGAAATGGCGGGTTATGCCGTCGACGACATCACGGAAATCTGCGCCGTTAAAGTCGATGCCGAGGGACACACCCTCGCCGAATACCAGCAGCTGATCAAACCGCGGACGCGCCTTAACAAGCGCGTCGTCGAAATGACGGGCATTACGATGGAAATGCTGCGGGACAAGCCGCCCCTGGAGGATGTCCTGGACGACTTTTTCCGCTTTGTCGGCACGGAGGTCGTCCTGGGGCACGACATCGGCTACAATGACATCATGAATCTCAACCTGGCCTGCCGCCGCCTGGGACGGAAACTTTTCCATCCCCGCTTCCTCGATACATCTCGCCTGGCCAAACGCTACCTGACGCAGGAAGAGACAGGCGGCCGCTACGGCCTCGACTCCCTGCTGGGGCATTACGGCCTCCACGCCGACACGGAGCACCGGGCCATGGCGGACTGCTATTCGGCCCTGACCCTGTACGGGCGGATTATGGCCGACTACGAGCGCAAGCGCCGGCCGGCGGCAGACTGAAGGGAGCCGTCCGCCGCCTCGTCGCCAGGGGCCTGCCGACCCTGCTCCAGGAAGGAATGGACGACGCCGTCCTGCTTGTAGCCCAGCACCGTCGCCAGGTTGATGTTCCCCATGGCGTGGAACAGGTTGGCGCCGATCTGGGGGCTCACCGCCTCGAGGGCGTGGATGAGCTGCTTCATTTCCTGCCGCTTGGAGGCCTGGACGCCGTCGGCTGCCGGCAAGGCGCATTCTTCCGTGAACTTGCAGGCGCACTGGAGGAAGGTAAGGCCGTTTTCGTCGCGCCACCGCTTCACATCGTCTTCGCGGACGTAGTAGAGGGGACGCAGGAGCTCCATGCCGGGACAGCTCGTGCTGGGGAGCTTCGGCAGCATGGCGCGGACCTCGCCGGCGTAGAAAATGCTCAGGAGGAACGTTTCGATGGCGTCATCGAAGTGATGTCCCAGGGCGATCTTGCGGCAGCCCAGGCTGCGGGCCTTGCGGTACAGGAAGCCCCGGCGCATGCGGGCGCACAAATAGCAGGGCGACTGTTCCACGTGAAACACGGAGTCGAAAATATTCGTCTCGAAAAAGGTCAGGGGAATGCCCAAAAGGGCTGCGTTGTCCTCGATGGCCTTGCGGTTCGCCGGCGTATAGCCCGGATCCATGCACAGGTACAGGACCTCGAAGGGGAACTTGTTGCGCCGCTTCAGCTCCTGGAACAGCTTGGCCAGCAGCATGGAATCCTTGCCGCCGGAAATACACACGGCAATCTTGTCGCCGGGCTGGATCATGTCATAATCGCAGATGGCCTGGACGAACTTGTTGAAAATCTTATGCTTGTATTTGGTGCGCAGGGACGCCTCGATGTGTTTTCGCCGTTTGGCGTCGGCCCGCTCCCGGGCGTCCGGTCCGGGGCATTCCCGGGCCGGGTCTGTTTGGGTTACATCTTGCATGGAAACCTCGTTCTGTTTCAAACTTAATAAAAAGGGGAACAATTTTCGTTCTTCCGGCAGGGGCTTTTCCTTTTTCAGGGAAAGGCTTTTCTTTTTTCGTCCCTTCCGCGTATAATGGGGGCAAACCGCCCTGACCGCCGCGCGTGGCGCGGACAGGCCGCAGGGCGCGGGGAAAGGAAGTTGGACATGGAAAGTCAGATGCAGTTCATCCGGAAGCTGCCGGAACCTCTGGACTTGATGGAAGAAATCCCGCTGCGCCGCGAGTTGGCGCTGCGCAAGGAAAAACGGGACGAGGAAATCAAACGGATTTTAACGGGCGAGGACGACCGCTTTTTGCTGATTATCGGCCCGTGCTCCGCCGACAACGAGCCGGCCGTGCTGGAATACATGACGCGCCTCGCCAAGGTGCAGGAGGCCGTGCGGGACACGCTGTTCATCATCCCCCGCGTGTACACGAACAAGCCGCGTACCATTGGCGTAGGGTACAAGGGAATGCTGCACCAGCCCGACCCGGAAGGCAAGGAAAACATGCTCCTGGGCATTAAGGCCATCCGCCGCATGCACGTCCACGTCATCGAGGAGACGGGCTTTACCTGCGCCGAGGAAATCCTTTATCCGGAAAACCACCGGTACCTGCAGGACCTGCTCAGCTACGGCGCCATCGGAGCCCGCAGCGTCGAAGACCAGCTGCACCGCATGATCGCGTCCGGGGCGGGAATCCCCGTGGGGATGAAGAATCCCACCAGCGGCGACCTGTCGGTCATGATGAACTCCATTGAGGCGGCGCAGAACGGGCAGAACTTCCTCTTCCACGGCTGGGAAGTGAAGACCACGGGCAATGTCCTGGCCCACGCGATCCTGCGGGGGTATGTGAACCACTTCGGCACGAGCATGCCCAACTACCACTACGAAAACCTGCAGACCGTCCTGGAATATTACCACCAGCGCGGTCTGGCGAATCCCGCCGTGGTCGTGGACACGAATCACTCCAATTCGGGCAAACGCTACCTGGAGCAGGTGCGGATCGCCAAGGACGTCATGCATAGCCGCCATGAATCGCAGGATATCCGCCGCCTGGTCAAGGGCCTTATGGTGGAAAGCTATCTGGTGGACGGGTCCCAGAAGGTGGACGGAGGCGTTTTCGGCCAGTCCATTACGGACCCGTGCCTCGGCTGGGACAAGACGGAACGGCTGATCCTGGACCTGGCCGGCCTGGTCCGGGCGTAAGGGGGAGCGGCCGCGGGACGCCTGCCCCGCGGCTTCCCGCAGCGCCGGGAGCCCGGGCTCCCCGCAGGCAGCAGGGCGTCCCGGCAACGGCCGGGGCTCAGAAAGTGTCGAGCAGATGATAGCCTTTACCGCGCAGGAACGGTTCTGTTTCCGATTCGTTCGTCGCGAAGACGGCGATGGGGGAGCCGGACCGGCGGTCAAAGGAAATATACAGGTAGCGGATCATGACGTTGGCCGCATGCAGGTCCCGCAGGATGCGGTTCAGGGCGCCGGGCTTGTCCGACGCCATGTCGATGGCCAGGACCCGGTCCAGCCGGCACTGGTAGCCTGCCCGGGTCAATTCCTCCAGCGAATCCTCCGGCCGGTCCGTAATCAGGCGGATGATGCCGAATTCGGCGCTGTCCGTGGCGAGCATGGTGTAGATGTTGATCCCCCTGTCCGCCAGGACGGCCGTGATCTGGCTCAGGGCGCCTTCCGTGTTGGCGGCAAATAAAGAAACTTGTTGCAGCATAGGATAATTCCTTCCCTTCTCTGCGGTCCGCGCCGCTGCGGGACCGTCTGTTCGAGCGGCGGCAGGACGCCGCAGGTTCGTGGCCTCTAGTCTACCACGGTTCGGGCGAAAAAGGAAGGAAAGGCGCCGCCGCGCCCGGCCTTCGCCGATCTGGCCGCACCCGTACGGGACGGAGTATAACAAACGTTACACTTCTCATTGGCAGAAGTAGACAGTTGCCCATTGGGAAAGATACAAGCCGCGGAATTGATACATCTTCCCTAAAGTATACAAAAAACACGTTGGATTTTCGTTGACGGAAGCCATACCCTTGGTTACAATGAGGGTACATTCTGAATGATGGAGGGGAGTACCTATGAAAAAAGTATTGCGGACGCTGCTTTGCCTGGCTATGCTGGCCGCCATGATCGTCGCGGCAGGCTGCGGCGGCAGCGGGGATAAGAAAGAAGCGTCGGGGCAGAAGGTCCTGAAAGTCGGGATGGAGTGCGCCTACGCACCCTACAACTGGTCCCAGACGACGAACGCCAACGGCGCCGTGCCCATCGCGGGGACGAATGAGTTCGCCAACGGCTACGATGTCATGATGGCGAAAAAGCTCGCGGAAGCGATGAACCGGAAGCTGGAAATCCATAAGATGGAATGGGACGGCCTGGCTCCGGCTGTCGTTTCCGGCAAGATCGACGCGGCCATCGCCGGCATGTCTATTACGGCGAAGCGGAAACAGTCCGTCGATTTCACGAAACCGTACTATTACGCCAGTGTCGTCGCCCTGGTCAAAAAAGACGGCCCCTTCGCCAACGCCCAGAGCGTGGCGGACCTGAAAGGCGCCGTCGCCACGAGCCAGCTGAACACCATCTGGTATGACCAGATCGACCAGATCCCGGCGGTCAAGAAGCTGCCGGCCATCGACACGGTTCCGGGCATGGTCGTTGCCCTGACGAGCGGCAAAGTCAACGTCCTCGTCTGCGACATCCCGACGGCCAAGGCCGCGGCCTACACCAACAAAGACCTTGTCATGCTCGAGTTCAAGGGGGACAAGGGCTTCAAGACTTCCCGCGAAGATGTGGAAATCGGCGTGGCGGTCAAGAAGGGCAACAAGGAACTCCTGGACGGCATGAACAAAGTCCTGGGCGGCATGACCGAGGCGGACTTCAACAAAATCATGGACGAAGCCATCAAGCTGCAGCCCATGGCCAAGCAGTGAGTTCCGGAAAAACGGATTCACCTCGTCATTGACTTGCGGGACGGCGGCGCTGTCCCGCATTTTTCGTTAGGAGACATACTATGAACGTACCGGAAACATTTACAGGCTGGGTCGTTTTCCTGCTCCAGCAGTACGGCGGGGTCCTGTTGAAAGGGGCCCTGGTGACGCTGTTCCTGGCCATCACGGGCACGCTGGTGGGCTGCCTGATCGGCCTGTTGGTCGGTGCCATCCAGACCATTCCCGAGGAGGAAACGGAAAGCGCCGTGTCCCGGGCGGCCCTGAAGGCTCTGAAGAAGCTGCTCTATGCCTATGTGGAAGTCTTTCGCGGAACGCCGATGATCGTCCAGGCCATGGTCGTCTATTATGGCGCCATGAGTATCTTCAACCTGGACATGTCGCCCCTCTTCGCGGGCTTCTTCGTCGTGTCCATCAACACGGGCGCCTACATGGCCGAGACCATCCGCGGCGGCATCGAATCCATCGACGACGGCCAGAAAGAAGCGGCCATCGCTATCGGCATGAACCATTTCGAAGCCATGCGGTATATTATTTTGCCCCAGGCGGTCCGCAACATCCTGCCGCAGATCGGCAACAACCTGATCATCAACATCAAGGATACGTCGGTCCTGAACGTCATTTCCGTGACGGAGCTCTACTTTGCGTCCAAGTCGGCCGCCGGCGTGTACTACAAATATTTCGAGATTTTCTTTGTCACGTGCGTGATCTACTTTATCATGACCTTTACGGCGTCGCGCCTGCTGCGCTGGTGGGAAAAGCGCATCGACGGGCCGTCCGATTACCGCCTCGTCGAGTACGATCCCCTGGTGGACCCCTGCACGGAGTATCCCATGACCATGGTCAAGAAAGGAGGCCGGCGCCATGACTGAACCGGTCCTGTCCCTGCGCGGCCTGAAAAAAAGTTTCGGCAGCCGCGAAATCCTGAAAGGCATTTCGTTCGACGTCCACAAGGGAGATGTCGTGACCATCATCGGTCCGTCGGGATCGGGGAAATCCACCTTGATCCGCTGCGTCAATTTCCTCGAGACCCCGACGGCAGGCGAGGTCCTGTACCAGGGTAAACCTGTGCGGGAGGCCTTTCACAAGCTGCCCTTGTATCGCACGAAGGTCGGCATGGTGTTCCAGCAGTTCAACCTGTTCCACAACCTGAACGTCCTGGATAACTGCACTGTCGGCCCTGTCAAGGTCCTGGGCATGGACAAACTGGAAGCGGAGCGGAAAGCCGTCCGCTTCCTCGAAACCGTGGGAATGCACGGTTACGTGAACGCCAAGCCGAACCAGTTGTCGGGCGGGCAGAAACAGCGTGTCGCCATTGCCCGCGCCCTGACCCTGGAGCCGGAGGTCCTCCTGTTGGATGAACCGACGTCGGCCCTGGATCCGGAAATGGTCGGCGAAGTCCTGTCCGTCATGCGCAAACTGGCCGACGAAGGCCTTACCATGGTTGTTGTCACGCACGAGATGGCGTTTGCCCGCGATGTGTCGAGCCGCGTGATCTTCATCGATCAGGGGGTCATCGCGGAGGAGGGGACGCCGGCGGATATTTTTGAACACGCCAAACAGAAGCGTACCCAGGACTTTTTGTCCCGTTTCCGCCTCCAGTACGGCGACGCGGGGAAGGAGCCGCCGCGGCCGCAGGCCTGACGACGGCGCGGGTTCCCCGAAAAAGGGCGGGCCGGACAAAAAAGACGGCGCCCTCCCTCGAAAAAAGGTCTGCCGTCCAGGCAGGAATCAGGCCTCCCGGAGTAGAATTCCTTAGGGAGCAGCTTTTTACGAAACCGCTTCGAGGACTTCCGTCATGGTCCGCGAACGGACCGGGCGGGAGTTTTTTTGTACGGGAACGCGTCCCGAAGGAGGAATAGATGACGAAGTACGGCAGCAAGAAGCGCGGCGGCAACTGGTGGCTGGCGGCGGCAGCCGCCCTGTGCCTGGCAGCGGCACCCTGGACGGCGCCAATCACGGCGGCAGCGGCGGAAGCCGGCGCGCAGCAGACGGAACAGACCTATTCGCGGCCCTGGACCTACGACGACGAAAAAGCCGGCGGGACGGACGCCGCGGCGGGCAAGCTGAACCTTGCCACGCCGGACACGCCGATCGTGTCCTCCCGGCCCCATCCCGCCCCGGGCCGTCCGCGCCGCCGTCCGGCGCCCCGTCCCCGGACGGAACGGGGCGGGCAGGCGGAACGGCCTGCCGGGCCGACAGCTGCGTCCGCGCCGGACGCGACAGCGCCTGCCGTGACTTCGCCGGCCGCGCCGGACGTGGCGGCACCTGCCGCGGCGGCGCCGGAACCTGCGGAAGATGCGCTGGCGCCGGCGGACGCCCAGTCCCGCCCGTGGGTGAAGGGCAAGGCCCTGCAGCCTGGCGACACAATCGGCATCATCGCGCCCGCCAGTCCCCTGGACGGGGACCTGGAACCCTATCTGGAGGTCCTGCACCAGCTGGGCTATCAGACGAAGCTGGCGCCCCACGCGCGGGCCGTGGATGGGTATCTGGCCGGCACGGACGAGGAGCGGGCCCAGGACATCAACGATTTTTTTGCCGACGATACGGTCCAGGCCCTCTTGTGCCTGCGGGGCGGCTATGGCAGTGCCCGCACGCTGGACTTGCTGGACTATGAAGCCATCCGCTGGCACCCGAAGCTCCTCCTGGGCTTCAGCGATGTCACGGCGCTGCAGACGGCCCTGGGAAGCCGCTCCGGCCTTGTTACGGTATCGAGCCCCTTCCTGAGCCAGCTGCGCGCCGGCGCGTCCTATTCCCTGGATCTTTTCCGTCAGGGCGTGGCGACGAACCAGCCCTTGGGAAAACTTTCCCTCCCGGCAGGCCGGAAACTGGAGACCTTGCAGTCCGGTTCGGCCCGGGGCCGTTTGGCCGGCGGCAACCTGTCCGTCCTGAGTTCCCTCGTGGGGACTCCTTACGGGCTGGATGGCACGGACGCCATCCTGGTCCTGGAAGAAGTGGGCGAGGCGCCGTACCGCGTGGACCGCATGCTGAACCAGCTCTACCAGAGCGGGCTCCTGCACCGGGTGGCCGCCATCTGCTACGGGGATTTTGTGAACTGCCCTGCCGGGCCGGACGGCGTGACCGTTGACGACGTGCTGCTCCATTATGCCGTCCTGTCGGGAAAACCTGCCATCAAGGGCCTGCCCGTGGGACACGGCGGGGATAATGCCTTCGTGCCTTACGGCGTCCTGGCCACCCTGCAAGCCAACGACGATGGCACGGCATCCCTGACCGTTACGGAAAGCCACGCCCGGTAACGGGATCCGGGAACAGGCCGGGACCCCGCGCCGGCAGGCTCTCCGGGATCCGCGGCAACGCAAAAAAAGGGGACTGTGAAGAAAAAATCTTCACAGTCCCCGTTCTTTTTTATGGTGATCCAGGAGGGATTCGAACCCCCGACCCACGGCTTAGAAGGCCGTTGCTCTATCCAACTGAGCTACTGGACCGGCTGCGCAAATAAAAATGGAGCGGGCGATGGGAATCGAACCCACAACATCAGCTTGGAAGGCTGAGGTTATACCACTTAACTACACCCGCATCATTAGTCCGGCCCTCACAAATTGGTCGGAGCGACAGGATTTGAACCTGCGACACCCTGCTCCCAAGGCAGGTGCGCTACCAAACTGCGCTACGCCCCGAAATCCAAGATGCTACAGCAAACATTATATATGAGGGGCAAGCGCGTTGTCAAGTCCGCCGGGGGGACTCCCGCGCGGAAGAAATCCCCCGCAGAAAAGAAAACCCCTGCCGGCGGGGCAGGGGTTTCGGGTACGGGAATATCAGGAGAGGATCATGAGGGATGATTATTTGCCGAAATACCGTTTCAGCAGGCCGGCGAACGCTTTGCCGTGACGGGCTTCGTCGCGGGCCATTTCATGGACGGAGTCATGGATGGCGTCCAGGTTCAGGGCCTTCGCGCGTTTGGCCAGGTCGGTCTTGCCGGCGGTCGCGCCATTTTCGGCTTCAACACGCATGGACAGATTCTTTTCGGTGCTGTCGGTCAGGACTTCGCCCAGCAGTTCCGCGAAGCGGGACGCATGATCGGCTTCTTCCATAGCGGCTTTCTGGTAGTACAGGCCGATTTCCGGATAGCCTTCGCGAAACGCGACGCGGCTCATGGCCAGGTACATGCCGACTTCGGAGCATTCCCCGTTGAAGTTGGCGCGCAGGTCTTCCTTGATGTCTTCGGGAACATCGTTGGCAACCCCCAGGACGTGTTCAGCAGCCCAGGACATTTCGCCTTTCTGTTCGACGAATTTGGAAGCGGGAGCGCCGCACTGCGGGCATTTTTCCGGAGCCGCTTCGCCTTCATACACATAACCGCAAACAGAGCATACAAACTTTTTCATGACAAATTCCTCCTTGTATCGTGGCGTTATTTTTTTAGTAGTACCGGCAGCCGACCGGTTCGCGTTTTTTTCTGTACGGCTCTCGCCGTTCCTTTGGACACCCTTACTATAACACTTAGAATAAAGGATGTCAACGGATAATTGTTATTTTTATGATTATTTTTCAAGAAAATTTCCAAACCCCTCGGAATCGGGACCGGGAATCCTACCGACACGCGCGCCGCCCGGGCGGGAATTCCCTGGAAATACCCCGGAAAATCCCTGTAGGGGAGTTGCCGGGAGCCCCGCGCTGCCGGGGGCGCAATCCGTCAGAACTTGATCGTCAGGCCGGCTCGCACGCCGCGGCTCTCGGCGTCGCCGCCCTGGTCCAGCTTCTTGAAGCGGTTGCTGTAATAGGAAACGTCCACATCGAGGTTGTTCAGGAGGGGCTTGCTGACGCCGATCTCAAAGGAGTTGAGTTTGTCGCCGTATCCCGCCGTGCCCCAGACGGTGAACAGCAGGGGGATATCAAAACGTCCCTGCAGGCCTACCTGGGCCGAGTCGCTGCTCTTGTCCCAGTCGGCTACGTCGGTCTTGGCATGGACGTACCCGCCGTAGACAGACAGCCCCGGAATCACCTGGTACATCAAATTCAGCTGGTTCGTCTGGATATCATCCTGGTTGCTCCGATACTGGTCGTAGCGGTAGTGGAGGGCCGTCCTGCCGCCCAATCCCGCCGTGACGCCGCCGTAAGTGGAAACCTTTTTTCCCTCCGTGGGGAATTTGTCGAACTCCATGGCCGTCGGAAACGAGCCCCCGGCCGAAACGGCAATCCGCCCGGCATCGTAGTGCTTCAAGGGGGACGCCGCCGCCTGGGAACTGAAAGACAGGCTCGACCCGGCTACCAAGGCCGCTAACAATACATACTGTAGGCGCATCCTGCACCCCTCCTTTCTCTTAGGTATCACTCTTATCATACCACATTTTACTCGCCTTTTGTGAAAGAATTCTGAACATTTCCCTGTTTTGCCGTCCCGGCCGTCCCAAACCGCGCGGCCCCCCCTGTCTTTTGCTTGCGCAACGGCGGGAAAAAGGGTATAGTTATCGTGTATTCTTATCTCATCAGTTAATAGTAGGGATGTATCGTGAAACAGACGGAACAAACTCCAGCACAAGTGAAAACAGACGTCGAGACCCGGCAGGAGGGCCTGGGCGGCACTGTCCCGTCGGGGAGCCACTTCCTGAAGGGGACCCTGATCCTGACCTTGTCGAGCATCGTGGTCAAGGTTATCGGCGCGGTCAACTGGATCCTGTTGTCCCGCGTCCTGGGCGGCGAAGGCATCGGCCTGTACCAGATGGGCTTTCCCATTTACCTGATGGCCATTACGGTGTCCTCTGCGGGCATTCCCGTGGCCATTTCCATCGTGACGGCTGAAAAGGTGGCCCGCGAGGATTACGGCGGCGCCCAGCGTGTCTTCCACGTGACGCTGCGCCTCCTGTTCGTCACGGGCCTGCTGTTCTCGTCGATCCTCTTTTTCGGCGCCGGCTGGATTATCGACCACCATATCGTCATCCGCGACCCGCGGGCGTACTATTCCATTGTCGCCTTGGCGCCGGCGGTCTTCTTTGTCACGTTCCTGGCCAGCTTCCGCGGATACATGCAGGGCTGGCAGTACATGGTGCCCACGGCGTGCTCCGAAGTGACGGAGCAACTCGTCCGCGTGGCGACCATGCTCTTTTTCGCGGTCTATTTCCTGCCCTACGGCCTGGCGGAAGCGGCGGGCGGCGCGTCCATGGGGGCCGGCTTCGGCGCCTTCTGCGCCCTCCTGGTGCTGCTCTTCTTCTATGGGAAACTGAAGAAACGCATTGCCGCCCTGACGGCGGCCCGCACGGCCCAGGGACGCGTCTGGGTGGAACCGGAACGGGAAACGGCGGGCTTTATCATCAAACGGCTCCTGAAACTGGCCCTGCCCGTGTCCTTGACGAGCCTCATGCTGCCCATTGTGGCCAACCTCGACCTGGCCATCGTGCCGTACCGGTTGGAAGCGGCAGGCTTCGACATCCGCCACGCGACGGAATTGTTCGGCTACCTGACGGGCATGGCCGTGCCCCTGGTCAATTTGAGCACCATCTTTACGGCGGCCCTGGCCATCAGCCTCGTGCCGGCCATTTCCGAGGCGCGGGCCCTGCAGCAGGGCGAGAACGTGCGCCACAAGACCGGCGTAGCCCTTCGCGTGGCCATGATCGTCACCTTCCCGTGCTTCGTCGGCCTCCTGACCCTGGCGGAAAAGGTGGCGGCCCTCATTTACAACGCCCCCGGCGCGGCGCCGGCCATTATGACCATGAGCGTCGGCATCGTCCTCCTGGGCCTGCACCAGGTGAGCACGGCAGTCCTGCAGGGCATGGGCCATACGTCCATCCCCGTGGGGAACATGATTGTGGCCATGGTGGTCAAGGTGGCTCTGAACTGGACTTTGACGGCCCTGCCCTGGATGGGCATCAAGGGATCGGCCATCGCGACGGTGGCCGACTTCGGCGTGGCCGCCCTCATCAATATGTACTTTATCTACCGCCTGACGGGGTACCATATGGCGGCGGGCCATGTAGTGAAGCCGGCCCTGGCGGCCGCTGTCATGGGCGCCGCCGTGGAAGCGGTCCTCGCGGTGTCGGGCCAGGCCGGCGCCTGGGCTGTCCTTTTATCCATGATCGTCGCCGTGCCGGTATACACGGTCAGCCTGACGGCTATGGGCGGCCTGACGCGGGAAGATTTGGAGAGCATTCCCTATTTGGGCCGCCGGCTTCTCGGCCTGGGCCAGAAATTCGGATATTTTAAAGCATAATCCCGCGAAAAGGGGCTGTCCGCGCGGACGGCCCCAGCGGGCAGAAAGAAAAGAGGCACCTATGCAAGAAGAAGCAAAACGGGACGACAGGCCGGCGGAGCCGTCCTTTGTCCTGATGATTCCCGGCCGGGACGGACGGCACCGCGTCGTCACCCTGGCCCGGCGCCGGGCGTGGGCCCTGGCCGCGGCCTGTATCGCCGTCGTCGGTCTGCTGGCCGGCACGGCAGGGTATCTTGGCTGGCAGTATTTCCATTCCCCCGTGGATCGCGCGGGCTATGAGGAATACGTGGCCCACAAGAAGGAACAGGACGCCCGGCTGCAAAGCCTGTTGGCGGACAATGAGAAAATGCTGCGCGACATGAGCGAAATCCACACACTGGAGACGAAACTGCGCCGCGCCGTCATCCGCAACGGCGGCAACCATGACTTTTCCGACAGCCTGGACAAGGCGGACGGCCAGGGCGGGGCGTCGCCGTCGGATCCGGCCTATGCCGGCAAGGGCGGTCCCATCGCCGGGACGGGCATGCTGGATGTTGTCGCCGCCCAGGACAAGAATCTCCAGGCCCAGATTCACGACCAGAAGCGCAAGCTGAATCAGCTCCTGTCTATTTTGGAGAACCGCTATGATGCCGGTTCCAGCCTGCCCGACCTGTGGCCGACGGAAGGCGGGACGGTCAGCTCCTATTACGGGTCCCGCGTCAATCCCATGAGCGGTATCGGCCAGGACTGGCACCCCGGGCTGGACATTGCCGTCGACTACGGCGCGCCGGTCTACGCGTCGGCGGCGGGGACCGTCGATACGGCGGGCTGGGTGAGCGGCTACGGCCGGTATGTGCGCATCCAGCACGACCATGGCTACACGACGGCGTACGGCCACATGAGCGGCATTGCCGTGGCGCCAGGCCAGCGTGTCCGCAAAGGCGAGATCATCGGCTTTGTCGGCAGTACCGGGTACAGCACGGGACCGCACCTGCATTTTGAAGTACAGGTGGACGGCCATACGGTGGATCCGCTCTATATGCTGGGCAAGGCCAACTGAGCAAGGCCAACCGGGCAAGGCCCACGGAATCGGGACGGGCACTTCGCGGCAGCCGCGGGGCGCCCGTTTTTCTGTTGCCTTTTTGCGGGGGCCTGGCGTATAATAGGAATATAAACAAAAGTTCAATAAACAAACGAATATTCTAAGGAGGCTTTCCATGTCGATTCCGGAAATTGTCCTGCTGGTCCTGCTGATTCTCGTCCTCGTCCTGCTCTGGGCCGTCTACGGCGCGCTGCGCCGGCCGCCGCAGCCGGATCCGGCCGTCGCGGATCTGCGCGAGGGCCTGGTGTATGTCGGGAACAGCGTGAGCGCCCTGAAGGAGGAACTGGGGGATACGCAGGCGGAACTGGTCCGCACGCAGACGCAGGTGCAGCAGGCCCTGCAGAATACCCAGGCCACGCTGCTCCAGCGCGTGGACCAAATTCAGCAGCATGTGGACCAGGTCCAGCAGCACGTGGACCGGGGCCTGTCGGACGGCCAGGCGAAAATGTGGGCCTGTCTGCAGGAACGGGATATGGCCCTGACCCGGGATATGGCCGCCCTGAAGGCCGATTTCGCGCGGCAGGGGGAAAGCCTGGCCAAGGCGACCGACGCAACGGTCAAAAAGACCATGGAGACCTTTTCGAACATCATCGCGGGCAATACGGTGAACCAGGCGAAGGCTTACCAGGAGCAGGTCCGGGACCTGGACAAGCACGTGCAGGAGAAGCTGGACCGCATTTCGGGCGTCGTGGATGAAAAGCTGCAAAAGACGCTGGAGGAGCGCCTGACCAATTCGTTCACCGTAATCAACAGGAATCTGGAGAGCGTGCAGCAGGGCCTGGGGTCCATGAAGAACCTTGCCAACAGCGTGGGCGACCTGAAAAAACTGATGGGCAACGTCAAGTCCCGCGGCATGTCCGGCGAAGTCCAGCTGGGCGCCATCCTGGATAATGTCCTGCCCTCCTCCATGGTGGAACGGAACCAGGTGATCCAGGGGAGCCTGCGGGTCGAATACGCCATCCAGGTACAGTCCGCCTCGGGCAAGCTTCTGCGGCTCCCTATCGATGCCAAGTTTCCCGGGGATACGTACCTGCATCTGCGGGACGCCCAGGAACGCGGAGACGCGGACCAGATCAGGGAAACGCGGGCCGCGCTATCCAGCACGATCCAGAAGGAAGCCAGGGACATTCACGACAAGTACCTTGTGCCCAACGTGACGACGGATTTCGGCATCCTCTTCCTGCCTTTCGAGGGACTGTATGCCGAAGCGGTCAACAGTGGCCTGGTCGAAGAGGTGATGAAATGGAACATCGTCCTGGCGGGACCGAGCACCCTCGTCGCCATTTTGAACTGTGTGCTCATGGTGACCCGCTTCTCCGTCATCCGGAAGAACTCCGAGAAGGTCCTGGAAGTCCTGCAGGAAGTGCAGGCGGAATTCGCCAAGTACGCCGAGGCGCTGGCCAAGGTGAAGGACAGCCTGAGCAAGGCGGACCAAAACCTGGATGTGCTGATGACGACGCGGACCAATGTCCTGCAAAAGAAACTGAAGAGCGTGTCCGAACTGGAAGGCATCAAGGAACTGGAACAGGCCGGCAAGTCCGGCGGCGGCGACAGTGCCGCCATCTCCTCGTAAGGGACGGGAAAGCAGGGAAGGGCCACGGCCCTTCCTTTTTTGCGGCCGTTTTGCGCGGAGCCGCGGTTCCGGCCAACCCCATTGGTTAACCTTAACGTGATTCGTGGTTGACTTAATCATAGCAGACAACTATAATATGATTTGTAACCCGGCGGACTTGTACATCCTGTGGACCCAAGCAAGGATGCAGGGACGCTAATCCAAGACAGAGAGAGGCAAGGACATGACTGGGAAAACGAGGACGCTCCCCGCGCTGGCGGAAAAGATCAGAAACGGCTACCGGATTTCGCGGGCGGATTTGGACGAATGGAAGGACCTGTTCCTCCATAGCGACGTGGAAGAATTGCTCGATGAGGCAGGAAAACTGCAGAAACGGTTCTGCGGCAACCTGGTGGACCTGTGTTCCATCATCAACGGGCGCAGCGGGCGCTGCAGCGAGGACTGCAAGTACTGCGCCCAGGCGAAGTGCAACCACACGGGGGTCGACGAATACGGATTTTTGCCGAGGGAACAGATTTTCGCCGCCGCCGAAGCCAATGAAAAGGCCGGGGTGAATCGCTTCTCCATTGTCACGGCAGGCCGCGCCCTGAAGGGCAGGGAATTCGACGAGGCCATCGCAGCCTACCAGGAAATGCATGCCAGGCTGCACATCGACCTGTGCGCGTCCATGGGCTTCCTCGACGCGGAACAGTTCCGCCGCCTTCGCGAAGCCGGCGTGACGAGCTACCACCACAATATCGAAACGTCGCGGCGGTATTTCCCCCGCATCTGCACGACCCACACCTTCGAGGACAAGATCCGCACCATCAGGATCGCCCAGCAGGAAGGGCTCTGCGTGTGCTCCGGCGGCATTATCGGCATGGGTGAGGATTGGGACGACCGCTTCGACATGGCTATCACCCTGGCCGAACTGGGCATCGAATCCATTCCCATCAACGCTCTCATGCCCATTCCCGGCACGCCCTTGGAACACAGGCCCCGGATTTCCGCAGAGGATGTCCTGCGTACGTTCGGTATCTTCCGTTTCCTCAACCCGACGGCCAACATCCGGCTCGCCGCGGGGCGGGCCATCCTGCCGGGGACCGGCGCCACCGTCCTGGGCCGCGGCGCCTCGGCGTCCATTACGGGCGATATGCTGACCACGGCCGGGGCCGCCACCATCGCCAGGGACAAGCAGATGCTGCGGGAGCTGGGGCTTACCAACCGGCGCGAAGACGCGGTCTTCCCGCAGGTCCTGGTGGAAGAATACGAAGCGTCCCTGTCCCCGGAATGTTAACCTTCCTCCCAAACTAAATTGTTGACGAATCGCTTTCAGTTAACTATAATAGAGCTAGTGTTAACGAAAGCCGGTTTGTCCCGCACGGACGCCGGCCCGCGAATCCAAAACGAGAGAGGGAATAGATTATGGCAAAGTGGACGATAGAGGAATTGACGGAGCGGATCCTGGACGGGTACCGCGTGACGCGGGAAAACTTCGACGCGGACCTGAAGGAACTGCTCCTGACATGCGACGTGGAAACCATGCTGGACCAGGCTCAGCGGATTGAACGGCACTTTTTCCAGAACGAAGTGGACCTGTGCTCCATTATCAATGGCCGCAGCGGCCTTTGCAGCGAGGACTGCAAATACTGCGCCCAGTCCCATTGCCACCATACGGGCTGCGAAGAATACGGGTTCCTGCCGACGGAAGAAATCTACGCGGCCGGCAAGGCCAACCAGGACGCCGGCGTCAACCGTTTTGCCATCGTGACGGCAGGCCGCGCCCTGAAGGGCAGGGATTTCGAAAAGGCCCTGGAAGCGTACCGCGTCCTGCACGAAAAGCTCCACATCGGCCTGTGCGCGTCCATGGGGCTCCTGGACCCGGACCAGTTCGTCCGTCTCCGCGAAGCCGGCGTGACGCGCTACCACTGCAACCTCGAAACGTCGCGGGAAAACTTCCCCAATATCTGCACGACCCATACGTTCGACGACAAAGTGCGGGTCATCCAGGCGGCCCAGGCGGCGGGGCTGAGTGTCTGCTCCGGCGGCATCATCGGTCTTGGCGAAAGCTGGGAGGACCGCTTCAGCATGTCCTTCTCCCTGTCGGAACTGGGCATCCGTTCCATCCCCATCAATGTGCTCATGCCCATTCCCGGCACGCCGCTGGAACACCAGCCCCAGATTTCCCAGGAAGACGCCGTGCGCACGTATGCCATCTACCGGTTCCTGAATCCCGAAGCGGACATCCGCATGGCCGGCGGCCGCGGGGTCCTGCCGGAATCGGGCGCGACCATCATCGGCCGCGCCGCGTCGGCCTATATTACGGGCAACATGCTCACGACGGCCGGCGCCACGACCATCGACAAGGACAAGAAAGTCCTGGCGCGCCTGGGCCTGACAAACCGGCAGGGAGCGGCCACGGGCGGCCGGTTCTGAGAGGCTGGCGCGGCGGGGGCCGTGTCCGCCGCGAAAAGTTTTTTGGGAAATTTTTGCCATCCCCTCTTTACAAAGACCGGGGATCTGCGTATAATAGGTGTAACAACGAAGACGTTGTGGACAGGTTCTGTCCGCACGTCTTCTTTTTTTATTCGTTTTTCCGGTCCGCAGGATGCGCGGCATCCCGCGGGGAAAGGATAAGGAGGAGAAAATCATGACGAATGTTCCGAAATTGTTTGGGAGCCTGGCATTCAACGAGCGCGTAATGAAGGACCGCCTGCCGGCCAAGACTTACAAGGAGTTCCAGCGGGTCGTGGCGGCGGGGGAACCGCTGAGCCGCGAATTGGCGGATATGATGGCCTACGCTATGAAAGACTGGGCCCTGGAGCACGGCTGCACCCATTACACCCATTGGTTCCAGCCCATGACGGGCATCACGGCGGAAAAGCACGAAAGCTTCATCGCGCCGGCGGCGGACGGCCGCGTCCTCATGGAATTTTCCGGCAAGGACCTGATCCAGGGCGAACCGGACGCGTCGAGTTTCCCCTCCGGCGGCCTGCGCGCTACCTTTGAAGCCCGCGGCTATACGGCCTGGGATCCCACGTCCTACGCCTTCATCAAGGACAACTGCCTGTACATCCCGACGGCGTTCTGCTCCTACACGGGCGACGTGCTGGATAAAAAGACGCCGCTCCTGCGCTCCATCAACGCCTTGGACAAGTCGGCCAAGCGGGTCCTGAAAATCCTGGGCATCGCGACGGAACGGGTCATTACCAACGTCGGGCCGGAACAGGAATATTTTCTCGTCGACAAGAAACTGTGGGAAAAACGGCGCGATCTGATTTACTGCGGCCGTACCCTGTTCGGCGCCAAAGTGCCGAAGGGACAGGAAATGGAAGACCATTACTTTGGCGTCATTAAACCGCGCGTCAAGGCCTTCATGGAAGAACTGGACGAAGAACTGTGGAAGCTGGGCGTCCTGGCGAAGACGGAACACAACGAAGTCGCGCCGGCGCAGCACGAACTGGCCCCGATCTTCACGACGGTCAACCTGGCCACGGACCACAACCAGCTCATGATGGAATACATGAAGCGGATTGCCCTGAAGCACGGCATGGTGTGCCTGCTCCATGAAAAACCGTTCGAGGGCATCAACGGCAGCGGCAAGCACAACAACTGGTCCATTTCGACCCTCGAAGGCCGCAACCTGCTGAACCCCGGCGACGACGTCTACCACAATGACCAGTTCCTGCTGTTCCTGGCCGCTGTCCTGAAAGGCATCGACGAATACCAGGATGTCATGCGCGCTACCGTCGCCAGCGCGGGCAACGACCACCGCCTGGGCGCCAACGAAGCGCCGCCGGCCATCGTTTCCGTCTTCCTGGGAACGGAATTGACGGGCGTCCTCGAAGCCATTGCCGCCGGCAAACCCTATACATCCCATCAGGAAACGCTCATGAAGATTTCCGGCGAAACGGTACCGGCCCTGGAAAAGGACAACACGGACCGCAACCGCACTTCGCCCTTCGCCTTTACGGGCAACAAGTTCGAGTTCCGCATGCTGGGCTCCCAGGCTTCCATCGCCTGCACCAACGTATACCTGAATGCCATCGTGGCGGAAGAACTGGACTGGGTCGCCGACCAGCTGCAGGGCGTCGCGGCCAAGGACTTGTCCCAGGCCGTCAAGGACCTGGTGAAAAAAGTCTACAAAGAACACAAGCGCATCGTCTTCAACGGCAACGGCTATACGGACGAATGGGTCGCGGAAGCGGAAAAACGGGGCCTGCTGAACCTCAAGTCCACGCCGGAAGCCCTGGCGGCCATGACGGCAAAGAAGAACGTGGACCTCGTCGTCAAGCACGGGATCTTTACGGAAACCGAAGTGGCGTCCCGCATCGAGATCCAGTACGAATTGTACAACAAGACGTTGAACATCGAAGCCTTGACCATGCTGGATATGCTGCATAAAGATCTGCTGCCGGCGGCGGAAAAATACCTGAAGGATTTGACCACGACGGCGTTGAACGAAAAGGCCCTGGGCATCCCCCTGGATACGACTTTCCTGGAAAAGCTGAACAAAGCGGTCCAGCAGATGACCACGGACGGCACGAAGCTGGAAAAGGTCCTGACGGCCGCGGAAAAGATCACGGACCAGCGCAAGGCCGGCACGGCGTACCACGACAAGGTCCTGGCCGCCATGGATACGCTCCGCGTGTCCGGCGACACCGTGGAGGCGCTCCTCGGCGCGGATTACCTGCCGTATCCGACCTACGGGGACCTGCTGTACGGCATCAACGATTAAGCAACGATTCAACAACGCTTCAACAACGCTTCAACAACGATTGAGCAGCGATTCCTCAACGAGGAGAGAAAGGATCCTTTCGTTTCGCCGGGACGGCGGCCGGCAGGCCGCCGCAGGCGGACGTTCCGGCGACAGCCGGGAGAAAGAAGGGCCGGCAGGCCGGGCCAAACAGAGAAAAAAGCGCCGCGAAGGCGCGGCCGGGACTGCCGCAAGGCGCCAAAGGAGGGGAACCCCCGGAAGACGGCAAGGACCGTCTGTCCGGGGGTTTTTGCGTGGCCGCAAACGTGCTATAATATCTACACACAATAAGGAAGGTAGAAATGATGCGCGCCATACTGCACGGAAAGTTGATTTTGGAGGACGAGATCCTGGAAGGATGCGTCCTGTTGTTTGACACGAAGGTCCGGGCCATCGTGACGGAGACGACCTTTCAAGCGTCGTACGGGCGGGATGGGACCTGGGAAGGACAGCCCGTGTCCGTGACCGACGCCGGGGGATGCTACGTATCGCCGGGGTTTGTGAATATCCACCTCCACGGCTGCGTGGGCAAGGATGTCATGGACGGCGAGGACGACGGCCTGGAGGCGATGAGCCGTTTCCAGGCCGCGACCGGCGTGACGGCCTTTGTGCCGACGACCATGACGTACGAGTGGCCTGCCGTCACGCGGGCCCTGGCCAGTGTGCGCCGCGTGCGGGACGCGCAGTCCCGCCCCGGGACGGTCCCGGTGGGCGCCCGTGTGGCCGGGGCCTACCTGGAAGGGCCTTTCGTCAGCGACGCCCGCAAGGGCGCCCAGCGCGGCGCCGCCATTGCCAGGGCGGACGCGTCCCTTCTGGAACCGTATGCGGACGTGATCCGTTACGTCGTCCTGGCGCCGGAGACCGTATCGCCGGCGGAACGGGACGCGTTCATCGCGGCCTGCCGGGCGTGGCGCATCACCGTATCCCTGGGGCACAGCGACGCGTCCTGGGAGGAGGCGCGGGCAGCCTTTGCCGCCGGCGCGGGCCACGTGACCCATCTGTACAATGCCATGACGGGGTTTCACCACCGCCGGCCGGGCCTGGTCGGCGCCGCCTGGCAGAGTGACGCCGTGTGCGAACTCATTGCGGACAACCTGCACGTCCATCCGGCGGCGCAGGCTCTGCTGTACCGCCTCAAAGGGCCGGACGGCGTCGTTCTCGTCACCGATTCCATGCGGGCCTGCGGCCTCGGCGACGGGCCTTCCGAACTGGGCGGCCAGGCCGTGACCGTGCGGGACGGCGCCGCCCGGCTGGCCGATGGCACCCTGGCCGGCAGCGTCCTTTGCCTGAACGAAGGCCTGCGCCACTGGAAGGAAAATACGGGCGCGTCCTGGCCCGAAGCCCTGCGCGCCGTGACGGCTGTCCCGGCGAAGGAACTGGGCAAGGAAGGCGTCTGGGGCTCGATCCGCCCCGGCGCCGCGGCGGACATGGTCCTCTTCGACGAAACGGTCTCCATCCGGGAAACCCTCGTCGGCGGGACCACGGTGTACCGATGTCCCGGCCCCGCCCCGTTGCCGCCCCCGGTTCGTTCCTGACCCGCCCCCGGGGCCATCCCTGGCTTATTCCCGGCCCTCGCGGGACCTTCGGCCCCGCGCCGCCGGCGCGCGGGTGTATTCTGTTTGTTTTTGATCCGTTTTGATAAGGAGTCGTAGGAGTATGACCTTAGATACGTTGCCTGTCGGCTGGTGCGGGACCATCTCCGCCGTCCGCGGCGAAGGCGCGCTGCGCAACCGCCTGCTCGACATGGGCCTCATTCCCCACACGCAGGTACAGCTGCAGAAAACCGCCCCCATGGGCGATCCCATCGAAATCAAAGTCCGGGGGTACGAATTGACGCTGCGCCTGGAAGAAGCGGCGAATATCGTCCTGGCCGACGAAACCGTGCGGGAAGCAGGGGTGTGACATGATTTTCGCGTTAGCCGGCAACCAGAATTGTGGAAAAACAACGTTGTTCAATGCCCTGACGGGGTCCAACCAGCACGTGGGAAATTTCCCCGGGGTCACGGTGGACCAGAAAATCGGCGTGGTCCGCGGCACCAAGAACCGCTGTGACGTCGTCGACCTGCCGGGCATCTATTCCCTGCGCCCGTATACGCAGGAAGAAATCGTGACGAAGGACTTTATCATCCAGGAAAAGCCCGACGCCATCATCAATATCGTCGACGCGACGAATATCGAACGCAACCTTTACCTGACCCTCCAGCTCCTGGAGCTGCAGGTGCCCACGGTCCTCGCCCTCAACATGATGGACGAGCTGCGGGCCAACGGGGGCACGGTGGAGGTGGAGAAGCTCAGCGCGGCCCTGGGCATTCCCGTGGTGCCCATCAGCGCCGTGAAGAACGAAGGCGTGGCGGAACTCATCGACCGCGCGCAGGAAGTGGCCCGCGCCAAGACGCGCCCCAGGGTCACGGACTTTTGCGAAGCCGGTTCGCCGGTGCACCGCGCCATCCACGCCGTCGTCCATTTGATCGAGGACCACGCGGACCGGCTGGGCATTCCCGCCCGGTTCTGCGCCACGAAGCTGATCGAGGGCGACAGCGGCATGGACGAGCAGCTCGACCTGGACCAGAACGAGAAGGAAATGCTGGAACACATCATTGTCCAGCTGGAAGAGGAATCAGGCCTGGACCGCAACGCCGCCCTGGCGGACATGCGGTACCGCTTTATCGAAAGCGTCGTCGCCGGGACGGTGGTCCACGCCCACGAAAGCAAGGAACACCTGCGCAGCCTCCGCATGGACAGGATCCTGACAGGCCGGTATACGGCCATCCCGGCCTTTCTGGCCATCATGGTCCTCGTGTTCTGGCTGACCTTCAGTGTCATCGGGCAGGCCCTGTCGGACCTGCTGGCCGACGGTATCGACGCCCTTGGCGCGTCCGTGGCGGCCGGCATGGACGCCTACGGCATCAACCCCGTCGTCCACAGCCTGATTACGGACGGTATTTTTTCCGGTGTCGGCACGGTGCTGTCTTTCCTGCCCATCATCGTGACGCTCTTCTTCTTCCTTTCCGTCCTGGAAGACACGGGCTACATGGCCCGCGTGGCCTTCGTCATGGACCGCCTGCTCCGCAAGATTGGCCTGTCCGGCCGGAGCATCGTGCCCATGCTGATCGGCTTCGGCTGCACGGTCCCTGCCGTCATGGCGACCCGCACCGTGTCGAGCGACAGGGACCGCAAGATGTCCCTGCTCCTGATTCCGTTCATGAGTTGTTCCGCCAAGATCCCCGTCTATGGCATCCTCGTCTCGGCCTTTTTCGCGGATTACGCCGCCCTGGCCATGATTATCATCTACTGCACGGGCATCCTCATGGCCATTGTCGTGTCCCTGCTCCTGAAGAACACGGCCTTCCGGGGCAAGCCCGTGCCCTTCGTCATGGAACTGCCCAACTACCGCTTCCCGTCGGCGAAGAGCGTCGGACTGCTCTTGTGGGAAAAGGCCAGCGGGTTTCTCCAGCGCGCGTTCGGCGTCATTTTCGTCTGCACGTTGATCATCTGGTTCCTGGGCACGTTCGACGCCCGTTTCTTCGCCGTGGAAGACAACGCGAAGAGCCTCCTGGCCCTGATCGGGCAGGCCCTTGCTCCCGCCTTCGGGCCCTTGGGCTTTACGGACTGGCGGGTGGCGACGTCCCTCCTGACAGGCTTTGCCGCCAAGGAAACCGTCGTGTCCACCTTGACCGTCCTGACCAACGCCACGCCGGCGACCATGACGACCATCCTGCGGGGAATCTTTACGCCGGCCGCGGCCGCGTCCTTCCTGACCTTTACGCTCCTGTACACCCCGTGCGTCGCCGCCGTCGCCACCATCCGCCGGGAATTGGATTCGACCCTCGGCGCCTTGGGAGTCGTGGTGGCGCAGTGCGCCATTGCCTGGCTCGCGGCTTTGGGAGTCTATCACCTGGCCCTGCTGTTCTGAGCCGGCCCCTTGTTTTGGAGAATTGCCATGAATCTTTTTGCTTCTTTGAGTACACTGGATTGGATTTTGCTGGGCATCGTGGCCGTCCTGGCCGCGCTGGCCGTCCGTTCCCTGTTTCGCGGGCCTGACGGCTGTGACAGCGGCTGCGGCGGCTGTCCGTACGCCGGAAACTGCCAGAAGAAAAAGCCCGCGGCCCCAGGGGCCTCGCCGGTCGGGAAAGGGGAGCCGCGGCCATGATCCAGGCACTGACGAAAGAACAGGACCGCATCCTTCGGTCCATGCAAGTCCTGCTGCCCCTGGCGGCGGATATTGCGCAAGCGAAAATTTCCCTCGTCGTCCCGGTGACGGAACGGGGGGAGGCGCGCAGCCTGCCCGGGCCTGCCGCCACGGACCACGGCGAAGAGCTCTTTCTCGCCTGGTACGCCCAGGCCGAGCCCCTGACCCGCCTGGAAGATGTCCCGGACACGCCGGCCGGCACGGCCTTCGTCCCGATCCGCCTGTCCGACGAACCGCTGGCGGTGCACACCCTGGAGAAAGGCGTCGTGACGGAAGGCATGCGGGAATTCATGCTGGGACAGTACGCCCGCCTGAAGGCCTATCCGATCTTCGACGCCGCCGGCACCTGTTTCAGCGCCGCTGTCTTTGAAGACCGCGAAGCCGACGTCGTCTTTTGGGACGCCACGCTGGACTTTCTGCGGTCCCATGTCGGCACGGACTGCAGCGGCCCCTGTTACCGCCGCATGGCCAGTATCGACGGCCTGGTCCTGGTCGACGGGGCGGACTGCCGGATCCTGGCGGCCAACAACGCGGCCCGTCACATCTACCGGGTCCTGGGCGTGGGCACCCTCGTGGGGCAGCGCACGAACAGTTTGGAAATCCACTGGAACGGCGTGACGGAAGTGCTTTCCACGGGCGAGGCCTACGAAGAGGAACTGCGCCGCAAGGGCCTGATCCTGGATCTGCGCTTCCTCCCTATCGGCGGGACCGGCAGCCGGCCCCGGCAGCTTATCGCCATTATCGAGGACGTGACGCAGCTGCGCCAGAAGGAAGAGGAACTGCGCGTCCAGTCCGCCATGATTAAGGAAATCCACCACCGCGTGAAGAACAACCTGCAGACCATTGCGAGCCTCCTGCGGCTGGAACAGCGCCGCGCGTCGGAAGAGGAGACGAAGCTCGTCCTGAAGGACGCCATCAACCGCATCAGCAGCATTGCCCTCGTCCATGAGTATCTGTCCACGCAGGGCTCGGAAGAGGTCGACATGGCGACCCTGGGAAAAGAGGTGTTCCGCACGGTCCTGAGCAGCATGGGCAATCCAGAGCTGCGGCTGAAGACGGAATGGAAGGCGGCACCGCTTCGGCTGCCGTCGCAAAAGGCGGCCAGCCTGTCCCTCGTGTTGAACGAACTGGTGCAGAATTCCCTGGAGCATGGGTTTGAAGGGCGTCGGCAGGGGACTTTGTCCGTGGAACTCTTTGAAACGCCGGGAAACATCATCCTGCGGGTCCAGGACGACGGCGTGGGACTGCCGAAGGATTTTCAGCCCGGCCGAACCAAGAGCCTGGGACTGAAAATCGTCCAGACGGTCGTCCAGTCCGATTTGAAAGGCGTGTTTTACCTGCGCGGGCGGACGGGCGGGCGGACCGGGACCGTGTCGGAAGTCCTCCTGCCGCGCGTGTAGGGACGGGCAGGCCGCCGGCAGGACGAGGGGCCGCGGGAAAGGCCGCCTCCTGCCGCGGGCTGGGGAAAAGAAAAGGAAACGGAAAAGGGAAAGGAACCAACGTGAAACAATTACGGATTTTAGTCGTAGATGATGAAGCGATTTTGCGGCTCGACCTGAGTGAAATGCTGGCCGAACGGGGGCACGACGTGGTCGGGGAGGCGGATAACGGGGCCGACGCGGTGCGGCTGGCCCGGGAACTCCATCCCGATCTGGTCCTGATGGATGTGAAGATGCCCGGCATGTCGGGTCTGGAAGCGGCGAAACTCATCGGCGGGGAACAGTTGGCGCCGGTGCTGCTGCTGACGGCGTACAGTCAGCGGGACGTGGTCGAGCAGGCTGCCGATTCGGGCGTCATGGCCTATCTGGTCAAGCCCATCCGCGAAGAAGAGCTGACGCCGGCCCTCGAGGTCGCCATGACCCGCTGGGAGTCGTACCGGAGCCTGGCGCGGGAACTGGACAAGGCGAAGGACGACCTGGAAACGCGGAAACTGCTGGACCGTGCCAAGGGAGTCCTGATGGACCAGCACGGATTTTCGGAACGGGACGCGTTCGAAGCCATGCAGAAGCTGAGCATGGACCGGCGCCTGTCCCTGAAGGCGGTGGCCCAGGCGGTCCTGGCCGCCGCGGAAATCCGAGGCAAGGGCGGGAACGGCAAGGGTGTCAACCCCGGCGGCAGCGGAAGCCGCCGGCGGAAATGAGCGGCGACCGGCAAAACCAGACGCCAATAGACACGGGACACGCAAAAAGAAGGGCCACACCGGGCGGCAAAGCCGGTGTGGCCGTTTCTTTGAGAGAGATGTCTCCCAGACTACTCTTCAATTATAGGAAACTGCCGGAGGGGTATTGGCAGTATGCTGGCAATCGTATCGCGGCTTCCCGAAAGCCGCGTTCCGGCCCTATTTCACATAGACATTACCGATGGCCAGGGCGGCAGACACCGCCATGGAGACGGACAGGAGGATGGCCGTTGCTTTTCGCTTCATGAACCCCAAGGAAATTACCTTCTTCCACTTCCAGATTGTTTTGTGTATGCTTCTCGATATGTCCAGTATACCACTGCCGGGGGAGAAAAGTTTGACGCGTCTGTTAACCGTTTGTGAGGAATATGTGAACTAAGGCAGGCCGCGGTTTTTCCGGCCCGCCCTGCCGCCCCGCGCGGTACGGGGCGGCGGCTCACGCAAAAAGCCCGCGGAATCTTCTGCGGGCTCTCTTGTTTCACGGGAAACAGGGGCGGCGGGGAACAGGGTCCTCCGGCCGCGTCCCGTCGTGCTTCCCGTTATTTTTTGTAATTGCGGACCAAGTCCATACCGGCCTTCAGGGCTTTCTTGTTGGCTTCTTCCGTTCCCTTGGGAACGCGGCCCAGGACAGCGTTGACAATGGATTCGTCGGATACGCAGTGCGTCAGGGCGACGATGGCGCCGAGGGCGACGATGTTGGCGAACAAGGTCTTGCCGCATTCGTTGACGGCCGTGTGGGTAATGGGCAGGTCATAGCGTTCCTTGTGCTTGCCCGGCAGGTCCTTGACGAAGAGGCTGTCCGTGATGACGACCGTATTCTCGTCGCAGTCCGCCGTGTATTTGTTGGCCGCTTCCTGGCTCATGGCGAGGAGCACGTCGGGGCAGACGACGCGGTTGAACCAGATCTTGTCGTCGGAAATGATGCAGTCGGCCTTGGAGGAGCCGCCGCGGGCTTCCGGCCCGTAGGACTGGGATTGGACGGCTTCCTTGTTATCTTCGATGGCCGCTTCGGCCAGGATAATGGCGGCCGTGATCAGGCCCTGGCCGCCCGTGCCGGCAAAACGGAAATTATGTCTCATGGTCATTTACCTCCCTGTGCCCGTTTGATGAGTTCATCGTACGCTTCGGTGTATTCCTGGACATCATTGTTTTCGTAGAGGACGCCGATGGGGAATTTGCCGTCCGCGAGGGCTTTGGCACGGGTTTCGTCGTCCATGCGGTTCCAGGCGCCGATCATGACGCCGTGGTCGCGCTGCCATTCGATCATCTTCGGGGCCGAGCCGATCTTGTTCTGGCGGCCGAAGTTCGTCGGGCAGCCCGTGACGCATTCGACGATGGAAAAGCCTTTGTGCTCGATGGCCTTGGCGATGACGTCGACCATGTTCTGCACATGGAACGTCGTGGAGCGGGCTACGAAGGTGGCGCCGGCCGCCTTGGCCAGGTCCAGCAGGTTGAAGGCCGGTTCGATAGTCAGGTAGGGAGCCGTCGTCGCCTTCGATCCCTTGGGGGTCAGGGGCGAGTACTGGCCGCCGGTCATGCCGTAAATGCTGTTGTTGTAGACAATGAGGGTCAAGTCGATGTTGCGGCGTGCCGCGTGGATCAGGTGGTTGCCGCCGATGGCCGCCGCGTCGCCGTCACCCGAGGGGACGATGACCTTCAGCTTCGGATTGGCCATTTTCAGGCCGCTCGCAATCGGCAGGGCACGGCCGTGCAAGGTGTTCGCCGTGTTGAAATCCAGGTAGCCCGACGCGCGGCTGGAGCAGCCGATGCCGGAAATGACGGCTACCTCGTCTTTGGAGAGACCCAGTTTATCGACCGCTTTGACAATGGCGCCGGTAATGATTCCGTGGCCACAGCCGGGGCACCAGATGTGGGGCAGGCGGCCCGGACGGAAATATTTTTCCAGAAGTTGTTCCATTCCCATGGTGATATGCTCCTTTCCCTTAACGGCCCAAATGTTTCTTCAGCTCGTCCAGCAGCTGTTTCGGCGCCGCCGAGGAGTTGTCGTACTTGCCGTACAGCCAGACCGGGCACTTGCCGGCGACGACGCGTTCCACTTCCAGTACGTACTGGCCGTAGTTCAGTTCGTGCACCAGGATGCCCTGGACGCGGGAGGCCAGTTCCTGTACCTGTTTTTCCGGGAAGGGCCAGAGCGTGATGGCGCGGAAGAGGCCTACCTTGAGGCCTTCCTTGCGGGCCATGTCGACCGTATCGTAGGCCGTCCGGGCGGCGCCGCCGAAGGACACGATGACGTAGTCCGCGTCGTCGGTCTTGTAATTTTCAAAGGTGACGATGTCGTCCAGGTTCTTGTAGATTTTGTCGTGAAGCCGGTTCAGGGACTGGAGCGTCGCGTCGGGCGTGCCCTTCGGGAAGCCCGTCTCGTCGTGGATCAGGCCCGTCACGTGCCAGCGGTAGCCGCTGCCGAAGTCCGCCATGGGCGGTACCAGGTCGTCGCCCTTCGTGCCGTAGGCCAGGTAGTCTTCCGGCGCGCAGTCCGGCCGCTTGCGGTCTACGGTCTCGATGGTGCTGTAATCGTCGGGGAGTTCAATCTTTTCCCGCATATGGCCCACGACTTCGTCCATGAGGATGATGACGGGGACACGGTATTTTTCCGCCAGGTTGACGGCGCGGATGGTCAGCCAGAAGCACTCCGGCACGGAGACGGGGCTGACGACGATGACCCAGTGGTCGCCGTGGGTGCCCCAGCGGGTCATCATGACCTCGCCCTGGGCCGGGCTCGTGGGCTGACCCGTCGCCGGGCCTACACGCTGCACGTCGACGACGACGATGGGGATTTCCGCCGTGCAGGCGAGACCAAGCAGTTCCTGTTTCAGGGAGAACCCCGGGCCGCTCGTGGCGGTCATGGCCTTTTTGCCGCCCATGGAAGCGCCGATGACCGCGCCGATGCCGGCCAGTTCGTCTTCGGTCTGCATGAATTTGCCGCCGACCTGGGGCAGGCGGGCCGCCAATTGTTCCGCAATTTCAGTAGAAGGGGTGATGGGGTAACCGCCGTAGAACTTCACGCCGGCCGCGATAGCGCCCTCCACTACTGCCTGGTTGCCTTGTAACAACTTGATGGACATGTTTTTCACTCCTTCTCACTTGTCTTTTTCCACGAAGATGGCGTAGTCCGGGCAGCGCAGTTCACACTGGCCGCACTGGATGCAGTCGTCTTCCTTGCCGGGGATAATGGCGCATTTGCCGACTTCTGTGATTTCCAATACTTTTTTCGGGCAGAAGTTGGCGCAGATGCCACAGCCTTTGCACCGTTTCGACACGAGTTTCAGCATACGAACATACCTCCTTAGAATCCATCATCCTTTGTCCCTTGGATGGACATGCCGAAAGAAGCGGGCCTTGCCCACTTTCGCTACTTTATTATACCGTATCTGTCTGACAATGAAAAGGACTAACCCCCGACCGGTCGAAATTCGCGCCCTGCCGGTTTGTTGTCGGTCCTGCCGGGTCGTTGGCGGGCAGCCGGACCGGTCCCTTGTCCGGAAAAGGGACTGGCCAGTCTATACAGGCGGGGGATTTTACGGTATAATGAAACGTTAAAAGAAGGCGCGATGGGCGCAAGGGAGGAAAAGCATGGCCACACGAGCGGAACGGGAGCGGGAAAAGAAAGCGAGCCTGCTCGCGGCGGCAGAGGAAGTGTTCACGAGCAAAGGGTATACGGATGCGACCCTGGACGAGATCATCAAGCTGGCCGATACGGGCAAGGGCACGGTATACCGCTATTTCGGCAACAAGGAAAATTTGTTCTACCAGCTGGTCCTGGGCAAGCACCAGGCCCTGATGGAGGATTTGTGGGCCCTGGCCCGTCGGGAAAGCTGCGGCGTGCCGGAACGGATGCGTCTCCTGAGCCGCCGCTGGCTCCGGTTCCTGACGGAAAACAAGGTCTTGTGGCCCGTCGTGGGCAACGAGATGGCGGGCATGAACAAGGGCGTCGTCGGCGACCGCCAGCCGGATGGCACCTACCGGCAGTATGTCCGCTGGGGCCCCATGCCGTCGCCGGAAAAACTGGCGGAAATGCAGCGCTATCAGGAGATGATCAACGAAGAAGCGGAGCCGCTGGCGGCCGTCTACCGCGAAGGCGTGGAGCAGGGCCTTTTCCGCCGCAGCGCCCAGCACCAGGACATTGCGTACCACCTGTTCTTCGGCATGGCCATGGTGCTCTTCCTCCACCCCGACCCGGAACGGGTCTTCCGCCGCGGCGGCCAGGGCAGCGCGGGCCTTACGCTGGACGAACTGGCGGACAACGTCATTACGCACTTTCTGTTCGGCATGGTCGATCCGGCGAAACGGGACGCCCTGGAAGTGGCCGATCATCCCTCGTCCCCCCGGGCGTGACGCCGCGGCCCGGAAAAATCCCCGCGGGTTTCTCCGGAACAGGGCGGGCCGCCGCTTGCCATGCCCAACCAAAATTTTCCCAACAAAAAATTCCCCGCTGGTACCACGGACCGGTACCAGCGGGGAATTTGCGTATTCAGGAAATCTTGTTTTTATTGAGTTTCCGGGAAACCGTGTTGCCGATGGACTGGACGCCCTGGACGAGGACAATCAGGACGATGACCGTCGCGACCATGACATCGGTCTGGAAACGCTGGTAGCCGTAGCGGATGGCCAGGTCGCCCAGACCACCGCCGCCGAGGGCGCCGGCCATGGCGGACGCGCCGATGAGGGAAATCAGGGCGAGGGTGATGCCCAGGAAAATGGAGTGCAGCGATTCCGGCAGCATGACCTTCCAGATGATCTGCCAGGGGCTGGCCCCCATGGACTGGGCCATCTCGATGACGCCGGGATCGATTTCCAGCATGGACGACTCAATGATACGGGCCACGAAGGGGGCGCACGTAATGGTCAGGGGCACGATGGCCGCCGTCGTGCCGATGGAAGAACCGACGACGAGGCGCGTGAAGGGGATGATGGCCACCATGAGGATAATGAAAGGAACGGACCGGATGGCGTTGACGATGGCGCCGAGGATGTTGTGGACCGGCGCGTTCGGCAAAATGTGGTCCTTCCGCGTGATAGTCAGGATGATGCCCAGGGGAATGCCGAGCAGGCAGGCGATGGCGATGGCCACGACGACCATGTAGAGGGTTTCCCCGAGGGACGCAGCAAGTAATTCCATGAGATTATCCGACATAGCCGAGTACCTCCCGTTTTACATGAACTGATTCCAGATAGGCGAGGGATTGGCGGATCGCGTCTTCTCCCCCGATGACTTCGACGAGCAGCGTGCCGTAGGGCGCGTCCTTCAGGTAGTCGACTTTGCCCGAGAGGATATTCACGTCGACGCCGAACTTTTTAATGATCGTCGATACGACGGGCTGGTACGCGTCCGCCGTGCCATCCTTCGTTTCCGGCGCGTCGGGATCGCTCAGGAACTCCAGGTTCACAATGAGCTTGGCGCCGGGGAAATAGGACTGCTTCACCCGGTCCTTCCGGAACAGGGGCGGGAGCTTGATGTCGTTGACCGTCCGGACGAATTCCTTCGTCGTATCCTGCTGGGGATTGGTGAACACGCGGTACATGGACCCTTCTTCGAGGATGTTTCCGTTTTCGATGACGGCCACACGGTCGCAGATTTCCTTGACCACTTCCATCTGGTGGGTAATGAGGACGATGGTCAGGTTCAGCTTCCGGTTGATGTCCTTCAGCAGGGCCAGGATGGACTGGGTCGTCTGGGGATCCAGGGCGCTCGTCGCCTCGTCGGACAGGAGCACCTTCGGATTGGACGCTAGGGCGCGGGCGATGCCGACACGCTGTTTCTGGCCGCCCGAAAGCTGGCTCGGATAGTAGTCTTTGCGGGTATCCAGCTGGACCAGTTTCAGGAGCTCGGCCACGCGGACCCGGATCTGGTCTTTCGGCAGGCCCTGGATTTCCAGGGGGAACGCCACGTTTTCCTCGACCGTGCGGCTGGCCAGCAGGTTGAAGTGCTGGAAGATCATGCCGATGTTCTGGCGGGCCTTGCGCAGGGCCGCGCCGGAGAGGGCCGTCATTTCCTGCCCGTCCACGAAGACCTGGCCGCCCGTGGGCACTTCCAGCATGTTGATGCAGCGGATGAGCGTCGATTTGCCGGCGCCGGACAATCCGATGATGCCGAAAATCTCACCGTCCCGGATTTCCAGGTTGGTCTTTTTCAGGGCCTCGATGTTGCCGGCCTTGCTGTAGTAGGTTTTTTCCACGTTGACGAGCTGAATCATAAGTACTCGACATCCTTCCATGTGTACACAAATGTTTTTTATATACCTTCTATTAATAGGAAATAATACAATTAATCTACACAATCATACTTTAAGAACTATAACTTGTCAATTAAAAAATAATTGACTTTCACAAAATAAAGTGATAAATTAATAAATACGAAAAATATTTTGTGGTTCTTTTTTCATTTCCGCCTGGGGTACAGGACAATCTACAGCAGGAGGCCATCATGTCCGAAAAAATCGAGAACAAATTGACGGAACAGCTTTGCAAGGCCATCTTATCCCTGAAGACGACGCAGGAAGTGTCCCATTTCCTGGAAGATGTGTGCACCATCAGCGAGTATCGCGCCCTGGCGCAGCGCTTCGAAGTGGCGCGTCTCCTGGACGAGGGCATCAAGTACGAGGATATCGTTGCCCGGACGGGGGCCAGCACGGCGACCATTTCGCGGGTCAAACGGTGTCTGGTCTACGGGCAGGACGGCTATTTGACGGCGCTGGCGAACCTCAAGGAGGGGCAGTCCGAGAGCCGGCCGCCCCGGATGCAGCGCAAGGTTCAATTTGAAAAGGAAAGGGCCGAATTGAAACGGCAGGTACAGGATTATGACTGATTCGATTTTACGCGTGCCGTACGGCACGAGGGATATCCTTCCCGGGGAAGGGGCCCTGCGGCAGCGGCTGGAAACCCGCATCGGGCGCCTTTTCGCCGCCTGGGGCTACGACGAAGTGGACACGCCTACTTTTGAATATGCCGACACCTTCGCCATGACCGGCGACCGGGACCAGACCGCTTTCCGGTTCCTGGACCGTCGCGGCCGGACGCTGATGCTGCGCACGGATATGACGGCGCCCATCGCCCGCATGGTGGCGACGCGGTTCCGGCACCACCGGGGGGTCAAACGCCTGTCCTACCGGTCGCACCTCTTCCGTTACGAAGAGGCCCAGGCCGGCCGCCAGTGCGAATTTACGCAGTGCGGCATTGAAATGATGGGGGCGGACGGCGCCGAAGCGGATGCCGAAGTGATCGCCCTGGCCGTGCAGACCCTGCTGGACGCGGGCCTGCAGGACTTTACCCTCAGCTTGGGGCAGATGGAGTTCATCAACGGCCTGCTCGAGGCGGCGGCCTTGTCGGACGACGAAGCGCGGGCGGTCAAGCAGTGTCTCATGAAGCGGGATGTGGTGGGCCTCGGCGAAGTCGTGGACGCCGCGGGAATCCCGACCCAGCTGGCGGCGGTCTTTAAGGACCTGCTTTACCTCCACGGCGGGGTGGACCTTCTGCGGGAGTTGCAGGACCGCGTCCTGAGCCGCCGCTGCTGGGACGCCCTGGAAAACCTGCGCCGCATTTACGACTTGTGCGACGCCTACGGGGTGGCGTCTTACCTGAGCTTTGACCTGGGCCTGACGCGCAGCCTCGATTACTATACGGGGATGCTCTTCGAAGGCTATGCCGCTGGCATGGGCTATTCCGTCATCGGCGGCGGGCGCTACGATACGCTCATGCAGCAGTTCGGGCCGCCCTGTCCTGCCACGGGCTTCGCCCTAGGCATGGAACGCCTTGTCCTGACGCTGCAGCGGCAGCGGGGCCTGGAACAGGCCGATTTGCCTGTGCCGCCGTCCCTCTTCCTGGCCTACGCGCCGGGGCAGACTGCCGCGGCCATCCGCCTGGCGGGGGAACTGCGCGGCCAGGGGCAGCGCGTGAAACTGGCCACGTGGCCCATGACGGAGGCCGAAGCCGCCGCCCAGGCCCGGGCCAACCAGTGCGAAGATTTCCGGTTTGTGGAGGAGTGAGCCGATGAACGATTATATTACCATTGCCCTGCCCAAGGGCAAACTCTTCCGGCGGAGCCGGGACCTGCTGGCCCAGGTCGGCTGGGATGCCGAAGGCGTGTCGGAAGATTCGCGGAAGCTGGTCCTGACCAACGAGGAAAAGAAAATCCGTTTTATCATCACGAAAACCGTCGATTTGCCGACGTATGTGGAATATGGCGCGGCGGACATCGGTTTTATCGGCAAGGATGTCCTCCTGGAAGAGAATAAAGATGTCTACGAGCTGCTGGACCTGGGGTATGGGAAATGCCATCTCATGATGGCCGTTCCCGAAGCGAAGGTCCGTCCCGATATGGCGGACTACGCCCACCTGCGCGTGGCCACCAAGTATCCCCGCTGCGCGAAGCGCTTTTTCGATTCCCAGGGAATCCAGATGGATATCGTCAAGCTGAACGGGTCCATCGAACTGGGGCCCCTGATCGGCCTGGCGGAATGTATCGTCGATATCGTCGAAACGGGGACGACCATCCGGGAAAACAAGCTGTGCGAAGTCGCGCGGATTTTTACGTCCACGGCGCGGCTCATTGCCAACCCCGTGAGCTTTAAATTGAAATTCGACCGGCTGCACGGCCTTGTGCAGGACCTGCAGCAGGCATTGGAGGCGGAAAAATGAAAATTACAGACGCAAGGAACCGGAGCGCCGCCGACATCGCGGCCCTCCTGAAAAAAACGGCTTTTGACGAACAGGAACTGGCGCCGCGCGTGCAGGCGGCCTGCGACGCCATGTGGGGCGAGCGCCTGACGGCGGCGCAGATCGTGGACCGCATCGTCGACGGTGTCCGCCACGGCGGGGATGAGCGGCTGCTCTACTTTACGAATACCATCGACCGCGCCGGCCTGACGGCGGAAACCCTGCGCGTGACGGAGAAGGAGTTCGACGAAGCGCGGACCTTCGTGGATCCCGCCGTCGTCGACGCCATTACGCGGGCCATTGCCAACGTGAAAAGCTTCCATGAGGAGCAGATGCCCCGGTCGTGGTTCACGAACCGGGCCCACGGCAGCCTCCTGGGCCAGAAGATCACGCCCGTGGACAGTGTGGGCATCTATGTGCCCGGCGGCACGGCGGCGTATCCGTCGTCGGTCATTATGAACGCCGTGCCGGCCAAGGTCGCCGGCGTGCCGCGCATCGTTATGGCCGCCCCGCCCGGCAAGGACGGGAAATTGAATCCCTACGTCCTCGTGACGGCGGAAAAGATCGGCATCACGGAAATCTACAAGATGGGCGGCGCCCAGGCCATTGCCGCCCTGGCGTTCGGCACGGAAACGGTCCCGAAAGTCAGCAAGATCACGGGGCCGGGGAACCTTTTCGTGACGCTGGCGAAAAAAGCGGTATACGGCCATGTGGACATCGACATGCTCGCCGGTCCCTCGGAAATCCTCATCGTCGCCGACGAGACGGCCAATCCGGTCTACCTAGCGGCGGACCTCCTGAGCCAGGCCGAACACGATCCCCTGGCGTCGGCCATCCTCATTACGGACAGCGAGCGCGTCGCCCGCGCCGTCGCCACGGAAGTGGAAACCCAGCTGAAGGAACTGCCCCGCGAGGAGATTGCCGCGGCGTCCCTGCAGAACATGGGCAAGATCATCCTGGCGAAGGACATGGACACGGTCGTCGCCATGGCCAACCTGAGCGCGCCGGAACATTTGGAAGTCATGACGAAGGAGCCGTTCCACCTGCTGCCGCTCCTGCGCAATTGCGGCGCCCTCTTCCTGGGCGCGGATTCGCCGGAACCGCTGGGCGATTACTTTGCCGGCCCGAACCATGTGCTGCCTACAGGCGGGACGGCCAAGTTCTACAGCGTCCTCAATGTGGAGACGTTCCTGAAAAAGACGAGCATCATCGCCTATACGCACGAGGACCTCATGGAAGCGGCCGACGATGTCATCGCCATGGCCGAGGCCGAAGGCCTGCGCGCCCATGCCAACGCCATCCGGAAACGCAAGGAAGCGGACCGGAAAAAGTAAGAAAGACCAGGTGCGCCCGCCCCTGCGGCGCCGGTGGGAACCTTCCCGGCCCCGGCGCGGGCCCCTGTCAGGAAAGGAATCGATTATGGCTGATTTTAGTGTCCGCCACAGCCTGGCGGATTTGGAAGAATACGAAGTGGAAACCATTGACGCCGACATTGTCGTCAACGCCAATGAGTCCAATTATCCCCTGCCGGCGGTGGTGCGGCAGGACATCGCCGCGCGCATGCAGGACTTTTCCTACAACCGCTACCCGCCCATGAAGTGCGAAACCCTGTGCGCCCTCCTGGCGGAGCAGCTCGGCATCGATACGGACAAGGTGCGTGTCGGCAATGGGTCCAGCGAGCTCCTGCAGATGGCCTGCTATGCCTTCGGCGGGGCCGGCAGGAAAATTGCCGTGCCGTATCCGTCGTTCTCCATGTACGGCGTGTACGCCCAAATGTCCGACAGCGAGGTTCTCCACTATCCCCTGACGGTGGATGGGTATCTTGACGCCGACGCGGTGCTGCGGTTCTGCCGCGACGAGCAGCCGGACCTGCTGATCCTCAACAACCCGAACAACCCGACGGGCAACTACAATCCCCTGCCCGTCGTGGAAGCGATCATTGCCGGCGCCGGCTGCCCCGTCATCGTGGATGAGGCCTATATGGAGTTCGCCAAGGGGGACGGCGTGGATCCCCGGGACCTGCGGCCCCTGGGCCAGCTGAAACTCGTCGTCGGGTCCGCCCTGGCTTTGCTTCACAAGTACAGCAATTTCCTGGTCTACCGGACCTTTTCCAAGGCTTACAGCATGGCCGGGCTGCGCGTCGGCTATGCCGTGGGGAGCAGCCTGATGACGAAAATCCTCGGCAAGACTCTCCTGCCGTACCATGTCAACGGCTATTCCCTGTTGTGCGCCATGGCCTGCCTGACCCACCGCGACGCCTTCGCGCCGCAAATCGGGGAAATCCGGGACCAGCGCGATTTGATGGCCCAGAACCTGGAGGACATGGGCATGCAGGTCTGGCCGTCGCAGACGAACTTCCTCTGCTACCGTCCGGCCGGGCGCCTGCAGGAACTGCTGGCCCGGGCCTACGACCAAAAGTACGGGCCCAATAACCTGAGCCAGCCGTCGAAGGCCGGCAAGTACCTGTTCAAGGCCCTGCTGGAAGACAAGATTTTGCTCCGTGATTTTACGGAACACCCGGCCCTCCCGGGCTGTCTGCGCCAATCCGTCGGCTTGCCCGGCGAGAACGCCGTCGTCCTGGGCAAGCTGCGGGCGTTGTGCCGCGCCATCGTGGGAAACGAGGAGATTTGACATGACAACGGAACGAAAGGCAACGGTAGAACGGAAGACCCTGGAGACGCAGGTCGCCCTGATCCTGTCCCTGGACGGGACGGGCCAGGCCGACGTCCGGACGGGCATCGGTTTCCTGGATCATATGCTGACCCTGCTGGCGAAGCACGGGTTCCTGGATTTGACGGTCCGCGCCCAGGGGGACCTGGATGTGGACAGCCACCACACAGTGGAAGATGTGGGCATCGTCCTGGGCGACGCCCTGGCGCGGGCCCTGGGCGCGAAGGAAGGTATCCACCGCTACGGGAACTGCTTCCTGCCCATGGATGAAACCCTGGCCCAGGTCTGCCTGGACTGTTCCGGCCGGCCCTTCCTCGTCTTTGATGCCCAGATCCCGAAAGCGAGGCTCGGCGCCTTCGACGCGGAAATGGCGGAAGAATTTTTTCGCGCCGTCGCCGTCCATGCCGGCCTGACCCTGCATATCCGCATCCTGTACGGGGCTAACGTCCATCACCAGATCGAGGCCATCTTCAAGGCCTTTGCCCGCGCCCTGGCCGAAGCCGTGGCGCCGGATCCCCGCGTCCACGGGGTCATGAGCAGCAAAGGCGCGTTGTGAACCCTGTCCCTTCGGGGGCAGGCCAGGGGCAACGCGAATTTTAACGGGAGGTCCCTATGACAACACCAGTGATTATCGTCGATTACGGCCTGGGCAACCTGCACAGCGTGCGCAAAGCTGTCGCTGCGGCAGGCGGCGAGCCTGTCGTCACGGCCGACGCCGCCGTCGTGGCGGCCGCGGATAAGGTGCTCCTGCCCGGCGTCGGCGCTTTCGGCGACTGTATGCGGAACCTGCGGCAGTCCGGCCTGATTCCGGTGCTGCGGAAACACATCCGCCGCGACAAGCCCTTCCTGGGCATCTGCCTGGGCATGCAGGTCCTGTTCGAGGAAAGCGAGGAATCGCCCGGCGTCCCGGGCCTGGGCATTTTCCCGGGCAAGGTGATCCGGATCCCTACGGCACTGAAAATCCCCCACATGGGCTGGAACAGCCTGGCACTGCGGACGCCCTGTCCCTTGTTGGCGGACGCCGGGGGGCAGTACGTCTACTTTGTCCACAGCTACTGCTGTGAGCCCGCCGACCGGTCCCTCGTGACGGCCGTGGCGGAGTACGGATACCCCATCGTGGCTTCCGTGGCGCGGGGCAACGTCATGGGGTTCCAGTTCCATCCGGAAAAATCCAGCGCCGTCGGCCTGGCGATGCTGCGCCGGCTCGTGGAGCTGTGAGGAGGGAACTTGCCGGGATTGCCTGCGGAATCGCGGCAACGGATCGCCATGACGGGAAGAAAAGGAAAGCGGCACGGAAACGCCGTGCAAAAGGAGTGTTCTGATGATTATCTTTCCGGCCATTGACCTGCGGGGCGGCAAATGCGTGCGCCTTGTGGAAGGCCGTTTTGACAAGGAAACCATATACGCCGACGACCCGGCGGAAATGGCTGCCCGGTTCCGCGAAGTCGGCGCCGCGTGGCTCCACGTGGTCGATCTGGACGGTGCCCTGGCCGGCGAAAGCCGCAACCGGGACGTCATCCGCCGCATCCTGGCCCAGGCCGGCCCCGTGCGTGTCGAAGTCGGCGGCGGCATCCGCTCCCTGGAGGCGGCGGCGGCCCTGCTGGACATGGGCGTGTCCCGCGTCATCCTGGGCAGCCTGGCCGCCCGCGATCCCAAGGCCGCGCAAGCCATCGCCCGGGCTTTTCCGGGCCAGGTCGTGGCCGGCATCGACGCCAAAAACGGCATGGTTGCCGTGGACGGCTGGGGCGTGAGCGGCGGCATGCATTACCTGGATTTGGGCCAAGCCATGGCCGACATCGGCATTGAACATATCATTTTTACGGATATCAGCCGCGACGGCAGGCTGGAAGGACTCAACGTGGACGCCACGGCCGAACTGGCCCGCGTGTCCGGCGTGAAAGTCATCGCGTCCGGCGGCGTGGCCGGCCTCGACGACATCCACCGCGCCAAAGCGCACGAAGGCGACGGTATCGAAGGCGTCATCATCGGCAAAGCCCTCTATACGGGCCGCGTGGATCTGTCCGCCGCCCTGGCGGCCGCGGCAGGAAAGTGACCGCCGCCCCCGGTGGCCGCGCGTCGTTCCGCCTTCCCGCGGAAACGCCGGCTTTCAAGTGAGAGGATAGGAGGTAGGTCCCATGCTGACCAAACGCATCATTCCCTGTCTCGACGTCCGGGCAGGCCGGGTCGTGAAGGGGACGAATTTTATTGGCCTGCGCGACGCCGGCGACCCCGTAGAACTGGCTTCGCTCTATGACCGTGAAGGCGCCGACGAGCTCGTTTTCCTGGATATCACGGCCAGCGTGGAAAAACGCAAATCCATGCTGGATGTCATCGACCGCACGGCGAGCCGCGTCTTTATGCCCCTCACGGTAGGCGGCGGCATTTCCTCCGTCGAGGATATGCGCGACTGTCTCCATGCCGGGGCCGACAAGACGTCGCTCAACACGGCAGCCGTCCAGGATCCGACGCTCCTTTCGCAGGGGGCGGAACTTTTCGGCAGCCAGTGCGTTGTCCTCGCCCTGGACGCCAAGCGCTGCGGCGCGGACAAATGGGAAGTCTACGTTCACGGCGGCCGTACGCCCACAGGCCTGGACGCCGTCGCCTGGGCGAAAAAGGCCGTGTCCCTCGGCGCCGGCGAAATCCTGCTGACGAGCATGGACGCCGATGGGACGAAAAATGGCTACGACATCGCCCTGACGCGGGCCGTGGCCGAAGCGGTCCCGGTGCCGGTCATCGCCTCGGGCGGCGCCGGCACGCTGGAACATTTTTACGAGGTATTGACACAGGGGAAGGCCGACGCGGTGCTGGCCGCCTCCGTGTTCCATTACAAGGAGTTCACGATCCGCCAGGTCAAAGAGTACCTGCGCGGCCGTGGCGTGGAAGTGAGGTTATAGCATGAAATTAAATGTTTCCAACCTGAAATTCGATGCTCATGGCCTGATCCCGGCCATCGTGCAGGATGTGTACAGCGACGAGGTCCTCATGCTCGCCTACATGAACGGCGAGTCCCTGGCCAAGACCGTCGAAACGGGCTACACCTGGTTCTGGTCCCGGAGCCGCCAGGAGTTGTGGAACAAGGGCGCCACGAGCGGCCATGTCCAAAAAGTGGCTTCCATCACCTACGACTGCGACGGCGACGCCCTCCTGGTCAAGGTCGAACAGACCGGCGCCGCCTGCCACACGGGGCACCGTTCCTGCTTCTATCAGCCCCTGTGGAACGAAGGGGAAGGCAAGAACCTGCCCGTTCCCGAAACGGAAGGCCTCTACGGCGTCCTGAACGAACTGTACCGCGTCATCCTCTATAAACGGGCCCATGGCGGGGACAAGTCCTACACGAAATATCTGTTTAACAGCGGCCAGGACAAGATCCTCAAAAAGGTCGGCGAGGAATCGGCCGAAACGATTATCGCGTCCAAGAATAACAGCAAGCGCGAAGTCATCTACGAAATGAGCGACCTGTGGTACCACTGCATGGTCCTTTTGGCCTGGCACGGCATTACGCCGGCCGAGCTGCTGTCCGAACTGAGCGGGCGGCGCGGCAAGGAAAACAACAGCAAGTATTGAGCAGGAGCGAACCATGACGAAAGAAAACCCTGTCTGGATCATCGGGCACCGCAATCCCGATACGGATTCCGTGTGCTCGGCCATCGCCTACGCCTATTTGAAACGGCAGGCCGGCCTGGACGCCCGGCCGGCCCGGGCGGGCAAATTGAACCCGGAGACACGCTTCGTCCTCGAACGGTTCGGCGTGGAGGAGCCGCGTCTCATCAACTATTTCTATCCGACCCTGGAAGACATCGATTTGTACGAGGGCCCGACGGTCACGCCGGACGAGACCCTGCGCGAAGTGGGCCGTCTTTTTGTGGAGAATCGGCGCCTCAAGTCCGTCCCGGTCCTGGATGGGCAGGGCGGCGTGGCCGGCATCATCACCGTCGGCGACCTGGCCAAGCGGTATTACCAGGACGACTCCATCAAGGAGCTGGAAAACGGCGAAACAGGCTTCGACAACATTATCCGTACCCTTGAGGGTACCCTGGTCACGGGAGATGCCACGGGCCGCTTCAACGGCAAGATCAAAATCGGGGCGTCCGAAGGGGAGACCCTGGCGGCCGATGTGGCCCCGGGGGACCTGGTGATTCTCGGAGACCGGGAAGACGTGCAGCTCCGGCTCCTGTCCCTGGGCCGGATTTGTCTTGTCCTGACGCGCAATACGCCCGTGTCCGCTGCCGTGCGCCGCGCTGCCGAGGCAAACGGAAGCCTGATTATTACGACGCCGTACAATACGTACACGACGGCGCGCATGATCAACCAGAGTATTTCCGTCCGGTTCCTCATGACGACGGACGTGGTCACCTTCAACACGACGGATCTGCTGCAGGATGTCAAGGATAAGATTGTCCGCGCCAAGTACGTGAGCTATCCCGTCCTGTACAAAGGGCAGTACCGCGGCGTCATCGACCGCGGCATGATGCTGGAACCGCAGCGGCAGCGCGTCATCCTCGTGGACCATAACGAACGGTCCCAGGCCGTCGAAGGCGTCGAAGAGACGCAGATCCTGGAAATCTTGGACCATCACCGGCTCGGCGGGCTGACAACAGGCGCGCCCATCTACATCCGCCAGGAACCGGTGGGCTCCTGCGCCACCATCGTGGCCAATCAGTTTACGGCCCTCCACGTGCCGATTCCGAAGCCTCTCGCGGCCATCCTCTTTTGCGCCGTCGTGTCGGATACGCTCTATTTCCGTTCGCCGACGACGACGCCGGTGGACCGCGCCACGGCAGACCGCCTGGCCGCCGCGGCGGGTATCGGCGACCCCGAAGCCCTGGCGATGGAGGTACTCCGCGCGGGCAGTGTCCTGAACCGCCTTTCCCCGGCGGCCCTGATCCGCAACGACGTCAAGGAATTCGACTTCGGCGGTTTGCGCGTCACGGTCAGCCAGATCAACATCATGGACCGCGGGCAGGCCAGGGCCCGGCTGCCCCAGCTGCAGCAGGCCCTGGATGAGTTCCGCGCCAAAGAGGGGTATGGGCTGTGCCTCTTTATGCTCACGGACGTCCTCGGCGAAAGCACGGACCTGCTGGAATCGGGCAGCAAAGATTCGCTGCTGGACCGCGTCTTCGGCGAGCGCCAGCCCGGGGACTATTATTTCCTGCCCGGCGTCCTGAGCCGCAAAAAGCAAATCATTCCGCCCCTGACGGAAGCCATCAAACAGGAAAACAACTGAATCGATTCCGGCGGGATGTCCCGGTCCGCCCTGCGGCAATGTCCGCCGGGGACGCGCCGTCCCGCCGCCGGCCTGCCCTTGCGGGGGCAGGCTTTTTTTGCTTGACACAGGTACCCCATGGGGGTATAATGCAACCGAAAGGACAAGTACCCCATGGGGGTATAGGAAAGGAATCAAAGGAGGGAACCGCCATGGCGGACAAAGCAAAAGAAACGGCCGCGGCAGCGGCGGAGCCGGCGTGCTCCATGCATCACAGCGGCGGCAGTAAAGGCACGTGCCAGCACTGCCTGAAACATAAACACCGCGACAAGGACGGCGCCGCGTACAAACGCATGATGACCCGCCTGAAACGCATCGAGGGACAGGTACGGGGCATTGAAAAGATGGTCGAGGATGACCGCTACTGCATCGACATCCTGACCCAGGTCACGGCCATCCAAAGCGCCCTGACGGCCTTCAACAAGGAACTGCTGGCCGACCATATCCATACGTGCGTCGTCGACGACGTGCGGGCCGGCAAGGAGGAGGCCCTGGACGAACTGGTCACGACCTTGCAGAAGTTGGTCAAGTAACAAGGACAGCCGGCGCAGGCCGGAGGAGTGGTGGGAGATTTATGAAGAAAGAAAAATACATCGTCACAGGCATGTCCTGCAGCGCCTGCTCGAGCCGCGTCGAAAAAGCCGTCCGCCACTTGGACGGCATGGACAAGGCCAGCGTCAACCTGTTGACGAATTCCATGCAGGTGGAATACGACGAAACGAAGCTGGACGAAGGCCAAATCGTCCAGGCTGTTGTCAACGCTGGGTACGGGGCGAGCCTCCTTGAAGGTTTCGGCGCCAACGCCCGTGCGGCGGGAACGCCGGCAGGCTCCCCGGCGGGGGGACCGGGTGTCAGCCCTGCCGTCCAGGCCGCCCGGGACGCGATCCGTGAAATGCGCGCCCGCCTGCTGGGGTCCCTGGTCTTTTTGGTCCCGACCCTGATTCTGTCCATGACGCCCATGTTCGCCCATATGGCGGGCGTGGCCGTCCCGGATTTTTTGCAGCGCTATTTCTACGGCCCCGAAAACGCGGTCCTGCTGGCCTTTACGGAACTGCTCCTCGTATTTCCCATCTTGCTGATTAACAGGCACTTCTTTACGAGCGGCTTCCGGAGCCTGTGGATGCGGGCCCCCAACATGGACACCCTCGTCGCCGTCGGCAGCGGCGCCGCCCTGGTCTACGGCATTTTCGCCATCTACCGCATCGGCTGGGGCTACGGCCACGGCGACCTGGCCCTGGTGGATATGTACCGGCACAACCTGTACTTTGAGTCGGCGGGCATGATTGTCACCCTCATTACCTTCGGCAAATGGCTGGAAGCGCGCTCCAAGGGCCGCACGTCGTCGGCCATCGAAAAGCTCATGGACCTGGCGCCGAAACAGGCCACGGTCCTCCGCGACGGCCGCGAAGTCAAGATCCGGGCGGAAGAACTCGTCCCGGGCGACGAAGTGGTCGTCCGCCCCGGCGAGAGCATTCCCGCCGACGGCGTCATCACGAGCGGCACGACGAGCATCGACGAAGCCGTCCTTACGGGCGAAAGCATCCCCGTGGAAAAACAGGCCGGCGACAAAGTCATCAGCGCCACCTTGAACAAGACGGGCTACATCCACTTTACAGCCCAGCGGGTGGGCGAGGACAGCACGATCAACCAGATTATCCGCCTTGTGGACGAAGCGTCATCGAGCAAGGCCCCCATCGCCCGTATGGCCGACAAGATTTCGGGGATCTTTGTGCCTGTGGTCATGGCCGTGGCCCTGGTAATCACCATCTTCTGGCTCCTCAGGGGGTCCGGCTTTGAATTCGCTTTCTCGACGGGCATCAGCATCCTTGTCATCAGCTGCCCCTGTGCCCTCGGCCTGGCCACGCCCGTCGCCATCATGGTCGGCACGGGGAAAGGGGCGGAAAACGGCATCCTGATCAAGTCCGGCGAAGCCCTGGAAACGGCCCATCACATCGATACGGTCGTCCTGGACAAGACAGGCACCATTACGGAAGGCAAGCCCCGCGTGACCGACATGGTCCTGGCCGGCGAAGGCGGCGAGGGCAGTCCGGCCTGGAAGTCCCTGTGGGAAGCCGCCGCCGGATTGGAGCAGGGCAGCAGCCATCCCCTGGCCGGCGCCGTCCTGTCCTACGCCAGGGAACACGGCGTCACTCCCCTGGCCATGAATCATTTCGAAACCCTTTTCGGCAAAGGGGTCCGCGCCACTGCCGGGGGACATACCTATTACGGCGGCAACGGGAAACTCATGGGCGAGGCCGGGGTCGACATTTCAGCCTGCGAAGACTGGCTCCAGCGCCTGGCCGACGACGGCAAGACGCCGTTGCTCTTCGCCCGCGACCGGGAACTGCTGGGCCTCGTGGCCGCGGCGGATGTAGAGAAACCGACGAGCCGCAAAGCCATCGAAGCATTCGCCAGGATGGGCATCCAGGTCATTATGCTCACGGGCGATAACCCGCGGACGGCCGAAGCCATCCGCCGCCGCATGGACATTCCCGAAGTCATCGCCGGCGTCCTGCCCGAAGGGAAGGAACAAGTCGTGTCGCGCCTGCAGGCCGAAGGCCATAAGGTGGCCATGGTCGGCGACGGCATCAACGACGCTCCCGCCCTGGCCCGGGCCGACGTAGGCATCGCCATCGGCGCCGGCACGGACGTGGCCATCGACAGCGCCGACGTGGTCCTCATGAAAAGCGACCTGCTCGACGCCGTCGACGCGGTACGCCTCTCCAGGGCGGTCCTCCGCAAAATCAAGGAAGGCTTGTTCTGGGCCTTCTTCTACAACGTCATCTGCATTCCCGTGGCAGCCGGGGCCCTCATGCCTTGGGGAATCCACCTAAACCCCATGTTCGGCGCCCTGGCGATGAGCCTGAGCTCCGTCACGGTCGTCACCAACGCCCTGCGGCTGAAGGGTTTCCGCCCCAGCGGCCGGGACATCCTGGTGGGGGACGCCCCCGTGGCCGGCGTGCAGATCGAACACTTTGTCAACCCGCGGTCCGCGGCAGCAGGCGCTGCCCGTTCCGTTGAACCCGACGCCCCCGCGGCGCCTGCCAAGAACCATACAGCGAAAGGAGCAACTACCATGAAAAAAGTATTAAAAGTCGAGGGCATGATGTGCCCGATGTGCCAGAAACACGTTACGGAAGCCCTGTCCAGGATGGACGGCGTGACGGGCGTGGAAGTCAGCCTGGAGAACAAGACGGCGACCGTACAGGAAAGCCGCGACATCCCTGTGGACGAATTCGCGAAGGTCATTGCCGACGCGGGCTACGAACTAGTCCGATAAAAGAGGCGGGAACAGGTCCGGGGGAAAGTCCGCCGGGCCTGTTTGCTGTCTGCCGTCCTTTCTTGTCAATCCTTCCTAAAAAAGCTATAATTCATCAGTAGGGAAGAAAGTCTCTGGAACGGTTGCAAAGGAGGAGACGGAGATGAAGATTGCCTTTTTTGATTCCGGCATCGGCGGCCTGACGGTCCTGCACCAGGCCATGAAGCTGCTGCCGGGCGAACAGTTCGTGTTTCTGGCCGATGAGGATCACGTGCCGTACGGCGTGAAACCGCGGGAAGAAGTGCTGGGTTATGTGCTGGATGTCGCGGATTTCCTGGTGAAGAAAAACGTCAAAGCCATCGTCATCGCCTGCAACACGGCGACGAGCGTGGGCCTTGAAGAACTGCGCCGCCGTCACAGCGTGCCGATCTTCGGCATGGAACCGGCTGTCGCCAAGGCCCTGGACCGGGATCCGGACCACCGGGTGCTCGTCATCGCCACGAACATTACGTGCAAAGGGAAGATGCTGCAGGACCAGATTGCCCGCGTCGACAAAAAAGGCCTCGTGGACACGCTGCCCATGCCGAAGCTGGTGGAATTCGCCGAAGCCATGAACTTCAATGGCCCCGAAGTGAAAGCCTACCTGGAAAAGCAGTTCGCGCCGTATGACTTGAGCCAATACAGCACCCTGGTGCTGGGCTGCACGCATTTCAACTACTTTAAGGATACCCTGCGCGAAGTCCTGCCCGCCAACGTGTGCATGACCGACGCCTGCGACATCGTGCTCGGCCACCTGATCCACACGCTGGACGAGAAGGGCCTGCGGGAGCAGCTTCCCAACGCGGAGCCGGAATACTACTACACGGACCGCCTCGTCACGGATCCGAAGGAACTGGCCCGCCTGCAGGCCTACCTGGACCGCCTGGAACAGGTCGACAAAATAAAATAAAAATTCCTGTTGACGGAATCGACTTTTTTCTGTACAATAGACATGTCGTGAAGAGCGATACATAACTGAATCGGGGGCATAGCTCAGCTGGGAGAGCGCTTGAATGGCATTCAAGAGGTCAGGAGTTCGATCCTCCTTGTCTCCACCATCGATAACACAATTCCCGTGTGGTTCCGCCACACGGGAATTTTTTTGTGCCGCTTTAAAAATTTTTTCAGGACGGCACGGAATCTGTCTATCGGTCTTGTTACAATGACCATGGTGTTGTTGGTGTTCACCACAGTAGTCATGGTAGTTTCCTTTCTGCCCTTGGCGCCGGCCTACAGCCGGCGCCCTTTTTGTTTTGAATGATTGTGGGTTTCCCGTCGATTTTACTACTGGCAGGGAAAATTTTGGTATAATAAAAGACAGAATATACTGAAGGAGGACGAGGGGATTGCCGTTAGAAGAAAAGAAAGCCATAGTAGTACTGCAGACGGATCAGGCCCAGGACGTTCCCCTGATCAAATCCAAGGAACGGGTGCAGAAGCATGGAGAGGTCTTTACCCCGGACTGGATGGTGAAGAAGATGCTTTCCTATCCAGAAATCCAGGAAAAGCTCCAGGATATGCACGCCACCTTTTTGGAACCCAGTGCCGGGGAGGGGGCTTTCCTGACAGAGATCCTCCGGCAGAAACTGGCCTATGTGAACCGGAACCCGGCTTCCCGGGGCGGGCATTGGCAATACAACACCCTGTGGGCTCTGATGAGCATTTACGGGATCGAATTCCTGGAAGACAACCTGAAAATCGCCCAGGCCAACATGCTCCAGGTGTTTGCAGACAATTACCGGGAAAAAACAGGACGGGAACTGGCGGAAGATTCGGATCTGTACCGCTCCGCCCGGACCATTATCCAGTGGAACATTGTCCAAGGCAATGCCCTGACCCATAAAAAGAACGACGGCAGCTGGATCATGCTGAACCAGTGGATTCAGGGTGGCCCCAAACACCGGCGCAGTGTTATTCGCCAGCCTTTCTCCTTCGATTCCCTGTTCCCGTCGGAAGAGGACACCATGGGGGACTTGTTTGGGGAACGGGAAATTATGGATGAGCCAAAAGAATTTCGGATTCGGACGATTTTACGGATGTGGGAAGAAGAGGAATAAAAATGGGAGAGAATAAGAAATTTAAATTTGATGTGATCATCGGGAATCCGCCGTATCAAGAGGAAACATCTGAAAAGCATTCCACAAGTAATAACCAAAAACCAGTTAAAAATATATTTCAGTACTTTCAAGAACAAGCAGAAACAGTTGCTAATAAAAATATAGTTATGATATATCCCGGTGGTAGATGGATACAACAATTTGGTAAGGGGTTAAATGACTTTGGACTTAAACAAATCAATGATCCACATTTGAGCGAATTAATATTTTACCCCAACGCAAATGAAGTTTTTCCTGAAATTTCGTTGTCTGATGGAATTTCAATAGTTTTAAAGGATATGGAGAAGACAACAAATACATTTAAATATGTTTACATTGTTAATGGAAAAGAACAGAAAATAATAATCAAGAATCCAGGTACAGATCTTTTACCACTTAACCCAATAGATATTAGTATTGCGGACAAGATAGATAACATTGTCAAAACGCATAATTTCAAGTATCTACACGATAACATTTTGCCGCGTTCTTTATTTAAAATTGAAAGCTCTTTTGTGGAGGAAAATCCGGATTCGGTACAGGAATACCACGAGGGAGTTGAATATGATGAAAAACAATTTGTAAAAGTTTTTACCAATGACAAAGCGGGTAAAAGTGGACGAGCAAAATGGTTTTTAGTAAAAAAGGATAAACTAACAGCAAATCAAGAATACATTCAACAGTGGCAAGTAGTTGTTTCTAGTGCTAATGCTGGTGGACAAAAACGTGATAATCAATTGGAAATTATAGATAACCATTCTGCATTTGGCAGATCTAGGGTTGCTTTGCGGTCTTTTAACACGAAAAAAGAAGCTGTTAATTTTTCTAAGTTTGTTAGATCCTATCTAATTCGGTATACTTTTTTGATGACTGATGAATCTTTAACATCTCTGGGAAAGCGTGTACCCGATTTGGAAAACTACAAGGATGATAACAAAACTATCGATTTTAACAAAGATATTGATGAGCAATTGTATAAATGTTTTGGCATTACAGAAGATGAGAAGGAATACATCGAAAATAGGGTAAAAAATATAAGAAACCAAGAGGAGATGGCGTAAATGGCAGGGGTACCGATCGAAAGCTTTAAAACCGTGGTCCCCATGATTTACGCTTACACCACCCCGGGGGTGCCGGCCCATAACGGTTGGACGAAAATCGGATACACCACCCGGGATGTGGATCAGCGGATTCGGGAACAAACCCACACGGCCAATATTGCCTACCATCTGGAATGGAAAAAGGAAGCTCGGTACACGGATGGCAGTGAGGGATATTTTGATGATCATGATTTCCACAGTTTCTTAATACGTCATGGGGTGGAACGGGAAAAAGGGACGGAATGGTTCTGCATCGACCCGAAAAAGGCCCGGCAGTATTTTTACCAGTTTGCCGGGAAGGATTTGGATGATGGTTATTTCAACGTTCCCCAGGGCAGCACCTATATACTGCGGAAGGAACAGCAGGAAGCGGTGGCCAAGAGTCTGGCCTACTACCAGGCCGGGACCTATCCACAGGAATTTCTCTGGAACGCCAAACCCCGGTTCGGGAAGACCCTGACGGCCTATGACCTGGCCCGAAAAATGGGGGCCACTCGTGTGCTGATTGTCACCAACCGGCCC
>OMWZ01000030.1 GCA_900314855.1 uncultured Selenomonadales bacterium
GAAGATGTCTTTGCCTTCAAAGCGGATATCCCCGGTGATGCGGCAGCTTTCCACCAGGTCATTCATGCGGTTCAGGGATTTCAGGAACGTCGACTTGCCGCAGCCCGACGGCCCTATCAGCGCCGTGATTTCATGGGTGTGGATAGCCAGGGAAATATCCTTCAGGGCGTGATGGTCGCCGTAAAATAAATCCAGATGGTTGATTTCAAAAGTAAGGTATCCGGGTTCCGCGGCAGCAGGATTGGGAGAAACCGGCCGGGCTTCACCGCTGCGCTCTTTGGTATACCCGTAGGTAGCCGTAGTAAGGGCCATAATCATTAATTCCCTCCCATTTTCTTATCGATTCGGTAACTCAGATAACGGGCGATCAGACTGAACGATACAACGAGTATCATCAGAATGGCGGAGCAGGCAGCCGCCTGTTCGTTCGCGTTGGCTTCCAGCGCTTCCGTGCGCAGGGCCCAGATGTGCAGGGTCAACGTTTCGGAAGGGCGCAGCGGGTTCAACGGGCAGGACGGGGAGCACAAATCCCAATCATCCCAACGGATGTCCGTCGACATACCGGCCGTAAACATAAGGGCCGCCGCTTCGCCGAATCCACGGCCGGCCGCCATAATAAGGCCTGTCATGATGCGGGGGAACGCGGCAGGCAGCAGCACGTGCAGCACGGTCTGCCATTGCGAGGCACCCAGGCCATAGCTGCTCAGGCGGTAACTTTCCGGCAGGGTGCGCAGGGCATCTTCCGTGACCGACGTCAGGAGGGGCAGCATAAGGATGGAGACAGTCAGCGCGCCGGCTAGCATGTTCCATTCGGAATGGGGTATGACGATGAAGACCAGGTACCCGAAGAGGCCGACAACGATGGACGGCAGGGAGGACAAGGTTTCAACGGCCATCCGTATCCCCTTGACCAGGTGTCCCTTGTGGGCGTATTCCGCCAGGTAGACGCCAGCCGGAATGCCGCCGACAGCACTGAAGACCAGGGACAGGAAAACCAGGTATAACGTATTGAAGAGCCCTTTTTCCGTAAAGGAGAGCATATCCGCCGTCAGGCAGCGGCAGCCTTCGACCATAACGTAGCCGACGAAGGCGATGAGCAAGAGGACGGCGAACCAGGCGCCAAAGCGGAAGAACGCCGTCATGATGTGATCAACCCGCTTTTTTGCGGCAAAATGGGAATCATTCATGCCTTTTTCTCCCCTTTCCGCGTAGCCAGATCATGGATGTAGTGGATGAGGAAGATGAAGGCAAAGGACAACAGGAATAGGAGCAGGGCCATGGTCCACAGCCCGGCATTGTATTCGCCGCCTTCCATGGCGCCGCCCATATCGGCGGAAATGGCGGTCGTCAGCGTGCTCGCCGGCAAGAAGAACGATGTCGGGAACACCTTCATCTGCCCGATGACCATGGCGACGGCCAAGGCTTCGCCCATGGCACGGGCCAGGCCCAGGATGATGCCCGTCGCGATTCCGCCTTTGGCGGCCGGAATGACGACGTGGACAATCGTTTCCCAACGTGTAGCGCCCAAGCCGTAGGAAGCCTCCCGCCAGGACTGGGGAACAGACGCCAAGGCATCGGCGGACATGGTCGTAATGGTCGGAAAAATCATGATGGCCAGAACGATGCCCGCCGCCAACAAGGAAAAACTGAACGGCATGGGAAAGATCGATTTCAGGAAAGGGATCAGCACAGTCAGACCGACGAAGCCGTAAACGACGGACGGTATGCCCGTGAACAGCTCGATAGCCGGCTGCAGCAGACGGCGTACCTGCGGTGTGGCAATCTCCGTCATGAAGAGGGCCGCCGCCATGCTGAACGGAAGGGTCAGCAGCAGGGACAATAGACAGACCGCCAGGGAACCCGTGATGAACATGGCCGCCCCGACCTTACCGCCACCTTCTGCCGTATCACTGGGGTTCCAGACGCCGGAAAAGAGAAATTCCGTCAGCGAATGAGAGAACAACGTGAAGGTATCGGTACCCCGATAGAACAGGAACAGACCTATCAGGATAGGCACCAGGGTCACGCAGATGCCGCAGGCCGTCATGAGGATTTTAGCTGCCCGGTCATTGCGGTGTGCCTTTGCGATTGCTTTTTGAAGTCCGTTCATAACTCACATTCTCCTTTGGATAAAAAAAGAGGTTCCCGGGAGAACCTCTTTCCTGCGGACTACACTTAGTGAACTTCTTTGGTCTGCATCTTAGAGCTTACGCCATAGCCCAGCTCTTCGATCCGTTTGCCGTATTCTTCGCCGAGAACGTAATCCAGGAAGGCTTTTACAGCCGGTTTTTCGTTCTGGGCGGTATAGACATGTTCAAAGCCCCAGACCGGATATTTGCCGCTGTAGGTGTTTTCCAAGGTCGGGGCTACGCCGTCGATGGACAGCTTTTCCACGGTGGTGTCCTTGATGACGTACGGCAGGGCAACGTAGCCGATGGCGCCGGCGTTGGAAGCGACGCTCTTCAGCAGTACGCCGGAGTTATCCGTTTCCAGGGACTTGTTATCTGCTTCTTCCACCCCGTTGATGGCGTATTTCTTGAACAGGGCGCGCGTGCCGGAAGTCTTCGGACGGGTTACCAGGATGATCGGTTTGTCCGGGCCGCCGACCTGCTTCCAGTTCGTGATCTTGGCGGTGAAAATATCCGCCAGCTGCTGTTTGGTCAGGCTCTTGACCTTCACATCCTTGTTGAGGATGGGAACGACGGTCATGACGCAAATCCTGTGATCCTTCAGTTTAGCCGCTTTGTCCTTCGGCAGTTTGCTCTCGGCCGGGACATCGGAGTTCCCCATATCGACGGAGCCGTCGGAAACCTGCTTCAGGCCCGTGCCGGAACCACCGGCGTTCAGCGTGATGGTGACATCCTTATTCTTTGCTTTGTATTTGGCGGCTGCGTCCTTCATCAAGGGCAACAGGGCCGAAGAACCGGAACCTGTAATACTGCCGCCTGCCGCAGCCGGTTTGCTGTCCGCCGCCTTTTTTTCCGAACTGCCGCAGCCGGCAGCCCCCAACAACATCATGGCGGCCAGGACCGCTCCCATCACTTGCTTTGCCTTCATTCCTGATTCATCCTCCTTATTCCTGTCTGTGTCCGGATTTCTCCGCAGGGTTCTCTTCCCCTTCGACACCCTTATCCTAACAGCCCTGTGTAAGAGTGCCGTATGGAAATGGTAAAAGATTGTAAAATCGCAAGCACAGCAAAAAAACGACCTCCCGAACAAGGCTTCGGAAGGCCGTTTTCGTAAGAGGTATTGAATTGTCACGAGGCAAATTTTCCGATTGTCCCCGTACCGTCTCCCGGACGCTGCCACCGCTTCAGGAGCCGCCGCCCTGACGCAGCGGCAGCGTGATTCGGAATTCCGTCCCCACGCCTTCCGTGCTTTCCAGGGTCACGGTTCCCCGGTGCAGGTCGACGATATGCTTGACGATGGCAAGGCCCAGCCCGGTCCCGCTGACGGCCCGCGTCCGCGCACGGCTCGTATCGACGCGGTAAAAACGCTCAAAGACGCGCCCCAGGTCTGCCTCGGGAATACCGATTCCCGTGTCGCGGATGGACAGGTGTGCCTTTCCTTCCCCTGCTTCGAGACGGACGTACACGTGGCCGCCGGGCCGATTGTATTTGACCGCGTTGTCGAGCAGGTTGACGATCATTTCCTTCAGCAGGCCCGCGTCCGCATCGAGTACCAGTTCTTCCAGGGTGCAGCGCACGTGGACGCGCCGGTCCTGCAGGACCGGCTCCATAAATTCCACGGTTTCCCGGATGAGGGACGACAGATCGACGCGGCCCCATGGCGTTTCGCCTGCCTGCCTTTCCTCGATACGGCCCAAATGAAGGATGTCGTCGATGAGGACGAGCAGCCGCCGCGCCTCTTTGTAGATGAGGGCCCCGAAGTGGGCCGCATCGTCCTCATTTTGGAACAGCCGTTCCTTGAGAACCTCGGAAAAGCCGGAAATGGAGGTCAAGGGCGTTTTCAGCTCGTGGGACACGTTGGACGTGAACTCCCGCCGCAGCTGCTCCCGCTCCTCGCTTTCCGTCATGTCGTCGAACACGACGAGAAGTCCGTAGTAGTGTCCTTCCGTATAAATAGGCTGGAGCGTCACCTGGTAGGACCGGTGGGCACGGCGCAAATGCTGGACATCCGCCTTGTCCCGCGGAAAATCCCAGTCCAGCTCCGGCAGCAGTTCCGTCAGGCGCAAGCCTTGGAGGCGCGCTTCCAGCATGCCCCGCAAGAGACGCGCGGCACTACGGTTCGCCGCCATGATGTGCCGGTGTTCGTCTGTCAGTACGACTCCTTCTTGCAGGTTTTCGATAATGAGCCGCACCATGTTGCGCTGGTACTCCAAATCATGGAACAACTCCGACAAGGCGTCGGTCAAGGCGGCGATTTTCTGCACCAGGGGACGCAGTTCCTCGTCCGTTTTCAAGATTTCCGCCTCTTCGAGACGTCGTTCCCGGCCGTCCCTCTTGCCCGTCTGTTCCACGAGGCGCACGGCCTGGCGCAGGGGCAGCAGCAGGTCCAGGGTCAAGCGGCGCGACACGCGCCAACAGAGCAGGACCGCCACGAGCAGGATTACGCCCAAATGGGGCAACAGGCTCCACAAGTGGCTGTAGACGGTCCGTTCCCTCACAGCGGCCCGCAAAATAGTCCCGTCGGGCAAGCGCCGCGCCCGGTACAGCATGGTTTCCGCGAGTGTGTCCGATTGGCCTTCGCGGAGGCCTTCCCCTTTTTCCCGGGCCGCCAGGATTTCCGGCCGGTCCCCATGGTTTTCCATGACCGCTTTATCGGCCATAGAATCAAAGAGGACCGCCCCCGAAGGAGAGATCCACGTCAACCGGATGCCCGTTCCCAAGTCCTTGACACGCTGCAAATAGGCAAGGGGATCGCGCGACTCCGCCAATCCCGCCGCCACGGACGACAAGGCCATATGCAATTCCTGTTCCGTCCGGTTCCGTATAGACCCGCGAAACACCCAGCCGAACAACGCCGTCAACAGGACCAGGCAGGCCAGTCCCATAGACAGCAGGGCCAGAAAGACGTTCCGTTTCATCGAGGACCTCCGATTTGGTAGCCTACCCCGCGGACCGTGCGGATCACGCGGCCACCCTCGCCGAGTTTCTGTCGCAAGGTCTTGATGTGCATGTCGATGGTCCGCGTTTCCCCGGCATAGGTAAAGCCCCAGACCGCTTCCATGATCTGCTCGCGTTTCAGGACAATTTCCGCGTTGAGAAGCAGGTATTGGAGGAGCTCGAACTCCTTGGCCGTCAGGGCGACGGGATTTCCATCCACGGTGACACGGTACGTCTCCGTATTCAACGTGACCGGCCCGTAGGACAGGACGGTCTTCTCCCCGGCCCGGCCGCCGCTGCGGCGCAGGACCGTGCGGATCCGCGAAATCAGTTCCATGATGCCGAAGGGCTTCGTCAGGTAGTCGTCCGCCCCCAGGTCCAGGCCCTTGACGATGTCATACTCGCTGCTTTTGGCCGTCAGCATAAGGACCGGCAGCGTTTTCGTCCCGTCTCGGCGGCGCAGTTTCCCCAGGATTTCCGTCCCGCTCTCGCCGGGCAGCATGATGTCCAGCAGGACCAGGTCCGGTTTCCGTCCTTCCAGGACTTTCCAGAACGACGCCCCGTCGGCAAAGGTCTTTACGTCAAACTTTTGCGCCTGCAGGGCGTACCCCACCAGTTCACGGATACTTTCGTCATCTTCCACACAATAAATCAAGGCCACGTAGCATCCATCCCTTCCGTCTCCATTAAGACACCGTCGCGTTTCCCTTTCCATTATAACAAAGGGTTCCGCCGCAACGCCGTTTTTACAGGATTTTTACAGAAGCGGGCGGCGGAAACGGTTACGGTTGCAAGCGGCGGGGTCCGGACCAGCCGCACAAGATGGCCCGGCCTCGCACGCCCGCAATGTCTCCGGCAGGAACGGCTTCGTAGCGGCCATCCCGATACACGTAGCGCACGATTTCCGGCGCGGCCCCGCCGCCGCGCGCCGGGGCCGGCTAGGGCCAGCGTTTCGATTACGACGGGCGTCCGCATGATCGTGAAGGCCTGACGGATGCGGAACGTGCCGTCCACCATGCGGCCCCAGACCGCCGAATCCCCGCCGGTGCCGCTCGTAGAGGGGCCAGCGACGACGACGAAACACTCCTGTGTCCCGTCGCCGTTCAAATCGACGGCATTATATCGGTAATCGGTTTTCGCCCAGGCTTCGCGGTCCAGGCCGTAGTAGTCCCGCAAGGCCTCTTCCAGGGCCGGCAGGGGCTTGCGGCTGCCCGCCGTCAGGGTGACGCCCGCCGGCAGCCAGGCTTCGCGGACCGGTTGCCAGACCTGATTCGCCGGAATGCCTTCGCGCCGGTCCGGCCGGTTCCGCACCGTATCCTTGGTAAAGGCGGACCGTATGGACACCGACGTCCCATTCCTGCCACGTGGCACCGCCTTCGCCCGGGACGGGCTGCACGTAGGACGGGTTGCCGTACAGTTTCCGCAGAATCCGGTCGTAGCGCATCGTACGGGGGCCTTCCATCTGGATGGTCACGTTTTCCACCTTGCCGTCGCGGTCATATATCGTCGCGGCCTGTCTCATTTCCCCAAACACAGGCACGTTGTAGACACGGCCGAGCAAGGTTTGCCCATCGGCGCTGTAATTTTCCTTGCCGCCACGGAACGCGCCGGCTGCCTGGGCGTCGGTCTTGCCCAGCAGGCGGAATCCCTTCCGCAGGGTCGCCTTCGTTTCCTTGCGCATGGCTTCCGCCACGGCCGGCGACACACGGATGCGGGAACGGTGGACGGCGGGACCTTTCCGCATGTCCTTCGGTCCCTCCGCCGACGGACGCCGCACGATCGGCGCCATGGCAGACGCCGGCGATTCGAGAGACGGCACCCCTTCGGGGGCGGACGAGGCCGCCGCTGCCATCAGGGGCATCCCAACCACCAGCAGAGCCGTGGTCAGGATAGATTTCCAGCTCTGTTCCATAGGGTTCTCCTTCGCCCCAAGGGCCGCTTACAGCAAGTCCAGCATCTGCCGCGGATTGTCCGCCGCCTTGACCTTGCCCATGGCCTTGACGATGACGCCCTCTTCGTCGATAAGGTACGTCGTCCGCACGACGCCCATGGTCTTGCGGCCGTACATATTCTTTTCCTTCCACACGTCGTAGGCCTGGATGGCCGTCAAGTCCGGGTCGGACACGAGGAGGAACGGCAGGCCGTACTTTTCCTCGAATTTTTTATGGGACGCCACGCTGTCCTTGCTGACGCCCAGGACGACAGCACCCCTTTCCCGGAACTGCGGATACAGTTCCCTGAACCCGCAGGCCTGCTTCGTGCAGCCCGCCGTCATATCTTTCGGATAGAAATACAGGATGACTTTCTGCCCGCGGAAACTGCTTAACGTCACCGGCGTTCCGTTCTGGTCCGGCAAGGTGAAATCCGGTGCTGTCGTTCCGATTTCCAACATGGTCCTTACTCCTTTCGCAAATCCCACACGTTGATGCCCAATTCCTCGTCACGGATCCGGTTCACTTCGCCGCCCAGCAGGGTCAGGACGATTTCACCCGTAATGCTGATCCGGCCCGACACCATGTGTCCGCCATAGGTCTTGCCCGCCGTCGTGCCCAAGGCGATGTGCACATGGCCGTAGTGCTTGCCGTCCATCTTGTCCAGGGAGCCCGTCAGGGAAATCACTTCGAAAACCCCGTGGAGGGCCGTTTCCGTATACTCCTTTGTGGTCACGTCATAAAGTCCCAGGACCGCTTCGTCCACGGCGCCCAGGCCCTGAATCATGGCGAAGGAAATCTCCGCCTCTTCGGCCACCTTCAGCAGGGACGCCATGATTTCCTCGCCCCGAAAAAGGCGCACCAGGATGTGATTCGCGTCGATTTTCTTGTATTGCATGTTTTTTCCTATCCTTTCCGTACGACCCCCAGACGGAAGGCGTTGCCCAACGCCCCGCCCAGCCCATAATACCGGTTGTGGACACCATCGAAGACGACGGGCCGGATTTTCGTCAGGTCCGGCAGACCATCCTCCCCAAGGATGGTCTCCTCCGCGGACGTATTGACAATGGTGCCGATCACGGCACACTCGTCTCCCGTGATTTCATCCAGGGTACATTCCAGCGTCACGGGCAGTTCCAACGGGATGGGCGCGTTGACATGGCGGCTCTTTTCCAGCGTAAATCCTGTCCGTGCCATCTTGTCCGGCGTATTGCCGCCAGACACGAGGCCTGCGTAATCACAGGCTTCCAGGCACGGTTCCGTGCAGACACTGACCGTGAAGGCGCGGGTCTCCTTCATATTTTGGACGGTCTTGTGGTCCATGGCCAGGGCCAGCAGGATCTTTCCATAATCGTAAATGGTTCCCCAGGCCGCCGGCATAATGTCCGCCTTGCCGTCGGCGCCATACGTGGCGATCAGGAGCAGCGGCATGGGCAACACCCACTGTTGAGGTCCGAATTCTTTGCGCATATAACTTCCTTTCCGGCCCGGCCCCCCCCCCGGACCCCTGACGGGCACCCCGCCCGCAAGGCCCGTCGAATCGAGGACAGCCCGTTCGGCCTTACCCCCTCATTATAGCGAATCGCGCCGGGAAACTCAATTTCCCTGTCCCGCCAGTTTCTTTCCTTCTGTTGTTAAAACAACAGACGAAACTGCTTTTTTTTCGTATCGTAAAGCTATTCCTGGGGGAACTTCCCCAAAACGAACGTAGGATCATCACAAGGAGGAATGGAATGGTTATGAATCAGATGTTTTGCTTTCAGTGTGAACAAACCATGGGCTGCACGGGTTGCACCGGCGCGGCCGGTGTCTGCGGCAAGACGGCCGACGTGGCAGGCCTGCAGGACGGCCTGACGGGGGCCCTTGTTGCCCTGTCCCGCGTAGCGTCCCATTGCGGGAACCTCCCCGAAACGACGTATGCCGTCCTCATGGACGGCCTGTTTACGACCGTGACGAACGTCAACTTCAACGGCCAGACGCTGGAAGAACGCATCGCCGCGGTCCATGCGGAACGGGACGCCCTTCTCACCCGCTGCGGCGGAGCCGGGGAAACGGACGACTATGACATGGCCCGCGTTTGGACGGCGAACGAAGATATCCGCTCCCTGAAATCCCTGATTCTCTTCGGCCTGCGCGGCATGGCGGCCTATGCCCACCACGCGCGTGTCCTGGGATATCAGGACGCCAGCGTGGACCGTTACTTTGTCGAAGGCCTCGCCGCCGTCGGCAATGAGGACTTCGGCATGGACGAGCTCCTGCCCCTGGTCCTGAAAACCGGGGAAATCAACCTGAAATGCATGGCCCTCCTGGACCAGGCCAACACGGAAACCTATGGCCACCCGACGCCGGTCACAGTTCCCCTGACCGTGGAAAAGGGACCGTTCATCGTCGTCACCGGGCATGACCTGCGGGATCTGAAGATGCTGCTGGAACAGACCGAAGGCAAAGGCATCAACATCTATACACACGGCGAAATGCTGCCGGCCCACGCCTATCCGGAACTGCACAAGTACCAACACCTGAAGGGCAACTTCGGCACGGCCTGGCAGAACCAGACGCGGGAATTCGTGGATCTGCCCGCGCCGGTCCTCTTCACGACCAACTGCCTCATGCCGCCGCGTCCGTCCTACAAAGACCGGGTCTTCACGACGGATCTCGTTTCCTTCCCCGACGTGCAGCATATCGACGAAGTCAACGGCACGAAGGATTTCACGCCGTTGATTGAAAAAGCCCTGGAGCTGGGCGGCTATGCCGAAGACCAAGTCCGTCACGGCATCAACGGCGGTACGCAGGTCATGACGGGCTTCGCCCGCAATTTCGTCCTGGAAAATGCCGACGCTGTCGTCGACGCCGTCAAGACCGGCAAAATCAGCCACTTCTTCCTCGTCGGCGGCTGTGACGGCTACAAACCGGGCCGCAGCTACTACACGGAATTCGTGAAAAAGACGCCGGCCGACTCCGTCGTCCTCACGCTGGCCTGTGGCAAATACCGCTTCAACGACCTGGATTTGGGAACCGTCGCCGGCCTTCCGCGCATCATGGACGTAGGCCAGTGCAATGACGCCTACAGCGCCATCCAGATTGCCGTCGCCCTGGCCAAAGCCTTCGGCTGCAGTGTCAACGACCTGCCCCTGTCCCTGGTCCTGTCCTGGTACGAACAAAAAGCCGTCTGCATTCTCCTGACCCTGCTCCACCTGGGCATCAAGAACATTTTACTGGGGCCTACCCTGCCGGCTTTCGTCTCGCCCAACGTGCTGCAGTTCCTCGTGGACCACTACCACATCGCCCCCATCTCCACCCCGGAAGAGGACCTGGCGAAACTCCTCGGCAAAAAGTAAGCGGACCCTGCCCTACGGAAGGACCACTCCCGGCTGAAAATTGACATAAGTACGATTTCATACTACAATTAAGTATGAAATCGTACTTTTTTATAGGGGGAGAACTTGTATGGAACTCACGCAGCAGCTGCACCAGATCAACACGTTATTGGCGGAAATCGACGCGGCCTACCACCAGGCGGCGGTCCGCCTGCACATCGCCGACAGCGCCCTGGCCGTACTCTACATCCTGCGGGATGCCGGCGACGGCTGTCCCTTGCGCACGGTCTATCGCCAGTACGGGATGAGCAAGCAGACCGTCAACTCGGCCCTCCGCAAGCTCGAAGAAGACGGCTGCCTGTTCCTGGAACCGGGACCGGGGCGAAGCAAAACGCTGCACCTGACGGCTACGGGAAAACAGCGTGTGGAGGGAACGGCAGGACGGCTGCAGGCCGCGGAACGCCGCGTTTTCGAACGGTGGACCCCGGAAGACCGGGCCGCCTATGTCCGCCTGCTGAAAAAATACCGGACAGACTTCCAACAGGAACTTCAAGGCTTATGACGAACCCCTTCCGACAACACTTCACCTATCGCCGTCTGTGGCAATTCGCCGTCCCGTCCATCGCCATGATGATCATCGAATCGATCTACAGCATCGTCGATGGCTTTTTCGTTTCCAATTACGCCGGCAAAGCGGCTTTCGCCGCCGTCAACCTTATGATTCCCCTGCTGCTGATTCCCGCCACGACGGGCCTGATTTTCGGGACCGGCGGCGCGGCCCTCGTCGGACAATGCCTCGGCGAGGGACAGCGGGACAAGGCGAACCGTCTCTTTTCCCTCTTTACGGTCGTCACCCTGAGCACAGGGACTGTTCTCACCCTGGCGGGCGCCTTCTGGCTGGAAGATGTCCTGCGATTCCTTGGGGCAAACGGAGACCTGCTGCGGGACTGCCGGCAATACGCCCGGATTATTCTCTTTTCCCTGCCGTGCTATACACTGCAGATCTTCTTCCACAGCTTTTTCGCCACGTCGGGCAAGCCGTCGGTCGGCCTGGCGGTCTCCATGGCGGCAGGCTGCCTGAACACGGGTCTCGACGCCATCCTGGTCATCAGCCTCCCCCTGGAATACAAAATATCCGGCGCCGCCCTGGCGACAGCCATCGCCGAAACAGTCGGCGGTCTCTACCCCCTGTATTATTTTCTTCGCCGCAACGACAGCCTGCTCCGGCTCTCCCGCCCCGCCTGGTCCGGCCGGGCCGTCGTCCAGGCCATGGCCAATGGATCGTCGGAATTCATGGGCAGTATCGCCATGAGCCTCGTCGGCCTGCTCTACAACTTTCAACTCCTGCGCTACGCCGGGGCCGAGGGAATCGCCGCCTATGGGGTAATGATGTACATCAGCATGATTTTCGCTTCGGTCTTCACGGGCTATTCCGTCGGCACCGCCCCGGTCATCAGTTTCCAGTACGGCGCCGAAAATTACAGGGAACTTCGCAGCGTCCTGCGTAAAAGCCTCCTCCTGCTCCTCGGGTCCGGCCTGGCCATGACCCTTGGCGCGGAACTGTTTGCCGCTCCCCTGTGTTCCCTTTTCGTCGGCTACGACGCCGCCTTGTTGGAAAAAACCGTTTCGGGCTTCCACAAATTTGCCCTGTCTTTCTTTTTGATGGGCTTCGGCATCTACGGATCGGCCTTTTTCACGGCCCTGAACGAAGGCCTGATTTCCGCCCTGATCGCCTTTTTGCGCACCTTCGTCTTCGAGACCGCAGCGGTCCTGCTCCTGCCGCTCTTTTTGGGGATTTCCGGCATCTGATATTCCGTTGTCGTCGCCGAAGCCATGGCCCTCGTCCTGACCGCTTGGTTCCTTGTCCGCGGCCTCTCCCGGATGCCTTCCTGACCCGGTAAAAAACGCCGACTGCCGGACACTACCTGTTTTGCAGGATCCGGTTCATTCCCTCGCAAAAACTGGTCAGCTCCTTGTCGGGAGGCACGATGGCGAGCACCTTGCCGCCGGGGTTCAGGAGCATTTTTCCACCCCACATCGACTGGGACGGTTCCACCCGCTCGATTTCCGCCAAGGGCACCAATCCCGCTTCCGAGGATACGATGTCCTTCGCAGTCAGGATAAACCCGTCCTTCGCGCTGCCGAAAACCGTGTTGTCGCACAGCACCAGTACCTCGTCCGCCTCGATGCCAAGCCCTTTGGCGTAGCTCTTCAGGACATTGTGGAGTTTCTTTTCCGGAATGCGAGGGGCACAATACAGGTACGTCGGCGAATCATCCAGTCCGGCAGCCAGGTCCCGGACAAAGGCCCGCAGCGCTTCCTGCCGATCCGTCCTTGCCGCCGGGGCGGCCTCGTCTGCCGCTGCGTCTGCCCCGGCATCCGTGGTTTCCCCACTGGCCGTGTTTCCTGCGGCCTCCGTGTCCTCCGGCCCTTCCGACGCTTCTACGGAAGGTTCCCTTCCCGCGGCACAGGACATCTCCACGGGAGTTGCCGCCGTTTTTTCCGGCGCCCCGTCCGAACCGGCCCCCGCCCGTTCTTCAGCGGAAAGCAATACTTCTTCGTTAAACGCCTGGCAGAACCGGTCTTCGTCGTCGCTGTCGTCACTGTCCGCAAAATGGCAGAAGACGGAGCCGTCCTGGGTCCGGATGGAACGTTCTTCCCCAAAGTGGATCGCTTCCACCTGTTCGAGGGAAATCGTTTCCCCGCGGGATGTATAGACCGTTCCGTCGGCAGTGATCAGGAAACCTTTCTTTCCCTTGCCCCAGAAAAGGGCGTTGGAGGCGTCGCACAAGAGCACGACGGTTTCCGCCGGAACCCCCAGGGAGGCGCCATAGCCCTTCATCGCGTTGTCCAGACGCTTGGCCACGGCCTCGGCGCCCAGATAATAGTGGGAATCCCCGCCCAGGCTGGTTTCGTATCGCTGCACGAAATAAGCCAGTCGGACCGCGCAGGAAACGGAGCCCTTCAGGGCCTCCCGCTTCGCCCGTGTTTCCGGGCTTTCCTTACCCTCCCCGGCAGCGGCGGCCGCATGGTACCAGTCCATGGCCTTCGCGTAATCGAACCCTTCGGGATACTCCCGGGAGCCCCGTAAATCCGCTGCCCTCAGCATCGCGTCCCTGCTGCCATAGCCGCCTGCTTCCTCAAAGAAGGTCAGGGCTTCCCCATACTCCCCGGCGTCATAGCATTGGGCGCCCCGGGCGAGATCCAGCGGCAAGAGAGGCTGCAGCGCCGTTTGGACGCCGGCCTGGACAGCCTGCCGGTAATACAGGATAGCCTTGCCTGCATCCTGTGCCGTGCCCTGTCCTTTTTCGTAGCAGCAGCCCAACCGTTCGTAGGCTTCAGGAATCTGCCGGGCAGCCCCTTTCTCGTACCAGGAGAAAGCTTCCTCGTATTGTTTCCGCCCTTCCTGGAGCCGGCCCACTGCCACACAGGCCGGGCCGAAGCCATCGCGGGCCGCGTCGAAATACAACCTTTCCGCCGCCGCGGCATCCTGGTCCGTTCCCTGGCCGGCCGCTTTCAAGCCCGCCAGCCGGTACATCGCTTCGGGGCTGCCGTAGGAAACAGCTTCTTCCAGACAAGTCACGGCTCCCGCGTCGTCCTGGCCGTCCAAACAGGCCTGGGCTTGTGCCAGGTCCCGGGCAATCAGGGACGCCTGCGCCTGGTCGTACCCCAGCAGGGCCGCTTCCCGCAAATATCCGAGGGCCTTATCTTCGTCACTGTCCCGGTATTTTTCATACAAGGAATATTGTTTTTCCCGGAACTGCGGCTCCTGCCTCTTTTCCCGGCAGCGGGCCCGCGCTTCCGCCGCTGCGGCGACGCCTGCCTTTTCCGCCAGCTCGTAATACCGCCCGGCCTCGCCGTAATCCTCGCCATCTTCCAGGTCCCGGCCGGTTTCAAAAATCTGTCCCAGCGCGTAGGCGGCCTGTCCATGCCCCGCATCGGCGGCCTTCACCAGATAGGAGAAAGCCTTTTTGCTCTCCGTGGGAGTCAGGAGACGGGAAAGTTCCCACGCCGCTTCCCGGTGTCCCGCGTCGGCGGCTTCCTGCAGCCATTGTTTTGCCGCGTCCGTGTCCTGCTGCTCCTTCCAGAGCAGACCCAGACGATACGCCGCTTCGCCGTCCCCCATGGCGGCACACTGCGTGTACAGGGCCATGGCGTCTTTTTTGCGCCCCTGCTCCTGCGCGGCCTGCGCCTGTTTCTTCCGCGAGGCTCTTTCCTTGCGGAAGAAGTCCGCGCAGGGGCCCGCAAAATGGACGTGATGGAACTGGATGTCCCGGGTCCAGAAATCCCACTCGGAACCGGCGGGAAGGGAAACGGTGACCTGTTCCCCGAACCCGTAATAGCGCAATCCTTCCAGATCCGGATACACCGTATAGGGTTCTCCCTCTTCCAGGACGATGTCTTTCGTATCGTAAAACTCCCGGTAGTAGCGAATCAGGCAGGACAAGAGCTCCAACTCCGCGGGATTATGCACATGATAGACGCTGCCCACGTCATATTTGTCCATCCAGGCCGGGAGGGTCACGGACCCCTCATGATCGAGGTCATCCCAGAGACGGCGCGCCAATTCCAAGGACTCCCCTTCGGTATCGGCGATTTTCAGCAGGTTCGGGACGGCCTCCGGCGCGATCCGGGCCATACAGCAATAGATCGGGATCGGATTTCCCGTGCTGGCCAGGCTCTCACACAGTCCCTGCAGGGCCTGGTCCGTCGTGTATTTGCCCCGTTCCAGCAGGTCCATGATATTGGTGGACCGGCTGTCGGCTTCCTTGGTGTTCAACTGCAAACGGGGGATTTTATGCTTGCTGACCAAAATGTTCGTGATGTCGTTGATCAGCCAGGCACGGCAAAGGTTCCGGACCAACTGCCGGACCAGCGTCGGATAATCATGACTTTCCAGCCGTTCCCGGATGAACCGTTCCGCCCGGCCGCTGTATGTATTGCCCGTCAGGGCCCGGCCAAGGGAAGACAGGCCATCCTGCGCCGCATTGAGTACTTCCGCCTGGATGGCGCCCTTAATGGCGCCGGTCAGGCCAAACCCGCCGCCGCTCCAGCTGGCCTTGTTCCTCATTTTTTCTTCGCCGAGCTCCTCAAGGTACTGGTCGATCGCCCTGGCATCCGCGTCCAGGGCCTTGGCCAGTTCACTGTTCCGGCAACGTGGCGCCAGCTGCTCCCACAGGTCACGGGAGCTCACATGGTCCACGCCGTACTCCAGCAAAAGATCGACGGCGCTGTCCAGGAGCGGCTGGCAGGATTCTCCCACCAACCGGAGCAGGTCGCTCTTCAAGTCCAAGGGATTTTCATAGTCATCCAGTTTGAGTTCGTCCTTGACCTTCCAATAGAGCTGGCTGCCAAGTTTCGTGCCCGCCAGATTGAACGTCCGCCAGACCTGCCGGTGGATGGCCAGTGGTTCAGGAAAACATACCTTATGCTCCCCGAGGACTGGGTATGCCGTTCCCGGTACGGTCAAATCCCCGCCGGCAGGTTCCGCCGGCTCCTCTACGATTGCTTCCGCTACTGCTTCCGCGTCCACGCGGGTGGCCGGGGCCTCGCAGGCCGCCGACTCCGCCGAAGAAGCAGGCGTCGGCGTACCCGGCTGTGTCATAGGCTGTGTCACAGGCTGCGCCTCCGGTTGTCCCGAAGAGAGTAGTTCTTCCGGGACCCTGGCCCCGCACTGAGAACAAAATCTGGCTCCTTCCACCAACTTCGCACCGCATTGTATACAAAACACGATGGTCCCTCCTTCATCTGGATGTATGCACCGTAAATGATAACTGGTCAGCTTCCCTTCCACGGCAGGAAGCTTACTTACATTATCCGCCTCCCCAAAAGGAGAGTCAAGCCTTGCCCTTGCCGCGGCTGGACTTTCTATTTTGGTTATCAAGACAGACGTTTGCCCCGAAGATCCGCAAGGATTTCCCATTGACGATGCAGTCCGCCATTTTATAACGGGCAGTTTCATAGAGTTCTGTCACCGTAGACCTGAATACATCCCTCTGAACTGCACACTGCTCATGCGTTTTTCCCCAGATCCATTAAAGGGGTTTCTATCATACCAATCCTTAGAAATATCTGCCAGTTGGCTGGGATGTACCGGAACGAAAATTCTGCCCTTTCCTTACCTCAATGCAAAAAGTGCAATTACCACAAAGGAAATCATTGATGAAGATAATTTATAAAAAAGAAAAGGAAAACAAAATGGATGCCCCCTGTAAAATACAGGGAAGCATCCATAAGTGGAACTACTTCATAAATTAGTGTGTCCAGTTTTCTGGGTATATATCAACTTTCAAAAAATCTGATAGCTCTTTACTTTTGCAATAATCCCATGATGTTGCCATAAAGGGCTTTCAAATGG
>OMWZ01000013.1 GCA_900314855.1 uncultured Selenomonadales bacterium
TCCCAGCTTCCACCGGTAGGCCACAACGCTGTCATCGTCTCCATATCGGGCAATGGCGATAAAGAAAACAAGGAATCCTATATGTGCCGGATGCCGTTGAATAGACTACCCCAAAATGCCTGCGGCAGCTTCATGAAGCAGGGGTTCCGGATGTTCAAAGGATTGGGAGCGAAAAGTATGACACTCATCGCAAGTGATAGGACATTCTGTCCCGATAACGTTCAAGCGGATTGCAAGTTGAGCACAAAAATAAGGCCGCACCTTTCGTGCGGCCTTATCACTTGCTACTGTCGTTAACTTTTTGGATGGCGGAGAGGGTGGGATTCGAACCCACGGAAGCTTGCGCCTCGCTAGTTTTCAAGACTAGAGCCTTAAACCGCTCGGCCACCTCTCCGCATGGAACGACCGGACTGCCCGCAGCCGGTCTTTCTCAATTATAGGGAAGATACGGGGGCTTGTCAAATCGGGGCTTCTCACCCCAGCGCCCCCTGCCCCGTTTTATGCCCCCAGCCTGCGTTCCACTTCGGCCAGGATTTCCCGTTCCAGGTCATGGCCCAAATTGCGGCAGTCGCGGAGGCGCGTTTCTGTCTGGGACACAAAGTCCGGATCCGTCACCGTATGGAGATTGGCCTGTACATTGTACGCGGCGACACGCAGGCAGGCACGGGCCAGGATGGCCGAGGCGGCCCCGTCCGTCACGAGCAGGCGGCTGCCCTTGCGAACGACGGTTTCCGCCAGGCGCAGGATGGCGATACAGGTTTCGGACAAACGCAGGGACGCCAGGACGGACAGCTTTCCCGTCCGCTGGAGTTCCGCGTCCCGCGCGTCCTTTTCCGCCTGGGTACTACGGGGCATCCGATAGGCGTCCAGGACGAGGCCGAAGACATCCGCGTCTTCCTGGGCCAGGAGGAGCATTTCCTGTTGGAGTTTTCCAGAACGCGCGATGACGTCCCGCATCTCCTCCTCCACGGCGGCATAGCTCTTTTTACCGACGGTCATGTGGGCCGTCATGCCGGCCAGGGCGCTGGCCATCGCACCGGTAAAGGCAGCGGCACTGCCGCCGCCCGGAGCCGGTTTCGACGAGTTGAGGTCCTCGACAAAGCGACGGAAGACCTGCTCGGAATACGGTTCGGTCATCGTAGGGATTCTCCTTCTCAGAATTTCAGCCGGCCGTCTCCCTGATAGTCCAGGGTCTTGGCGTAACGCAGGAAGAACTTGAAGAAATCCTGTGCCGGGCCCTTGTTCCCGGCATTGGTCAGGTAGCTCAGGTTATAGCCGTCCACGCCTTCCAGCATGCGAGAGCTGACGGCCACCGTATAGACGGCATCCTGCTGCAGGCCCTGGCCGTTCAGACGTTCCACGGAGGCAAGGCGGGATCCTTCCGCGTTGTTGAGGCGGGCGGAAACGTGCAGGCCCGAGAAGCGGATCAGCCCCGTACCGGGATTCAGTCCATGTTCCAGGATGGCCCGAATTTGGGAGCCCGTCATCTGCCCGACAATGATGTTGTCTTTGTGGGGCATGACTGAGGAAATCGTGCCTTCGTAGACCTCCCCGGCGGGGATGCTGTACTGGAAGGAGCTGCCCGGATAGAGGACAACGTCACAGTTATAGGCTTGGCGAACCATGTCCGTAAAATATTCGCCCAGGGTCGACTGGCCGCCGGGGTAGTTCGTCAGGGCCGTCAGATTGTCCGCCAGCTTGGCGCCTTTCGCCTCCGGCTGCGGGGCTTCGTTGACAGGCCTGTTTACGTTCTGGTAGATGCTCGTTTTGGATTTCTTGTCCTGTTTCGCCGTGGGGACATAGGACGGGGTCATGGAGCCCAGCCGGGAACCGGTGCCGCTCATGAGGCGGGAATACGTCTTTTCCAGCTTCTTGTCTTCTGTCGAAGGCAGGGCCATGATGTCGACGGTTTTCGCCACGCCGACGAGGACCTTCTTGTCCACCCGGTTATAAAGGATATGGATTTGGGCGAGCTGCGTGCCGAAAGGCGCTGCCGCCACGACGGGAATGTTTTTGTAGGTACCGCGTACCTCTTTGCCCGTGCCGGCCAGGAAAACGGCATCCACGCCGGTCACCTTGTCCAAGAGGCCCGTGATTTCGCCGGTAATCTGCTTGTCCCCTATCCCTTCGCCTTTCAGGCTCGTCAGGAGGACGACAATCTTCGCACCGTTGTTGCGCAGTTCATCGACGCACTGCTGGGCCACCTGGGCGGCAGGAACGACCTGGTAGCCCCTGGCGGCCGCCGGTGCCACCGCATCCTGTCCGACAAGACCGATGACGCCGATAGCGGCGCCAGCCCGGTTAAAGAGCAGGTACGGTTTATAAGGCGACGCCGTGTTGCCCTGGGCGTCGACGATGTTCGCCGCCAGATAGGCAAAGTACGACGTAGCGGCCTGGTTGGCAATCTGGTGGGCCTGATACTGGAAGTCGGACGCGCCGGGAACCGTCGCCGAAATCCCCAGGGCATTGAGCATCATGAGGGTCGGATCGCCCATGCGTTTGTCGTTTTCGTCGAAGCCGGCCAGATTGTTGCCGCCGCCGAAAAAGGCCGTGCCGTACGGATTCTGCTTCAGCAGGCTTTCGCGGACACCGGCCAGGCGCAAAGCCCCCGGTTCGGTGGCGGAGCCCGTAATGTGGCCGTGGAAGTCATTGACGCCGTACAGGTCGATTTCGGCCAGGGGCTTGATGGGCAGGACATTGCGGGCCAGCGCCGTCGACGACACGACGAGCAGGGCCAGCAGCAAAAACAGCAGCTTTTTCATAGAGTGCATCTCCTTCTTCCGATAACAGGATTGGGGTACGGGTTGCGACAGCGGGGCTACTCCCCGCGGGACAGGGAGGCCAGGTAGCGGCGCACCTGGACGACGGCGGCATAGCCGTCCAAAGGTTCCGGCGGCACCTGGAGGCCCAGGGGGACCAGGCGGCGCCACCCACGCGGCGGATGGAGTTTCCAGTAAAGACGGCGGGCCTCTTCCGTCGAATGGGCCTCGCCGATTTCATGCCAGGACACGCCCGGCAGCAGCTCCTGCAGCAGCTTCCGCACGGGAGCGCTGTAAGTGCCGTTGCCGATGACGCCGCCGGCCAGGACGGCGCGCAGGCCCCAAATGTTCCGGACGCCCAGTTCCCTTTCCAGCCAGGCCGGTAGGTCTTTCCGCAGGCCTGCCGTGCGCAGGACGCACTGACTCCGCAGGGACCCGTCGGCCCGCACGAGAGCGGCGCCGGTCTTGCCGCGGCCCGGGTCGATGCCCAGGTACAGGGATTCCTTGACCGTATCGTTCTTCATGGGCACCTCCGGTCACCAGCGCCGGACGGATTCATCCACGGAGGCCACTTTCTCCACTTCCAGGCGAAGCTGCACAGGGCCGGCCGTCCGGATGTCGCTGTCCGCATAGGCCGTCAGCATGACCTGTCCGCCCAGATGGCGCATCTTTTCCTGGATTTCCACCACCGTAATGGCGCTGATATTCCCCACCTTCCCTGTCATGGGATCCGGCAGGACGCCGGCTTCGACGGACACATGGTTGATTTCCTGCAGATAGTTCAGCAGGATTTCTTCCGCCGTCGTATCCTTGTTGGCGACATTCAGGACCTTCTGGTATACGACCTGATCCTTGGCATAAACCAATTTGTTGGGAATGACTTCGAACTGACAGACTACCGGCTGCCCCACGACGGTATTCGCCAGGGAACGGACGCGGACCAGGACCTGCCCCTTATAGCCTGCCAGCTGCTTCCGGACAGATTCATATTCGCTCCGGGGCACCCAGATGAGTTCGATTTTCTCCTTCGAGTCGACGCCAATATGATTCAGGGCGGCGTTGTTGGCCGACTCAAGGAGCCACCGCATCTGGTTTTCGTTTTCCTCGTTCGAACGGCCGCCTTCGAGGACGCCGTTGAAGACGACTTCGCCGCTGCGATAGACGAGCTGGCCTTCGCGCATATGGATGAGCCCCTCATTGAGAAGCTTCGTGCGCTCTTGCAGCTTGGCGATTTCGCGATCCAGTTCGTCCCGGGCCGCCTGAAGTCCCTTGACCTCTTCCCGGGCCGCCACCAGCTGTCCCTGCGTCGCCTCGAACTGGAGCCGCGCCGCCTTCAGGCTGTGTTCGGCGGACTGGCGGCTTTCCTCTGCCTGGAGCCGCGCCGCGTCGGCCTCTTTGATCTTGCGGTCCAGGGACGCGATTGCTTCGTTTTTATTTTTCAGGGTCGCCTGGAGGGATGCGTACTCTTCCCGGGCGGCCTTGCTCTCCGCATTGAGCGTGCGCAGCTGGTTCTGGAGCCGTTCCATGCCGAACAGGGCCGTGCGGGCGCTGTTGGACGAGGCGGCGAGGATCAGGACGGAAAACAGGGAAATGAGCATTCCCGAAAGGACCGTCAGCAGGACCGATGTCTTGTGGGGCCGAAGGCCGAAGATGGTCAATTTCTTTTTGCCGATCTTGCTGCCCAGCTTATCAGCGATATAGGCGATGGCACCACCCATTAGCGCGAGCAGAATCATCAGACGGATGCCAAACAACACCGGAGGTGCCCCCTTTCTTCAGAGTAATGGGTAGAAACAAGAGGAGGAAACGGGCCGCTCAGTAGTTGGTCCGTTTCAAGAGGAAGATTCCCGCAACCAGGCAAATCAGGTTCGAGGACATGGCCGCCAGGGGGGCCGGAATAACGCCGCCCTTGCCAAGGCCCGTCGTAAAGGCTATGATGCCATAGTAGACAAAAATGACGATGACGCTCATCCCCAGTCCGATGGACGACCCGCTCCGCTGGCGCTGCGTGCCCAGGGGGGCGCCCAGGAGGGCAAAGACGAAGCTCGCCAGGGGAATGGCGAAACGCATATAGATCTCGGTCCAATAATACGACGTAGGCTGATGCTGCCGTTCGAGGACCGCAATGTATCCCTTCAGTTCACCCAGGGTCATTTCATCGGCATCTTTCTGCTCCAGGCTCACTTCCCGCGGCTTCGCGTTCAGGGGAATCACCTGCTGCGTGAAGGACGCCTTGCTCGTAATGCCTTCCTTGTCGTCGAGGCTGTAGACCGTCCCCTTGTCCATGACCCACTTGTCCCCTTCCCAGGTCGCCTTGTCGGCCGTCTGGACGCGGACCAGCCTGTTGTTCTGGAATTCCTCGATAGTTACCTTGTCCAGGATGCCGGTCTTCTCGTCAAAGGAGCGGGCATAGGTGATGCGCTGCGTGGAGCCTTTCAGCATCTTGATGACCACGTGCTCCTGCGTGCGCGGCTTCGTGTTGCCCCGGATTTCCTGCGTCAGGATCCGGCGCTGTTCCGCGTTGCACGGCGGCACGACCTTTTCCGCCCAGATGACAGAAAACATGCTCACGACAAACCCCACGACGAGGACCGGCGCCACAATCCGATAGTAGCTGACGCCGCCGGATTTCATGGCCACGATCTCGCTGCTGGACGACAGTTTGCCGAAAGCCATGAGCGTAGCCAAAAGCATGGACATAGGGAACGTGTAATTGATGACCTGCGGCAGGCTGTACGCAAAAAGACGCGCCACGGTCCACAAAGGGGCGTTGTACGTCGTAATGTACTGGACGATTTTGAACAGCATGCTGCTGGCAATGAATATGCTGGAGAAGGAGGCGATGCCAAAGACGAAGGGATAGAGCAGTTCCTTCAGCACATATTTATCCAATAAACGAATGTGCATCTCTTTCCTCCTACATCTTGAAGTTTTCGCCGAGGTAATACTTCTTCGCGACAGGATTGTTGGCAATGTCCTCGCTGCTCCCGTGGATTAGGATTTTGCCTTCGGCCAGGATATATGCCCTGTCGACAATACTCAGGGTTTCGCGCACATTGTGGTCCGTAATGAGGACGCCGATGCCACGGCGCGCCAAGTGCGCCACCATTCCCTGGATGTCCCCGACCGCCAGGGGATCAATGCCGGCGAAGGGTTCGTCCAGCAGGATGAACGCCGGGTCCGTCGCCAGGGCGCGGGCGATTTCCACGCGGCGCCGTTCGCCGCCGGACAAGGCCGTTCCCTTGCTGTGGCGGATATGATCGATGCGGAATTCCTCAATCAGGCTGTTCATCTTGGCGACCTGTTCCTCGTGGGAAAGGTCCGTCGTCTCCAGGATGGCCATGAGGTTTTCCTCGACGGTCATCTTGCGGAAAATGGAAGCTTCCTGCGGCAGGTAGCCGATGCCCTTGCGGGCCCGTTCCGCCATGGTATACTGGCTGATATCCTCGCCGTCCAGCAGGACCTGGCCGCCGTCGGGCTTCGCGATGCCGACGACCATGTAGAAGGTCGTCGTCTTCCCGGCGCCGTTCGGGCCCAGCAGGCCCACTACATGCCCCTGGTCCACGTTGATGCTCACGTCGTCGACAACGCGGCGGTCCCCGTAGACCTTGACGAGGTTCTTCGTTTCGATAATCACGCTTTTATCTCCTCCGCCTGTTCCAGCTGCGTCTTGATATTCGGCGACGGATTCACGCCATGCCCATCCCGGGCCATGGCCGTCGCGCCGCTGCCGAAGGCCGCGTTTTGGATCGGCTTCTCTGTTTGAGGATAGTAGACGATGCGGACGTTCCCCTGAGCCGTCGTGCGGCTGTGCTGCGTATTGGTGTCCGTAATCCGCAGGCGGTTGCCCGTCACAGTATTGCCATCCTGCGTCGCCCGGGCGTTGCCGATGAGTTCCACGTACCCGCCGCCGGCCATTCCATACACGGCCGCGTCGCCGGACCCTGTCATGTTCTGCGGCACATTGGCCAGCCGCACCCCGCCAGTGGCGTTGGCCACCTTGCTCTGCGTGTTGTACGTGATCTTGCCGGCCGTCAGCCAGCTCCCGTCCGCCGCGTCGAGGCGGGCCGAACCGCCTATGGTTTCGGCGAACTTCGTATCGTCGTGGTAATCCACCCGCGGGGCCGTCAGGGTCTTGTCGGCATTCGTCAGACGGGCGTTGCCCACGGCAGAGATGTATTTGTCATTATAAAGGATCAATTCCGCGCTCTGCAGGTGCTGCCCGTTCCGATCCGCCACGACGCCGCCGAAAAGGCGGCCGCTCTTCGTCTTGCTGTTGAAGGTCGCACCGCCCTGGGCGACCGCCGTGCCCTGGTCGTCACGGAGCGTCGTCACGCCGGTCGTCTTGCCGTCGCCGGTCTTCATGTCATATTCCACGACATCCGCGTCCACGCTGTACGATCCTGCCGCGGCGTACCCCGCGTGATGCCCCTGCAGGGGGAAGACCAGGGATGCCGCCGCCAAGGCCAGTGCCAGGGCGGGTTTTCCGAACTTATTCTTCTGCATAATGACCTCCTCGTTCCACATGGGCCTTTTCCGACAATTTGAAATGTTCCAGCTTGCTCGTCGTTTCCAACTTGCCGCCGGTGGCGAGCATATCGTCCTTGACGACGCGGATGTCCCCTTCGGCCGTCAGGATATCCCCTTTCTGCTTCCATTCCACCTTTTGGGCCTTTAGGAAGCCCCCGCTCTTCAACCGGGCCCGGACACCTTCGTCCAGGGAGAAATCGTTGTTTTTCAGCTGGATATTCCCGCCTTTCGCCTGGACGTGCAGCTCGTCGCCGTCCTCCAGGTATACCGTGCCCTCCAGGTCTTTCGCCTGGATCCGGGTTTCATCAACCTGGGCCGCCTCCCCGACCTGGAGACGCCAGAGCAGTTTTCCCTTTTCCTTGCGTTCCAGGACCGTATGATGGATCGTGGCCCGGACCCCGTCGGACAACTTTCCCTTGTCCGCCGGCTTCGGCATCTCGGCCCCCAGGAAGAGCCAGGCAAAGAGGAGCGCCACGACAGCCAGCCCCGCCGCGATGGCGAGAATCAGGTTCTTGTGTTCCTTGAAATTCATGCTTTTCCGTCCTCCGTAGCCGCCTTCGCCGCCTGCTTTTCCTGCCGGCGCCGCATGGCTTCCTCATACGGCGTGTTCCAGCGGTGCTGGAACCAGAGCCAGTTTTCCGGATACTCCCGGATGATTTCTTCGACAGCCTCGGTCATCCGCCGGGTCAGCCGCACATCGTCCGCTTCGGGATGCCCCGTATCCTCGTAATAGAAAGGCTCCCGGACAAAGACCTGGTGCCCGTACCCGTCCGGCTTGCGGACGATGAAGATCGGGATGCACGGCGCCTTGAACTTTTTGGCAAAGTACGCCGGTCCCGTCGGGGTCGACGCCATCTTGCCCAGGAAGGGGACGAAAATGCCGTCGTAGCCGCCGTCCTGGTCCGCGATGAGGCCCAGCATACGGCCTTTGCGCATGGCCCGGACACAGCCGAAGATCTCGCTCGTGCCGCGGGCGAAGATTTCCTGCCCGGCGCCACGGCGCAATTCATTCATAAAGTCGGAATAGACACGGTTCGGCTGCGGTTTTTCCACGGCGCTCATGGGAAACCCGTTCAGCGCCAGGGCTGCCCCAAGCCATTCCCAGTTATCCATATGGCAGGCCAGGAGGACCACGCCTTTTTTCTCTTGCAAGGCTTCCCAGAGGATTTCCGGGTGGTCGAACGTTACCAGCCCGCGGATGTTATCCCGGTTCAAAGCCGGGAGATACAGCATTTCCAGGACCGTAATGCCCAGATTGACGAACAACTTCTTAATCGTCTCCCGCGCCTGTTCCTCGCTGTATCCCAGGCGCTCGCGGATGGTCTGTTCCGCGCGGACACGCTGCTTTTTCGCAACGCGCCAGTAAAGATGTCCCAGCCCCCGGCCGATGTGCACCAGCAGCTTGTAGGGGGTGTGGGAACAGAGCCAGCTCAATGCCTTGAGGACTGTGTATAGCATCATTGCCTGTCTCCCCGTCCCATTCCGATATAGTCACGGACAAGGCTTTCCCATTGTCCCTTTGCTTTCCAGATCAATTCCAGCAGATCCCGCGCCGCGCCCTGGCCGCCCGCGTGGGGCAGCACGACATGGACGCGCACACGGACGTCTGCCGCCGCGTCGGCCGGGCAGGCCGACAGGCCCGCCTGTGTCAGGATCGGCAGGTCGTTCAAATCGTCGCCCAGGCAGGCCACCTGCCCTGCCGTCACGCCGTACCGCGCCAAAAGCTGCCGCAGGGCGGCGCCCTTGTCGGCCACCCCGGTCAGGACAGCTTCCGCGGGCAGGCCCAGTTCCGCCGCCCGCAGCCGGATAATGCGGCTGTCCCGCCCGGTCAGGAGAATGACCGGCAGGCCGTGGCGCACCGAGGCGCTGACAGCCAGCCCATCGCGGCAATGGAAGCGCTTGCAGCACTCCCCGTCGTTGCCGATATAGATGCCGCCGTCCGTCAGCGTACCGTCCACATCCATAACGACGAGACGGACCGCCGCGGCCGCCGCCGTGAGGTCCTTCCCCGTCCCTGCGCCTTGCGTCATATCCACTTCCCCCATATCCTTGCCGAATCTATCGGATTGCCTTTTATTATACCACACCTTGGCGTACCAAATCGGTCATGTGCAGGAGGCCGATTACCTGTTTTTCGTCATCCACGACCGGCAGGACCGTAATGGGTTTCGGCTTGTGGCTTTCCATGACATGCAGCGCCTCCGCGGCGAGTTTGCCCCGCGTGATATACTTCGGGTCCCGCGTCATGAGTTCCGTCACGGGCCGCTCCAGGAAGCCGATGCCCTTCGACAGGCCGCGGCGGATGTCGCCATCCGTCAGGAGCCCGATCATGCGGCCGCTGTCGTCCACGACAGAGACAGCGCCCAACCCCTTGTCCGTAATGACGAACAGGGCTTCCTGTACCTTCGCCGTCCCCGGTACCAGGGGATTCTCGTCGCCGGCGTGCATAATGTCTCCCACGGTCAGGAGCAGCCGCCGTCCCAGACTGCCGCCGGGATGGAAGACCGCAAACTGCTTCGACGTGAAGTGATGCTTGCCCATGAGGGCCATGGCCAGGGCGTCGCCGAAGGCCAAGGCGGCCGTCGTGCTGGACGTGGGGGCCAATCCCAGGGGGCAGGCCTCTTTTTCCACGCCGACGTTGAGCAGGACATCACTGTTTTTGGCCAGGGTCGAATCGGGATTGCCCACCATGGCGATGAGCTTCGCCCCGATGCGGCGCAGGGACGGGAGGATATTCAGGACTTCGCCCGTTTCCCCGCTGTTGGACAACGCGATGACCACGTCGTCGGCCGTCACCATGCCCAGGTCGCCGTGGATGCCTTCGGCCGGATGGAGGTAGAAGGAAGGCGTCCCCGTGCTCGCCAGGGTGGCGGAAATCTTATGGGCAATGATGCCCGATTTGCCCATGCCCGTCAGGACGACGCGGCCCGGGCAGGCCAAAATCAGGTTAACCGCCGCGTCGAAGTGTTCATCCACGCGGGGAATCAGGTTCAGGATGGCGTCGGCCTCCATGCGAAGAACCTGCTGCGCGTCCGTTTCCAATGCGTTCATGCCGTCAAACCTCCCTCTTACCGCGCGCTGCCGCGAACAATCTTGTCGATGGCCAGGACCTGGGTCAGCAAGGCCTCCAGCTGGTCCAGGCGGACCATGTTGGGGCCGTCGGACAACGCCTGGGACGGATCGTCGTGCACTTCGAGGAAAAGGGCGTCGATGCCCACGGCGGCCGCCGCCCGCGCCATATGCGGCACGTACTGGCTCTGGCCGCCGCTCGTCTTGCCCTGGCCGCCGGGAATCTGCACGCTGTGCGTGGCGTCCATGACCACGGGATACCCCAGCCCGCGCAGGATGGCAAGGCCGCGCATATCCGTCACGAGGGTATTGTAGCCGAAGCTGGAGCCGCGTTCCGTCAGGAGAATGTTTTCATTGCCCGCGGCTTCGATCTTGCCGATCACGTTCTGCATATCCCAGGGCGCGAGGAACTGTCCCTTTTTGACATTGACGCAGCGCCCCGTCCTGGCCGCCGCATAGACCAGGTCCGTCTGGCGGCACAGGAAGGCCGGGATCTGCAGGACGTCAAGGACCTCGGCGGCCTTTTCCACCTGGCACGTCTCGTGGACGTCGCTCACGACGGGGACGCCCAGTTCCTGCTTGATGGCGGCCAGCTGCCGCAGCCCTTCCTCCAGGCCGGGTCCGCGGAAGCTGTCATAGCTCGAGCGATTGGCCTTGTCATACGACGCCTTGAAGATGTAAGGGATTCCCAGTTTGCCGCAAATGCGTTTGACTTCCCTGCCGATGGCCAGGCTATGCTCGTAACCCTCGAGGACACAGGGACCGGCCAGCAGGGCCAGGGGATGGCCCTGGCCGATTTCGTACGATCCAACTTTTACCGTATGCATCCGTTGCCTCCCAATAATTTGTTGACAGCGTCCAAATCAGCCTGCGTGTCCACGCCGACCCCTTTGAAATCGCTTTCCAGGACTTTGATCCGGTAGCCGTTCTCCAGCACACGGAGCTGCTCCAGGCTTTCCACCTGTTCCAGCGGTGTCGGTGCCATGGCGGCGTATTCCAGGACAAAGTCCCGCGTGTAGGCGTAAATGCCCACGTGCTTATAGACTTGGAACTTTTCGGTTTTGTTGCGCGGATACGGCATCAGGCTGCGGGAGAAATACAAGGCGTAGCCGTTCTTGTCCGTCACGACCTTGACGGCCGACGGATCGTCGTACTCGCTCTCGTCCATGCGGACCTTCATGGTGGCCATCTTCAGGTCTGGCTCGGCCTCGAACGCCTCGGCCAGGCGGTCGATGATTTCCGGCGGAATCATCGGTTCGTCGCCCTGGACGTTGATAATCACGTCCACGTCGGGACACTGTTCCGCCACTTCGGCGAGCCGGCTCGTGCCGTTGGGATGGTCTTCCCGGGTCATGACGGCCTTGCCGCCGAAAGCCCGGACGGCGTCATAGACGCGCCGGTCGTCCACGGCGACGAGGACTTCCGCCGGCTTGGCGGCTTTCTTCGCCTGTTCGTAGACATGCTGGATCATCGGTTTGCCCGCAATGAGTTTCAAAGGCTTGCCCGGCAGACGCGTCGAAGCGTAGCGGGCCGGGATCACACAAAGGACTTTCATGGGTTCCTGCTCCTTCCTGACCGTCATTGGCGGCGGCGCTGCCGCGCCGCTTCCTTGACAACATGGCTGATGGCGTTCTCAAAGACATCGGCGCCCTTGGTCACTTTGATGTCCATGTTCAGGACATACAAGGGGATGTTCCGGTTGAAATAGATGAACTCCGTCGGAATTTTGACGGCGTCCTTGCCGGTCGTGATAATCGCGTCGGCGCGGAGCTCTTCCGCCCGTTCGCCGATGTACTGCATTTCCAGCATCCCGTAGTCATGGTGGTCCGGGTAGCGCACGGCTTCGAGAATCTGCAGGCCGCTGCCGGAAATATTCTGTTCGAAAGACGAAGGATTGCCGATGGCGGAGAAAATCATGACTTTCTTGCCCCGCAGCTGCTCCAGGTCGATGGCGTTGACCTGGATGCCCTTGTACCAGTCGGCAATTTCCACGAAATTCATGGCGTGGTGGATACTTTCCACGATGGGCGCGCGCGTGTTGAACAGACGCACGTTTTCCACCAGGGATTTTCGGGTCAGCTGCGAGCTCTGGTCGCATTTGGTGAAGAGGAACATATCCGCCCGGTCCAGATGCCCCAAAGGTTCGCGCAGGATGCCCCGCGGCAGGAGGCAGCCGTTGCCGAACAGGTTCAGCGTGTCGACGAGGACGATGTCCAGGTCCCGGGCCAGCTGCCAGTGCTGGTACCCGTCGTCCATCAGGATGACGTCGGCCTTCAGTTTTTCCACGGCGTAACTACCCGTCACATAGCGGCTTTTCCCGATAACGACGGGAATACCCGGCATGGTCTTGGCCATCAGGTACGCTTCGTCGCCGGCCTCGTAGGCCGTCATGTAGATTTTCCTGCCGTCAGACACGACCCCCAGGGGCTTGTCCCAGTGGGAGCGGTAGCCGCGGTTCAGGATGACGACGCGGAAGCCCATGCGCTGGATCATCTGGGCGACGCGCTGCGTCGTCGGCGTCTTGCCCGTGCCGCCGACCGTGATGTTGCCGATGGAAATGACACAGCAGTCCAGGCGTTTCGTGTTCAGGATATGATGCTGGTACAGCCACAGGCTCGTCCGGGCGCCGATCCCGTACAAATACGACAGGGCGCGCAGAAAGCCCAGGAGCAGGAACGCATACCAGGGCCGCTCCGGCGAATGGGCCAGGTGGAAGATGTACTGGATAATGGCGCCGCCGTGTTTCAGGCCGCCGCCGCCGGCGTCATTGAAGTTCCGCGTATTGATGGGATAGCTGGTGTAAAAAGCCTGCGGGATGGAGGCTTCCTCCAGCAGCTCCGTCAGATAGTGCATCGTCTTGAGGGCAGCGCCGCGGTTCTCATGGATGACCTGGATGGACGCGGCGCCCATCTTCCGGCGCAAGTCTTCGTCGCCGGCGATCTCCCGGAAAGCCTGGGCCAGCCCCTTCGCGTCGGGGACCATGCGGCAGGCGCCGACCTTGCTCAGCAAGGAGTAGGAATCCTTGAAGTTTTCCATGCTCGGCCCCACGAGAATGGGTTTGGCATGAGCCGCCGGTTCCAGCACGTTATGTCCCCCGTGGTGCATGAGGCTGCCGCCGATAAAGACAATGTCCCCGACCGCGTAGATCCGGCCCAGTTCGCCGATGGTATCGAGGAGGAGGACGGGATAAGACGGCCGCTCGCTTTTCTCCTTCATGACGGAACGGAAGCCCGTCTCATAGCCGAACTTACCGGCCAGGCGGCGGATCTCGTCGGCCCGCGCCGGTTTCCGCGGCGCGATGACCAGCTTGGCCCGGGGATAGTCCCGGCGCAGTTCCGTAAAGGCCGTGAGGACCGCCTCTTCTTCGGAGGGGTGGGTGGAACCGGCCACAATGACCGGGAAATCGCCTTCGCGGATGCCCAGTTCTTCCCGGTAGGCCGCCAAATCTTCCGGCGTCACTTCCGCATACGTCTGATCGAATTTCGTATTGCCCGTGACGAAGATTTTGTTCGGATCGGCGCCCAGATGGGTAATGTAGTTCGCGTCAATGCTAGACTGCATGCAGAAGCGGCTGACAGTGCGCAGCATATCGCGCCAGATGCTGAACAGGTAGCGGTAGTTTTTGACGGATTTCTCGGAAATACGGCCGTTGACCATCATGACAGGGATATTGCGGTTCCGGATGGCCCGCAGGAAATTGGGCCACAGCTCCGTTTCAACCGGCATAAAGATGCCCGGGTGCACGCGACGCACGACGGACTCCGCCACCCAGGGCAGGTCCAAGGGAAAATAGATGATCGCGTCCGCCTCGGGAATAATCTGCCGGGCCATATTGTAGCCGCCGACCGTGAAGGCCGATACAAGGACCTTCCGTTCAGGCATGATTTTCTTGATTTCCTTGACCAGTGGGCTGGTCGCCACGATCTCCCCGACAGAGGCGCCGTGGATCCAGATGCACCGCCGGTCGATGACGTTTTCGATTTCCTCGCGCCGCACCAGGCCCATGCTCTGGCGGAACCGGGTCCCAAAGCCTTTCTCCCGCGCCAGGCGATAGCCGTAGTAAGGCAGGATGAAGAACAGGAAGGCCAAGAACCCCAGGATATTATAAAGTATGTACATAACGCTGTTCCCTCATTCCTCTTTCTTCCGGCTGTACTGGATCTGGTACAGGTGGGCGTACAGGCCGCCCTGTTTCATCAATTCCTCGTGGGTCCCGTCTTCGACCAGGCGGCCATGGTCCAGGACCAGGATGCGGTCCGCATTTTTGATGGTCGACAGGCGGTGGGCGATGACAAAGGCCGTACGGCCGATCATGAGGCGGTTCAGTGCCTCCTGGACGACGCGCTCGCTTTCCGTATCCAGGGCCGACGTGGCTTCGTCCAGGATCAGGATGCGCGGGTCCTTCAGGATCGCCCTCGCGATGGAGATGCGCTGCCGCTGGCCGCCGGAAATGTTCACGCCCCGGTCGCCCAACATGGTCTGGTAGCCCTGGGGCAGGTTCAGGATAAAGTCATGGGCGTTGGCTGCCCTGGCCGCCGCCTCCACCTCGTCCGTTGTCGCGTCGAGGCGGCCGTACTTGATATTGTCATAGACCGTACCGTTGAAGAGGAGCGTTTCCTGCGGCACGATGCCCACCTGCTCGCGCAGGGAATCCAAGGTAACCGTGCTGATATCCGTCCCGTCGATCCGGATGGTTCCCGTATCGACGTTGTAGAACCGGGGCAGCAGGCTCGCGATGGTCGATTTTCCCGCCCCGGACGGGCCGACGACGCCGATGCTCTGGCCGGGCTGTACAGTCAGGCTCAAGTCGTGGATTACCTCTTCGCCGGGGTTGTAGGAGAAGCTCACGTGCTCGAAGGACACGGAACCACGCACAGGCGGCAGCGGTTTCGCGCCGGGCATATCCTGCACCTCCTCCGGCAGGTCCAGGACGTCGAAGACTCGCTGGGCCGCCGCCAGGGCGCGCTGGATGTTGCCGATGACGCGGGTGATGCGCTTGATGGGGTTGGAAATGTTGACGGCGTAGACCAGGAAGGCAATCAGGGAGCCCGGTGTCGTCTTGCCGTCGATGACGTTGTGGCCGCCGTACCAGAGGATCAGCGTGACCCCCAGGGCCGCCACCAGTTCGATGGTCGGCGTCAGCGTCGCCATGTAGCGGGCGTTGCGCATATTCGCCTTAAAATTGGCCATGTTCTCTTTGTCGAAGCGGACGATTTCATAGGCTTCGCGGACAAAGGACTTGACGACCCGCGCCGACGCGACCGCTTCCTGCAGGACCGACGTGATGTCCGCCGTCGCTTCCTGGATCTGGCCGCCGGAGCGGCGGATTTTCCGTCCGAAGAAGTTCATGAACCAAAGGACCACGGGGAAAGTGCAGAACGTGAAGACCGTCAGGCGCCAGTCCAGATACACCATGGCGCCGATGGAACCGATGAGGATGAACCCTTCCGTCACCAGCTCGATGGTATTCTCGACCATGGCGCCCTGGAGGGCGTTGACGTCGTTCGTCACGTAGCTCATGATGGTGCCGGTCTTGTTCTTGTCGTAAAAGGACATGGACAGACGCTGGAGCTTACGGAACACTTCGCTGCGGATGTCGATGATGACGTGCTGTCCGACCCAGCTCATGAGGTAGTTCTGGCCGAAGAAGAAAATGCCCCGCAGGATGAAGATGACCACGATGCTCAGGGCGATCATGTTCAGCATGAAGGCGTCCTTGTCGGACAGGACCCGGTCGACCATGTCCCGGATAATCCAGGGCAGGTACAGGTTCCCCGCCGCGGCGAGGACCGTGCAGACGAGCGCCAGGGCGAGCACCCTCAGGTAGGGCCGTACGTACGCTAAGATTCGTTTATACAGATTCATGGAGTCTCCTTGTTTTTCCTTGGGCCGCCACGCGCAGGACCAGATCGGCCACCCGCTGTACGGCGCCCGGTTCTCCCAGGCGGGCCCGCGTTTCCGCCAGGTCCGCTTTCAGCCGGGCGTAACACGTCGGCTCCAGCAGCGCTTCCGTCGTGTCCGCCACCTGCTCCGGCGTGCACTGGTCCTGGAGCAGTTCCGGTTCGATGAGACGGCCGGCGACGATATTCGGAAGGCCGATATGCGGGATTTCCACCACATGCTTCGCAATCCAAAAGCTAAGGGGAGAGGATTTGTAGAGGATGACGCAGGGCAGGCCGCAAAGGGCCGCTTCCAGCGTCACGGTGCCGCTGGTGGCGATGGCGAAATCCGCCACGGACATGATATCATAGGTGCCGCCGTTCGTAATCGTGACCTCCAGGCCCACCCGGTCCACCGCCTGCCGCAGGGTTTCCTGCGGGATGGTCGAGGCCCGGGGCAGGACAAAGTCGAAGTCGGGATGGCGGTCCTTCAAAATCCGGGCCGCTCCCAGCATGACCGGCAGCAGGCGCTGGATCTCCATGGGACGGCTCCCGGGCAGCAGCAAAATCAGGGGATGGCCTGGCCGCTTGCCGGCCAGGGCCTCCGCCTCGGCCCGGGGCAGACCGGGACGCACCGTATCCACCAGGGGATGGCCCACGAACTCGATGTCCGCGCCGTAGCGCTTGTACAGGTCGTACTCGAAAGGAAAGATGGACGCAATCTTGTCGACGACCTTCACGACCCCCACCGCGCGGCCGGGACGCCAGGCCCAGGCCGACGGGGGAATGAAAGAAACGACAGGAATTCCGCGTTCCTTGGCCCATTTTGCCAGGCGCATATTGAAGCCCGGATAGTCGATAGTCAAGAGCACGTCGGGACGGTGTTCGTCCAGAAGACGCACGAACTCCTTCCGCAGGCGCAGCAGGTCCGGCAGCTTGCGCAGGACTTCCACAAACCCCATGACGCTGTGGTCCTTGATGTCGAACAGCACCGTGCCGCCGGCCGCGCGCAGATGGTCCCCGCCCATGCCGTAGACCTCGGCGCCGGGTTCCCGCCGCAAAAGGGCCCGGCAAATGGCCCCAGCGTGCAGATCGCCCGAAGCCTCGCCGGCAGAAATCAGAATTCTAGTCATAATCCACCTATTATCCATTTCTACTATAAATACTAAAATATTATACCATAAGAGGCCCCGTAACGAAATAGAAAGAAGGCGGAAGAAAGCGGAAAAACACTGGCTTGCGGAGCCGATTCCACAGGCCAGTGCCGCCGCCGCGGGAACAGCTGTCCCGTCCCCGCGGGTTCCTTACTCTTTTACCCAAATGGTGATGCCGTGCGCTTCCGCCATGGCGACGGTCCGTGCCCGGTCGATGATCAGGGTCTGCCCTGCCTCGATGACAATGCCCGTCGCGCCGGCGTGGATCATGGACTGCATCGTCGTCGGCCCGAAGCCGGGCATATCAAAGCGGGTGTCCTGCTGCGGTTTGGCCGTCTTGGCGACGATGACGCCGCCCTTGCCCAGATAGCCGCCGCGCAGGATGCAGGCGTCGGTTCCCTCAATGGCTTCCAGGGCCATGACGGCCTGGTTCTTCACCACGACGGTCTGCCCGATGTCGAGGCGGCCCAGCTCCTTCGCCATGCGGAACCCGAACTCCATGTCGGACCGTTCCGCTTCCGTGGGCTGCCGCTTCGTCAGCACCCCCGGCGGCGGCAGGAGGGGCCGAATCAGTTTTGTCTGGTCCATGACCTGCATGCCTGCATCTTCGATCAGTTTGACAATGGCGTACATGATGGTATCGTCCTTGCGGTCCGGCAGGGACGCCAACAGTTTGATGGCCGTCAGGTCCGGCAGGACGACGCCCTTGCGGTAGAGCACTTCTTTGGTGACCTTGCCGATCATGGTCACTTCGCGCACGCCGTTCTTTTGGAGCGTGTCGATGATTTTGCCTGCCTTGCCGGGATTGATTTCGTAATACGCGTCGGCGCTGCCGGCCAGCTCCTCGTCCGGCGTGGCCACGACACAGATAACGACGACACGGTAGCCCAGGGACTTGGCCGCCCGGGCGACGTCCACAGGCAGATGGCCGATGCCGGCCAGGATTCCGATGGTCTCCATCACGGGATTCCCCTCCTATCACGGATCCGATAACGCAAAAAGGGCAGCGATAAAAGGTTCGCTGCCCTTCCGTTTCCACTTATTTACGGGTGTGGATGATGCCGCGTTCCACATTGCGCAGGAAGCGCATCAAATGTTCCACGGGCTCGTTGCTGTCCAGTTCCTGTTCCATGGTTTCCACCGCCTGTTCCAGCGGCAATCCGCTGCGATAGAGGATGCGGAAGGCCTTTTTCAGCTGGGAACGGATTTCCAGCGGCATGCCGGCGCGGGCCAGGCCCACGCTGTTCAGCCCGGCGACAAAAGCCGGATCGCCCGAAACGAGCATAAACGGCGGAACGTCCTGGGAAATACGACTCATGCCGCCGACCATGGCGTTGCGGCCGATGCGGCAGAACTGGTGGACCGCCGCCAGGCCGCCGATGACCGCACGGTCCTCGACGACGACGTGCCCCGCCAGGGTTGCCACGTTGGACATGATGACATTGTTGCCGACGATGCAATTGTGGGCCACGTGGGTGTAAGCCATCATGAGGATGTCATTGCCCAGGCGGGTCTCATTGCCTTCGCCCGTGGCACGGCTGACCGTGCAGCATTCGCGGAAGGTGCAGCGGTCCCCGATGACCGTCGCACTGTGTTCGCCTTCAAACTTCAGGTCCTGCGGTTCCCCACCGATGGAAGCGCCGGGGAAAAAGCGGCAGTCCTTGCCGATATAGGTATACGGATGGATGACCACATGCGGTCCCACGACGCATCCGTCGCCGAGTTCCGTATCATGACTGATGACCGCGTACGGGCCGATGGTGACATTCTTCCCGATGACAGCGCCTTCTTCAATGATGGCGGTCTGATGGATCTTGCACAGCGGTGTAACTACCGATGCCATTGTTTCACACTCCCTGCCGATATGAACTACCATTTCTGGAAATCTGAGCCTGGTTTTACGCTACTTAAAATTATAGTCTGCTCCGAGCCCTCTTTTCGGCATTCCGTATTTTTGTAAATTATAACATTCCCAATGCATTTCGCGAGTTTCCGCAAAATTTCATCAAGACATGTCTGTTTTTCGTCAGAATACTTGCTTTTTTATTTCTTGTTCTCCTGAATGGCAAAGAAGCAGTCGCATTCGCAGGCCACTTCGCCGTCCACCTTCCCTTCGCAGTGGATGACGCCCATGGTGCCGTGGATCTTAACCACTTCGGCCCGCGTGATGAGCTGGTCCCCCGGCACGATCGGTTTGCGGAACCGCACCTTGTCGATCTTCCCGAACACAGCGATCTTGCCGCGGTTTTCCGGCGGATAGAGCATGGCGACGCCGCCGACCTGGGCCATGGCTTCAATCAGGAGGACGCCCGGCATAATCGGTTCGTCCGGAAAATGACCGAGGAACTGCATTTCGTTGACCGTGATGTTTTTCAGCCCGACGGCCCACTTCATGGGTTCCAGGTCGAGGATACGGTCCACGAGAAGCATGGGGAAACGATGGGGCAGAATCTTCTTGATTTCGTTGACATCCAACTGAATAGCCATTTATTTACCCTCCCTGTATGCGATGATTTTTTTGGCAAGCTGTGAATTGTAGGCATGTCCCGACTTGACGGCGAGGACATGGCCCTCCCAGGGACCGAGGAGAGACAAGTCTCCCAGCACGTCCAGGATCTTATGACGCACCAGTTCGTCCGGGAAGCGGAGCCGGGACAGGCACTTCGTGTCATCGTAGACGACGCAGTTTTCCAGGGTCCCGCCCAGGCCGAGGCCCATCTTTTTCATCTGTTCCACTTCGGCCATGAACCCAATCGTGCGGGCCGGTGCGATTTCCTCCAGGAAAGAGGCTTCCGTCAATTCCACGTCCTGATATTGTGTTCCCAGCAGGGGGTGGGAATTGAGCGATGTAAAAGAGATGCGCATGCCGTCATAGGGCAGCATGACGATGTATTTATCCCCGTCGTAGACGCTGAAGGCGCGGTCCACCTTGTAGACCTTGCGTTCCGCTGCCTGTTCCGTCCGGCCGGCCTGCTGGACGAGCCGGGCGAAGACGAGACCGCTGCCGTCCGCTACCGGCGGTTCCGGCGAATCCATTTCAATGCGGCAATTATCCACCCGCAGGGCGGACAAGGTTCCCAGCAGGTGCTCCACCGTAAAGACCTGCGCCCCGTTTTCACTGAGGGTCGTGGCCCGGAGGGTCGACGTGACCAGTTCCGCCCTGGCGTGGATTTCCGGCAGCCCCGGCAAATCCGTGCGGACGAAGACGATACCCGTGTCCGGCGCGGCAGGCCGCAGTGTCATGGTCACAGGTTTACCCGAGTGCAGCCCGTTTCCGGAATACGAAACGGGGCCTGCCAGTGTCATCTGTTTCTGCATTTGCCTACTCCTTTATCTCTCTCTTGGGACGCGTCCGTCCCCCTTAGCGGTCAAACCGCTTCCGCCCGTCTTTCCAGCGGTCGTGGACCCAAAACCACATCGGCGGGTTGCTGCGGATTTCCGCTTCCAGGATACGAAGAAGTTCCTCCGTCACCTCGCGTAGATCCTTATCCTTGTCCTTGGTCCTGGCCGCGTAGAGCGGCGGATAAATCCTGGCCCGGCACGACCCGTCCGCGTCGTAGTGCATGAAAATCGGCAGGATCGGACATCCGAACGTACGGGAAAAGACGGCCGGTCCCGCCGGTGTGACGGCCCGCTTGCCGAACAGCTCCAGTTCGATGCCCGTATCGTTCGTGTCCTGGTCGAACAAAATGCCGAGCAGATGTTTCTCCTTCAAATAGCGTCCCATGGCGAGGACGCCTTCCTTGCCGCGGTTATAGGCCACCTTTTGGCCGGCCAGTTCGCGGTATTCGTTGATAAACCGGTCCATGGCGCCGTTATTCTGCTTGCGCGCGATGGACAGGATGGGATACCCGTGCAGGGCGACGGTCGCCCCCAGGAGCTCCCAGTTGCCGAAATGACCCGTGCACATGATGACGCCCTTGCCCTTGGCGTAGGCTTCTTCCAGGTACTCCAGCCCCTCCGTACGGACGACGGAATCGATACTCCGTCGCACCAGGAGGGGAAACCGCAGGACTTCCACGATCATCCGGCCGAATTTGACCACGCTGGCCCGGGCGATGCGCTCCGCGCTCTCCGGCGGTACTCCGAGGCATTCCTGCACGTTGGCCGCGGCCATCTTCATGCGCCACGCCGGCACGAACCGCAGGCTGAAACGCCCCAGCCAGTCCCCGAACGCCCGTCCCCAGCTCTCCGGCAAGACGCAGAACAGCCGACTTAGGGCCTTCATCAGATAGTAAGCGAACATAGGCTTACTGCCCCTCCCCGCCGCGGGCCGCCTCCAGCTGCGCCTGCAGCTCCGCGACCTGTTTTTTCAACTCGCGCATGGATTTGCTGATCTCGGAAATCTTGCGCAGTTTGGACTGCTGCCGCAGCCATTCCATATGCGGCATAGACGGGAAGCCCGCCAGGATCTGCCCGTCCCCCACATCGCCGATGACGCCGCAGCGTCCGGCGAAGGTGTTGTTGCTGCCGATCTTGATATGGCCCACCGTGGCGGACTGGCCGCCGAAGGTATTGTTGTTGCCGATGTGGACACTGCCGGGGATGCCGACGAGGGCGACGAAAAGGTTGTTCTCCCCAATGACATCGTTGTGGCCCAGATGGACCAGGTTGTCCAGTTTCGTGCCGTTCCCCACGATCGTGCTGTCCACGGTGGCACGGTCAATGCAGGTATTGCAGCCGACTTCCACGTCGTCGCCCAGAACGACGTTGCCCGTCTGGAGTACCTTGTTGTGCTTTCCCTTCGTCGTGACAAAGCCGAAGCCATCGCCGCCGATGACACAGCCAGACTGCAGGATGTCCCGGTTGCCTACGACGCAATTTTCCCGGATGGTCACATGGGGATAGAGGATGCAGTCCGTCCCCACCTTGACATGACGCCCCACATAGGTGTAGGGGTAGATTACCGTATTATCGCCCACCTCGGCGCCGCTATCGATGACCGCAAAGGGCATGACAGCCACATTCCGACCGACTTTCGCGTCGTCCGCGATATAGGCCAGGGGGCTGAGGACCCGTTCCACCTCTTCCCGGGGACGGAACAATTCCAGCAGGGCCGCGAAAGCCTCGCGCGGGTTTTCCACGCGGAGAACCGGGCGGTCGCGCAGTTCCCCTTCGCCGTAGGCCAGGATCATGGCGCCAGCACGGCTTTTCCCGCAAACCTCCACATACGGCTGGACGGCAAAGGAAATCTCCGTCGGGCCCGCTTCCACGAGGCCATTCACGCCGGTAATCTTCAAGTCCGACGCGTGTTCCAGGGTTCCGTGCAGAAATGCGGCCAGTTCTTGTAACGTTTTTTCCATGTCTTTTCCCTCTCTCGTGCCCCTTGCCGTCTCACAGGACGTCCGCCGTCCGTCAGCCCTTCCCCGGCGGGGCAGCCGTTCCCGCTGTGCCGGGAACGCTTATTTCATCTTCTTGATCACATCTTCCGTCACATCGACCCCGCCGGACGGAACAGCGTCCTTCAGAAGGATCGCGCTCAGGTTTTTTTCCTTGGAAACTTCCTGCATGGCCGTATCGAGGCTGGCTTTCAGTTTGTTCTGCGCTTCCGAGGAAGCGACCTGCATCTGGGCCGACTTGTCCCGGGCGATCTTATCCTGTTCTTCCTGACTCTTGCCTGCCGATTCCTTCTTCATGTCCTCCTGCAGTTTTTGGGATTTCTCCTGCAGCTCTTTCTTCACATTCTGCACGGCCGGCGCGTCTTGTTCCACCTTCCGCATATCCACGACGCCGAACGCGGCGTTACGGCTGCTGCAGCCGAAGGCCAGCAGCGAACAGGTCACCATGAGGAGTGCTAATACTTTTTTCATGTGTCTTTCTTCCTTCCTGAAATTCATCGATTTCATTTTGATGTACCTTGGGCAGCAGCCGTCGGAGCCGTCCTGCGGCGAAGCCCATCGGCCAGTTTACGCTTGGACGCCAGCTGCTGCAGGTCCCGCAGGACCGGCTGCGTGATGTCGTCAGCGGAAATATTGGCTTTATACTTGTAAAAAACGACGGTATATCCTTTTTCCCGGGCCAGTTTCGTGACAATCCCCGCCACGTCGGATTTCATATCCGCCTCCAGGGTCTCTATGGCCTGCTGGCGCTTGTCCAGCTCGCGGTCCACGGAGCCCAGCAGGACCTGGAAGGACTCCGGTCCCTGTTGGAACCGCGCCTTGTCTTCCCGGGCCAGTTTGTCCAAGGACCCTTCCATGCCGGCGCGCAGCTCCCGGGCGTACGCCAGCAGCCGTTCCTGCATGGCCTGTCGTTCCGGCCGGATCCGCTCCGCCACGAAGCGCTGCTTCTCCGCGTCGACGGCCTGCCGTTCCCGGTCCCGTTCCAGCAGGACCCGGTTCAGCTCGTCCCGGACCGCCTTTTCTTCGTCCGGTTTCAAGTGCAGGCCTTCCCGCTTGAGGCGCAGGTTAAAGAGAGGCAAGGCGTACTTTTCCTCCACGGCCTGCCGGCGGGAGGCCAATTCCTGCTCCACCGCCGCGGCGACGGCCGCCTCCCGGGCGGCCAGCGCCATCTCTTCCTGTGTCTGCCGTTCCGTCAGCTGCGCCAGCAGGTCGGCAGACAGGTAGCTCCGGTGGCTCGTTTCCCGCAGCTGCCGGAGCTTGTCCAGATCCGACAGGTGCGCCCGCCCCCGCGCCTCCTGTTCCTGCCGTTTCTTCAGCAACAGGCTGTACTCTTCCTTCATCCGCCGCAGGCGCACCTGGTCCGGATGGGCTTCCAGGATCTTATTCCAGTCGACGACGGCGATTTTCCCTTTTCCCTGGGAAACAAAGGAACACGAAGAACTCAGCAGGGCCAGAAGCAGCAGCACTACGGTCAGCCAGCGCATAAGGTCCCTCCCGCGGCTCTTGCCGCCACTCCGGCCGCCCGTACGGGTCCGGCTTGTCATCCGAGAATGGAAAACGAGGCTTCGCAGGAAGCCTCACCAGTTCCGTCTTATTTCGCGGCGCCCTGCAGCGCCTTAGCTACCTCGTCCGTAATGTCGGCACCGCCGTAAATGACGGAACTCTTGTCGACGACGACCGAGAGGCCTTTTTTCTGGGCAATCTTTTGGATGGTGTCATTGATTTGCTTCAGGAGCGGATCCATCAGTTCGTTCTGCTTGTTGCCCAGCCGCTGCTGCAGCTGCTGGTAATAACGGTCCTTTTCCTCCGTGTTCATATTCTTGCTCTTGTCCTCGAACTCCTTGCGCGTGGCTTCCACTTCCTTCTGCATGGCCTCGCGGACCTCGTTCAATTTCGGGGACTGGGATACCAGGACCTGGTAGTTCACCACGCCGATCGCCGAGTCACTGCCCGCCGCCGACGCCACGCCGCCCAGGTTGCTGAATCCTCCGGCCGTCAAGGCGATGGTGAAGCAGCCGATGACGAAGATCGCCGCGATGACCAGGGAAATGGTCTTCACATTTTTCGGATTACGCAATTTTTCCATCATGATAGCAATTACCTGCCCTTTCCTATTCCACCGTGCGGTGGCACTTTGGGAACCCGCGGCACGGCGGGGGATTTTGTTCCCGCGCGCCGGCAGATTCGCCATAACATTATACCAGCGTTACGTGTTTCTTTCAACATTTCCCGCCGCGGAGGCGCTATTTTTCACAGATTCGCCTGTCTCCCTCACAGGTTCCCGATAATGCGGAAATACGACTTGTCCGAGGAAAAGACGTACTCGCCGCTCAGGAATTCATGGATGCGGTAGCGCACGGCATATTCGTTGTCACCCGTATCGCCGAAATGCTCCAGGCGGAGACGCCACTTCGGCGTAAAATCATAGGTTCCGCGGTAGATATTCTTGTCGTCGGGAAACCGCCGCATCAGGGCCAGCGTCGCCTTGCCCCGGTGATAGGCGAAGCCCGGGTCGAAGGTCCAGTCCACCTCGTCCAGGTCCACTCCCGCTTCCCCGAACAGTTCGACCTGCGGCGAAATGTACTTGCCCAAATGGGCCCGGCCGGACAAATTGTGGTCGTCCCTGCCGATGTCGCCGTATCCCTCAAACCAGATTCTGTATTCCTGCGACTCCAGCGTAATATCCACGACGGCATCCCCGCTGCCCGCCGCGGCAATCGTCAGACCCGGCGTCAGGCGATGACGCCGTACGGACGGTTCGGCCTGGAGCTGCGCCAGGAAATACCGCTCCAACTCAGCCCGGTGCGAGCGCATATACCCCAGCGGCAGGCCGCGCAGCGCTTTCGCCTTGTCGGCGTACTTGTACTTGAGCCCCATGAGCAGGATGTTGGGGATGGATTTGGAAGCCATGCTGTACTGTACATCCCGCACGACAGGGCCGACGGGATAGACGATAACCTGCACAAAGGCGTCGCCGCCGCGGGTTGTCACGTCGACGGCCGCCTTAAAGTCCGGCAAGGCCGTTTCAACCTGCTTCTGCACTTGGGCGCGCACCAGGGAGCCGGCCCAGTCCGCCGCGTCCAGGGACGCCCCCTCCAGGGTCTGGCGCAGCTGCTGTTCCAGGCCGGGCAGTCTGTGTTCCAGGAGCGCCGCCGTTTCCGTGTCCAGGCCGGAGAACTGCAGGTCCACCTTCACCTTGCCTACGGTCTGTGCCCAGGGGGAAACGGAAAAATCGGCCATGGCCGTCGTGCCCTGGGCCGAATCGACAAAACGCAGGGTGACCTGATTCGTCTGGTACCCCGTAATGACGCGGTCCGAAATCTCGCCGAGAAGACGTTCGTAATCCCCGGCAGCGGCCGCGAGGGCCGCCGAATCCCGTCCGTTGAAGAGCTGCTCCGCCACGACGCGCATGCTCCCGGACATCTTGTCCAGCAGGAGGCGGCTCGTCGTGCCGCGGCTGTCCGTAATATGCACTTGTACCTGTGTGACCGGCGCCGCCGCCGCAAGGGACGGCAGAGCCAGGGTCAGGGCCAGCAGGCCCGCCATTGCGTATGTGGTCATAATGGGAAAGAAACCGGAAGGAGACTAAGCCGCCTTCCGGTGTGAAATCCAGCCGGCCGTCCTTAGAACTGGCCGCCGAAGCTGAAGTGGAATTTGTTCTGGTTTTCGCCGATGCCGTAGTCCAGCTTGATGGGACCCAGGGGCGAATTGATGCGGACGCCGAGGCCGTAGCCGACTTTGATCAGGCCCAGGTCGAACATGGTCTCGTCCCGTTTGTCCCAGGCGTAGCCCGAATCGACGAAGAGGACGCCCTGGACTTTCTTGACGATGGGCACGCGATATTCCATGGTAGCACGGAGCATGCTGTTGCCGCGGAACTGATCGTCTTCGTATCCGCGCAGGGTGTCGGCGCCGCCCATGGAGAAGCGCTGCGACAAGGGCATGTTGCCCCAGGCGTACCCGGCGCCGAAGTTGAAGGCCAGGACATTCTGGCCGCCGGCTTTCAGGTAGTACCGGTAGTCGACCGTGACCTTTTCAAAGCGGAAATCCCCGCCCAGGCCGGCCCATTCGAAGGTGTAGGAATTGCGTTTGCCCGCGTGCGGGTCGTAAATATTGTCGCGGGAGTCGTAAACGCGGGAGTAAGCGATGCTGCGCGTATCGCCGAAGTTTTCCGCCCGGCGCTGCGCCGCGGTCTTTCCGTAAGTTTCGCCCGTGTAATTCTCTTCGTAGTACTGCGTAGAATAGCCGTCGACGGGGCCGTCGTACTTATCGGACCGGTTCTTCAGGGTCACGACGTTGCTCACGTATTCGCCCTGGCGGCGCGAGAAGGACAGTTCCTGTCCGACGCGTTTCTTGTCGTACCGGGCGATTTCTTTGGCGTTGCGGTCGTAGTCGGCATATTCGTTCGTAAACTTGTAGACCGACAGGCTGGCCGTCGTCTCTTTTCTGTCGATCCAGGGCTTTGTGTATGTGACGTCGTAGTTGGCGTTGTCCTCGCCGCCGAATTCCCAGCGGAGCATGACGCTGTCGCCGGTGCCGCGGAAGTTCTTGTCGCCCAGGCTGACCATACCGACGAAGCCGTCGGCGTCACTGTAGCCGGCGCCGATCCCGAAGGTCCCCGTATTCGTTTCGACGACGCTGACTTCCATTTCCACGGAGTTCGGGTCGCTGCCCGGGTTGAGGCGCACGTTGACGTCTTCGAAGAAGCCCAGGTTGTAGATGCGCTGCATGGAGCGGCGGGCCAGGTTCGTGTTGAACGGTTCGCCCTTCTTCATACGGATTTCGCGCAGGATGACGTAATCCTTCGTCTTGACATTGCCTTTGACCTTGAAATCCTCGACCTTGCCTTCGTTGACCTGTACATACAAGGTGCCGTTGGGCAGGACGCGCAGGTCTGTCACGCGGGCCAGGATATAGCCCTGTTTCTTGTATTCCGCTTCCACCTGCTGGACTTTTTCCGTAACGTCCCGGAGATTGATCATCTGCCCCCGCTGCAGGGACAACATCTTTTCGATGGCGTCCGTGGGCAGCTTCGTATTGCCGTCAATGCGATAATTCGTGAATTTCGGGTTTTCCAGGACGTGGTACGTTACCTCGACCCCTTCGGGCACGGCCTGGAAGGTGGGCCGCAAATCATAAAACCAGCCCATGGCGTAGATGGACTGCAAATCCCGGGCCAGCGCTTCTTCCGTCAGCTTGACGCCCGGTTTGCTGATCACGGCGGCGGCAATGTTCTCCGTCTTGATTTCCTTGTTATCGGCAATGACGATTTTCGTAATCTGCTTGTCCAGGAAGGGCTTCAGTTCCGGATCGACCTCGTGTTCCACCACAGCGGGAACGGATTCCTGCTGCGGTTCCCCGGCCTGCGCTGCCGCCGTGCCGCGGGGTCCCTGCGCCATCGCTTCCGCCGCCCGCCGGGCCGCCTCCGCCTGTTTTGTCGCCAGGGACTGCGCTTCCGTCGTGGCGTCCTTGGCCACGTTCGTGTCGACAGTCTGTTTCGTTTTGAGATCGACCGCATGAGAGGTGCTGCCCGTCGTTTCGGCGAAGACCGGAGACGTGGAACACATCATCAGGGTCAGGGCCAGGGCCAGCCGCGTTTTCAACGCTTGGTTCATAATGGTAAGTCCTCCAAACCTCATGCCCTGCCTGTAGGCAGCGCATTCTTTACAAAACGTCACACAAAATAATATTTATTATACCACAATTGGCAAAGCTTGACTACTAAAGGTCTTACGGTGTCCCTCCGAGTTCCTGCCGGCCCGAACGGACGAGCTGCCGCAGTTCTCCCGAGGAAAGCCGGACGCGGGATGCCGGCGGCGCCGGACGCGCGGCGGGATGCTGATCCGTGCCGGGGCCCTCGGCCGGCACGTCCTCCCCGCGGGCCGGGGCCGGGGTGGCAGGGGAAAGGACTGCCGCGTTTCCTGCCACAGGGACTGCCGCTCCGCCCGGGGCCAGCCCTGGCGCGCCGGCTGCCGGCAGCGGCGGCACCGGCGGGACAGGGCGGCTGCGGGTCGCAGACCACCACCAGCCGACGCCGCCGGCGGCGATGATAACCAGGGCGCTCAGGACGGCGAAGCTGCGCCGCGTCCAGACCATCCAGGCCGGCCGTTTGCGCCGCAGGCTCTGCAGCTCCGCCTCGGCCAGCATCAGATCCAGTTCGCCGCGGACGTCCGCGTTGCTCTGGAAGCTCTTTTCCGCGTTGTCCAGGCTCGCCTTGGCGTTCCGTATGCGGTGATAGACCGCGTTGCGCTCCGACACATCCTTCACCTTCCTTCTTCCGGCCGCGGGCCTTCCTTTTCCATCCTTATCTACAGTTTATAATCGCCGGCAACCGGCGGAATGTTACGTTCCAAATTCAGGGTTATTTTGAGGTTTATTCCAATTTATTTCCTGTTTTCTTCTGTTATCGCGCAAAAATGCCTGTTTTTCTTTCCCGGTACAGGGTAAATCGCCGGGGACCAAAAAACCGCGGACCGGACTGTCCCACAACACAGGGGCGGCCCGGCCCGCGGCAGCAGGACAGGCGCAGGGGACTTGTCATCCCTTGCGGAAATCACTCATAAAACGGGACAACATGCCCCGCACACGCTGGACGCCTTTCTTTTCCAGGCGGTAGACGTGATTCGTACTGACATGGATGGCGTCAGCCAAATCGGCAGGACTCCGGTTATCCAGGAAGAGGCCCTGCAGCACCGCCTTTTCTTTGACGGGCAGCCGGTCCACGGCACCACAGACGCGATCCGACACGGCCTTGCGCTCCGCGATTTCTTCCGGCACCGGCTGCGGGCTGGCGAGCAGGTCGGCCAAGGTGCCACCCGCTTCGTTCTCCCGGTCCAGGGACATCCATTCGTTGGCGTGTTCCCGGCCCAAAAAGTCACACATGCTGCCGCGGATGCGGTGCATGGCAAACAGGCTGAACGCCACGCCGCGCGTGTAATCGTAGGAATCGGCCGCTTCCAGGAGCCCGACCATGCCTTCCTGGATGAGTTCCATGGTCACATCTTCCCGAAGGTGGAAGGACGCGGCAATCTTGAAGACCAGGGGCTGGTACGCCGTCATGAGGCGGCCGTGCGCCGTTTCATCGCCAGCCGCTTCTGCAGCCCACAGGGAACGTTCCTCCTCGGGGGACAGCAATGCGATTTTTTTCAGTTCAGCCAAGTAGGCGGCGAGCATCTTCTCCATCCCCTTTCCCCTGCTTCCACGGGCTCAGAAGCCGACATGATATTGCACGCTGTAACGCTTTTGCGAATCCTGGTCCCGGGACACGGTCAGTGTGAGCCGGTCTGTCAGGGCGTACTGCGTGTATACGTTATCCGTATCGCCGTTGAAACTGCTCGTATAGCCAAAACTCCAGCGATCGGTCAAATTCTTGGATACGAGCCAATTGTACTGCTTTTGCTCGTCCCTCGTCAAATCTTTTTCATGGTTCGTCGTGAAATCGACGCCGTTTTCCACGCGGCCCAGATAAATACGGAACTCATCGATATGGAGAGTGCGCCGGATCATTTGTTCCACGTCGCCCAGCATGCCCGCCTGCAGGCCCGCAATGAGCAGGTTCTGCATATCTTCGCCCGTCACGGAATTGCCGCCCACGGAGAACCGCTGCAGCAGGAGCATCCGCATCAAGGTCTGCTGCGGCAAGCTCGGGTCGGAGTGCAGCTTCCAGTCGAGTTCTTCCTGGGACAACGGCCCGGAAATATCGCAGGCGACACGGTACCGGCCAAAGCGTGTATGGGCGGAGAGGTTGACATTGGGCAGGAAGGTGCCCGGTTCAATCCACGTCAGGCGGCCTTCGTCGATCTGGAAGTCCGTCCGCAGGTACGTCAGATGCCCTTTCGTCGCTTCGATCCGGCCGTCCACCAAGGGGAAAAAGGTGCTGTTCCGGACCTGTAGGTTCCCCTGGAGCCACATATCGTACAGGTACTTGTTGTACAAGTGGACCTTCGGTCCCAGGGTGACGTTCACGTCGAGGCCGATGTTGCTCGGCTCGTCGCTCAGCTCCGGAATGGTCGGCAGATTCACGAGGACATCGTCCAGGCGCAGGTCCAGTTTGACCTTGGCCCGGTACCCTTCCCGCAGGAATCCTTTCGTATCCTGCCCCCGCAGGACGTAGTGTTCCGGCGCGAGCAACAGGTTGCCGTTCAGGCGGGCCTGGACGTAGGCCGAATCGATTTGCGCATTCTGCAGGGCCAGTTGGAAGTTATAGCCCCGGTCCGCCGCCGCCTGCAGGTCATAGGTCCCGCCGGCGGCAAGAAAGCCGTTCCCCATGCGGGCCGACAGGTTGCGGACATTGACCAGGCTGCCTTCGAAGTCCACGTCGAGGTGGATATCATCGATGACATTGCGCAGGTCGCGGAATTTCAGGGTACCATTTTCCACCTGGAGTTCCCCGTACATTTCCGGGGCATCGAGGGTTCCCCGGATGTTCAGGGTCCCCTTCGTATCCCCCGTTCCCCAGTCGATAAAGGAAAAAGTGTTCAGGACGGCCAGACTGGCTTCGTTGAAGTCGACGCGCAGGTCCATCTGGGCGTCCGGGTCCTTGCGCTGCGATTTCGCGCGGAACAAGTCCAGGGGAACTGCCCCGGACGCGGTCAGTTTGTATACATCCCGTTCGACCAGGAGCTGGTCCAGATGGATAATCCCCCCGTCCATGGTCAGCATGGCCGTCGCCCGATCGAAATTCGCGCCGGTCACCGTGCCGTCCGTGATTTCCAGGGAGCCATTGCCCGACGGGTTATCGAAAGATCCCTGCAGCTGTACGGCCGCGTTCAACAGGCCCGTAAAGGCGACGGGGCGCTGCATCAGGGCCGTAATAATCGCCGGATTCGCGTCCACAGCGCCCGCTTCGAGACGCAGGGTGCGCTTCCCGAAATCCACGACCCCCTGGGCAGCGAGAATGCCATCGTCGGGGAACATATCTTCTTCCTGCAGCTTCAAGGTCCGGATGTTGAGGACGCCCCGCAGGAAATCCGCCCGCAAGGTCATGCGGTCATAATGCTGCTGGTTGATGTAGATGTTGCTGATCAGCCCGTCCAGCAGCATCGGCTGTTCCGGGCCGTTGAAGGCGATCAGGCCTGTCGCCGTGCCGCGGATGGGCAGGTCGACCCGGGCCATCCGGAGCAGTTTCGTCAGGTCCGCCGAAGAGAATCCCACCCGGCCCCGCAGGTCCTTGTGGGGCACATCGAGGGTCAGGTTGGCGCGGTATTCCGCCGTTTCGCCGTCCGGGCCGGCCTGTTGGAAGGAAAGTTTCAATTCATTCGTATCCTTGCCATTGCCGCGGACCGTCCCTTCCAGACGCTGCACGGAAACGCCATTCAGGGAGAAGGAATCGCTCGTCACGGTCCCGTCGAAGAGCGGCGCCTCCAGGGTGCCTCCCAGATGGCCTGCCACGGACACGTAGCCTGCCAGCCGGGCCGTTTCATCCTGCACCGGCAGTTTGGCCAGGTCCAGGTCCCGCGCCTCCGCTTCGAAATCCAGGTTCCGGGCCTTATCCATAGTGCCGCCCAGACGAACCGTCGCGGACAGCGAGTGGACCAGGCCGTCCGTGACGGTCAGGGCCCCGTCCTCATAGAGGTAGCGGCCCGATACATCGGCAACGAGATAGCCCATGGCGCTGCCGTCGCTCCAGTGAAGCGAACCATCCATGCGGGGATGGGCCAGGGTCCCGCCGAGGGTCATCGTATTGGTCACGTTGCCCGTCGCCGGGAACGTCTTGTCGAAACCGCCGGCCTTCAGCAGGGGCTCCAGGCGCACGTTTTCCGTCGCCACCGTCAGGGCGAGGGCCGGGTCGGCGGCGCCTGCGTCGACCGTCCCGGCCAGCACGTGCCGCCCCTGGGGCATGCGGACCACAAAGTCCCGCAGGGTAACCCGACGGCCCTCCACAAGGACCGGTCCGGCCGCTTCCGGGATCTCCACGCCCCGGACGCGAAGGTTCTCCGCCCGCAGGCGGGTCCGCGCCGACACGGCCGCCCCCTGGGCCTGCACCTCGTATTCGCCCGACAGGAACCCTGCGCCGCTTTCGCCGGCCAGGGCCAGGAAAGGCCGCAAGTCCAGCTTCGCCAGACGGCCATGCAGGGCGTACGTCCCGTCCCGCCCGACCGTGCCTGCTGCCGTCAGGGACCCCTCCCCGACGCGGGCCGACAGGGTATGGAGGACCGCGCCTCGTTCCGTCAGTTCCGTATCAAAATTGAGGACGCGCGCCTGCAGGCCGCGCCAGGTCAGTTCCGCCGTCCGGGCAGCCAGGGACGCGGCCAGTTTGCCCGTCTTCCAATCCAGGGTGCCGGCCAGGGCCAGGTCCGCCTGGACCCCCACAGTTTCCACACCCTTGCCGAGCGGCACGGAGGCGGTCACCCGATCCACCCGGGCCTGGGCCGTCAGGGCCCCGCTCCGCAGATCGTATTCGCCGCCGGCCCGGATCGTGCCGCCGCCATATTCCGCCACGGCCTCGCGCAGGAAAGCCGTCCCGTCGACCAGGGCGCCGTCCACCCGGACGTGGCGCGCCGTCTGGTCCCCGTAAGTCAGGACCGGTGCCTCGGCCCGCAGGGTCCCGTTCAGATGGTTCCTGTCGTGGAAATCCACGTCGCCGTCCAGCCGGACCGTCTGTCCGTCCACGGTGACGGTCAGTTCTTTCGTGGCCAAGGTATGGTCCGTCCCGGTCACGGTCCCCGTCACGCGGAAGGGCCAGTCCCTGCCGCCGTACGGATAGACGCCGTGGACATCCTGCAGGGTCGCGAGGCCCTGCAGGAGCGTATCGGTTCCGTCATTCTGCCACCAGCCGCTCAGGCCCGTCACGGCCCCGCCGGCGTCACGGACGCCGCCGTAGGCCTTCGCGAGCGCGTCAAAGGGGGCCAGGTCCACCCGGTTCGTGGCAAAGTGGATCTTGCCGACCCCCCGGGTCGTCACACCGCCGGTCACATGGACCGGTTCCAGGGCGGGGTTCGTCACGGTAAAGTCCAGGTCAAAGACAGGATTGCGAGCGCCGTCCACCTGCCCGTTGATCCCGAAGTCCCAGGCGCCTTGCGGCAGGGAAACCCGCGCCGTCCCGTCCTCCACGGCCAGGACGCCATAGAAAGGGGTCGTGTCCGACTGGGACGGTTTCAGCAGGTTCTGCAGGTTCCATTGGTGGTTTTCTTCCTGGACGATATGGAGTACGGGACGCCGCAGCGTCAGGGAGGCAATCGCCTTGTCCAATCCCTCGACGGCCCGGAAAGGATGCACGGTCACCTTCGTTTCCGGCAGTTCCGCCACGGCGCGGCCGGCCCTATCGCGAATGTCCACGTCACGGACAAGCAGGGACAGTCCGCCGGGCCATTCGATGGACCCGATACGGACGCTTCCGTTGAGGTAATTGGCTGCCTGCCGCTCCGCGTAGGGACGGGCCTCCTGCAGCACGCGGGGCATGACGGCATGGAACACGGCCAGGCAGGCGACAGCCAGGACTGCCACGACGCCGAGTATCCATTGCATGGTGCGGTTCATAGACGTACGCTTTCCTTTGCTGGTCACTGAAAATCCGGGTCCGGGCGCCGCGCGGCGCCGTCATTCCCGGAAAACAAAAGTACAAACTCCCCCATGTTACAAAACCATTATAACAGAAAAGGGATTGCCAGGACAAAAAATTCGTCCCGGCAATCCCCGGTCAGTATGGTATTTTCCCTGGTAATCCGGCTTACTCCGTCTTACCGGCAGCGGCGGTCTGCCCCGCCTGGTCGGCCTTGGCGGCGGTTTTTTCCGCCTTGGCGGCCTTGCGCCGTTCGTCGCGGGCCTTTTCATAGGCGTCGACACGGTCCGCGATGGCCTGGGCCTGCGTGCTCTCCAGCGTCGTGTCGTAGTGGTCTTTCGTCGCGCGGACACGGCTATACTTGTTCCCCGTGTCGTAGCCGTCCGGCCGGGCTTCGACGCCCATACTGGTCAGCAGGGCATTGTGCGACGTGTTGTAGTCGTACATCGCCGTGTTGTAGTTGTTCCGCGCCGTCAACAGGGCCACTTCGGCGTCCATGACGTCCGTGTTGGTGCCCACGCCGTTGGCGTAGCGGACCTGGGCAATCCGGTAGTTTTCTTCCGCTTCCGCCACGGCCAGTTTCGTCGTCTGGATGCGTTTCTCCGCCTCGCGCAGGTTGTTGTAGCAATTGCGCACATCGAGGCGTACCGTGTCGGCGTCCTGGCGGTACGATTCTTCCGCCCGGAGCAGGTTCGCCTTGGCTGCGTCCACCTTGGAGCCCGTCACCCCGCTGTCGAAAACGGTCATGGACAGGTTCAGCACGGCGGCCCATCTTTCGTCGTCGTCGCCGGGCCAGTGCCCGTTGGCCCAGTTATTCGACACGGTGCCGCTGACGGACGGCCGCCAGCCGGACTTGGCCGCGTTCACGGCCGCCTTGGCATAGTCCACCTGGAGCTTGCTCTGCTGCAGGTCGATGCGGTGCGTCAGGCCGTAGGAGACGCAATTTTCCAGGGTGCCGTCATAGGGGTTGTATTCCAATTTTTCCGTCGGTTCCAGTTTTGTGTTGTGGGGCAGGCCCATGTAGTTGTTCAGGGCGGCGACGGCATTGTCGTGCGCGTTCTGCGCCTGAATCAGGCTCTGCTGGGCGTTCGTCAATTCCACCTGGCTGCGGAGCAGGTCGACCTTGGCCACGACGCCGACGTCGTACTGGGCCTGGACGTTCTTCAAATGATCCCGCAGGTCCTGGACGGACTGCTGCCGCACATGGACACCATCGATGGCGGACAGGAGCGTGTAGTACGCGTCCGTCACATTCCGTTTCAGCTGGATGTAGGCCAGTTCCTCACCGAGGACGCTGCTGCGGTAATTCGCCCTCGCCTCGTCACGGGCGCCTTCCAGCTGCCCGCCCGTATAGATCGGCACGGTCAGGGACACCACGTTGTTGTAGGTGTTGCCGATGCCCTTCGTACGCGCGCCGGAAGCCGTCAGCTGCTCTTCCCAGTAGCCGCCGCGGCCCGTGCTGTGGGTCAGGCGGACCGCCGGGCCAAAGCTTTCCCGCGCCGCGTTGAACGTCGCCCGGGCGGCGTCCGTGGCGTATTCCGCCTTCCGGATATCCGCGTGGGTCGCGTAGGAACGGCTCAGGGCCGTCTGCAGATCTATGGGCATGGCTTCCGCCGCGAAGGCCGACGGAACCAGCAGGAAGGACATCAGGGCGCCGAGCAGGGCCGCCCTTTTCCCATGAGTTGTGCGAGTCATCTTCATACCTCCATTTATTTTCTGACTGACAAGTCAGCAATTCATTATAAAAACAAATTTTTAGGGATGTCAAGTAAACTTACTGTGTCAAAAGCGTGTCAGAAATAGGTACGCAGACCCATATACACGTCGCCGGAATTCCCGTTGCGCACGTCCGTGCTTTCCACCGTCAGATAAATGTCCGGCTTGAACTGATATTCCCCGCCCAGGCGGATTTTTAGGTCGTCCCAGTCGTAAAACTGGGAGTAGAGATGAAAATCGCGGTTCACATCGAAGCCGAGGCCGATGCCTTCGTGCCCCAGCATGGAGCCGGCGCTGACATCGAAACGGCGGAACTTTTTCCCGCCGTACAAGTCCAGCTTCGGATCGTCGCCCAGTCCCGACGCGCCGGCGTAGAGGTACGTCCCCTTGCCGGTCTTTTCAAAACGGAGTCCCGCGCTGCCGCGCCACTGGCCGTCATCCAAGCTGTGCAGCAGGTCCGCCCTGCCGTGGAAGTCGACCTTGTCCACGAAGGCTAGGGCCTTGTTGGCCCGGGCCGTCACGCTGCGCGTGTTATGCAGCGTCGCCTGGATATCCGCCTTCGTCTGCGGATCCCGGGCGACCTGGGCGAACAGGTTCGTCACTTCCTCCATATGCTGGCTTGTGGCCGCCAGATTCTGCGCCATCCGGGCCACTTCCCGGCCTGTGGCGCCGTTGTTGTCGACCCCGTTCAGGAGGCTTTCCACGTGGGCCGTCGTCTGGTTCAGGCGCACGGACATCTGGCTCAGCTGGGCTACCATGTTCTTGATATCCGCCTGGTTGGCTTCCGCCGAATCGGCCATGACCTTCGTAAAGCGATTCAGGTTCTTGCTGATGTCCCCCATGGCGATAAAGCCTTCCCGCATGGACTGCTGGACCGCCTTGTCGCCGAAGATGTTGTTGAAAGCGTCCGCCACGCCTTCGACCTTCTCCATGACCTTTCCGGATGAGTTCATAAACTCATCCAGGCCGCCGCCGGGCGTCCCCGTCAAGTTGGAACCGGGCTTGACAAAGACGCCGCTCGCCCGCTCCGGCGGCTGAATCTGGACGAACTTTTCGCCCATGACGCCGTCCGAGCCGATGGAAAAAGACGAATCCATGGGAATCTGGACCTCTTTCTTCACATGCATGGTCACGACGACATGGCTGCCATCGACCTTCATGTCCTTGACCGTCCCGACGGGCACGCCGGCATACCGCACCTGCCCGCCGGTCAACAACCCGTTGACCGAAGGATAGGTGACGTGCAAGTCATAGCCGCTGTCAAAGAGGCTGAAGGCCCCGAGAAAGCTGATCATCCCCGCCAGAAGGACGGCGCCGCCCAGGGTCAGGGCCCCTACTTTCACTTCACTGACCGATTTCATCGTACAAAAGCTCCTTCCGGCTCCTCGCCCGTAATGAATCCCCGGATCAGAGGATTGGACGAATTCCTGAATTCTTCCGGCGTCCCCACGGCGGCCACCTTGCCTTCGTCCAGCAGGGCCACCCGGTCCGCCGCCACATAGACCGATTCCATGTCGTGCGTGACCAGGATCGATGTCACGTTGTATTTATGCTGCGTTTCCCGGATGAGTTTGCTGATACTCATGGTCCGCAACGGATCAAGCCCTGCCGTCGGCTCGTCGTAGAGGACGATGCGCGGCCGGAACGCCAGGGCGCGGGCCAGGCTGACGCGTTTCTTCATGCCGCCGGACAATTCCGCGGGAAACTGGGATTTGGCGTCGAGCATGCCCACATCCCGCAGCAGGGCGTCGACACGATCCCGGATTTCCGCCTCGGACAAGTGGAAATGCTGCCGCAGTCCGAAGGCTACATTTTCCCCCACATCGAGGAAATCGAAAAGGGCCGAATACTGGAAGACCATGCCGACGTGGCGGCGGATCTCATTCCATCCCTCCTCCGGCAAATGGGTCACGTCGCGGCCGGCCAGGAACACACGGCCGCCCGTCGGTTCCAGCAGGCCCGTCAGGACCTTCAGGATAGTGCTCTTGCCCGTTCCCGAAGGGCCGATGACCGCCATGGTCTCGCCGGGCACGACGTCCAGGTCGACGCCGGTCAGGACCCGTTTCTCCCCAAAGGAAACCTGCAGATGCTGCAGGGATATTTCGGAAATCGCCATAATGCCTCACTCAATCGCCTACGTAGAGCAGGACCGTCATAAAATAATCCGTAATGAAAATCAGGATGATGGACAAGACCACGGAGGCCGTCGTCGCCAGGCCGACCCCTTCGGCGCCCTGCTTCGCGTGAAGCCCCTTGTAGCAGCCCACGATGGCGATGATGGCGCCGAACACGACCCCTTTGATCATCCCGCCGAACAGGTCAAAGGAATCGCACAGGGTCTTGATGGAATTGATGTACGTGAAAGAGCTGATGCCGGCGTAGAAATGGGCCACCACATAGCCGCCGGCATTGCCGATGAAGTTGCCGAACACGATGAGGACGGGCATCATCAGGGAAATGGCCAAAAAACGCGGGCAGACGAGATAACGGACCGGGCTCGTCGCCATGACCCGCAGGGCATCGATCTGCTCCGTGACCTTCATGGTCCCCAGCTCCGCCGCGATGGCCGCGCCGATCCGGCCGGCCACGACGACGCCCGACAGGACGGGCACCAGTTCGCGTCCCATGGCAATGGCCACGATGCCGCCGACCGTGTTCGACGCCCCGAGGGTAACGAATTCCTTCGCCGTCTGGACGGAGAAAACCATGCCCACGCAAAGCATCGTCAGCAGAACGATCGGCAGGGAGTCCGCCCCCAGGAGGGCCATCTGCCGCAGGGTTTCCCGGCCATCGACCGCGCGGAGGCGCTTCAGGACATCGGCGAAAAGAAGCGTCATGCCCCCGGCGGAACGGGAAAAGTCGATCATTTTGCGCCCGATGGCGGCGCACATATCCTGCAGCATGGCCTCACTCCTTTCTGTGGGTTTCCCGCCCTTCCTCCCCGCGTCCCTTGTCAGCGGGAGGATTTGACCTTGACCGTAACCGTCGTTTCCCCGTCGATAATATAATCCAGGGGCGTCACCTGCCGGTGGGGGCCGCCGGCCATCATCGCCGTCAAGGACGGGCCCGAGGTTCCCTCCGGGCCGGTCGGGGCCGTCGCCGTCTTGCGGGCGGCGTATTCCACGATCAGGTCATTGTTGCGGACCGCGTTGTTCACTTCGCGCACATAATCACGCAGGCGGAGCTTGCGTTTCTTTTCCGCTTCCTTCGCCTTGGTCTTTTCCTTGTCCGTGTCGCCGGAAGGCTGTGGATCCTCGCCGTCGACGGTCGGGACTCCGGCCGCCTTCTGGTTGCGCAGCAGTTCCTGGATCCAGTTCAGGGAAGCGCCGCCCTTGACGGCGAGACGGACCGTGCCTGCCGCGTCTTCCGGCAGTTTGTAGGAAATGGTACGGACCATCGGCGCGACACGGTACGGTTTCAGCGTCACCTCGAGATGGATCGTGTCGCCGGCCCGGGGATGTTCTTCCCGTACTTTGGCCGACTGGATTTCCGCCACCAGGCTGTCCGTGCTCAGATCGACCTTGACGTCGACCTGCTGGATCCGCACGGCTTCCAGTTTGTTGCGCAGGAAGACGTTCACGGCCTCCTGCAGTTCCGCCGTGACGGAATCAAAAAGCTTGTCCGGGCTGTAGAACATATTCTGCCGCGTAACGCGCAAGGGCTTTCCCTCGCTGTCCGTGGCGGCGATATCGAAGAAAATCCGGCTGGACCCTCCCGCGGCCGTATCGGCGACCTTGGAGGCCAGGGACAGGGCCGCCGCGGAAATGAGGTCCGGCGCCAGCAACGGGTCGTGGACCACCTGGACGCGGGCCGTGGCGCTGGCGGAACGGTCCATGTCCGTAGCGGCGATGTAGACCGGGATGGCCGCCGGACGGCCGCCTGTTTTCCCGGCCACGCCGGCGCTCCGGTCCTGGAAAACGGTTCCGACAGGGGCGCCGAGGGACCCGACCTTATAGGAAGTCTGCAAGTTGGGCAGCGAGGCGAGAATCCAGGCCTTGGTCAGGAAGAAATCCGCGTCCCCCCGTTGGACAAAGGGATGGCCGAAGGCCAGGATCCGGCCTTGTTCATCCGTCCAGGTGACCGTGCCGATGGCGCCCATGGTCAGGTCCCCCGTCATGAGGGCTACCCCGACGGCGCTGCCAGGCTGCAGGTCCGCCACGAATTCCGCCGTGCCGGGAACGGCCGCCTCAGAAACATCCAGCCCCTGCCTAGCCAGGTCCCGTTTCAGGACCGCCAGGGCCTGGTCCGTGAAACCGCCGGCCAAAAGCCGCGTCCCCACGGGCAGGCTGCCTTCCCTGGCGGCCGCCGGGAGCAGGCCGCGGCGCGGCACGGCAGGATTCAGCAGGGCCAGCATGGCCTCGATGGGCTGGAGGAAACAGTAGCGCGGATCGTTAAAGGCCTTGCCGAAGGCGACAGCCCCGGCCAGCCGGCCGTCCAGGTAGACGGGACTGCCGCTCATGCCCTGGGAGATGCCGCCGCTGCGTTCCATGACATCTCCGCCGGCCTTGATCAGGATCTGGTACCCCTGGGCATCATTGCCCGTGACGCCCAGCACTTCCACGGGGAAGGTTTCAATCGTATCGCCCTGCAGGACCGTTTTGGCATAGCCCGTCATGCCCGGGCGGATCTGTTCCACCGGCAGAATGGGCGTGCGGGCGGCAGCCGTCCCCGCCAGCCGGGCCGTGCCTAGCCAAAGCGCGCAGAAGGCGCACAGGACGCACAAGATATTCCTAAGGATGTGTCTCAAAGTGATTCTCCTACGTAGTGATGTGAACCGCAGCGCTGTTTCCTGCTTACGGCTCGATTTCCGCGACGGCCTGGCCGCCGGAGATGGTCTGCCCCGCCTGGACGGAAACGGACTTCACCGTACCGGATACGGTCGCGCGGGACGCCGGCATGGCGCCCATCAGGGTCTTGACCTGGACGAGCACGTCGCCCTGCCGCACGGTCTGTCCGACCCGAACGAGGCCTTCGGCCTGGACGACGCCGCTCAAGGTGCTTTTCTGGACCACGCCGGCCGCGAACGCCAGGGAATAGAGTCCCACCGCCGCCGCAGCCACCGCCGCCGCCATCACATATTTCCACGTTGCCAATCTGCGCATCCCGATTCCTCCTTCCCTCAGGATCCCTGCCGCGCCGGCGGCGGGACAGGGATCAAAAACCAACCAGGCGGTTCCTTTTCGTTATAATTGTCCATTCCAATCATTATACACCGAAACAGCCTGCTTGGCAAAATTCTGACCGGTCAGTCCGCAGGCTTCCGTCCGCCCGGAAACCCCGGCCCATCCGGAAATCCGGGCCGCCGGGTGCCGCCAGACGACGGCTCCTACTTGCGGAAGACGCCCAAGGCGATGCTGACGGGGCGTTCCTGCCCGTCGGAGGGCTGGTTGCGGACCACGCCGTCCAGGACGAGTTCGGAAGAACCACCGCCGTCAAAGTTTACGGCATCCCTGGCGCCGAAACGGCGCAGGTACCAGGCAAACTCTTTCAAGGTCATGCCGGCCGAATACTGGCTGCGGCCGTCGACCACCATCAGGATCAGGGAGCCGTCCGCCTTGACGCCGGCCCCCGTGCGGGGCGCGCGGCCGTTGGCAATGTCCGGCGCCATCTGTTCCTGGGCGGAGCGGACGTTGATCGTGCCGTCCTCCACCAGGGAGGGCCCGGCGCCGACGACCATGCGCAGGAGATCCGCAGCATGGTTGCCCAGGGTCTGTGTCACCGTGACGCGGTCCCCGGGCCGGAGGCCCGCCAGGGCATCCGCCTTGGCGCCGTGGGCCGACAGGACGAGGGCCCCCGGCTCCAGCGCCATGTTGCCCTGGGTCGACACGGCCGTCACGCGGCCCTCTTTCACCTTGATTTCCCGGCCGAAGGCGTTCGTCCGCGTCGACGGCCCGTAATAGCGGTTATAGACGATCAAGTCCTGGGCCAGCCGCTGGCGGTTAACGCCCGTAACGGCCAGGGCCGTCCCCGCGCCGGCACGCACCGTGCCGCTATAGGACAAATCCCGCAGGACCTGCCAGCGGCCCGCGGCATCCATCCCCAGGGCGCTGCGGGGCGTACTGTCGCCGCCGAAAAACTCCCCGTCCCACTTGCAGTTGCCGATGACCCAGCCATCCGTATCGAAGTAGCAGGCATTGACGGCGGCGCGGGCGCCGGCCCCCTGGACAGCCTTGCTCAGCCGCCCCCGTCCGTTCCGGTCCAGGGCCGCAGAAAAAGGTTTCACGAAATAGGCGCTGTCCGGCGCCAGGGTCAGGGCATAGAGCCGCACGACCTTGCCGTCCATGTCATCCTGCCAGTATGTGTATTGCAGGCCCTGGCCCAACTCCCGCGTTTCGCGGATGATCTGGATCCGGTACAAGTCGAGGACCAGCCGGTCGGGCTTTTTCAGGAGCAGCACCCGGTGCTGCCCGGCCTTGGTCAGGTCGACTTCGAGACGGCATTTGTCCCGGCCCCGGGGAAGGACCGTGAGGGATCGTACGGCCTTGTCTTTCGGCGTCTGGCTGAACTTTTTCAGGGTCTTCGTATCCAGGTCCAGACGGAGCGTCGTCCCGTCCACATCTTCCTTGTACGTCACGGGCGCGTCCAAATCCAGGACGACGCGCACCTTCGTCGGGCTCGTACTGACCCGCAGACTCGTGACGGCCGCCTGGGCCGTCGCCTGCCCCCACAGCAGGACAGCGCCGAGCAGGCCTGCCAGCCGTCTGATGCTTCTTCTTTCCATGCGTTCCTTTCTTCTTTTCAAAAACGGGAAAACGGCCGGATGGGGCAATTGCCACCATCCTGGCCGTCTTCCGGAATCCCGGCTGCCGGGCGGTCCGTCCGGACAGCCCCGCGTCAAAACATGGCGTTGCTGAAAACCGTCCCCGGACGCAGCTTATCGAGATTTTCCAAGGCCTTGCCCGTACCGACCGCCACGCAGTCCAAGGGGTTTTCGGCCACAATGACCTTGATGCCCGTGTTCTTGCTCAGCATATGGGCCAGGCCGCCCAGGAGGGCGCCGCCGCCGGTCAGGCAGATCCCGTTTTCCACGATGTCCGCCGACAGCTCGGGCGGGCACTTTTCCAAAACGGAACGGATCCGGCCAAAAAGGCTGTCCAGGGGCTCTTGCAGGGCTTCGCGGACATCCTTCGACGTCAGGGTCAGGCTGACCGGCATGCCGTTGACCGTATTCTGGGCCGTCATGTCCATGGATTTGGGCACCGCGTCGGGATCCACGTTACCGACGTCGATCTTCACCTTCTCGGCCAGGGTTTCGCCGATAAGGCAGTTATATTCCTTTTTCACATAGCGGACGATAGCTTCGTTGAACTTGTCGCCGCCGATCCGGACCGAATCGGAATCCACGACGCCGCCGAGGCTCAGGATCGCGATGTCCGTCGTGCCGCCGCCGATATCGACAACCATCTTGCCCGACGGGACCATGATGTCCAGCCCGGCGCCGAGGGCCGCCGCCAGCGGTTCCTCAATCAGGTACGTCTTGGACACGCCGGCCTGGATTGTCGCTTCCAGGACCGCCCGCTTTTCCACGGACGTAATATTCACGGGGATGCAGGTCATGACGCGGGGCCGGAAAAAGAAGCTCTTCCCCGCCACCTTGTGGATCAAATATTCCAGCATCTTCTGCGTAATCGTATAGTTCGCAATGACCCCTTCGCGCAGCGGCCGCACCGCGACGATGCCGTGGGGCGTGCGGCCCAGCATCTCCCGGGCTTCCGAGCCGACGGCAAGGATCTTGTTCGTCTTTTTTTCCACTGCCACGACGGAAGGCTCGTTCAGCACGGTCCCCTTCCCTTTCACATATACGAGGATATTGGCAGTCCCCAAATCAATTCCAATGTCTGTCGATCCGCTGAACATAATCCGTCTCCTTCTTTATTCATTCTCCGTCTTCCACGGTAACGCGGCGGATGTCCCCGCCGAGGGCCTGCAATTTGCCCACGAGGTTCTCGTACCCGCGGTCGATATGATGCAGATTGCCGATGGTCGTCGTGCCTTCCGCCACCAGTCCGGACAGGACCATGGCCGCGCCGGCGCGCAGGTCCGTCGCATTGACTTCGCAGCCCGTCAGCTTGGCCGGGCCTTCGATCAGGGCGACGCGGGCGCCCGTCGTTTCAATGGCCGCCCCCATGCGGTTCAATTCGACAACGTGCATAAAGCGGTTCTCGAAGACCGTCTCCATGACCGTACTCCGGCCGTGGCAGATGGTCATCATGGCCATCATCTGGGCCTGCATATCTGTCGGGAAGCCCGGATAGGGCATCGTTTTGACGTTGATGGCTTTCAAGTCGCCCGGGCAGGTCACGTGGATACGGTCGATATCTTCCTCGATGAGCACGCCGGCTTCGCGCAGTTTCGCCAGCAGCGGTTTCTGGTGTTCCACGAGGACATTCTCGATGATGACGTCGCCATGGGTCATGGCCGCGCCGATCATGTAGGTGCCCGCCTCAATCCGGTCCGGAATGACCGTATGGGCGCTGCCGTGCATATGCTGGACGCCTTCGATGCGGATGACATCCGTCCCGGCCCCGCGCACATGGGCCCCCATCTGGTTCAGATAGTTCGCCAGGTCGACGATTTCCGGCTCCTCGGCCGGATTTTCCAGGATTGTCGTCCCTTCGGCGAGACAGGCGGCCATCATGATGTTTTCCGTCGCGCCGACACTGGGAAAGTCCAAGTAAATATTCGCCCCTTTCAGGCCATGGGGGGCCGATGCCTCGATAAACCCATGGTCCTGCGTGATCCTGGCCCCGAGCAGCTCAAAGCCTTTCAGGTGCAAATCGATCGGCCGGCTGCCGATGGCGCAGCCGCCGGGCTGGGAAATGCGCGCGTGCCCGACCCGGGCCAACAGCGGACCCATGACGACGAAAGACGCGCGCATACTGCGTACCAGTTCATACGGCGCCTCATCGGCCGTGATGGTCCGCGTATCCAGGGTCAGGGCGTGATCTTCGCCGGCATCCACCTTGACGCCCAAATATTCCAGGACGCCACAAATCGTGCGAACGTCTTCCAGCTGGGGAATCTCGTCGAGATGACTCGGCGTCTCGCCCAGGATCGAAGCGGCAATAATCGGCAGCACGGCGTTCTTCGCGCCACTAGTCTTGACAGTTCCGACCAACCGGTTGCCGCCTTTGACAATCAACTTCTCCACTCGGAATCCTCCTGCGTGCCCCAAGGCACGAATTTATTCTCCGTTTATATAGACACACGGTGCCATGTTACAGGTTGACTATTCCATAGTCTTTACTATAATATCACTTTTCCCGGTTTGTCCGCAAGTCCCTCCCCGCCCGCGGAAGGAATCCCGCCCTGCCGCTGTCCTGCCGCTGTCCTGCCGCTGTCCAAGGGGCGGATGACTCCGTCCCTTCTGTCCCGCGCCGGAAAAGGCAGGCGTTCCGTCTCCGGCGGGAATCTTTCATTTCTTCAGTTTTAAGGCGCGGGCCGCCGCTTCTTCCTGCTGGCGCCGTTCTTCTTCCAGTTCCTTCATCCGTTTGGCCTTGATTTCCGCCCGCTGCCGCTGGGCTTCGTCCAGGTCGGCCGAAGTCTGGTGGTTTTTGGCCGCTTCCTCGCGCCGCAGCCGTTCCCAGGCTTCCCGTTCCGCCTGGACCCGCTTGCGGTTCTCTTCCATCCGGCGGCGCATTTCCGCCTCCCGCTCATACAGGGGTGGCAGGGCCTTTCCAGCCATCTTGCGGGAATAGTACAGGTAGGCAAAAAAGACGGGCCACAGGAGAAACGTGAACACGATCCAGCCGGGCCGGAAGGGCGTCTTCCGCTTTTCCGAATCGCGGATGACGTATAGGGTCATGGCCGTTCGGAGGAGGAGGGAAAGCCATGTGTAAAGGTTCTGATCCATGGGCTGCCGTCACTCCTACTTGGACAGACGGACCTTGTCCGCCAGGATGTTATAATACGTTTCCTTTTCCGCGATGGTCTTTTTCAGGCGCTGGATCTTGTCGGGATCATCCTCCTTGGCCAGGAGTTTCCGCAAATCATTGATCTCCGCCTTCAGTTCATACATCTTATTGCCTGCCAGGGGTTCCATAAAGTCCTGCATGTTCGTCCTCCTTCTCCTTCCGGGCCGCGGGGATCCCCGCGACAACCAGGGCCAGGGCGCCCTTGGGGAAAAAAGGGCCGTAACTCCCGTTACGGCCCTTCCCTTTATTCCTTGGATTTTGACAGCGTTACCGTCTTGAGGCGGGCTTCGGCACGCTTCAAGTCGGCCTGGGCCGCCGGCAGGTCGATTTCCTGATCCAGGTTTTCGATCTTCGCCTTAGCGCGTTCCAGGGCTGCCTGTGCCTTTTCCACATCAATGGATTCGGCAAGTTCCGCGGCTACGCTTAAGACCGTAACCACGTTGTCCTTGACCTCCAGGTATCCCGTGTCCACAAACAGATAGTGTGCCACCCCGTTGTCGTCGCGGTATTTCAGCGGCGCCGCATCGAGGGCCGCGACCATGGTGGCGTGCCGGGGCAGGATGCCGACGGCGCCGCCTTCCGTGTGGGCGTCGATGTAGGAGATGTTGTCTGCCTGGAATACATAGGAATCCGGGGACAGGACATTCAACTGCATTAAATTAGCCATAAGCTCACTCCGCGTTTGCTTCTGCCGCGATCTTCTTCGCCTTTTCCACGGCCATGTCGATAGTGCCGACCATGTAGAACGCGTTTTCCGGCAGATCGTCATGCTTGCCTTCCAGGATTTCCTTGAAGCCGCGGATCGTTTCCTTCAGCGGAACGTACTGGCCGGGAGTACCGGTGAACTGTTCGCCGACGAAGAACGGCTGGGACAGGAAACGCTGGATCTTACGGGCGCGGGCAACCGTGACTTTATCGTCTTCGGACAATTCTTCCATGCCCAGGATGGCGATGATGTCCTGCAGTTCCTTATAGCGCTGCAGGATGGCCTGCACGCCGCGGGCAACCTTGTAGTGCTCTTCGCCGACAATCAGCGGGTCCAGGATACGGCTCGTGGAGTCCAGGGGATCGACGGCCGGGTAGAGGCCCAATTCCGCGATCTGACGGGACAGGTTGGTCGTCGCGTCCAAGTGGGCGAAGGTGCCTGCCGGGGCAGGGTCGGTCAAGTCGTCGGCTGGCACGTAAACGGCCTGGACGGACGTGATGGAACCTTTCGTCGTCGACGCGATTCGTTCCTGCAGGGCGCCGATGTCGTTGGCCAGGGTAGGCTGGTAGCCTACGGCCGAAGGCATACGGCCGAGCAGTGCGGAAACTTCGGAACCGGCCTGGATGAAACGGAAAATGTTATCGATGAACAGCAGCACGTCCTGGCCGGAAACATCACGGAAGTATTCCGCCATGGTCAGGCCCGTCAGACCGACGCGCATACGCGCTCCGGGGGGCTCGTTCATCTGGCCGTACACCAGACAGGTTTTGTTGATAACGCCGGACTCTTTCATTTCACCCCAAAGGTCATTGCCTTCACGGGTACGTTCGCCGACGCCCGCAAAGACGGAGTAGCCGCCGTGCGCCGTCGCGATGTTATGAATGAGTTCCATGATGATAACGGTCTTGCCTACGCCGGCGCCGCCGAACAGACCGACCTTGCCGCCCAGGGCGTAGGGTTCGATCAGGTCGATGACCTTGATACCGGTTTCGAGCATTTCCGCCGTCGTGGACTGTTCCGCAAATGCCGGAGCAGGACGATGGATCGGCCAATAATCGGCTGCTTCAACGGGGGTGGGATCGTGGTCGACGGTCTCGCCGAGGACGTTGAAGATACGGCCCAGGGTGCCAGGGCCGACAGGGACCTTGATCGGCGCGCCGGTGTCGACTGCATCCATGCCGCGAACCAGACCGTCGGTGGAACTCATGGCAACCGTACGGACGACGTCGTCGCCGATATGCTGCATGACTTCCGTGGTCAGATGGATCTTGATGCCGTCGCCGACGACACCATCGATATGGATCGCGTTATAGATAGCAGGCAGGCCATTTGGCGGAAATTTAATGTCGACAACAGGGCCGACGACTTGTACTATCTTACCAGTCATCTATAATTTTTGTCAGTGGCCGAAGACATGGCAGTCATGCGGGCACCGAGTTCAGAAGCCGCGGACTGCATGAGGGCGGCGTAAATCAAAGTCTTGACATAATCCGGCAGCAGCTGCTTCATGAGCGTCGCGGGATTGGGCTCGTAGATTACCTTGCCGAGCTCTTCTTCCTCTCCCTCTTCCGCAGGGGCAAAGCTGCCGGAAATCGTGACTGCCTTGTTTCCCGGCACTTGGACCGGCAGCAGCTGGATCGTTTCGGGAGTGTAGGACAAGGCCGACTTGAAGCGCGTGGAAATCAGTTTCACCTCGTCGACTTCGCCGGTGATAAACAGGTCGGCGGCCGCCTTGGCAATCTGTTCCGCGTAATCGAAGTTCGGTTTATCCGACAGGCCGAAGAAATCCTTGGCCACCTCAAACCCGCGGTGCTGGAAAAACTCCTTGGACTTGCGGCCTACGGTAATGATGGTGTAGTTTTCACATTCCGTGATTTCCGCCAGGGCGTGCTTCAGGACGTTGGAGTTATACGGACCCGCCAGGCCTTTGTCGGCGGCGATGACGATAAATCCGGTCCTGCGGACGCTGCGGGACGCCATCAACGGGCTCTCGCTCAGGTCCAGCTTGTTCTGGAGCGTGCTGTCCCCCATCGCGGTGATCAGCATGGATTCGATTTTCTCCGCAAAGGGGCGGCTGGATGCAGCTTTTTCCTGCGCCCGGCGCAACCGTGCAGCGGCGACCATCTTCATCGCTTTCGTAATCTGCTGGATGTTCCCTACACTGCGCATGTGCCGGTGAATTTCGCGTGGATTCGGCATCAGTCACTCACCTCTTTCCGTCAGAGGGGGTAAAAGTCTGCTTGAAGTCTTCAATAGCCTTCTTCAGAGCTGCTTCATTAGCGTCGGTGATTTTCTTGTTCTTGACAATATCTTCGCCGATTTCCGGGGCGTTCGTGTCGAGATATTTCAGCATTTCCGCTTCAAACCGGGTAACATCGGACGTCGCTACGTCATCCAGATAGCCTTTCGTGCCCGCGAAAATGGACATGACCTGCTTCTGGACAGGCAACGGGGAGTACTGGGGCTGTTTCAGCAGTTCCGTCATGCGGATACCGCGGTCCAGCTGTGCCTTCGTGGTCTTATCCAGGTCGGAGCCGAACTGCGCGAAAGCAGCCAGTTCGCGATACTGGGCGAGGTCCAGGCGAAGGGTACCGGCCACGCTCTTCATGGCCTTGATCTGCGCGGAACCGCCTACGCGGGAGACAGACAAGCCGACGTTGATGGCCGGACGGATACCGGCATAGAACAGGTCCGTTTCCAGGTAGATCTGGCCGTCCGTGATGGAAATGACGTTGGTCGGGATATAGCCGCCTACGTCGCCTGCCAGGGTCTCGATGATCGGCAGGGCCGTGATGGAGCCGCCGCCGGCCTGCTCGTTCCGACGGGCCGCGCGTTCCAGCAGGCGGGAGTGCAAATAGAAGACATCGCCAGGGTACGCTTCGCGTCCGGGCGGACGGCGGAGCAGCAGGGACATGGCGCGATAGGCCACGGCGTGCTTGGACAAGTCGTCGTAGATGCAGAGCACGTCTTTGCCCTGATCCATGAAATACTCGGCCATGGAAACGCCGGCGTACGGAGCCAGGTACTGCAGCGGCGCGGACTGAGCGGCCGTAGCGGCCACGATGATGGTATAGTCCTTGGCGCCATATTTTTCCAGGGTACGGGACAGACGGGCAACAGTGGATGCCTTCTGGCCGATGGCAACGTAGACGCAGATGACGCCGTTGCCTTTCTGGTTGATGATCGTATCGATAGCGATAGCCGATTTGCCCGTACCGCGGTCGCCGATGATCAATTCGCGCTGGCCACGGCCGATAGGTACCATGGCGTCAATGGCCTTGATACCGGTCTGCAGGGGCACATCGACCGGTTTCCGGTCGGCAATGCCCGGCGACGGGGATTCGACGGGGCGGGTCGCGTTGTATTTGATTTCGCCCAGGCCGTCGATAGGTTCGCCCAGGGGGTTGACGACGCGGCCCAGCAGGCCATCGCCGACCGGAACCTGCATCAACTTGCCCGTGCGGCGGACGATGTCGCCCTGCTTGACGGTCGTTTCCCCGCCCATCAGAACGATACCGACCCGATCCGGCATCAGGTTCTGGACCATGCCGGACACGCCGCCGTTCAGGGATACCAGCTCACCGGCCATGGCATGGCCCAGGCCCGTGACGGTCGCAATGCCGTCGCCGACCTTTTCGATGGTGCCGACTTCTTCCATGTCGGGCTTGATATCCGTCTCTTCGACAGTTTTCGCCAGGCTTTCCGCAACGGCGGAAAAGTCCGTGAGGGACCCCTTCGCGTTGTTTTTGGCCATGGCGTCGCTGACCTTTTCCATTTGACGCTTCACGCTGGCGTCATAAATCTGATCGCCGGCTTTTAAGACAGAACCGCCGATAATGGAAGGATCAACAGTGGTTTCCAAGTATACCAGATAGCCCAATTTATCGCCGATAAATTTGGCTACGGTGTCTTTTTCAGATACAGTGAGTTCTTTTGCCGTCGTCAGGACAACGGGGATAATGCCGTTGCTGGCAACGGACTTCAGCTTGTCACCCGCGAGCTGGAGTTTATCCAGGCTCTTGAGGATCAGGCTCAGTTTTTCGTCGCTAGCCATACTGTATCTTTCACCTCCATGTCTCCTGTGTGTTACAGGTATTCTAGTAACAGGCCCTAGAGCCTGTGTCATTGCTTAATGGGTTGCGGTTCGATTATTTGTTCAGGACGGAATCGGCAGTCTTGGCAACCAATTCCTGGTCAGCGGCAGAATTGAGCTTCTGATCGACGACTTTGCCGGCGATTTCCGTCGCTAGGGCGATTACCTGGGCGCGGACGTCCGTCATGGCCTGATCCTTTTCATTGGCGATATTCTGTTTCGCCGCAGCCATCATCTGATCCTTTTCAGCCTGGGCCTGTGCTACATAATCGTCATGAACCTTCTGGCCGGCTTTGTTGGCCTTGTCGATAATAGCAGTCGCTTCCGTGCGGGCTTCAGCCAGCTGTTTGCTGTACTGTTCCTTCAGGGCTTCCGCTTCGACGCGGGTCTTTTCAGCGGTTTCCAGATCGTTGGCAACACGCGCGCGGCGTTCGTCCAACACTTTCATCAACGGTTTGTAGGCGAATTTTGCCAGGATGAAGAGGAGGATGAGGAAATTTAAAATCTGCCAAAAAAATGTTGCATCAAATTGTATCAATTTCAGCACTCCTTTTCATGTCTATCAAGCAGATTCCCCAGCGGGGTCGCTTATTTTACGAACGGGTTCGCGAACACCAGGACGATGGCGATAACGACAGCGATGATGGGAATAGATTCGATCAGGCCGACAGAAATGAACATGTTGACCAGGAAGGAGGAGGACTGTTCCGGCTGACGAGCCATGCATTCGAGAGTCTTGGAGGTAACCATGCCGTCACCTTTGGCAGCGCCCAGGGCAGCGGCTGCGCCAATGATACCTGCGGCCAATACGGAGGCAGCTACGATAATTGCGTTTTCCATGTTAGATACTCATCCTTTCAATTTTCTTTTCTTAAAATAACCAACCAGTTTTTGTCATTCATTGCGCGGATCCGGCCGTCCCGCCGGATTCCTCTCCTGCTCAGTGCTTGACGAACGACGGCGCGATATTGATGATAGACAGCATCGTGAAAACGAAGGCCTGCAAGACGCCGACGAAGAGACTGAACAGTACCCAGATGTCAGGGATGACCCAGGGGCACAACTTATACAAGACAATCAGAAGAATTTCGCCGGCAAGGATATTACCAAACAGACGAAGTGCCAAGGTTACGGGTTTCGCGATTTCTTCGATGAGGTTCAGCGGTAAGAACGGAAGATACGGCTTCACAAAATGGCCGAAATAGTGGATCCCGTTGCGGCCGATACCGTAGATGTAAGCGATGACCATAACCAGGATGGACAAGGCAAAGACGGTGTTCACGTCGTTCGTGGGCGAAGTGAAGTGTACGCCGATGCTCGGCAGGAACACACCCAGTTCGTTGGAAACGAACAGATAGAGGAACAGCGTGAAGAAGAATGCCTGCAGTTTTTCGCGGCCTTCCTTCCCCAAGTTGCTTTCAATCAGTCCGCCCAGGGCGTCGAAGAACATCTCCAAAGCTACCTGCGCGCGGCCCGGAATCATTTTGGACCCGGACGTGATACACCAGACGATGACAATCGTGAGAATGCACGCGAGCCAGCTCATGTAGAGCGTCTGCATGCGGACCGTCATGCCGAGGAAGTCCAGCTGCATGGGCAGGTAATGGATAATCTCGTTGCTTGCTTGTTCAGCAGTTCCCATCTCGTTTTTCTCCTTTCCTCACGGCCGGCGAATATCTGTAGGGTTCTTTCGGCGCGTGAAATTTAGTAAATTAAAAATAAATATAATATGTAACAGGACAAAGCCCAGCAGCAGCGGTGCCGCTGCCAGTCCCAGTCCCAACATACTACAAACGAAGATAACCGCGAGACTCACGCGGGTGACCCGCATACTGTTCACCAGACCCCAGGCCCGCTCGGGATGCAGGGTGGAATACCACGCCCAGACAAGGACGATCACCACGTCCAGCAGGGACCAGGCCAGGGCACACAGCCAAGAGCGCAGGGCACCGCCGGAAAGCAGGAGGCAGCCGGCGGCCCCCACGAGGGCCGTCAGCCAGGACTGGCGTCTCCAAAGCCGCTTCAAGGCCGCCATGACGTCGGTCGGGCTACTTCCTCTGAAATCCAGCATAGGGTGTTGTGCTCCATAATTGTGAAAAATCTGTGATATGTACGCTACATTATTGTAATATATTCCGGCCGCATCGGCAACTCTTTTTTGTGCCGTGCCACGGCGGAACTACAGAGTATACAAAAAGCCTTCCTGTTCTTCTATTTTCACTTATTATTGTACATTGAATTCATCCGGCATTTCGTCCGTATAGCCAAAGCGGTTCAGGATGAAGCCGACGATGCGCCGGCAGGCCTGGCCGTCCCCGTACGGGTTGACGGCCTCGGCCATACTTTGGTAGTACGACCGGTCGGTCAGCAGCCGCAGCGTCTCGTTCCGGACGGCGTCGTAGTCCGTGCCGACGAGGCGTACCGTGCCGGCCGCGACCGCTTCGGGCCGCTCCGTCGTCCCGCGCAGGACCAGGACCGGCTTGCCCAGGGCCGGCGCCTCCTCCTGGATGCCGCCGCTGTCCGTCAGGATAACGGAAGCGCGGCTCATGAGGTTGGCGAAGGGCTGGTAATCCATGGGTTCCGTCAAATAGACCCGGTCCTGTCCGGCCAGTTCGGCCTGCACTACTTCGCGGACTTTCGGATTCTTGTGGACGGGGAAGACGGCCGCCACGTCGGGGCACTGCGCCAGGGCGTCCTTGACGGCGCGATAGACATGGCGCATCGGTTCGCCCAGGTTCTCGCGGCGGTGGGTCGTCATGACTAACAGGCGGGGATGGCGGGACAGGGCCTCTTCCACGACGGGATCGTCAAAGCGGTAATCCGCCTGGACCGTCGTGGCCAGGGCATCGATGACCGTGTTGCCCGTCACAAAAATCGCCGCAGGGTCCACGTTTTCCCGCAGCAGGTTATCCCGGCTCGTCGTCGTCGGCGCAAAATGCAGGTCCGCGATGGCGCCGGTCAGTTTCCGGTTCATTTCTTCCGGGAAGGGGGAATACTTGTTGCCCGTGCGCAGTCCCGCTTCCACGTGGCCGACGGGGATCTGCAGATAATACGCGGCCAGGGCGCCGGCAAAGGTCGTCGTCGTATCGCCGTGGACCAGAACCAGGTCCGGCCGAGCCTTTTCCATGACCTCCTTCAGGCCCGTCAGGGCACGGGTCGTGACGTCGTACAACGTCTGGCCGCCCTGCATGATGTTCAAGTCGTAGTCGGGCACGATACCGAACAGGTCCAGCACCTGGTCCAGCATTTCGCGGTGCTGGGCCGTGACGGCCACGATGGGCTCCAACGTATCCGGGTGCCTGCGGAGCTCCTGCACCAGGGGGCACATCTTGATTGCCTCCGGGCGGGTGCCGAACACCGTCATCACTTTCAGTTTTTTCAACGGAAAGACCTCCTCCCAAAACCCGCTAATTCATGCGGTCGTTCAAAATACCGATCTTTTTGGCCCCAATGGCGATGGCCACGACCACCACCACAATGACCGCCGCCGCCACATAGCCGCTCGCCACGGACAGGACGGCTGCCGCCAGGCTCAGGACGATGCTGATGGCATACATGAGCAGGACCGCCTGCCGCTGGCTCAGGCCCATGGCCAGGAGCCGGTGGTGTAGATGGCCCTTGTCGGGCTGGAAAATGGGACGGCCGTTGCTGTAGCGCCGAAGGATGGCGAAGGCCGTGTCCATGATCGGCACGCCCAGGGCCACGGCAGGCACGATCAGGGCGATAGTGGCGGCACTCTTGACGGCGCCGAAGACCGAAATGGCCGCCAGCATGTAGCCGATGAACATACTGCCCGTATCGCCCATGAAAATGGTCGCCGGATTGAAATTGTAGTGGATAAAGCCGATGATGGCGCCGGCCAGGGCCGCCGTAACCGTCGCCACCGGGAAATAGCCCTGGTGGACGGCCACGAGGATGACCGTAAGGGAAGCGATGCCCGTCACGCCGGCCGCCAGTCCGTCCAGGCCGTCGATCAGGTTGACGACGTTAATGAAACTGATGACCCAGAAAATGGTAAAGGGGATGGACAGGTATTCCAGGTAGAAATACCCGCCGAAGGGATTGTTGAGCCATTCGATGCGAATATCGAACAGGCACAGGATACAGGCCCCGACAATCTGGCCCAGGAGTTTTCCCTTCGCCGGCAGGGAGTACTTGTCATCCAGGATGCCCAGGATGACGATCCACGTGCCGCCCAACAGGATACCGAGGATATCCTTCGTCAAGGGGACACACAAGACCACGGCAAGGACGGTGGCCAAATAAATGGCCAGCCCGCCAAGCCGCGGCATGATGTGCGTATGGACTTTGCGCTTGTCGGGACGGTCTACCGCCCCGATGCGGAACGCCAGCTTCTTCACGTAGGGCGTGAGCAGAAAACTGGCCAACAATGCGATAATGAGGGCTAAAATATACACGCTCGCTTAACCTCTGGATCTCTGAAGATAGGAAGCCGCCTTACTGGCCGTCCTGACCGTCCTCCGGGCGGGCAGGGGCGTCGAGGACCTCCACGCGGATCGTCGAACCGGCCAGCATTTCCTCCGCCAGTTTGTCCGGATAAGGCTCTTTGTAGACAATCCGTTCGATGCCCGCGTTGATGAGAATCTTGGTGCAGACCACGCAGGGCTGGTTGGTACAGTAGAGCGTCCCGCCTTCGACGGAGACGCCGTGCACGGCCGCCTGTATGACGGCGTTCTGCTCCGCGTGGATGCCGCGGCACAGTTCATGGTTCTGGCCCGACGGGACATGAAGCTGTTCCCGCAGGCACCCGACTTCGGCACAGTGGGGCATGCCCTTGGGTGTCCCGTTGTACCCCGTCGCCAGGATTTGCCGGTCCTTCACGATAACCGCGCCGACACTGCGGCGCAGGCACGTGGACCGCTTGCTGACCACTTCGGCGATTTCCATGAAATAGTGGTCCCAATCAGGTCTTGTTTCCTTCACTGCCATAAGAATCCTTCCTTCCGCCGGCGGTCAGCGACAGTCGGCGCGGGCCGGGCCGCGGACGGCTCACAGGGTGCCGAAGACGCGGTCGCCCGCATCGCCCAGTCCGGGCAGGATGTAGGCCTTGTCATTCAATTCGCGATCCAAGGCCGCCGTATAGATTTCCACATCCGGATGGGCCTGGTTGACGACTTCCACCCCCTGCGGCGCTGCCACGAGCACCATAAGGGTGATGTTTTTCAGTCCGTGCTCCTTGAGCATCGTAATGGCCGCCGCCGCGGAACCGCCCGTGGCCAGCATGGGGTCGACGACGATACACTTCGCATCCATCTGCTTGGGCAGGCCGCAGTAGTATTCGTGGGGCGCATGGGTGACCGGATCCCGGTACAGGCCGATGTGGCCCACGTGGGCGTAGGGAATCATGTTGAGGACGCCGTTCAGGAGCCCCAGTCCGGCGCGCAGGATCGGGATAATCGTCACTTCGTCCTTCAGGCGGGCGCCCGTCATCGTTTCCAGGGGCGTTTCCACCGCAACGGGCTCCGTCGGCCAGTCACGGGTGACTTCGTACGTCATGAGCGACGCGATTTCGCCGCAAAGTTCGCGAAAATTCTTGCTGTTGCAGTTCTTGTCGCGCATCATCGTCAGCTTGTGCGCGATTAACGGATGTTCCACAATGTGCAGTTTCATTTCGTAGGTCCCCTTCCGGTTCGTTATTTTTCAATAGCCATGATCTTATGGACACGGCGTTCATGGCGTCCGCCGGCAAATTCCGTATCCAGCCATACGTCGAGCATCATTTCCGCCAGGCCCGGTCCCGTGACGCGTTCGCCCAGGCACAGGACATTGGCGTCGTTGTGTTCACGGCTCATCTTCGCGGAAAACACATCGCCGCACAGGGCCGCCCGGATCCCGTCGACCTTGTTGGCCGCCATGGACATGCCGATGCCCGTGCCGCAGACCAGGATGCCCCGGTCCGCCCGGCCCGAAACGACTTCGTCGCACACCTTGACCGCGAAATCAGGATAGTCGCAGGAATCATCCGTATAAGTTCCCACGTCCGTATACTCCACATTCCGCGCCGCCAGATGCTCCTGGAGGACCTTCTTCAGATGGATGCCGCCGTGATCGCAGCCAATCGCAATTTTCATTTTTCCGCCTCCGCAATGTTCCCTTGCCACCCTGGGGGTGGCGTATTCTTCAATCGTTTTATTTTACCATAAACAGGCCACAGTTACAAACGGCCGTTCCGCAGGACACGGCGATTCCCCGCCGGCCTCACTCGGCCAGCAGGTAGTCCGGGAAGCCCGTCCCGCCCTGGACCGTCACGACGCCGTCCCGGGCCTGGAGGATGTGGAACCCCGCCGCCTTCCGCAGCCGGTTCATGACCGCCAGGCCCATGCCGCCCTCGTCCACGCCCATGCCCAAGATCAGCTGGGGATGGAAGCGGTCAAAGTCCCGCAGCAGCGTGTAGAGGTTCTCCGCCAGGTCCGCCTTGCCCCGCCCCCAGGAGAGGATCAGGAACGACGGGTTGCGTCCCAGCCGTTCCCGCAGGGACCGCGCCGTGACGGCGTCGCAGAGGATGCCCGCGCGCACGCCCTTTGCGGCCGCCCGTTCCGCCGCCCGGGCCAGGCACAGGGGCGCCTCGTCCCCCTCGTAAAGGTAGAGCGGCGCCGCCGGGGCATAGTGGCGGTATTTCATACCCGGCGCCTTCGGGCGCAGGGCGGGATTGCCCGCCAGGGCCGGATCGATATCGACGGCGCCCAGGAGGTTCTCCAACATTTCCCGGGTAATGCCGCCGGGCCGCAGGATTGTCGGAATGGGGGACGTCGTGTCCACGACGGTCGATTCCACGCCGATGCCGCAGCTGCCGCCATCCAGGATGCCTGCGATTTTCCCGTCCATGTCCTCCGCCACGTCCGCGGCGTTCGTCGGGCTCGGCTTGCCGGATAAGTTGGCGCTCGGCGCCGCGATGGGGCAGCCGCAGGCCGCGATAAACGCATTCGCCACAGGATGGGAAGGCATGCGCACGGCCACCGTGTCGAGGCCCGCGCTCGTTTCGTCGGGCACGCAGGGCGCCTTGGGCACGACCACCGTCAGGGGGCCGGGCCAGAAGGTCTCGATGAGGGCCCGGGCGCTGGCGCTCAGGCCCGTCGTCAACGTCTCGACCTGCTCTTTGCGGGCCACGTGCAGAATCAGGGGATTGTCCACGGGCCGCCCCTTGGCCGCGAAAATCCGGGCCACGGCGGCGCCGTTCAGACCGTCCGCCCCGAGGCCGTACACCGTTTCCGTCGGAAAAGCGACGACTTCGCCGGCCCGCACCAGAGCAGCCGCCTCTTCCATCGCCTGCCGCGGGTTTTTCTTCAAATCCCAATACTTCGTTTCCACTTGTCTCTCCTCATTCCCTTGCTTGCCCCTCGTCCTTTTCCGCGTCCTTGCGCAGGGCCGCCACGGCCGGGGCAAAGCGGGTTCCCGCCCGGGCGGCGAAAACCATGCGGTCGATGCCGGCGAAATCCGGGCAGACCGCCGTTTCCGCCAGGCCCACACGGCGGCAGAAGGAGGCCACGGCCCGCCCTTCTCCCTGTCCCACTTCCAGGGCCACCAGGCCGTCGGCGGCCAGGAAAGCCGGAAGCTGCCGCAGCAGTCGGCGATACACATCCAGCCCGTCGTCCCCGCCGGCCAGGGCAAGGACCGGCTCCCGCCGCACTTCCGGCTGGAGGGACGCCATATCCCGGGCCGGGATATACGGCGGATTGGAAACAATCACGTCGTACCGGCGCTCCGCCGGAAGGGCGGCGCACAAGTCCGAATGGAGCCATTCCACGCGCTCCGCCACGCCCAGCCGGACCCCATTTTCCCGGGCCACGGCGAGGGCCGCCGGCGATAGGTCGACGGCCGTCCCTGTCGCCTCCGGCAAGAGGGCCAGCAAGGACAGGACGATAGCGCCGCTGCCCGTGCCCACATCGAGAACGCGCAGGGCATGGCCGGCCAGTTCCCCTTCCCGGCCTGTGCCGCGGGCGGCCGCCTCTTCCGCCGCGGCCTGGCAGTCCGTCACTTCCTGGACGAGGAAACGGGCCTTGTCGGGATCCGTTTCTTCCGGCAGGCGCTCCCGGGCCGCGGCCACGGCCTTTTCCGCCAGGGCCCGCGTCTCGGCGGCCTTTTTGCGCCAGAAGGCTTCCTTTTCCAGCTGCGTCAGGCTTTTACCGGTCACGCAGCGGACGATGTTCTCCACGAGCAGTTCCGTTTCCGGGCGGGGAATCAGGACATCCGGCGTGACCTTGAAATCCCACTTCAAAAAGGCCTTGCGGCCCAGGATATAGGCCACCGGTTCCCGCCGGGCTCGGCGCACGACGACCTCGTGGTACCGGTCGAGGACGGACTGGTCCAGATCCTCCTGCAGGCGCAGGAACAAATCCAGCCGCCGGCAGCCGAGAATGTCACAAAGCAGTATTTCCGCGTCGAGGCGCGGATTGTCCACGCCCTTGCCGCGAAAATACTGCTGCGTCCAATTCAATATTTTGTTGACGGTCCAAACGGTTGCTTCTGCCATAGGGATCCCTTCTCACTTCATCGCTTCGAGTTTCTTGCGCTGGGCTTCCGTCAAGAGGGCCTCGAGCAATTCTTCCAGGTCCCCGTCGATGACGGCGTCCAGTTTGTGCAGGGTCAGGCCGATACGGTGATCCGTCACCCGGCCCTGGGGATAGTTGTAGGTGCGGATGCGTTCGCTTCGGTCCCCTGTGCCGACCTGGCTCTTCCGTTCCGCCGCTTCCGCCTGCCGCTGTTCCCGCTGGTACACTTCGAGCACGCGGGAACGAAGGATGCGCAGGCATTTTTCGCGGTTCTTCAACTGCGATTTCTCATCCTGGCACTGGGCCACAATGCCCGTCGGGAGATGGGTCATGCGCACGGCCGACTCGGTCTTGTTCACGTACTGCCCGCCGGCGCCGCCGGCCCGGTACGTATCGACCTTGATGTCCTCCGGACGGATGGCCACATCCACCTCTTCCGCCACGGGCAGGACCGCGACGGTACAGGTCGACGTGTGGATGCGGCCCTGCGATTCCGTCTCGGGCACGCGCTGCACGCGGTGCACGCCGCTTTCGAATTTCAGGCGGGCGTAGGCGCCGGCGCCGGAAATCTGGGCGACCACTTCCTTGAACCCGCCCAGGCCCGTTTCACTGACGTCCATCACTTCGACCTGCCACCCCTGCCGTTCGGCGTACCGCGTGTACATGCGGAACAAGACCCCCGCGAAGAGGGCCGCTTCGTCGCCGCCGGCGCCGGCCCGGATTTCCAGGAGGATGTCCTTGTCGTCGTTCGGGTCGGCCGGAAGCAGGAGCAGCGTCAGACGCTGTTCATAGGCGGCCAGGACCGGCTCCAATTCCGCTGCCTCGGCCCGGGCCATATCCGCCAGTTCCGGATCGGTCCCATCCCGGGCGGTTTCCCGGTCCTCGTCGTAGATTTTCTGTTTTTCCCGGTATTCCCGGTAGACCGTGACGATTTCCGTCAGTTTGGCGTGCTGCCGGGCATATTTCTGGTACAGGGCCGGATCGGAAACAATCTCCGGGTTGGAAAGTTTCGCTTCCAGGTCGAGATATTTTTCCTCCAGTCCTCGCAGTTGTTCCCTCATCCTCTTCCCTCCGTCCTGTCCCGCCGGCGTCCCGTTCAGTCCCGCGCCGCTTCCCCGCCCGGGCGGACCGTTTCTTCCACCGCCAGGGCCAGGGCTTTTGTTTCCACCGGCAGGGAGACCTTCCTGCTTTCGTCCACGGGAAGGACCGCCTGGACGGAAGCAATGGCCACCTCAATCATTTCGTCGTCAGGCTCGCGCGTCGTCAGTTTCTGCAGGAGCAGCCCCGGCAGGATCAGCTTATGGACCCAGGGCCGGTCGTCATGACGGCCCGCGAACCGGATAATCTCGTAGCTGATGCCGGCCACGACGGGCATCAGCAGCACCCGCGACAGGATACGCTCCCACACGTTCGGCCAGCCCAGGAAGGCGAAGACGAAGATACTGATGCTCATGACGATCATGAGGAAGTTCGTCCCGCAGCGCGGATGCAGGCGCGGAAAGCGGCGCACGTTCTCCACGGTCAGGGGCAGGCCCGCCTCATAGGTGAAAATGGTCTTGTGCTCCGCCCCGTGGTACTGGAACACGCGCTGGATATCCTTCATGGAGGAGATGGCCCCGATATAGGCCAGGAAAATAGCCATGCGGAGCAGGCCTTCGGCCAGGTTCAGGGTAATGCTGTTCGCCGTCCAGTGCTGCAAAAAGCGCATGGACCACGTGGGAATGGCGATAAAGAGGCCCACGGCCAGCAGGACAGACACGACGATGGTCAGGGCCATGTCTTGATCGTCCATCTGCTCGTCTTCGTCGCCCGATATCTGGGCAGAACGGCTCAGGGCCTTCATGCCCATGATCAACGACTCCACCAGGACGACGACGCCCCGCAGGAACGGCTTTTTCAAAATGGGATAGCGGTCCTGGACGCTGTGGACCGGCTGGACGTCCACGTCGATCGTCCCGTCGGCTTTGCGCACGGCGACGGCCACCTCTTTCGGGCCGCGCATCATGACGCCCTCAATGACGGCTTGGCCGCCGATATTGAATTTTGCCATGTTACACATTCTTCAAAATTTGTCCGTATACAATTACAGCAGAGCCTAAGCTCTGCTGTATGTGTCGCTTGATTCGGTTTGTGATTATTTTTCCACGCCGTACCGCTTGTTGAACTTTTCAATGCGGCCGCGGGCTGCGAGGTTACGCTGCTGGCCCGTGAAGAAGGGATGGCACTTGCTGCAGATATCCACGCGCAGTTCCGGTTTGGTGGAGCCCGTCGTGAAGGTGTTGCCGCAGCCACACGTTACTTTGCAGTCGGTATAGAATTTCGGATGGATCTTTTCTTTCATTTCAAAACACCTCTTTTTTAAATTACCCTAATGTATCCAGACATTAACGCTTGAATATCATACCATACGATGGGAAAGAGTGCAAGCCCCTCCCTCTTTTTCTTCCGGAATCCCTGCGGGGGCGTCGGCAGACGCCGTTGCCTCCTGCGGTTCCTGCCGCGCCGCCTGCCCGGCCCGCTTTTTCGCCGTCCGGGGCTTTGTGTTGAATTTCTGCATGACCGCGTCCGTATCCCCGTCCCGTTCCAGCCAGTATTCCAGGGCGTCCGCCGTCTTCGCCACGGCGTCGTCCATAGCCGCCTTGTCCTCGCCCTGGAACCGCTGCAGGACGTGCTGGATGACAGCCCGCTGTTCATGGGCCGGGTGCCCGATGCCCAGGCGGAAGCGCGGGAAGGCGTCCGTCCCCAAGTGATTCAGGATTGACTTGATGCCGTTGTGGCCGCCGCTGGATCCTTTCGCCCGAATCCGCAGGGAGCCCACGGGCAAATCCATGTCATCGTGGATAACGGCGATATCTTCCGGGGCCACGTTGTAGAAATGGGCCCATGCGCCGACGGCGTTGCCGCTCAGGTTCATATACGTCGTCGGTTTCAGGAGCACGATCTTTTCCGCGCCGGCCCGGTATTCCACATATTCCGCGTCCCGGGCCGTACGCCAGGCGTGCGTCAGGCCCCAGCGGCGGGCCAGTTCGTCCGCCACCATAAAGCCCACGTTGTGGCGCGTGCCGGCATATTCCCGGCCAATATTTCCCAATCCTGCAATCAATTTCATGGTTATTTCCATCCTCGCTTTGCTTCGTCCAAACTGACCGGACAGTATCCCGCCCGGCGCCATGCCTCCAACAAGGGCCCCACGGCATCCACCGTGGGCTGCCGCGACGCCTGGTAACGGGGGCTGTCCCCGTCATGCAGCAGGACAATGGCATTTTCTGTCGTCCCCGCCTGCACGCGCCGCACGATATCCCCGGAAGAAATCCCCGTCCAGTCGCGGGGCACGACGTTCCAGGTCACGACCGTCAAGCCCAGTTCCCGGGCCAGGGCCATGACGGAGGGATCGCGAAAGCCGTGGGGCGGGCGCCAGTACGTCAGGCGCCGGCCCGTGAGCCGTTCCAAGACCACTTTCGCCCGCGTCAGGTCCGCCCGTTTTTCCGCGTCGGTCAATTTCAAATAATCCTGGTGACGGTAGGCATGGATGCCCACTGTGTGGCCGTCGGCCACGATCTGCCACACCAGGTCCGGATGGCGTTCCGCCTGGGACGCGACCAAAAAGAAGGTCGCCCGGACCTGATGCTGCCGCAGGACCGCCAGCAGTTCCCCCGTAAAGGGCTCATAGGGACCATCGTCGAAAGTCAAGGCCACGGGAGCCCCCGAGCCGGGGACAGCCGCCCGGGCCGGAAAGGTTCCTGCCGGGACCGCGCCGGGCAGTTCCCGCAAATTCGTCACGGTCGGGCCGTACCAGTTCCCGAAGGGCACGACCGCCCCCGCCAGGGATACGGCGCCCGCCGCGCCCAGCAGGAGGGCCGCCAGGCCGGCCCGACGGCGGGGCCAGCGGCCGGTCCGGCCCAGCCAGAGGCAGACCAGGGCAGCGGCCGCGCAGGCCCCCAACAGATCCAGTACTCGCACGGCGCCGCCTCCCTTCCCGTTTCGCCGTCCCGCGGGGCCGCCATGGCGGCGCCGCATAAAGAAAGGGCCTGTCCGCGGTGGGCAGGCCCGACTTCGCTCTTATTTTTTGACGTCCTCAAAGAGCTGGCTCACGGACCAGTCGTTGTAGACGCGCAGCATTGTCTCTGCCAGGATCGGGGCGATGGACAACACTTTGATCTTCGGGTGCTTCTTGTTCGGGGCCAGGGGAATAGTGTTCGTGACGACCAGTTCCGTGATTTCCGAACCGGCGATGCGGGACAGGGCCGGATCCGTCAGGATCGGGTGCGTGCAGCACGCGTAGACTTCCTTGGCGCCGAACTTCTTGACGGCTTTCGCCGCTTCCGTCAGGCTGCCGGCCGTATCGACCATGTCGTCCACGAGGATAGCCGTTTTGCCCTTCACGTCGCCGATCAGGTTCATGACTTCGGCCACACCCGGTTCCGGGCGGCGTTTATCGATGATGGCCATGCCGCAGTTCAACCGTTCCGCGAAAACGCGGGCACGGCCGACCCCGCCGAGGTCCGGCGAAACGACGATGGTGTCTTCCAGATTCTTCTGCTTGATATAGTCGGCCAGGACCGGCGCGGCAGGCATATGGTCCAGGGGAATGTTGAAGAAGCCCTGAATCTGGGCGGCGTGCAGGTCGATGGTGATGACACGGTTGATGCCGGCGCACTGCAGCAGGTCTGCCATCAGTTTCGCCGTAATGGGTTCACGGCCGCGGGCCTTGCGGTCCTGCCGGGCGTACCCGTAGAAGGGGATGACGGCCACGATCTTGTGGGCCGACGCGCGTTTGAAGGCATCTGCCATAATCAGCAGTTCCATGACGTTGTCGTTGACCGTAGGACCGCACGTAGGCTGTACGATGAATACGTCTTTGCCGCGGACACTCTCGTTGATCATGACCTGCACTTCGCCGTTGTTGAAGCGGTTGATGACAGCGTCCCCGACGGTCGTGCCGAGGTAGGCCGCGATCTCACGGGCCAGATCAGGGTTTGCGTTACCAGTAAAAATACGAAATCTTTCTTCATCAGACAGCATTGAGACATCCTCCACATCTTATCCTGATATTTCGTTTCCCGGACGGGCGACGGACATCCGTCCCCCCAGAATCACACTAAGTATATACCACCTGTCCGCGGGGAAACAAGTCTTTTTTTGCCCTCCCCGCCGCGGGCACGGGAAATCGGGCGCCTTACCTGCCGCCCTGCTTTCCGTGTTCCCCGTCCTTCGGCGTTTCCGTGTCCAGACGGTCCAGCTTCGCCCGGTAAGCCCTGGCCCAGCCGGCGATGTTGGTCTGCCGCGCCCGGGCCACGCCCAGAGCGTCCGCCGGGACATCTTTCGTGATGGTCGAACCGGCGGCCACATACGTGTCGGGGCCTACCGTGACCGGCGCCACAAGGTTGCTGTTGCAGCCGATGAAGGCGTTGTCGCCGATGACCGTACGATGTTTGAATTTGCTGTCGTAATTGACGGTAATGCAGCCGCAGCCCATGTTGACATGGCTGCCGATGTCACTGTCGCCGATGTACTGCAAATGAGGAAGCTTCGTGCCCGTGCCGACGCGGGAGTTCTTCACTTCCACAAAGTTGCCGATCTTGACCTGATTCCCGATGACCGTATCCGGCCGCAGGTGGACGTACGGCCCGGCCGTCACGTCGTCCAGGACCTGGCATTCGTGGCCATACAGGAACTGGAGATGGCACCGGTCGCCGACCTGCACGTTTTCTAGGCGCACGTCGGGACCGATTTCGCAGTCCTCGCCAATGACCGTGTTCCCCTGGAGCCACGTGTTCGGATAGAGGATCGTATCCGGCGCGATGCGGACGGTCTTTTCAATAAACGTGCTCGCCGGGTCCAGGATGGTCACCCCCGCTTCCATGCAGCGCTGCAGGACGCGGCGCCGCATGGCTGCCTCGGCCTGGGCCAGATGGACCCGGGAATTGACGCCCATGGTCATTTCACTATCGTCCGTCGTGACGGCGCCAACCTTCCGCCCCATGGCGCGCAGCTTGGCCAGGACATCGGTCAGGTAATACTCACCCTGAGCGTTGTCGTTGCCGAGGGTACGGAGCACGTCGAACAGCAGGGGGGCTTCCAGGCAATAGTTGCCCGTGTTGACTTCGCGGATCGCGCGCTGGGCCTCGGTGGCATCTTTCTGTTCCACAATGGCCGCCACGCCGCCGTCGGCGTCGCGCAGGATGCGGCCGTACCCCGTGGGATCGTCCAGGAAGGTCGTCATCACCGTCGCCGCCGCGCCGGACCGGGCGTGGGCTTCATAGAAACGGCGCAGTTCGTCCCCTTCGAGGAGCGGTGTGTCCCCGCAGAGAACCAGGACGGTTCCCGCGAAGTCCCGCAGGGCTTCCGCCGCCTGCAGGACCGCGTGTCCTGTTCCGAGCTGCTCCGCCTGCAGGGCGACGCGGGCGCGGCTGCCAATGACGTTCCGGACCAGGTCGGCCCCGTGGCCGATGACAACGACATTGTCCCGGCATCCCGCGGCCTCCGCCGCGTCCAGAACGTGTTCCACCATAGCCTTGCCGCCCACTTTGTGCAGGACTTTCGGTAACTTCGATTTCATGCGCGTGCCTTTGCCGGCCGCCAGGATCACAGCTGTCAACTTTTCCATAGATTTCTCCCTTTTCCAGCCGTCGGCCATCCCCCGCGGGGCCAGGCCGGCGGTTTGCGTGTTATCCACCGCCGTGGTTGTGGCCCCTCGCGGTGGTTGTTGCAAATCGCGTCTATTATAGTACAGAATTCCCTGCAGGACAATTTTTTTCGTCGCCCCGCCGGGCGGCGTATGCTTCGGCGTACGCTTCCGCGGCCGGCCAGTCCTCGCCGCGGTCCAGGTCCGTGCCGATGCAGGCATACTCCATCAGGACACAGCGGCCCGTCAGGCCGAAGGTGCGGGACGCCTTCCGCTCCACGTCGGCCAGGGACAGCCGCCGGAAGAGGAACTTGACAATCATGGACAGGCCCAGCCATCCCGCCAGCCGGGGAATATCCTTGCGCAGGGCATACACTTCGGCCATGCGGGGCAGGCAGGCCGGAAAGACTCGGTCCCGGATCAGGGCCAGGTTGCCGCCCGTAAAATTCCCCTCGGTCAGGTGGAAGTAGGTGCGCCGCAGGGCGGGAAACTCCTTCCGGCAGGCTTCCTTCCGGACGAGGGAATAGACGCCATCCGCCTCCAGGGGCTCCGCCCGGTCGATAAAGTCCGCCAGGGCCTCCCCCGTCAGGAAGGGAATATCTTCCATGGCGGTGACGACGCGGAGGGGTTCCGCCGGCGGCGTCCCCTCCTCTTCCCGGCGCAGAAAGCGGGCCAGGCGTACCCCGGTCCAGCCGCCTTCGCCCATGGTGCCGGCGCAGACGGTCAGATACAGGGGCAGGGGAGCAGGGGAGGCCGGCGCCGGGGCGGCGCGAAACTCCGTTCCGCCAGCCTCGGCCCGTTCCACGGCGGCAAGGGCCCCATCCGTCCCGTCCGCCCCCGTGTCGCGCCCGTAAAAACGAAAAGACGGGACGGCGGCCCGGAAGGCGGCCGCCTTGTCCGGATGGGTCACGACCAGGACCCGCCGGATACGCCCGCTCGCCGCCGCGGCCCGCACCAAGTAAGACAAAAGGCGCCGGCCCCGCAGCGGCGCCAGCGCCCTTGGTTCCGGCTGCCGGCCGGGCAGGGAGATACATCCCGTGCCCCCGGCCAGGATTACCAAATCATACCGTGTCTGTATCATGGCGAGCCTCGTCAGTCCCTGCGCCCCTTTTTCGCGTCGACCATGGAGGCCATGAGCGTCCGCTCCGCGTTTTCCAGATGGACGCGGGCCGCCTCCTGGGAACCCTCCACATCGTGGCGCGCAATGGAGTCCACCAGGGACCGGTGCTCCTCCTGCGTGTCCTTGAGGCGCCCCGGATAGCGCATGGACGTCCGCCGGATGCCTGTCAGCTGTTCCCGCAGGTTATTGATGATGTTGCGCAGCCGTTCGTTGCCCGACGCGCGGTACAGGACATCGTGGAAGGCCACATCGTTTTCGACGATCTTATCCATGTTGTTTTCGTCGATGCCGTGCTGGATCTGGAGCAGCAGGAACTGCATCTCCTCCAGCTGTTCCCCCGAAATGCGTTCCGCCGCCAGGCCCGCCGCCAGCGTCTCCAGGCTCGTGCGGATCTCATAGACGTCGTTGATGTCCTTGAGGGACATATCGGCCACATAGGTGCCGCGCCGCGGGATCATGACGACAAACCCTTCCAGCTCCAGTTTGCGGATGGCTTCGCGGACCGGCGTGCGGCTGACCCCCATTTCATCGGCAAGCTGGATTTCCATGAGCCGTTCGCCCGGGGCGAACGTCCCGTTGATGATGGCCTGGCGGATGTGCTCGCACACGAGTTCCCGCAAGGGTTTATAGCTGTCCAGACGAATCTGTTCCAAATGTCCGCTCATCGTTTCATCCTCCCCGTCGTCTCCGTCACTGCGATTTCCAGGTCCCGCGCCGCCAGCCGGTCCGCAATGGCCGCCGCCGCTTCCCGCGTGGGCGCTATCCCGAAGACCGTCGGGCCGCTGCCGCTCATCATGGCGGCCAGGGCGCCGTGACCGCGCATGACCTGTTTGATTTCCCCGATTTCCGCATGGGCCGCAGCCGTCACCGGTTCCAGCACATTCCCCAGCAGGCGCGGCAGCTTGTCCACCCTCCCCTGCCGCACGGCGTCCGCCAGGGCGGCAATGTCGGGATGGACGACATTCTTCTGTTTGTCATATTCCCGGTAAGCCCACGGGGTGGAGACCGCCACGCGGGGCTTCGCCAGCACGATGTATTGGACCGGCAGGTCCGGCAGGGGAGTGAGGATTTCGCCCCGCCCCGTGGCCAGGCTGGTGCCGCCGCGGACACAGAAGGGAACGTCGGAGCCGAGCTGGGCGCCCAGCCGTTCCAGGCGGTCCGCCGGCAGGTCCAGCTCCCAGTAGCGGTTCAGGCCCCGCAGCACGGCAGCCGCGTCGGTGCTGCCGCCGGCCAGGCCGGCCGCCAGGAAAATCTTTTTTTCAATGTGGATGTGGACCCGCGGCGTCCGCCGTGCGAAACGTCCCATCAGTTCCGCCGCCTGGTAGGCCAGATTGGACGGCCCGCCTTCCAGGTCATCCCGGTCCGTCGTCACGACCAGTTCCGGCGCGTCCGTCAGCGCGACCGTATCCGCCAGGGCCAGGCTCTGCATCAGCATAGCCACCTCGTGATACCGGTCCGGCCGCATCCCCAGGATATCAAGGCCGAGGTTGATCTTAGCCTGTCCTTTTTCGACGATTTTCATCGCTCCGTTCCTCCCATCCACAGAGGCATGCCCTCGTGGTTGTTTTGCCTCTTCTGTATACTGCACACACCGACACAATTATATTTTACCATAAAAAGAGCGCCGTGACACACAAAACCATGGAAATGGGGAACTGCGCCTTGCTTTTTTCCCGGCCCGTGTTATGCTAGGTAGATGAAATGTTCCGAAAAATTCAGAGGCAGGCTGCTCCGGGCAGCCCCGTGGAGGTTCCTTTGCAGACTCAAGTGAAACACCAGCTCAAGCGCTACCTGACCATTACCCTGGGCACGTGTATTTCCGGCATCGCCCTGAACGCCTTCTTCCTGCCGCACGAATTGCTGAGCGGCGGCGTCACGGGCCTGGGCATGATCCTGTACTACCTGTTCGGCTGGCAGGTCAGCGTGACCAACATCGTCTTCAACATTCCCTTGTTTTTCCTGGCCTACCGGCTGATGAGCCGCAACTATTTTCTCAGCGGGATCTTCGGCACCGTAGCCTTGTCCTTCTGGCTCCACGCGTTCGCCCCCCTGAGCCAGATGCACCTGGTCCATGACGCCATGCTGAGCTGTATCGCCGGCGGCGTCCTCCACGGCATCGGCCTGGGCACGCTCTACCACGTCGGCGGCAGTACGGGCGGCTCCGACATTATCGGCGCCATCGTGGAAAAATTCTACTCGATCAGCATCGGCACGACGGGCTTTGCCATCAACGTCGTCCTGCTCTGCACAGGCGCCTTTTTCTTCGGCATCGAACCAGCCCTCTATACCCTCGTGGCCTACTTTGCCGTCGCCAAGGTCAGCAACGCCTTTACGGACGGCTTCGACTACAAAAAGAACGTCTTCATCATCAGTGAGCAGAACGAGGCCATCGCCGAAGCCATCATCAAGATTGTCGGCCGCGGCGTCACGTACATCCAGGGCGAAGGCGCCTTCACGCACCAGCATCGCAAAATGATCTTCTGCGTCGTCAAGCTCACGCAGATCGCCAAAGTCAAACAGCTCGTCAAGGAATACGATCCGTACGCCTTCATGATCATCCAGGACGCGAACGATGTCTTCGGCCGCGGGTTCACGCAAAAGACCAATCACACCATCCAGCGGCCGCCGGAACTGCGCATGAACTGGGAAGAAATGGAGGCCGCGGAAAAGAAGACCGCGGCGCGGCAAAAAAATAGGCAGGAATAGGCAGGAACGGAGCCAAGACACCCAGCGGTCGTCCCGAACGAAAAAATCCCCTCTCCCGTTGGGAGAGGGGATTTTCGTTTTGGCGAAGGGTTCGCCTGGAAAGCGCGCTAGGCACCCGGAGCGGCCGGCCGTCCGGCGCGCCCGCCGCCCCCTGTTTCACGAGGGGGCCTGTTTTCCGTCAGGCCCGCGGATCAGGGGCAGACGGGGCGTCCCCGCTGCCGGGGCCGGCGTCCGTTCCCGCGGAATCCAGGCCGGCTTTCTGTGCGTCCGTCAGCGGCGTGCCGTCGACGTTTTCCCCACGGGCCGCGGCCTCGCGTTTGGCCGCAGCTTCCCAGGCGGCAGAGCGGGCCGCCTCGCGGGCGGCGTCCTCCGCGGCTTTTTCCGCGTCGGCTTCCCGTTCCCGCTCGTTCTTTTCCGCCGCTTCTTCCGAAGCGCGGCGCAAGGCTTCTTCCGGATCCTCGTGATGGAGGATGGCCATGAATTCCTCGCCCGTAATAGTTTCCTTTTCCAGCAGGTACGCCGCCAGGCGGTCCATGTCCTCGCGATGTTCCCGGAGGATGGCCACGGCTTTCCGGTGCGCTTCCTTGATCAGTTCGGCTACCTTCTGGTCGATGCGGGCCGCCGTGGCCTCACTGCACGTGAGGGACGTGTCGCCGCCCAGATAGGCGTTCTGAATGGTTTCCATACCCATCATGTCAAACTCTTCCGTCATGCCCAGACGGGCCACCATGGCGCGGGCCAGGCGCGTCGCCTGCTCGATGTCGTTGGCGGCTCCGCCCGTGACGAGGTTGAAGACCACTTCCTCGGCCGAACGGCCGCCGGTGATCGTCACAATGCGATTGAACAGTTCTTCCTTGCTCTGGAGGACCTTTTCCTGCGTGTCCACCTGCATGGTGTACCCCAGGGCGCCGCTCGTGCGCGGCACAATGGTAATCTTGTGGACCGGGGCGGAATGGGTCTGCAGGGCCGCCACCAGGGCATGGCCTATTTCATGGTACGCGATGATTTTCTTTTCTTCCGGCGAAATGACCGCGCCCTTCCGCTGGTACCCGGCGATAATCACTTCCACCGATTCTTCCAGGTCCTGCTGGTTCACTTTGTCGCGTCCCATACGGACAGCCCGCAGGGCCGCTTCGTTGACGATATTCGCCAGTTCGGCGCCGGACGCGCCGGCCGTGGCGCGGGCAATGGCATTCAGGTCGATGTCGTCTTCCATGCGCACATCCTGGGAATGGACCTTTAGGATCGCCTCGCGGCCGTGCAGGTCCGGCAATTCCACAGGGATGCGACGGTCGAAACGGCCCGGGCGGAGCAGGGCCTTGTCCAGGGATTCGGGGCGGTTCGTCGCCGCCAGGATAATGACGCCCTTGCTGCCGTCAAAGCCGTCCATTTCGGACAGGAGTTGGTTCAGGGTCTGTTCCCGTTCGTCGTTGCTGCCGAAGGCGCCCGTGTCCCGCTTTTTGCCGATAGCGTCGATTTCGTCGATAAAAACAATGCAAGGCGCCTTTTTCTGGGCCTGGTCGAACAAGTCGCGCACCCGGGCGGCGCCCATCCCGACGAACATTTCAATGAATTCCGAGCCGGAAATGCTGAAGAACGGGACCTTCGCCTCGCCGGCAATGGCCTTGGCCAGGAGCGTCTTGCCTGTGCCCGGAGGCCCAACGAGAAGCGCGCCTTTCGGCATGGTCGCGCCGATTTGCTGGTATTTGTCCGGATGGTGCAGGAAATCAACCAGCTCGACCAAGGCTTCCTTGGCCTCGTCCTGGCCCGCTACATCCGCGAAGGTAACGCCCGTATTGGCCTGCATATAGACCTTGGCGTTGCTCTTGCCGAAATTGCCCATGCCGCCGAAGCCGCCGAAGCCGCCGCCGCGGCGCCCCATGAACCACATGATGAGCTGGCCGATGGCGAAGAAGAACACGATCGGCAGGATCCAGTTGTAAAGAAAGCTTTCCAGGGGCGAGCTTTCCCTCGGGATAATCTGGGAGAAGGTGACTTTGTTCTTTTCCAGGCGCGTCAAAAGCTGCGGGTCCTCGGCGCGGCCCGTGACGTAGATCTTTTTGTCGTTGGCATCGCTCGACGTGGCCGCCAGGCGCTTGTCACTGATTTCCACCTTGGAGAATTTGCCTTCGTCCACCATCTGCAGGAACGTGCTGTACGGGATGTCGTCGACCTGGGGTTTCCACAGGGTCGGGAACACGTACTGGTTCAGCAGCATGATGACGAGAAAGGCCAGGACATAATAAAGGTACAACGGCCGGCGTCCATTGCCGTCGTTGCGGTTTTTCTGGTTGTTCATGTTGCCCTCCTTATCGCGGGATACTTTTCCTTATTCTACCGCCTGGGCCGGAAGGCCGCAAGCCGCAAGTGTGAAAAAATGACGAATTATGCGCTGCTGGAGGGAAGCCCGTTCCCGCCGGGCGGAAAGGGGCTTCCGGGGCGGCCCGGGAAGCGGGGCGCGGCGCGGGCATTTTGTATACACTATATGAATTTTGTATACTTGCCCCGCGGCGGTTGAATTCACTTCGGCCCTATACTAAAATGAACGTATGCTAACGTGTCGCACTATTGCCAAAGGAGGCTCCTATATGAAGAAAATCAAGACCGTCCTCGTCGCCAACCGCGGGGAAATTGCCATCCGCGTGTTCCGCGCCTGCGCGGAACTGGGAATCCGCACCATCGCCATCTTCTCCAAGGAAGACACCCTGTCCCTGCACCGGAACAAGGCGGACGAGGCCTATCTCGTCGGCCGCGGCAAGGGTCCCGTCGAAGCGTACCTCGACATCGAGGATATCATGCGCATCGCCCGGGAGCACCAGGTGGACGCCATCCATCCGGGGTACGGCTTCCTGTCGGAAAACGCCGACCTGGCCAAGCGGTGCCGGGAGGAAGGTATTACCTTCATCGGGCCCCATGTGGATCACCTGATCATGTTCGGCGACAAAGTCAACGCCCGCGAACAGGCCAGACGGGCCGGCATCCCCATGATTCCCGGCAGCGACGGCCCCGTCCGCTCCCTGGAAGAAGTACAGGCCTTCGGCCGTGAACACGGTTATCCGCTGATCATCAAAGCCGTCAACGGCGGCGGCGGCCGCGGCATGCGCGCCGTTTCCTCCGAGGCGGAACTCGGGACGGCCTACGACCTGGCCAAATCGGAAGCCCTGAAAGCGTTCGGCAGCGAGGAAATCTACGTCGAAAAATACTTGAAAGATCCGAAACACATCGAAGTCCAGGTCCTGGGGGACGAACACGGCAACCTGGTCCACCTGTTCGAACGGGACTGCTCCGTCCAGCGCCGCCACCAGAAAGTCATTGAAATGGCGCCGGCTACCTTCGTGCCCGCCGCCCTGCGGCAGCAGATCTGCGACGCCGCCCTACGCCTCATGGGCAACGTCCACTACGTGAGCGCCGGCACGTGCGAATTTCTCGTCACCCCCGACGGACACTTCTACTTTATTGAAGTCAACCCCCGTATCCAGGTGGAACACACCGTCACGGAGGCCATTACCGGCATCGACATCGTCCAGGCCCAGATCCGCATTGCCGAGGGCTGGGACATGCACGCCCCCGAAGTCGGCGTCCCGCGGCAGCAGGATATCCACTACCGCGGCGAAGCCATCCAGTGCCGGATCACGACGGAAGACCCCCTGAACCACTTCATGCCCGATACGGGCAAACTCATCGCCTACCGCTCGGGCGGCGGCATGGGCATCCGTCTGGACGCCGGCAACGCCTTCACGGGCTCCGTCATCACCCCCTATTACGATTCCCTGCTCGTCAAGGCGACGACGTGGGGCCTGACGCACCAGATTACGGTGACGAAAATGCTCCGCTGCCTCCGCGAATTCCGCATCCGCGGCGTCAAAACCAACATCGCCTTCCTGGAAAAGGTGCTCCAGAACCCGAAATTCCTCGACGGTTCCTATACGACGAACTTCATCGACACGACGCCGGAACTGTTCCATTTCCCGGAAAGCAGGGACCGCGGCACCAAGCTCCTCCATTATGTGGCCGATGTCACGGTCAACGGGTACGCCAATGTCGGCGTCGTCCCGAAACCGGATTTCGCTCCCATGAACCTGCCGAAGCCTTTCACGGGCAATTTCCCGTCGGGCACACGGCAAATCCTCGACGCCCGCGGACCGGAAGGCCTGGCCAAGTGGGTCCAGGACCAGAAGGAAGTCCTCGTGACGGACACGACCTTCCGGGACGCCCACCAGTCCCTGTTCGCCACGCGCCTGCGCACAGCCGACATGCTGCGCGTCCTCCGCGACACGGCCGGCAAGCTGCCGGGCCTGTTCTCCTTCGAGGACTGGGGCGGCGCGACCTTCGACGTGGCCTACCGTTTCCTGGACGAAAGCCCCTGGGCCCGTCTGCAGCAATTCCGCGAAGCGGCGCCCAATATCCTGAACCAGATGCTTCTCCGCGGCGCCAACGCCGTAGGCTACACCAGCTATCCCGACAATGTCGTCAAGGAATTCATCCGCCTGTCCGCCAAGAACGGCATCGATGTCTTCCGCATCTTCGATTCCCTGAACGGCCTGGACAATATGCGCCTGTCCATTGATACGGTCCGGGAGTGCAACAAAGTCGCCGAGGCCGCCCTGTGCTATACGGGGGACATCCTGGACGCCAGCCGGGAAAAATACAACCTGCAGTACTACGTCGATATGGCAAAGGAGCTGGCACGGGCCGGCGCCAATATCATCGCCATCAAGGACATGGCGGGCCTGCTGAAGCCCGAAGCGGCGTACCAGCTGATCCGCGCCCTGAAGGACGCCGTCGACCTGCCCATTCACCTGCACACGCACGATGGCAGCGGCAACAGCATCTACACCTACGCCCGCGCCATCGACGCCGGCGTCGATATTGTCGACACGGCCATGAGCGCCATGAGCTGCGGCACGTCGCAGCCCTCCACGGCAGGGCTCTACTACGCCCTGGAAGGGCACCCGCGCCAGCCCAAGCTCGATGTTAACGCCCTGAACGAGCTGTCCCGCTACTGGGAAACGATCCGTCCGTACTACAAGGCGGCGGACAAGACGGAAACCTTCCCGAACCCCGAAGTCTACATCCATGAAATGCCCGGCGGCCAGTACACGAACCTGAAACAGCAGGCGGCGGCCCTGGGCCTGCTGGACCGCTGGGAAGAAATCAAGGACATGTACCACCGCGTCTCCATGATGTTCGGCGACGTCATCAAAGTCACGCCGTCGTCCAAGGTCGTCGGCGACATGACCCTCTTCATGGTCCAGAATGAATTGACGGAAGAAGATGTCTACGCCAAGGGGGAAAGCATGGACTTCCCCGCGTCGGTCATCAACTTCTTCCAGGGCGGCATCGGGACGCCCTACGGCGGCTTCCCGAAACGGCTGCAGCAGATTATCCTGCGGGACCGCAAGCCCATGACGGAACGGCCCGGCGCCGTCCTGCCCCCGGTGGACCTGGAAGCGAAACGGCAGGAGCTGAAGGAAATGGGCGCCCCCACGACGGACGAGGCCATCTCTTCCTACTGCCTCTATCCCGACGTGTTCCGCCAGTGGGTCCAGCGCCACGAGGAATTCGGCGACGTGTCGGTTCTCGATACGCCGACCTTCTTCTTCGGCATGACCCGCGGCGAAGAAATCAGCGTGGAAATCGAGAAGGGCAAAGTCGTCATCATTAAATTGATCCATATCAGCGAGGCCGACGAAAGCGGCCATCGCGTCGTCAGCTTCGAATTCAACGGCATGCCCCGTGAAATCACGGTCTTCGACCGCAACGCCAAGCGGACGACCGTCACGCGCAAAAAGGCCGACAAGGCGAACCCCGGCGAAATCGGAGCCACCCTGGCTGGCTCCGTCGTCAAGATCCTGGTGGAAAAGGGCCAATCCGTTACCAAGGGCGCGCCCCTCATCGTCACGGAAGCCATGAAGATGGAAACGACCCTGGCGGCCCCCTTGTCGGGCATCATCAGCCAGATCCTGGTCCAGCCCGGCAGCCGGATTGAAAACGGGGACTGCCTCCTGACAATCGACAGCAAAAACTAAGGAACCCTTATGACCATCGATTCTCATTCGGAAACGGAACCGCGCACGCGGAAAGAAGCAGCCCTGCGGCGCAGCCTCTACCTTTACGTCCTGGATCATTTGAACCGGAACGGCGCCTACGACCGGACCCCGCTGCCCGACGGCAACGACGAATATCTGGCGGGCCTGCGGGAGATCCAGCTGCTGGCGGCCAGCCTGAACGCAGGGGACGTGGAACGGGTGACGGACCTCTTCCTGCTCCTCCAGCAGTGGATGGAGAAAGAGGACGAGGAGACGGAGGAGCGGCTCTACGCCCTGGTGGCTGGATCCCCTGTCATACTTTATTTCCGCCCCCTGACCACGCTGCTCCTGAAACAACAGGAAGCCCTTCCCTTTGCCCTGCTCGAGCTGGCCCGGCGGTGGCTCTACCTGGGCGCCCACCGCCAGGTCGTGAATTTCGCGTACCTGCTTTGTTCCCTCTTCGGGTTCGAACGGATCCGCGCCTCCTTTTCCCCGGACCTGTACAAGGACTTGTTCACCATGGCCCGGTGCGAAGAATTCACGCCGGCCCTGTGCCTGGCCTGCGCCGTGGCGGAAGAACGGCCCCAGCGCGAACTGTGGACCCTGGCCCGCTCCACCTGGCGGTTCGGCAATCTGCTCGTCTCAGCCCTGCTGGACTATGACACGCCGAAACAAAAAGCGTGGATTCTGCAGCGTTCCGTCGCCGGCCGCGTCTATTGGCCCGACGTGAGCGGCTATCTGCTCGAACAGGGCGGCGTCCGGGCCCGCCTGGAAGCAGGCGGACTGTCCCGGCCGCAGTTTCTCCGCGCGGCGCGGCTCCTGGCAGCGTATACCGCGTCATACCTGCAGCCTCTGGAGGCCGCGCCCTTCCCGTTCTCGGCCGTCCTCACGCCGCCCCGGGCCCGACCGGCCCTGGGGCCTCTCGTGGACGCCCTGCTGCAGGGCGGGGAGCCCTACGCGGCAGATCCGGACTTTCTCCTGAACCTGGACATGATCCGCAACCATCTGGCCGCCCTGACGGAAGCGCCGGCATACGGGCAGCTGGATCCGAACCGGCTCCAGCTCCTGCTGGGACGCTGCGACGCCCTGCTCTGCCGGACCGACCACTTCCGGGAAGTGCGGGACGCCCTGCGGGGACCCCGTCCCATCCGTCCCGAACTCGTGTCCCTGGCCCAGGTCCTGGAAATCGACGTGTGGCCTGATTTCTACGCCTATTACCGCCGCCAGCGCTGCCGGGCCCTCTTCGGCATCCTTGCCCCGCTCGGGGAGCTCCCCTGGTCGTTCGACGACCCCCTTTTCCAGGCCCTCCGCGACTGCCTGGCGGACCAACCCTGCAAAGAGGCGGTCCCCTACGTGCGGGCCGCCCTGCGCAGCCAGGCCTTCCCCGTCCGCTGGACCGGCGTCATCATCCTGCTCCAGTGGCCGCCCCAGACCGTCACCCCGGCCCTGCGTCGCGCCTTGTCGGAACTCCTGCTCCTGCCGGATCCGGAAGAAATGCACGCCCGTATCCAGACTCTCCTGGACGGCGCGCAGGATCCGGAACAATGGCGCCGCCTGGCCCTCCGCGACCAACTACCCCCACCGGAACCGGACGGGGATACCGGAACAGGCCCGACGGTTCGCCCCGTCCTGCTCCAGTAACAGCGGCCCTGCCCGTCACGGCAGCCGTGCTCTTCCCCGAAAAGGGACGCGGCAAAAAAGGAGACGGTGACGAAATTACGAAAGGGACTGCGGCAAACCGGCCAGAGGCCTGTAAATTTTAGGGAAGAACCAATAAAAAAGGGGCTGTGAAAAAATGAGAAATCATTTTTTCCACAGCCCCTTTCGTGTGCGGGAGTCCCCCGGCGGGCAGCAAAACAGTCCGTAACAGGACAAGCCGCCCCAGGAAGACATCCCGGCGAAAAGGTCAGGCTTTCTGCACCACGACCGCCTGGGAATGGCGGGCGTATTCTTCTGCTGTTTCCGGCTGCAGGCCATCCACTTCATTCAAGTCGCCCAAGGCGGCATGCTTAAAGTAGCGCTTCGTCTCTTTGACGACAACGCCGCTCAGGGCCAGCAGGGCAATCAAGTTCGGAATGGCCATGAGGCCATTGACGATATCCGCCAGGACCCAGATGGCTTCCAGTTTCAGGAAGGCGCCACAGGCGATGAGGATGATAAAAATGACGCGGTACGGCATAATGGCCTTGACCCCGGCCAGATAGACGATGCACCGTTCTCCGTAGTAGTTCCAGCCGAGAATCGTCGTGAAGGCGAAGAGGACCAGGCCGACCATGAGGACGTAGTTGCCCACTGCGGGATACGCCTGGAGGAAGGCGGCCTGCGTCAGGGCGGCGCCGTTCAGGTCCCCCGTCCAAAGGCCGCTGACAACTAGAGTCAGGCCCGTCAGGGTGCAGATAATGATCGTATCGATAAAGGTACCGGTCATGGAAACAAGGCCCTGTTCCGCAGGCCATTTCGTCTTGGCCGCCGCCGCCACGATCGGGGCGGAGCCCAGGCCCGATTCATTGGAGAAGACGCCGCGGGCGATACCGGACCGCATCGCAACCATGACCGTCGCGCCGGCGAAGCCGCCCATGGCCGCCGTCGGCGTGAACGCGTCCTGCAGGACCAGCAGGATGGCCGCGGGAACCTTATCGGCGAAAATCAGCAGGAAGCCGACCGTGGAGAGGAAGTAGATGACCGCCATGGCGGGAACGATTTTGCTGGCCACGGCAGCGATACTCTTCAGCCCCCCCAAAGTGACCGCCGCCACGAGGACCGTCAGGATGATGGCCGTGTACAGGGGATCCAGGCCGATGGACAAGCGCGTAATGTCCACGATGGAATTGACCTGGGCAAAGGTCCCGATGCCGAAGTAGGCCACGAGGACGCCGGCGGCGGAGAAGAAGACGGCCAGGGGACGCCACTGCCTGCCCATGCCGTTTTCAATGTAGAACATAGGGCCGCCGACGACTTCGCCCTTTTCATCGTAGCTGCGGTATTTGACCGCCAGCAGGCCTTCGGCGTACTTGGTCGCCATGCCGAAGAAGGCGGCGACCCACATCCAGAACAGGGCGCCGGGGCCGCCGGCCTTGACCGCCGTGGCGACACCGACGATGTTGCCCGTACCGATAGTAGCCGCCAGGGCCGTGCACAGCGCCCGGAAAGACGACGTGTCGCCCGCGCCGTTGCTCTTGGCCTTAAAGATCAGGCCCAGCGCCAGGGGCAGGTTCCGCAGCTGCAGCACGCCCAGGCGCAGGGTCAGCCAGATGCCGGTACCGACGAGCAGGATCAGCAGGGGCGGTCCCCAGACGAAGCTGTCCACACTGTTCAATAATTCCATAAAATCCATTTCCAGATCCTTCCTTTCCGCGTGTACGCTATAAAAAAAGCTTATCCCCGAACCTCCGGAGACAAGCCCAAGCATACACAGGGACCAGGCGGCTGTCCTGCCAACCCCAATCCTGTGCCAGACTCTGTCCTTTTGCCTGAGAGATAAGATGGCGTGCGGCCATCGTGCACCTTCGGCGCCCTTGCGGGACTCTCCAGAGTTGTGTCCACATATGGTTCCGCTTTCCGACGGAAAGCGCCTGAGAGTTTGACTCCTTCGGCAGATATACATCGTTCTCCCATATGGATCATCCACAAATGTTCAGTTATCGAATGATTCTATTATACACGGGTTGCCGGAGAATGCAACCCCTTCCGTTGAAAAAAGCCATAAAAATTGATAAAATGTAACCTGTCTTCCTGGATAATACAGGAAATCTTACCCACTGGGTGGATAGTTCAGCACAAAGGTGGTTCCCATGACGAAAAAAGCTCCCTGCCATCCCTTGCCTGCGGCGGAAAACAACGTATCCCTGTCCGGCCACGCCTGGGCGCCGGTCCTGCTCGCCTGGTACGACGCCCACCGCCGCGACCTGCCCTGGCGCACGCCGGCCCCGCGGGACCCGTACCAGGTCTGGGTGTCGGAAATCATGCTGCAGCAGACCAAAGTGGAAGCGGTACGGCCCTATTATCTCCGGTGGATGGAACGCTTTCCGGACATCGCCACCCTGGCCGGGGCGAATCCGGACGACGTCCTGCGGCACTGGCAGGGGCTGGGCTACTACTCCCGGGCCCGAAACCTGCAAACAGCGGCCCGGGACATCCTGCGCCGCTACGGCGGCATCATGCCGTCCACACGGGCGGAAATCCGCACGCTCAAGGGCATCGGCGACTACACGGCCGGCGCCATCCTGAGCCTGGCGTTCGGCCTGCGCGAGCCGGCCATCGACGGCAACGTTCTCCGCGTCTTCGCCCGCCTTTACCTAATCGAGGAAAATATCCTGTCCACGCCGGTGCGGCGCCATGTGACGGGCCTCGTCCAAAGCCAGCTGCCGGCGGACCGTCCCGGCGACTTCAACGAAGCCCTCATGGACCTGGGGGCCACGCTTTGCGTTCCCCGCGCGCCCCGCTGCGGGGACTGCCCCCTGGCGGGCCTCTGCCTCGCCCACCGCGCCGGCAGGGAACAGAAACTGCCCCTGCGCGTCGTCCGCAAACACGTACCGGTGGAGCACGTCGCCGCATTGTGGCTGAAGGATGGGGAAGACCGCCTGCTGGTCCACCGCCGTCCCGACAGCGGCCTGCTGGCGGGCATGATGGAACTCCTGTCCTGCGGGGTCACGGAAACCGCGGACCGCGCGGCAGCACAGGCCGCAGCCGCAAGCGCGGCCGGCGCGCGACGCAAGGCCGCCTCTCTCCTGCCGTCGGCGCCCGTCGTGGAGGACAACCCCTGCGCCGCTATCCGCCACGTCTTCTCCAGCCGCGTCTGGGACATCCGGGTCTACGCCGCCCGCGTGACCGGCACGGGCCATCCGGACCGGTCCTTCCCCGAAAGCGGCGACACGTGGCGCTGGATAACTCCCGGGGAAGCCAGGGACATCGTCTGGGCCGGGCCTTATGGCGCGCTGTATCAGAAGCTTTGCCGGAAGCAGTTTGTAAAAGGGGATTGAATTTTCAGACTTTTCTGTTGACATTTTCCCCTCCCTCTGCTATGGTGAAACAAGAACTTCACTCCGACCTGCCGGCACGCGGAACAGGCGCTGCCTGTCCTGGGGGACGCGGGCCGGACGCGGCGCGGCCGCCGGCGGAGGGGAGACCGTTACTTTTCATAAAGGAGACTCCATGGATTCAACGATTGAGGAATGGGAGGAATCGGAACTGGAAGATTTGCTGCGGAGAGCCCGCCATGGCAGCCGGGAGGCCCTGGAGGAGCTTTTGGAACGGACCGAGGGGATTGTCCGCAACGTAGCGAAACGGGATTTGTTCTACGGAACCTGGGGGCCGGAACAAAGCTATGAAAACGCCCGCGCGGGCCTGCTCCACTTCGCCTGCCACCAGCAAGACCCCGTGGCGGCGGACAAGTCCGGCGGGCTTGTCAAGACCTGCGTATCCCGTTATCTGCTGTCCCTGCTGCGGCAGGAAATCCGCCGGCGGGCCCGCGAACGGGCCACGGATTTCGCCGACAGGCGGGTACAGGCCTGTCTGGAAAGCAGGGACGACTGCCGCGGCGAAAGCCCCGAGACGGCCTGCCTGCGGAAAGAGACGCACCGCCTGATCTGCCGCCAGGTGGCCCAACTGGGCGAGCGGGAACGGCAGGTGATCCAGCTGCATTATTACGACGACCTGTCGTTCAAAGAAATCGCCGCCCGGCTCGGCTGTCACATCAATACCGTTTATAAAGAGCACCGCGCGGCGCTGCGCAAACTGAAACACGCGCTGGCTCCCCTGCGGGACGCCTGACGCGGCCCCGACGGGGCGGCGGGACCGGCACATCCGGAACCTTCCCCCGCCGGGGGCTTTTTTTATCCTGCTGAAAAATGTATCATATATTGCATTTTCTTCCCCTCTTTCGCGGCGCGCCCCCGCGAGATTCCCCTAATTTCATAGTAAATTTATATGTTTTATTGATTTTCCGCTTTACCTGTGGTACGATACGAATAACACACACGGGAAATATTTACCATCAATCACGTCAGGCCGCGATTTCCGTGGGTTTGGAACGGTCTGGAGAGAGGGAAGGATTATGTCTACGGAAAAACAGAATGTCAACGCAACGGCGCAGGAAGTCCTGCGTCAAAACAACCCCCTCCGCCAGGGGCGTCAATTCGTTTTGTGGATTGTCGCCCTGGTGCTGGGTGGCATCTTGGGTTGGATGAATATCCCCACCCTGAACGCTTTATTCAATTTCATCGCCAGCGTCTTTACGCGGCTCTTCCAGTTTGTGGCCGTACCGACCATCGCCCTGGCCGTCATGACGACCCTCTCCGCCCTGGGGGCGAAAAAGGAGACGCGGCAGATTTTCGGCCATGCCCTGGTCTACACCCTGCTGACCACCATCAGCGCCGCCGTCGTCGGCCTGGCCCTGTTCCTGTGGATCGCGCCGGGCAACCTGCCGGCCGATGTCATCGGCGCCGGCGCCGCCAAGGTCCCGCAGAACCTGGTCCAGCACACGAGTTATTACGACCATTTCCTGACGGTAATCCCGAATAACGTCTTGCAGCCTTTCCTGTCGGGCAACGTCCTGTCCATCCTGTTCATTGCCGCTGCCGTCGGCCTGGCCCTGGCCTTTATGCCGAAAACGGAAAACCGCGATACCCTGCTGAAAGGTATCCTGGGCGCGCAGGAAGTCCTCTTCACCCTGATTCATCGTCGGCGCCCTGGGCAAATACACGGCCGTCGTCATTGGCGGGAACCTGATCCAGTTCTTCCTCGTGCTGCCGCTCTTCCTCGCGGCCCGCGGCCTGAATCCCGTCAAGGTCTTCCGCCGCATGAGCCCGGCCCTGGCGGTGGCCCTCTTCACCAAGTCCTCGGCGGCCACCCTGCCCGTCACCATCGCGTCGGCGGAACAGAACATGCGCATCAATCCGGCCATTTCCCGCTTCCTGCTGCCAATCTGCTGCACCATCAACATGAACGGCTGCGCCGCCTTCATCCTCGTCACGAGCCTCTTCGTCATGCAGAACGCCGGCATGGAACTGACCTTGGGCGGCATGATCGCCTGGCTTTTCGTCGCCGTCCTGTCGGCCATCGGGAATGCCGGCGTCCCCATGGGCTGCTATTTCCTGACTCTGTCCCTTATGAGCGGCATCGGCGCCCCCATCGGCCTTATGGGCATCATCCTGCCGATCTATACCATTATCGATATGATTGAAACGGCAGAAAATGTCTGGTCCGATTCCTGCGTGGCCAGCATGACCCAGCACGACCTGCGCCGCGAGATTCCCCCCACGCCAGAGGACGAAGAAGTCCCGGCCGTGCTCTGACTTGCCGGGCGTCGGAACCCCTTCCGGGAAACCGGACAAAACCATATCGAAAAACAACAGCGCGGCTGTCCCGCCGGATGGAGAACGATCCGGCAGGCGGCCGCGTCTTCGTTTGCCCCGCCGTGGCGGCAGCCCTGTCCGGCAGCGAAAAAATGGCAGCGTGCGATATATTGCATTTAAAGATATGTAATAATATGATAAGGCTGCTCGTAAGGTCCCGGAAAAATTTCCCGCTTTACCTGTCTGGTATCGCGGGTTTTTTGTATTGCCGCAGCCTGCCGGGAGGGGAAACCGGCGAGCCGCAAACAATGGGGAGGGAAATGGGAAGATGAACAAAATCTACAAAGTCATCTGGAATGAAGTCCGTCACTGCTTCGTATGCGTTTCGGAACTGGCCAAAAGCCACCACAAGCCGAAGAGCCGGAAAGCCCTGGCGCATGATAAGGACGGCAAGCCCACGATCGAGCGCGTGCGCGTGAACAAGGACTATCCGGAACACCGGAACGTAATTGCCAAAAAATCATAAAAAAAGTCCGGCCCGTGCCCATCGGTACGAGCCGGATTTCCGGGAAGGACGACGAGCCTCCGGCACCTGCCGGAGCGCCCGCCGTCCTTTTTCTTTGTCGATTCCGCCCTTTGCGGGACGAGACGCGCCCTACATCTTTCCCGTCACGGCTTTGCGCTTCAAGACGTAGTTCCACACCATGACGACGGCCGACGTAATGACTTTGGCAACCATGTAGTACAGGCCGGCCTTGTCCACGAGGAGCCACATGCAGGCCTGGTTGATGACGAGGCCGGCGACGCTGGACCCGAGAAAGAGGAAGCGCTGCGAAAAGTCCTGTTTCCCGGCGCCTCGGAAGACGACGGCGACGCACAACCAGTAGTTGACCAACAGGGATACGACGAAGGCGGCCGCCGCCGACCACAGGTAGTGCAGGCCCGCATACTCCGTCAGGGCGTAGAGCAGGCCGTATTCGAGGAGGAAACAGCCTCCGCCGACGAGGACGAAGCGGAAAATTTCCCAAAAACGAAAGCTGGTCATACATCCTCCTCAATACGCCCCTTTTTTGCTGAATACGACGGAAAACGTGCGCCACAGCAGGACCGCGTCGAACCAGATGTTCCAGTTGCGCACGTACCACGAGTCCATGGCGACGCGCTCCGCGTAATCGATATCGCTGCGGCCGCTGGTCTGCCACATGCCGGTGATACCCGGACGCACCATGTAGTAATCCTGGATGAACTTGCCGTAACGGGGCACTTCGGCCGCCACGATGGGTCGCGGGCCGAC
>OMWZ01000006.1 GCA_900314855.1 uncultured Selenomonadales bacterium
CGGCCAGGCGCCGCTCTATATACATCAAATTGCCCCAGGCGGGCAGGAGGAACAAACATGGCATACACACTGGAATAAATCTTGGCGGCACTCGGCAAGGTGGAGAACGGGGGAATCATGGTCGCGGACCTGCAGTCCCTCCCTGAGTGTGCTACAATAGGGACAAATAAGATGTATCTTTCAGGAGGCTGGGACATGGAAGCAGAACGGAAAACATACGAACACCGGTATCCGTCGCGGCGCAGCGTCGTGTACAGCGACCGGGGGATGGTCTGTACCTCGCAGGCCCTGGCGGCCCAGACCGGGCTGGATATGTTGAAACGGGGCGGCAATGCGGTCGACGCCGCCGTAGCCACGGCAATCGCCATGACAGTCCTGGAGCCGACGAGCAACGGCCTGGGCAGCGACGCCTTTGCAATCGTCTGGAGCGAGGAAGAAAAGAAACTCTTCGGCCTCAACGGCAGCGGCTGGGCGCCGCGCCTGTTGACGCGGGACGCCATGCGCCGCGCTGGCTTCCAGACCATGCCGGCCCGCGGCTGGGCTTCCGTGACCGTACCTGGGGCGCCGTCGGCCTGGGCAGAACTGCATCGCCGCTTCGGCCGCCTGCCCTTCCAGGAACTCTTCGGACCGGCCATTGGGTATGCCGAAAGCGGCGTTCCCACCCAGCCCGTCACGTCGTACCTGTGGGCGCAGGACGAAGAGGCCTTCGCGCCGTATCGGGACGAGCCGGCTTTCGCGCCCTTCTTCGAAACTTTTTTGGACGGCGGCGCGCCGAAACCGGGTGAACGGCGGCGTTTCCCGTGCCACGCCAAGACCCTGCGCCGGCTTGCGGAAACAGGCTGTGAAAGTTACTATCGGGGCTCCATCGCCGCCGCCATCGACGCCTTTTCCCGCGCGACGGGCGGATACCTCCGCCGGGAAGACCTGGAACTGTACCGGGCCGAGTGGGTCGAGCCGATCCGTCTATCGTATCATGGCTGGGACGTGTGCGAAATTCCCCCGAATGGACATGGCATCGTGGCCCTGATGGCGCTGAATATCCTGCAGCACCTGGGTACGCGGGCAGACCGGGACGACGAGGATACGGTACACCGCCAGCTGGAAGCCATGAAGCTGGCCTTCACGGACGGCATGGAATACATTACGGACCCGCGCTGCATGCGGATGGATACAGGCTATCTGCTCAGCGACGCGTACGCGGCGCGGCGGGCGGCGGAAATCGGCGCGGAGGCTCTGCTGCCCCATCCCGTGGATCCCGACTGCGGCGGTACGGTCTATTTGTGCGTCGCCGACGGGGAAGGAAATATGGTATCCTTTATCCAGAGCAACTTCCAAGGCTTCGGCAGCGGCATTACCATCCCGGGCTTGGGCATTTCCCTGAACGACCGGGCATCCAGTTTCCGGCTGGACGAGTGGGCGGCCAACGTCCTCGTGCCGGGTAAGAAACCGTATCACACTATCATTCCGGGCTTTTTGATGAAGGACGGCCGTCCTGTCGGCCCCTTCGGCGTCATGGGCGGGTATATGCAGCCCCAGGGACACGTGCAGCTTCTCATGAACCTCCTCGATTTCGGCCTCGACGCGCAGGAGGCCCTGGATGCCCCGCGGTGGCAGTGGACCGGCGGCAAAAAGATTATGCTGGAAGAAGGGTTCGGTGCCGGGGTGGCCCAGGCCCTGCGTGACCGGGGACACGAAATCACCGTGGCCCGGGACTTTACGGGCTTCGGCCGCGGCCAGGTCATCCTGCGCGGGGAAGACGGCGTCCTGCGCGGCGCGACGGAACCGCGGGCCGACGGCGCCGTGGCGGCCTGGTAAGTCCGGCGCCGCCTCGTAGGGAACGCCCCGCCTTCAGGATGGCGGCAAGGACGGCAGCGGAAACAGGGCAAAGAAAAAACCCCGCTCGCGCGGGGTTTTCGTGTTTTTGGGGTGACGGCGTGATGCCGGCAGCAGTGCGGCCATTCCGCTTCCGGTTATTCCACGTCCGGATAAAGGGGGTATTTCTGGCACAGTTCGGCGATGCGGGCGTTGCAGTGGGCCGTGACGGTTTCGTCGCCCGGGTGGTTCAGGATATCGACCATGACCTGGCCGATGACGCGCATGTCGTCTTTCTTCATGCCGCGCGTCGTGAGGGCCGCCGTGCCCAGACGGATGCCGCTCGTGACGAAGGGGCTTTCGGTTTCGTTCGGTACCGTGTTCTTATTGACCGTGATGTGGACCGTGTCCAGCAGTTTTTCCGCCTGTTTGCCATTGAGGCCCTTGTTGCGGACGTCGATGAGGATCAGGTGGTTGTCCGTACCGCCCGTGACCAGATTGCAGCCGCCCTTGAGCAGTTCGTCCGCCAGGGCCTGGGCGTTCGTCACGATGCCGTGGGCGTATTCCTTGAAGGAGGGCAGGAGGGCTTCCTTCAAGGCGACGGCCTTGGCGGCGATGACATGCATGAGCGGGCCGCCCTGCATGCCCGGGAACACGGCCTTGTCAATGGCCTTGCCGAACTGTTCACGGCACAGGATCAGGCCGCCGCGGGGACCGCGCAAGGTCTTGTGGGTCGTCGTGCTGACGATATCGGCGTAGGGCACGGGACTCGGATGATACCCGGCGGCGACGAGGCCCGCGATATGGGCCATGTCGACAAAGAGCAGGGCCCCATTGTCATGGGCGATTTCGGCGAATTTGGCGAAATCGATGGTGCGGGGGTAGGCGCTGGCGCCGGCGACGATCATCTTCGGATGGTATTCCTTAGCCATCCGGGCGACTTCGTCGTAGTCGATGCGCTGTGTATCCTTGTTCAGGCCGTAGCCGTGGAAATGGTACAGCATCCCCGACGCGTTGACAGGGCTGCCGTGGGTCAGATGGCCGCCGTTGGACAGGTCCATGCCCAGGACCGTATCTCCCGGCTTCAGCGTGGCGAAATAGACCGCCATGTTGGCCTGGGCGCCGGAATGGGGCTGGACATTGGCGTGTTCCGCGCCGAAGAGTTCCTTGGCCCGCTCGATGGCCAGGGTTTCCGCCATATCCACGAACTGGCAGCCGCCGTAGTAACGGTGTCCCGGATATCCCTCGGCGTATTTGTTCGTCATGACGCTGCCCATGGCTTCCATGACGGCGACGGACGTGTGGTTTTCCGACGCGATCATTTCCAGATTGTTCTGTTGGCGGTCTTTCTCCAATTCAATGGCACGGTAGATTTCTTCGTCTACGGCCTTTAATTCCGGCTTTTCTAACATGATGTACCCCTTTCTCCCTCGCAAAATAATACTGGCGACCCTGTGTCCGGACCTTGCCGCCTGACGGGGCAAGCCATCCGGACCGATCAAGTCCATTATAACAGATTTGCCCTGCTTTGCAACGAACGGCCTGTCTACGGGGGAAACTTGACAAAAAACGAGGGATTTTGTAAAGTCCGTTGACCCATCCCCTTCCGTATCTGCTATAATAAGATATTACCGCAAGGGGGGAATACCTATGGCGAATTTGGAAAAACGAATCAAAAAAATCTCCGATACCATCCTCGAAGACTACGGCAAGGGACGCACCATCGACAAGAGCGCGGGCTTTTCCGGGCCGGACATGGAGGTGGTCATCGACATTCTGGACAAGCTGCAGAAAATCCTCTTTCCCGGGTATTTCCGCATCAAATCCTACCGGTACTACACCATGGAAAACAATTTGCAGACCTTGGTGGAAGATGTCCTGTTCAATCTCAGCAAGCAGATTACGCGGTTCATCCGCTTCCTGCCGGAATACCAGGATAAGGATTTTCGCGCGTGCCAGGCCCGCGGGCAGGAGCTGGCCCTGGAATTCCTGTCGCGCATCCCGAAAATCCGGGATCTCGTCGATTCCACCGTACAGGCCGAGTTCGACGGCGATCCGGCGGCCTTCAGCACGGACGAGATCATCTATTGCTATCCCGGTATGTACGCCATCATGGTCTTCCGCCTGGCCCACGAATTCTACGAACTGAATGTACCCATGCTGCCCCGGATCATGACGGAATACGCCCACGGGAAGACGGGCATCGACATCCATCCCGGCGCCACGATCGGGCGGAACTTTTTCATCGACCACGGGACGGGTATCGTCGTCGGCGAGACGACGGTCATCGGCAACAACGTCAAGGTCTACCAGGGCGTGACGATCGGCGCCTTGTCAACCCGCGGCGGCCAAAAGCTTCACGGCAAAAAGCGACACCCGACCATCGAGGACAATGTCACGATTTATTCCGGCGCGTCCATCCTGGGCGGCGATACGGTCATTGGCCACGATTCCGTCATCGGCGGCAATACGTTTATCACCATGTCCGTGCCGGCCGGTTCCAATGTGAGCATCAAGAGCCAGGAATTGCATTTCAACAACGAGAACAAGCCCGCTTCCAGACCCAAGGACCTGGAACAGGCCGAAACGTGGTTCTATACGATTTAAGTTGACAACGGACTGGGTCCGTGGTATCATTCTTCAGTATGGACGATTCCGTCCGGAATCGCTCCGTCCCCAACCGCGCGACGAGGTCCCGTAAATCCTTCCGTCCGGAAGGTACCGAAATCGGCGAGTATACGACAAGGGAGGTGCATCATATGTACGCAATCATCAAAACCGGCGGCAAACAGTACCGTGTCCAGGAAGGCGACGTCCTGAACGTGGAAAAACTGAATGCCGAAAAAGACGCAGAAGTCGTATTTGACGAAGTTCTGGCTATCGTAAACGACGGCGAAGTCACCGTTGGCAAACCGGTAGTCGAAGGCGCGAAGGTAACCGCTACGGTTGTAGAACAGGGCAAAGCAGACAAGATCCTGGTCTTCAAATACAGAGCGAAGTCCAATTACCGCAAACGTGCCGGCCATCGCCAGCCTTTCACGACGGTCAAGATCAGCGGGATTCAGGCGTAATCGATTCCTATGATTACGTTCGAAGTCTTCGTAAACAAGTCGGGTGACTATACGGGGTTCCGCTCCAGGGGACACGCGCAAGACGCGGAGTCCGGGCAGAGCGTCGTCTGTGCCTGGGTCTCGGCGGTAACGCAGGTGGCCCTGCTCGGCTTGACGGAAGAAGCAAAAATTCCTGTTTCCCAAAAACTGGACAAAAAGAAAGGCCTGCTCGAGGTCAAACTCTGTCAGGCACCGGACGAACGGAGCCGGCTGATTCTTCGGCCCATGGTACTGGTCTTGGAACAGTTGGCAAAGAAGTGTCCCAAAGATGTTCGATTCCGCGAACATGGAGGTGAAAGTACGAATGTTTGAAATTATCCTGCAGTTACATGCACATAAGAAAGGTACCGGTTCTTCCCACAACGGCCGTGATTCCAACGCACAGCGCCTGGGCATCAAGGCTCACGAAGACAAGGTAGTGACTGCCGGCAGCATTATCATGCGTCAGCGCGGCACGAAATTCCATCCCGGCAAGAACGTCGGCATGGGCCGTGACTATACCATTTACGCGAAAATCGCCGGTAAAGTCAAATTCGAGCGCGTCGGCCGTGATGGCCGCCAGATCAGCGTCTATCCCGTTGATGAGAAAGAAGCTTGATGCAGCAACCAATCCTCTCCGCATAGGCGGGGAGGATTTTTTTTGCGTCCTTCCGGCCGGCCTGCTTTCTGTCGGCCCCGGTATGATATAATAAAGGGGCTTTCCAAGAAGATTTCTGGTTTCGGGGAGGATTTTCCATTTTGAAACGCAATCTCGTGATCGACAACCTGCGGGGCCTGGCCATGCTGGGGGTTATCGGCATCCACGTCGGTACCTTCGTCCTGTCCAGTGGCACGCCGCGACTGGACCTGTTCCTGCTCCTGCAGATTTTTACCCGCTTTGCCGTACCGGCCTTTTTCTTTATTTCCGGCTACGGCCTTTTCTGCAACGACGCCCTGCGCCAGCCTTTGGACTACGTGGCTTCGGTCCGGCATCACTTGCGGACCGTGGGCATTCCCTACCTGGTCTGGTCCTTGTTCTACATCCGCCTGTGGCAGTGGGAAGACATGATCCGGCCGGATGGGACCTTCGCCCCGTCGGTCTTGCTGGTGAAGCTCCTGTTGGGCGAAGGGTGCTACCATATCTACTTTTTGGTCCTCTTGCTGGGCTTTTATATTACCCTGCCATGGTGGCGGGGCCTCGTACGGCTCGTGAACCAGCCGTCCCGCGCGGGAACGGCGGCGTGCCTGGCCGTCCTGGCAGGCCTGCAGCTCTGGCTGTACCACTGGAACGCCGTCTACTGGACGTATCCAGCCTGGACGGCACAATACAAGATCATCATCCGGCTGCTGAATGAGCGTATCAACTACATCCCCCTGTTCTATGGTTTTGTCTTCGTGTTGGGCGGGTTGTGCGCCGTCCATGAAGAAGCCCTGCGGGATTGGCTGCGCCGCCGCCTGGCGGTGACGTTTGCCGCCTTTGCCGCCTCCTGCGCCGTCTACCTGCACAGCTTTTACGGTTACGTGGCGCAGGGCATGAAGCTGGCGGACATTCCGGGGCAGCTGACGCAGCTCACGCCGGAAGGCCTGCTCTACACAGTGTGCTGGATTTCCTTTTTCTGCGCCGTCCTGGAGCGCTTAGCCCACCGGAAACTCCTGTTCCTCAAAGTCCTGTCGGCTTATTCCATGGTCATTTACCTGATCCATCCCTACTTTATGGAAGTCTGGTACTCCCTGTTCGGCCGTCTGGGCATTTCGTTCCATCAGGTGCCGATCCTGCTCTATTACGCCCTGGTGCTGGGCACGTCCCTGGCGGCCGGCGTGTGCATCCACGCCCTGGCCCGGCACAGCCGTCTGTTCGGACTGCTCGTCCTGGGCCGCCGGCCCTGACGGGGCCCTGGCCCCCGTCCGTCGCGGCATAAAAAATGCCGGCCGCTGGGGAGCGGCCGGCCCGTGTCAGGGGGTGGCTGACAGAGAGAGAAAAAGAGGGGGTTAGGGGATGCGTCCGGAACGGGCGCGCAGGCATCAGCCTTCGATGGCGATGTACTTGTTCTGGTCCAGTTCCTTTTCGTCTTTCTTGGGGATGCTCAGCTTCAGGACACCGTCTTCGAACCGGGCTTTCACGTCGTTCGTGGTCACACCGCCGCCGACGTAGAAGCTGCGGCTGCAGGTGCCGCTGTAACGTTCCTGGCGGATATAGGCGCCTTTCTGGTCCTTTTCCTCCTTGTCCAGGAGCTTCGACGCCACGATGGTCAGATAACCCTTGTCGAGCTGGATCTGGATGTTATCCTTCGAGAATCCCGGCAGGTCGATATCCATTTCGTAGGTCTTGTCCGTTTCGCGGATATCGGTCTTCATAATGTTGCCGCCATGTTTGCCGTACAGGGGAGATCCCTTGCCGAAGAAGGCGGACGGGTTCATCAGGCCATAGTTTTCGTCGTTCCAGTCGTCCAATACATTTTCGCCAAAAATACTCGGAAACATCATGATACATTCCTCCCATCATCTATGCAGTTTCGAATTGGTAAGTTTAGGGGCTTGGTTCCCGGTCCTTCATGATTGACCTTTTGACTTTTGCCTCTAGAAGTATAGTAACACAGTCCGTTAGCACTGTCAATAGGCGAGTGCCAATTTTTTTTAAAATCCTGTCTCGGAAACGCAGGGTCCCGGCTGGCGTCCAGGTCCTGCCTTTTTCGGGGCTTTTTTTGTTTTCTACATTAAATGTGAAATAGGGGATGTATTTTCCAGTGAATAGGTATATAATAAAATGATAATGGCGTGGTGTCCCCATTTGGACCTGCGGCATGGCTCCGGCAGGACTTCCATTCGGTCCGCGGCGGAGCAGGGGCGTTTCCAGGTCTGGCAACGAAGCCTCCATTCGGCTGGCTGCCCGGAACGGGAACGGGGACAGGCGGAGCTTTCATTCGGCAGGGCCTGCCCGGGAAGGATTTTTTATCAAATAGATTGAGGAGTGTACGTATGACCAGTGAACTGAAAGTCGGCATCGATATCGGGTCCACGACCATCAAGACGGTGGTGCTGGACGAGGCGGACCGGATTCTGTACAAGAGTTACGAACGCCATTTTTCCGATATTCCCCATGCCTTGACAAAGAACCTGAAAGCCTTGCGGGAGGTCGTCGGCAGGGAACCGTTCCATTTTGCCCTGACGGGCTCTGCCGGCATGGGCATCGCCCAACGGCTGGAGCTTCCTTTTGTGCAGGAAGTGATCGCGGCGGCGACGGCCGTCAAGAATTTGATTCCCCAGACGGACACCATGGTGGAACTGGGTGGGGAAGACGCGAAGATCATGTATTTCGGGGCGGCGCCGGAAGAACGGATGAACGGCGTCTGCGCCGGAGGCACCGGCGCCTTCATCGACCAGATGGCGGCCCTTCTGGACACGGATGCCAAGGGCCTGAACGACCTAGCCGCCAAGGCGAAGCGGATTTATACCATTGCCAGCCGCTGTGGCGTCTTTGCCAAAACGGATATCCAGGCCTTGATGAACGATGGCGCGTCCCGGGAGGATATTGCCCGGTCCGTGTTCCAGGCCGTCGTGAACCAGACCATCGGCAACCTGGCCCAAGGCCGGGAAATCAAGGGGAACGTCGCCTTTCTGGGCGGGCCCCTGACCTTCTTGCCGGAACTGAAGAAACGGTTTATCGAGACGCTGGAAATGAAGCCGGAAAATGTCGTCGAAGTGGCCGACGGCGCCTACTTCGTCGCCATCGGCTGCGCGCTCTCCCAGGAAACGAAAGTCCTGGACTACGCCGCCCTGGTGAAGAACCTGGACAAGGCCCAGGGCAGTTACGGCATTGCGCGGGACGAACGGCTGGCCCTCTTCCACAATGACGAGGAATATCAGGAATTCCTGGCCCGCCACGCCAAAGATAAAGTGAAACGGGGCGAGCTGGCCGCGTACCGCGGCCCGATCTACCTGGGCATCGACGCCGGCTCCACGACGACGAAAATCGTTGCCATCGGCCGGGACAAGGAAATCCTCTACACGGACTACGGCAGCAACCAGGGCGCGCCCCTGGATGTCGTCATCCGCGAAGTGCGCGGCCTCTACCGGGCCATGCCGGAGGGAACCTATGTGGCAGGTGCCTTGTCCACGGGGTATGGCGAAAATATCGTCAAGGCGGCCCTCCACGCCGATGCCGGCGAAGTGGAAACCTTCGCCCACTACCGCGCTGCCCGGGAGTTTTGTCCCGAGGTCACGTGTGTCCTGGACATCGGCGGCCAGGACATGAAATGCTTTCAGATCCATGACGGCAACATCGAAAAGATTACCCTGAACGAGGCCTGCTCCGCCGGCTGCGGTTCCTTTATCCAGAACTTTGCCCAGGGGCTCCACATGACGCCGGCGGAATTCGCCGACAAGGCCATGGACTCCAAAACCCCCGTCGACCTGGGGACGCGCTGCACGGTCTTCATGAACTCCCGCGTCAAGCAGGCCCAAAAGGAAGGCGCCGCCCTGGCGGACATTTCCGCCGGCATCGGCCTTTCGGTCATCAAGAACGCCCTGTTCAAAGTCATGCAGCTCAAGGACGTGAAGGAGCTGGGGGACCATATTGTCGTCCAGGGCGGCACGTTCTACAACAATGCCGTCCTGCGCAACATGGAAAAACTGCTCGGACGGAACGTCATCCGCCCGGATATCGCGGGGCTCATGGGCGCCTACGGCGCCGCCATCCTGGCCCTGGAAAGCAGCGCGGAGCGGCCGGAACAGCGCTCCTCCCTGCTGCCCGACGAGGCACTGGCGAACTTCCAGGTCACGTCCCGGTCCTACCGCTGCAACGGCTGCGGCAACCACTGCCTGGTCACCATGCAGACCTTCCCCGACGGAGGCCGTTTCTTTACGGGCAATCGCTGCGAGCGGGGCGAAGGCAAGCCGAAGAACACCCACAAGGCACCCAACATCTACGAGTACAAAAACGAGCGCCTCTTTGCCTACTACAAGCCCCTGGCCAAGGCGCCGCGGGGCCGTATCGGCATTCCCCGCGTCCTCAATATGTTCGAGGATTATCCGTTCTGGGCGACCTTCTTCACCAAACTGGGTTACGAAGTGGTCCTGTCGGACAAGTCGTCGCCGCAGATCTACTACAAAGGCATGGCGACCGTGCCGTCCGATTCCCTGTGCTACCCGGCCAAACTGGTCCACGGTCACGTAATGAACCTCGTGGAAAAGGGTGTGCCGAAAATCTTCTATCCCTGCCTGCCCTATAACATGGAGGATGAGGCGAACCCTACGGGCAACCATTACAATTGTCCCGTTGTGGCGACTTACGCCGAAAACATCCGCAACAACATGGATATCCTCCGTGAAAAGGACATCCAGTTCCTGGAACCCTTCCTGCCTATCGGCAACAAGGAACGCATGCGGGAACGCCTGATCGAGACCTTCGCGTCGGAGCATATTCCCGACAGGGAGCTGACCGACGCCATGAACGCGGCCTACGCGGAGCTGGAGCGGTACCGCGAAGATGTACGGCACAAGGGGGAGGAAATTCTCGCCTACGCCAGGGAACACGGTCTGCAGGTCGTTCTTCTCGTCGGGCGTCCGTATCACATCGATCCGGAAATCAACCACGGCATCTCCGAAATGATCCAATCCTACAACCTGTGCATTGTTTCGGAAGACTCGGTCTATCATATGCCGGTCCAGGACGACCAGCTTTACATCGTCAACCAGTGGAGCTACCACGCCCGGCTGTACCATGCGGCGGAATTCGCCGCGGCCCATCCGGAGGTCAGCCTCATCCAGCTGTCGTCTTTCGGCTGCGGTCTGGACGCCATTACGACGAACCAGGTGCGGGAAATCATGGAAGCCCACGACCGGCTCTATACCATGATCAAGCTGGATGAAGTGTCGAACCTCGGGGCCGCCCGCATTCGCCTGCGCTCCCTCCTGGCGGTCCTGTCCCGCCGCAAGGTGACGGAATACAAGCCCCTGGTCCTGCCGGAACGTCCCCATTTCACGCCGGAATGCAAAGAAACGCATACCATCCTGGCGCCGCAGATGGCGCCGATCCATTTCGAGCTGATTCAGCATGTCCTGAAACAGTACGGCTATCATCTGGTCATTCCCCATACGGAAAAGGAAGACACGGTCAACAAGGGCCTGCAGTACGTGCACAACGACATGTGCTATCCGGCGATCATCGTCATCGGGCAGATGTTGTCGGCCCTGAAGAGCGGCAAATACGATCCGGACCACACGAGCATCGTCCTCTTCCAGACCTGCGGCGAATGCCGGGCGACCAACTATATGAGCCTCCTGCGCCGCGCTCTGAAGAATGCCGGGTTCCCGCAAGTCCCGGTCTTCGCGTGCTACGGCCTGGAAAAAGACGGATTTTCCATGCATCCCGATGGCTACATCCAGGTGGCTAAGGCCATCGTCTACGGCGACCTGCTGCAAAACGTGACGAACCGCATGCGGCCGTACGAGGTCGTGCCTGGCTCGACGGACCGGCTCTTCCGCAAATGGATGGACCGCTGCAAAGACGAATTGGAAAACGGCGGGTATTTCCAATACAAAAAGACGATCCGCGAACTGGTCCGCGAATTCGACAACATTCCCCTCGTGCCGAACCTGTGGAAGCCGAAAGTCGGCGTCGTCGGCGAAATCCTGGCGGAATACAACCCCGTGGCCAACAATCGGGTCGAACATGTCCTGGCCCGTGAAGGCGCGGAAGTGGTCATGCCGGAACTGGCGAATTTCATGATGTATATGGGCTTTGACGGCATTTCCAAACACGATCTCCTGGACGGGTCGTGGCTGAAAAAACTCGGTGGCAGGATGTTCATCAAGGTGGCCGATTTCTTCCTGGCCCCCATGCGCAAGGCGCTCGGGGAATCGAAGCACTTTACGGCTCCCATGTCCATCTACAAGGTGGCGGAACTGGCGGCGCGGCACGTGTCCCTGGGCAACATCGCCGGCGAAGGCTGGCTCCTGCCCGGTGAAATGGCGAAGCTGATGGAAGAGGGGGTGCGCAACATCGTCTGCCTGCAGCCCTGGGCCTGCCTGCCGAACCACATCATGGGCAAAGGCGTCTTCCGGGAGATGCGCCGGTCCTACGAGGACGCCAATCTTGTCGCCATGGACTGCGATGCCGGCGCGTCGGAAGTCAACCAGCTGAACCGGTTGAAGCTTATGCTGTCCGTGGCCAAGGAAAAATGCCCGGCCGACATGGTCCTGGGCGAAGGCATCGACACGGACAAGCTGAAGGAAGCGGCGGCCCAAGAAGCCTGATCTGTTGGAAAGCGGCGCATCCGCCCCCGGGGACGGATGCGCCTTCTTTGCTTCCCTCGTATTTTGATTTTGTACAGTTCCGGATTGTGCCGGGGAGGATGCCATGCCATTTACGATTTTGCGACAGGATATTACGAAATTGCCCGTGGACGCCATGGTGAACGCTGCCAATACGGGCCTTGCCATGGGCGGTGGCGTGTGCGGCGCCATTTTCCAGGCTGCCGGGGCGGAACAGATGCAGGAGGCGTGCCGCAAGGCGGCGCCGGTCCCGACGGGAAAAGCAGCCGTCACGCCGGGCTTTGCCCTGCCGGCCCGGTACGTGATCCACGCCGTCGGTCCCGTGTATCACGGCAACGAGGCTTCCCGGTGCGAAGCGTTGCTCCGTTCGGCCTACTGGTCGTCCCTGGAGCTGGCCGTCGAGTACCGGTGTGCCAGCGTCGCTTTCCCCCTGATTTCGAGCGGCATCTACGGCTACCCGAAGGAAGCGGCCCTGCGGGTGGCCGTGGAAACCATCCGGGAGTTTTTGCGGAACCACGACCTGGACATCTATCTGGCCGTTTTCGACAAGGAATCCTTTGTCGTCAGCCGGCAGATGCTGGGCGATGTGGAGGCCTATCTGAGCGAGAACTACGTGGCGCGCGACACGTCGCCGCAGCGTTTCCTGAACCGCTTCGAAAGCCAGGTTACGAGCGTGCCGGACCTGGACAGCCGGGCCTGCGGCAGCGTGCCGGACAACCTGGAGGAGATCATCGGCAACCTGGACGAGCCCTTCAACGCGACGCTCCTGCGCCTCATCGACGCCCGGGGCAAGACTGACGTGGAAGTGTACAAGAAGGCGAACATCGACCGCAAGCTTTTTTCGAAGATCCGGACGGGGAAGGGCTACATGCCGGGCAAACGGACCGTGCTGGCCCTGGCCGTGGCCTTGGAACTGAGCCTGCCCGAGACGGACGCCCTGCTGGAGAAGGCCGGGTACGCTTTGTCCCACAGCATCAAGGCCGATGTGATCGTCGAGTATTTCATTCTCCGGAAGGAATACGACATCTACGCCATCAACGAAGTGCTGTTCCATTACGATCAGCCCTTGCTGGGCTCCAATTGAAAAGAGACGGAAATCCGCTTGCCGGCGGCGTCGGCAAATGTCGCCCCGCAAGCGACCACAAACAATCCCTCCCGGGTTATCCTTGAGATAACGAAGGAGGGATTCCCATATGGAAACACGGTATGAAAGCAAGAACGGAAACAAGAGGGAAAAATCCGCTTTGACGGAACTGGTCTTTATCCTCGACAAGAGCGGCTCCATGACAGGCTTGGAAAAGGATACCATCGGCGGTTTCAACAGCATGCTGGCCAAGCAAAAGAAGGCCGGCGGCGAATGCCGGGTCACGACGGTGCTCTTCGACGACACCTACGAGCTGCTGCACGACCGCATCGACTTGCAGGCGGTCCGCCCCATGATGGAACGGGACTACGAGACCGGCGGTTCGACGGCCCTGCTCGACGCCGTGGGCCGCACAATCCACAAAATCGGCACGGTGCAGCGCCGTACGACCGAAGAATACCGGGCGGACCACGTGCTCTTCGTCATCATTACGGACGGCGAGGAAAATGCGAGCCGCGAGTATTCGGCGCAGAAAATCAAGGACATGATTGAACGGCAGAAAACAAAGTACGGCTGGGAGTTCGTCTTCCTGGGCGCGAACATCGATGCCGTGGAAACGGCGGAACGGTACGGTATTTCCGCGGACCGCGCGGCCGATTACGTGGCCGACAAGGTCGGGACGAAACTGAATTTCTGCGTCATGAGCGACGCCGTGCTGGAATTCCGCCGGAGCGGCAAATTCAGCGAAGCGGGACTGGACAGCATCCGCAAGGACCGGAAGAAGCGGGGCGGCAGGCGCTGAGTGGCAGGGCCTTGACAACAGAAAAGGGGAGGCAGGGCTTGCGCCTTGCCTCCCCTTTGTCGTTGGCCGACGTGTTGGCGGGAAAACAAAAATCGGTGCCATCCGTCCGGATCACACCGATTGTCTTCTAAATTGGTGGAACTAACTGGGCTCGAACCAGTGACCCCTACCATGTCAAGGTAGTACTCTAACCAACTGAGCTATAGTTCCAACAGCTCCTTTAGTTTACCGGAAAAGGGCCGGCTTGTCAAGGGTGCCTTCGCAAAAATCATTTCTTTTTCCTTCCATCCGGTCTAGCAGGTTCCGCAAGGCTCCGGCCATGCCGGCGTCGTTGCCAAGACGGGCGAAGTCGAGGCGGGTCCGAGGCTCCAGGTAGGGCGGGAAAATCCGTTTCTTTTCCGCTTCCAGGAGGGGCCGCAGGTAGTCGTGCTGGCCCATGATGCCGCCTCCCAGGAGAACAAGTTCCGGATTGACGACGCAGCAAATGTTTTCAATGGCCACGACGAGCCGGTGGACCAGGGTGCCGATCGCTTCGGCGGCGACTGTATCGCCGGCCTGGGCGAGGGCGAATACGTCCCGGCCCGTCAGGGAGCCGGCGGGCATGCCTTTTTGTTCCGTCACGGTCCGCAAGAGCCACGGGACGGCGGCCGACGATTCCAGGTCCGCACCGGATCCGTGGAGCCGCATATAGCCGACCTCGCCGGCACTGCCGCAACAGCCGTGGAGCAGTTTGCCGTCCAGGAGGACGCAGCCGCCGATGCCCGTGCCGACGGTCAGGCAGACCAGGGATGACGCCCCTTGCCCTGCGCCGAGCCAGTATTCGCCCAGACCAGCGGCGTTGACGTCGTTTTCCACGGCGCAGGGAATGCCGCAGGCGTCTTCCAGGTATTGCCGCAGCGGCGTGCCTTCGTAGCCGGGAAAGTTGCGCGCTTCCATGAGAATCGTGCCCCGTTCCGCGTCGACGACGCCGGCCGTGTCCACACCGACGCCGGCGATATCATAGCAGGCCTGGTAGTGCCGGATTTGCGCCGTTACCAGGTCCAGCAGGCGCGGAATGCCGGCGGCGGGAAGCCCCGTCCCGAAGACCCCTTTTTCCAGGAATCGTCCCTCCGCGTCGGCCACTCCGTGTTTGACGGCGGTTCCGCCGATATCGATTGCCACATAATAGGCCATAATGGCGCTCCTTTCCCTTGCGAACTCTGTTCCTGCCTTTCTATCTTACCACATTTTCTTCGGTTCCTGTGGTATAATGTGCTTAGTTGACAGGGGGAGCCCCCTGCTTTCGAGGAGATTTTATGAGCCTGACAATCGAAGCATTTCTCAAACATCTGCATATCTACCGGGCGCCGCTCGTGTTCAACCCCTGGCGGGACTACGCCCCGGGCCTGGACATCGGCCCCGAGGCGCCCCAAATCCGCGCGGCCAATCTGCAGCGCTACCTGGAACTGCGGCGCCGCGCCCACTATCTGTTCATCGCCGAAGGCCTGGGCTACCAGGGCGGTCATTTTTCCGGCATGGCCATGACGAGCGAACGGATTCTCCTGGGGCATCACCCCGAAGTCCGTCCGGAAGAAGTATTGGGAGAAGGATGGGAGTACCGGCGCACAAGCAACCCCGCGTCGCCCCTCCTGAAGGGGACACAGCGCGCCCTGGGGTTCAATGAGCCGACGGCCACGGTCATGTGGGGCTGCCTGCATCGGGAGCACCTGGGCATCTTCGACGCCGTCCTGTGGAATATTTTTCCCTTTCACCCTTATAAAAAGGAAGGGCTCCTGACAAACCGCACGCCCGACGGCAACGAACTCAACGTGGGCATCGTCTACGCCAAACAGCTCCTGGAACTGCTGCCGGACGCGCAAGTCGTGGCCATCGGCCAGAAGGCGGCCCAGACCCTGGAAAAATACCGGATTCCCTGTGACTGCGTGCCCCATCCTTCCATGGGCGGGGCCAATAAATTCAAAGCGGCCGTGGCGGAGCTGTTCCGCCGGGGCTGACAGGACCTCTGCGGGAAAGGAGAAAGCGGGATGGGCGAGCCGAACACGTGCGCCAACGGGATGACGAAGAGCCAGGTCATGGACATTGCCATGGATATGGGCCGGATCCTGCTCAAGAGCGGCGCCGAGACGAGCCGCGTGGAAGATACGATGATGCGTTTTTGCCGCAGTCATGGATACTACGACCTGAACGTGTTCTGCACGCCGACGGTCATCATCCTGGGCGACGAAAGCGCCCACGGCAAAAGCCGCGTCTTCCGCGTGCGGTGGCGGGCCGTCGACTTGGGCCTCATTATGGACATCAACAACCTGTCCTACAATTTCAAACGGTGGGGCATGACCTATAAGATGGCCAAGGAATGGATGCGCGAACGAATCCGTCAGTCCCATCCCTACGGCAATCTCGGCGTGTGCCTGGCGTCGGGCGTGGGCAGCGCCGCTTTTACGATGCTGCTCGGCGGGAATGGGCACGATTTTGCGGCGTCGTTCCTTTGCGGGTTTGTCGCCATGGGCATCCTGAAGCTGTTGAATCGACTGCATCCCACGGCGTTTTGGGAAAATTTCATGGCAGGCCTCCTCATCGGGTTTGTCGCCTTGACGGCCTGTAAGATCGATCGGGCCTGCAGTCTGGAAAATATTATCGTCGGGGCCCTCATGCCGTTCCTGCCGGGCCTGCCCTTTACGAACGGCGTGCGGGATTACATCGGCGGGGACCTGTTGAGCGGGAACTCGCGCATTGCCGAGGCGATCCTCTTCGCCTTGTCCATTGCCGTGGGCCTGGCCTTTTCCATGAAAATCTGGATGTGGGGAGGGCTGCGCTGATGGATTTCGCGAGTGGGAGCCTTTGGTCCCTTTGGGGACTGGCAAAATCTTTTGGATTCGCTTTCGTGGCCACGGTTTCCTTCGGCATCCTGTTCCAGTGTCCGAAGCGGATGCTCTGGCCCGGCGGTGTCATCGGCGGCATCGGCTGGGTTCTCTTCACGGGCCTGCGGAGCCTGGCGGTCCATTCTTTCTCCGCCAATTTTATCGCCACGATCTGTATCGCCCTGTTGAGTGAACTGGCGGCCCGCAGGTTCCGGGAACCTGTCACGGTCTTCAATATTCCCGCCGTCATCCCCCTGGTGCCGGGGCTGGGTCTTTACCGCGGTATGTACTTTATCTTGGAAAATGCCGGCAGTTACGGCACGGAAGTCCTTTTGAGCGCGGTCCTCGATGCCTGTGCCATTGCCCTCGGCATCATGATGGTCGCCGGCGTGTTCCGCGCCGTCAAGACGAGCCGCGATTGGGCGCGGTACAAAACCAAGGATACCCTGGGGACGTCCATCAGTCCCGCCTTGTATGTCTTGTCTGCGGAGGAGGAAGAGGAACGCAATGCCGCCTCTGAGCAGGAAGAACAAAAAAGCCGCTGCCGCGAACGGGAACAGCAGGCGAAGAAAGGAAAAAAACGTTTGTGAATATCATTGAATTGTTCTTGTTGGCCGTCAGCCTGTCCATGGATGCTTTTTCCGTGTCCATTTGCGGCAGTTTGTCCATCGCGCCGGAACACCGGATGCGGGAAGCCGTGAAATTTGGGGCCTGGTTCGGGTTTTTCCAATTTTTGATGCCCGTCCTCGGCTATTTTGCCGCTTCCTGGGCCATCGACTATATCCGGGATTACGATCATTGGGTGGCCTTTATCCTGCTGGCCTATCTGGGTGTCAATATGATCCGCGAAAGCTGGGAGTCGGCCTGCCCCGTACCGGGATATGACGTAAAGAAAATGTTCGTCCTGGCCGTCGCGACCAGTGTGGATGCCTTGGCGGTGGGCATCAGCCTGGCCTTCCTCAGCGTCCGGATTTTCGAAAGCTCCCTTCTTATTGGCCTGGTCACTTTCTGCTTTTCTTTGGTGGGCGGCCTCATCGGGTTCCAGCTGGGGGACCGTTTCCGGGGTCGGGCGGAACGGACGGGCGGGATCATCCTCTGCCTGTTGGGTGTGAAAATCCTGCTGGAACATCTGGGCCTCCTGTAAGACCGCCGGCTCGCGCGCGGCCCGTGAAACCCATAAAAAGACCCCGTCTCCTTCGGGAACCTGGGTGCGTCGGCACCGTCGGTTCCGCAGGGGACGGGGTTTCGTTTGTCAAAGCGGGAGGTCCGTTTTGTCAGATTTCCTCAAAGAAGGACGCGTCTTTGTGGCAAATGGGGCATTCGGCGGGTGGTTCGTCACCTTCATAGATATAGCCGCAGACACGGCACTTCCAGCGGCGTTTGCCCGCCGGGGCGGGAATCTCTTCGTATTCCTTGTAATGCTGGTAGGTTTCGACGGGTTCGCCCAGGTCGGCGGAACGGTCGTGGTACGACGTGTGGAGCAGCTGTTCCGCCAGCTCGCTCAGGGGCTCGCCGTAGAACTCTTCGTACATGGCCGTCAGCTCCGTGTTGCGGTTGCTGACTTTTTCGTCCATGGCCGCGTCCTTCCGGTACAATCCGTCGATGCGGGCTTTGCGCATGCGGTCCCGCTCATCGGCGTCCCATTTGGGCTGGCCGCCACCGCCGATGCAGCCGCCGGGGCAGGTCATAACTTCGACGAAATCGTAGTCCGCTAGGTTTTCCCGATCGAGGAATTTCCGCACTTCGCCCGTGCCGTACAGGACGGCGACGCGGACGGACAAATCGTCCGTAATGGGGACGACGGCCTTGCGGAAGCTGTCGTAGCCGCGGACCGCTTCGAGATGGCACAGGGAGGCCGGGGCCTCTTTGCCCGTAATATACTCGTAAGCGGTGCGCAGGGCCGCTTCCATGACGCCGCCCGTGTTGCCGAAAATCACGCCGGCACCGCTGGCTTCGCCCATGAAGCGGTCGAAGGGCGTATCCGGCAGGGTGTGGAAATTCACGTGGGCTTCCAGGGCCCAGCGGGAGAACTCCCGCGTCGTGATGACGTGATCCATGTCGCGCATGTCCGGGTCGTTCCCATAGCGGCCCGCCGCATTCATTTCCTCCCGGCGGATTTCAAACTTTTTCGCCGTGCAGGGCGTCAGGGCCACGTTGACGATTTTCTTCGGATCCAGGCCCATCTTCTTGGCAAAATAGGTCTTGATCGTCGGCCCCTGCATGCCGATAGGGCTCTTGGCCGTCGAAATATGTGGCAGCAGGTGGGGGTAGTAGGTTTCGGCGAACTTGACCCAGGCGGGGCAGCACGACGTGAACTGCGGCAGCGCCCGGTCCTTCTTCGTGAGCCGGGAAATCAGCTCGCTTGCTTCTTCTACGATGGTCATATCGGCGGCGAAGTTCGTGTCCAGGACATAGTCGAAGCCCAAGGCCTTTGCCAGGGCCACCATTTGGCCGGCCACGAAGGCGCCCGGTTCCATGCCGAACTGTTCGCCCAGGGCGACGCGCACCGACGGCGACGTCGACAGGATGACGATCTTGTCCGGGTCGGCGATGGCCTTCTGCACGTCCTGGTACTCGAAGGTTTCCGTAATGGACGCCGTGGGGCACACGTTGGCGCATTGGCCGCAGCCGATGCAAATGGCTTCGTCGCCGGTCCTGGCCAGATCATAATACGTCAGGACTGCCGCGTAGTCGCGGCAAACGTCGCGGCACTGGCCGCAACGGATGCACAGGTCTTCGTTTCGTTGGATAGAGGGGTTCCCCGTATCGATGGGAACCCGGATTTCTGGGGAAAGATGTTTACTCATAGGGGTACCTTCTTTATTTTCCGGTTTTCAGTTCCGTCCATAATTGGTCGTACAAGGTGATGCCGTCCCCAATGTCGCGGAGCCATTCGCCCAACCCGGTCTTGGTTTCCGCGTACTGGAGGATGGGATTGCCGGCGATTGCGGGGTCCATTTTAGGCAAGGCTGCCTTATTGGCGTTTGGCAGGCGCATATAGTTGAAATTACGGGCCGACACGTCTGGGTCATACATGAAATTAATGAAGGACAGGGCCAGCTGTTTGTGTCCGGCTCCTTTGGGGATGCACATATTGTCTGCCCAAACGACCGTTCCCTCCTTCGGTACGACAAAGGAAACATTGGGGTTTTCCGTATTGACATACGACGCGTCGCCGGACCACATCTGGGCAATCCAGACTTCTTCGGCAATCATTTTCTGCTTGTTGTTTTCCGTATCGTAGGCAAGCACGTTCTGGTTTCCGTCTTTTAAGAGGTGGAAGGCTTGTTCCACCTGGCCTTTATCGGTGCTGTTGTTGGAATAGCCGAGCTGTTTCAGGGCGAGACTGAACACTTCCCGGGAATCGTTCAGGAGCATCACATGGCCTTTATATTCGGGTTTCCAAAGGTCGCGCCACGACGTGGGGGCTTCTTTGACATACCGTTTGTTGTACGCGATTCCTGTCAGGCCCCATACATACGGAATGGAATAGGCGTGGTGCGGGTCATATTCCGGAGTCTGGAGACCCTCGATCAGGAACTTCGTGTTCGGCAGCGCCGCCGGATCGAGTTTTTCCAGCATGCCGAGCTTGATCATGGTGGTCACCATGTAGTCCGAAGGCTGGATAATATCGAACTGGGCGCCGCCGGCCTGTAATTTGGCCAACAGTTCTTCGTTGTTTGAATAGACATCATAGTTGACACGGCAGTTGTACTTTTTTTCAAATTCAGCCAGGACTTCCGGATCATAGTAATCCGCCCAGCTGTAGATGTTCAGTACTTCCTTCTTGTCATCTTTGCCGCAGCCCACGGCGAGCAAGGTGAGGCACGCGGCAACAGTGAGCATCAGGGAGAGACGTTGCCAGTGTTTCAAACGGTATCAACCTCTTTTCTGTCCGATTATTTACCGGTCTTGAGCTCCGTCCAGTAGCGGTCGTACATGGTCAGGGCGCTGCCGATATCTTCAATCCATTCTCCTTGGGAGATGTAGTCTTTTGCGGCTTTCAGCATCGGATCGGTGTTGAAGGCGTCGCTGTGGTAGGTCTCGGATTTGGCGTTCGGGTCGTTGTAGCCGATATATTCGTAGTTTTCGGCGCTGACTTTCGGATCATACAGATAATTGATAAATTTTTCAGCCAGCTCTTTGTTTTTGGCGCCTTTCGGGATGGCGAAGGTGTCCGCCCAGATGACGGCCCCTTCCTTCGGGATGACGAAGGCCAGGTTTTTGTTGTCCTTATGCGCGAAGGAAGCGTCGCCGGACCACATGGTGCCGATCCAGGCTTCTTCGGCAATGAATTTCTGTTTGATCGTGTCCGTATCGTAAGCTAGCACGCCGGGCGAGAGACGGCGCAGGTCCTTGACGGCCTGTTCCAGCTCGGCCTTGTCCTTGCTATTCACGGAATGGCCGTTTTTCTTAAGGGCCATGCCGATGACTTCGCGGGAGTCGTTCAGGAGGATAATGCGGCCTTTGTAGGCGGGATTCCACAAATCGGCCCACGAAGTCGGTTTTTCTTTCACGAACTTAGTGTTGTACACAATGCCCGTCACACCCCACGTATACACGACGGAATACTTGCCCTGCGGATCATAGGCAGGTTTCTGCAAGGCCGGCAAGAGGTTTTTCGTGTTCGTCAACGCGCTTGGATCCAGCTCTTCCAGCAGATTGAGCTTGATCATGGTCGCGACCATGTAGTCCGAAGGCTGGATTACATCGTACCGGGAGCCGCCGGCCTGGATTTTGGCCAGCAATTCCTCGTTGTTGGCGAATACGTCATAGTTGATCTTGCAATTGTACTTTTTCTCGAAGTCCTCCAGGACCTTGGGAGAAAAATTGTCTGCCCAACTGAACAGGTTCAGGACTTGCTTCTGTCCGTCGGCAGGCTGTTCGGCCTTCTTGTCCCCGCTGCCGCCGCAGCCGGCGGCCAGCAGGACCAGCGCGCAAAGCAAAAGTGTGATGAGTTTTTTCATTTTTGACCTCCTCGTTTCCTGCTGCCGGCAACTGCCCGACAGCAAGCCAGAATTTTTATCAGGGGAAGGAGCGGCACCGGAAGGGGCCCTCCCTCGGAACCTGCGAAGGGAACGATCAGCCGGCCTGCTTCTTGGCCTTGTGCGAAGGCTGCAAGGCCTCTGCCAGCAGGACCAGGGCGATTTCGACGCACATCATGACCGTGGACAGGGCGTTGATTTCCGGCGAAATGCCGCGTTTGACCATGGCGTAGATGTACAGGGGCAGGGTCGTGGAATTGGGACCTGCCACGAAGAAACTGATGACAAAATCGTCGATGGAAAGGGTAAAGGCAATCAGGGCGCCGGCGACGATGCCCGGCATGATGAGCGGCAGGGTCACGTAGCGGAAGCACTGCCACGGCGTGGCGTACAGGTCGCTGGCGGCCTGCTCATATTCGGCTTTCAGCCCGTCGAGCCGCGCGCCGACGGTGATGACGACAAAACTAAGACAAAACGTGATATGGGCCAGGATCAGGGTTGTTTTGCCCAAGGGCAGGTGGAACTGCGAGAACAGGACCAGCAGGGACAGGCCCATGACGATTTCCGGGATCAGGATCGGCAGGTAGAGCAGGCCATTGATGGCGTTCTGCGCCTTGAACTTGTAACGGTGCAGGGCAATGGCCGCCGTCGTGCCCAGGGCCGTTGAGACTATCGTGGAGATGCATCCTACGATCAGCGTGTTGATCAGGGCCTCCAAGACGCGCCGGTTGTTGAGCAGGTGCTCGTACCATTTGAAGGTGAAGCCCGTCCAGACCGCGTTGATGCGGGAATCATTGAACGAATACATGGCCAGGATGACCAGCGGCAGATACAGGAAAGCCAGGACGGCCAGGGAATAGGCCAACAGGAGATGACTACGCCACGTCTTCTGCATGATCGCTGCCTCCCTTCTGGATTTGGAGTGTCCGGTAGTACAGGGTGATCAGGACCAGGGACAGGATGGCCAGCATGATGGACAGGGCCGACCCGAAAGGCCAGTCGCGGGCCGACAGGAACTGGTTCTGGATCAGGTTGCCGACGAGAGCCGACTTGGCGCCGCCCATGACGTCCGGCACGACGAACATGCCCAGGGACGAAATAAACACGAGGATGGTCCCCGCGGCGACGCCGGGCATAGTCAACGGCAGGGTAATCTTGCGGAAGGCTGTAAACGGCTTGGCGCCCAAATCGGACGCGGCCTCCAGAAGGCGGTGGTCCAGCTGTTCGATGGATACATAGATCGGCAAGATCATAAACGGCAGCAGGGCGTAGATCATGCCGAGCATGACGGCTCCTTCGTTGTAGAGAAGCTGCAGGGGCTGGTCGATGATCCCGGCCTTGAGGAGCAGGGTGTTAAGGACGCCCTGGGCCCGCAGGATGATGACCCAGGCATAGGAACGGATCAAAAAGTTGATCCAGAAAGGAATCATGCACAGGATCAGGCCTGGCTGCTGCCACCGTTTGGGCAGCTGGGCGATGTAATAGGCCAGGGGATAGCCCAAAAGAACCGTGAAAATCGTCGTGACGATGGCCACGAGCAGGGTCTGGGCGAAAATGGACAGGTACAGCGGCTCCAGGAACCGGGCGTAGTTGTGTAGGGTCCAGTCGAAGACGACCTGTCCGTAGGGAGTCCGGCTGGCAAAGGAGACGGCAACGACGATGAGCATGGGCAGGACGAAAAATACCGTCAGCCATCCCAGCGTTGGGGCCATCAGAAATTTTCCGTTTTTCTTCATTGGCTTGCCCTCTTACTGATCCATCTTGACTTCATCCCGGTCATACCACCAGATTCCGACGCGGTCGTCGACTTTCCAGCGCCGCAGGTCATCGAAATACTGGTAGGCGACGACGGTCTGGTTCGTATTGTCCAGACGGATGAATACTTTGTCGATGGTCCCGTAAAACACGATGTCCACGACGGTGCCGTAGAACTGGGGCGCCGGATGGGCCATGCCTTCGTCCTCTTCCTCGCAGAGATTCAGTTTTTCCGGCCGCAGGGCGTAGGTTACGCCGTCGAGGTCGAAGAAGTTGCTTTCACCGATGAAGCGGGCGACGAAGGTATTGACCGGGTGATGGTAGATGCCGTTCGGGTCGCCGTCCTGCTGGATGACACCGTTGTTCATGATGACAATCCGGTCGCTCATGGTCAGGGCTTCTTCCTGGTCATGGGTGACAAAGATAAACGTCAGGCCCAGGCCGCGCTGCAGGTTCTTCAGTTCAATCTGCAGTTTTTTGCGGAGCTGGTAATCCAGGGCGCCCAAGGGTTCATCCAGCAGCAGTACCTTCGGGTTGTTGACCAGGGCGCGGGCGATGGCCACCCGCTGCTGCTGGCCGCCGGACATCTGGGCCGGGTAGCGGTCCCGCAGCTCTTCGAGCTGAATCAGGTACAGGACCTGGCGGACGCGTTCCTCCGCTTCCTCGCCGTCGACCCCCTTCATCTTCAGGCCGAAACGGATGTTTTCCGTTACGGTCATATGGGGAAAGAGGGCGTAATTCTGGAACACCATGTTGACGTCCCGTTTGTAAGGCGGCAGTTTGGTAATGTCTTTGCCATCCAGGATGACCTGGCCCGTCGTCGGTGTTTCCAGACCGGCGATCATGCGCAGCAGGGTTGTCTTGCCGCAGCCCGAAGGACCGAGCAGCGTCACGAATTCCCCGTCTTTTATGGTGAGGTCCAATTTCGGGATGATGACATGGTCCCCAAACTTTTTGGTGATTCCTTGCAAACGGATCAAATCTTCCATCTCTCTCATGTCACGACCTTTCTGCGATAATACCGCTTTGCGGGCAAAAAACGCCCAAAAAGCGAAAAAGGCGTTCCCACGCGGTGACTGGTCTGGAATCCCAAAGGAGGATACAAGGTCGGTCGCTGCGGAGCCCGTCGCTTTCTACATTAAATAGGCCTGCCCATTTTGGGGGGCCTAGGTTACTGTCATTATAATGTACTTTGCCATGGAATAGCAACTGTTTTTTGCTAAATTTTGACCCCGCGCCATCCCGCATGGCCAGCGGGTTTGAAGAGGGGCGACGCGAATTCCCGGAAATGTCTGTCCCTGCTTCGTAAAATCTCCCCGGCTGTCCGGCCGGCGTGCTACAATGGAAGGGAAAGGAAAAACTGCCCCCAAGGGCGGAAAGAGGTGCGGAAAGATGCTGAACAAGGAATTTATCGAGTTTTTATATGAAGCGGCCCATATCCAGCGCTGGAACGACCACATCCGGCCTAACGGATTTACGGAACTGGACAAGCAGGCCCATAAAATGATCATCCTCTACGTGCTCGCCCGGTACGAGGAGGAGGACCATGGCGCGCGGCTGGACTGGCGGGCCCTGATCGAGGGCGGCATCGCGGAATTCCTGCACCGCATTGTCTTGACAGATATCAAGCCGCCCGTGTTCCACCAGCTCATGAAGTACCATGGACGGGAGTTGAACCAGTGGGTGTATAGCCAGCTGGAGGAGCGCATTCCCGGCTTCGCGGAAGAATTCCGTCCGGTCATGCAGCGGCACTTCGACGACGGGGAGTACAAGAAAAGGGAAAAGAAACTGCTGCGGGCCGCCCACTACATGGCGAGCCAGTGGGAATTCAACATTATCTACCCCTTCAATAAAGGGATTTACGGGATTGAAAAGACGAAGGAAGAGATTTCCAATGAAATCGAAAACCATTACGACCTGGCCGGCGTGCAGAAACTGAGTCTCCACGGGAAGACGAGCAAATTCATCGACCTCGTGGGACAGCTGCGCTTCCAAAAGCGGTGGTCCCAGTCGCCCCGTGTGCCCGAAACATCCGTCATGGGGCACGTCCTCATCGTCGCGGTCCTGGCGTATGTCTGCAGCCTCCGGACGGGAGCCGACGACGACCGCCTGGTCAGCAATTTCCTTTGCGGGCTTTTCCACGATTTGCCCGAAGTGCTGACCCGGGACATCATTTCGCCGGTCAAGACGTCCGTGTCGGGGCTGGACGCCCTGATCAAGGAAATCGAAAAGAAGCAGGTCGATGAAAAAATCCTGCCCCTGTTGCCTGATTCCTGGGCGGAGGACATCGAGTATTACACGCAGAACGAATTTGCCGACAAGTACCGCCTCGACGGCAAGGTGTACACCTTCGCGTCGGAAGAGGAGCTGGGCGCGGCCGTGGCAGCCCACCGGGAGGGCGTGCGCCAGGTAGTCGACGGGGAAATCCTCAAGGGCTGCGACCACCTGGCGGCCTTCGTAGAAGCCTGCCTGTCCCTGGAGCACGGGATCTCATCGCCCCATTTGACGAGCGCCGTGCGGGAACTGCGGGCGAAATACGCGGGCCGGATCATTGGCGGCGTGGATTTCGGGGCCATCTATGACCAGTTCCAGAAACGGGAACACTGAATAGTTAATAGACAATTCAGAAAAATTGCAGTACAATAGATTTACAAGAAAGGCAGATTTTGCCATTTGCGACATCCCGCAAGGATACGGACAAGACAACCAAAGGAGGTACGCTATGGGACTTTTCGAACAATCGCAGATTCCGCTGAATGCGGCCATCAAGGCCATGAAACTGGATCAGGGGGCGGCCGCTATCATGGAGCAGCCGGAGCGCCTGCTGGAAGTGCACATTCCGGTCAGGATGGATGACGGCACGGTGCAGGTCTTCACGGGCTATCGCTGCCAGCACAGCACCGTCATGGGACCCGCCAAGGGCGGCGTTCGTTACCACCAGAACGTCAATGCCGACGAAGTCAAGACGCTGGCATTCTGGATGACCTGCAAGTGCGCCGTGGCAGGGCTGCCGTACGGCGGCGGCAAGGGCGGCATCATCGTCGACGTGACGAAGTTGTCGGAACGGGAACTGGAAGCCCTGACCCGCGGATACATCGATAAGATCGCCCCGTTTATCGGGGAAAAACTGGACATCCCGGCGCCGGATATGAATACGAACGCCAAGATCATGGGCTGGATGATGGACGAGTACAGCAAGATCAAGGGGCAGTTCGAACCGGGATTCATTACGGGCAAGGACCTGTCCCTGGGCGGCTCCCTGGGACGGACGGCAGCCACGGGCCGCGGTGTCGTGACGGCCGCCCTGGAAGCGCTGAAAGTCCGGAACATCGAAGCCAAGGGCGCCACGTGCGTGGTGCAGGGCTTCGGCAACGTGGGGAGCTGGACGGCGAAACTGGCCTATGATGCGGGCCTGAAAGTGGTGGCCATCTCCGATGTCTTTGGCGCCATTTGCGACGAAAAGGGCATCAATCCTTACAAACTGGCGGAATACACGGCCCGGAGCAAGAACCATTCCGTGGTCGGCTTCGAGGGAGCCCGCGAAATCACGAACGAGGAACTCCTGACCATGAAGGTCGATGTCCTCTTCCCGTGCGCCATGGAAGGGCAGATTACGAAAGAAAACGCCGCCAAAGTGCAGGCCGCTATCCTTTGTGAAGGCGCCAACGGCCCGACCACGCCGGATGCCGACACGATCCTCCATGAGAACAACGTCCTGGTCGTGCCCGATATCCTCGCCAACGGCGGCGGTGTTACCGTCTCCTATTTTGAATGGGTCCAGAACCTGTACCGCTACTTCTGGTCGGAAGAAGAAGTCATCGAAAAGCAGACAGCCCTCATGGTCAAGGCATTCCGGGAAGTGTATGCCCTGGCCGGGGAATACAAGGTCACCATGCGTGTTGCCGCTTATATCGCGGCCCTGCGCCGCATCTCCGTGGCTATGAAATTCCGCGGGATGTATTGATCCTCCGGCCCGGCAGCGGGCAGGAGGGACTGCGGGAATCCCGGGACGGGTGTAACATTCCTTACAAACGAAAATCCCGTGTTCTCGTGAAGCAGACGGATATGTCGTTTTTACAGCCCTCTTTCCCCGTATGTTGACACTCTTTCCGACAGGTGATAGAATTTTCCGTATAGGCCGATTATGCCTGTCCGGGCGCCCGGAGCGCCCGAGAAAAGAGATTTGACAAGGAAGAGGGTTTGTAAAAATGGCTATCACTTACGCCAAGAGAATGGACCGCATGAAAGCGTCCGAAATCCGTGAACTGTTAAAATTGACCGCGAAACCGGAAATCATTTCCTTCGCCGGCGGCCTGCCGGCGCCGGAGCTGTTCCCGGTGGAGGAAATCGCCAAGGTCTCCCATGACCTGGTTTTGAAGGAAGGCCGCCAGCTGCTGCAGTACGCGACGACGGAAGGCCGTCCGACGCTGCGCGCGAAAATCGCGAAGCGCATGGAAGAAAAATACGGCACGCCCGGCATCAGCCCCGATGACATCCTGATTACCACGGGGTCCCAGCAGTGCCTTGATTTCGCCGGCAAATTGTTCCTCGATCCTGGCGACGTCGTTCTCGTTGAAAGCCCGTCCTATCTGGGCGCCTTGAACGCGTTCAACGCCTACGAGCCGGTCTTCAAGGAAGTCCCGACGGACCAGGAAGGCATTATTCCGGAAGAACTGGATAAGATCCTCGCCACGACGCCGCGCGTCAAATTCATCTATGTCATTCCGGAATTCCAGAACCCCACGGGGATTTCCTGGACCGTGGAACGCCGCAAGAAGTTTATGGAAGTGGTCAACAAATATGACCTGCCGGTCTTCGAAGACGATCCCTACGGCGAGCTGCGTTATACCGGTACGATGAACCCGACCCTGAAGTCCCTGGACACGAAAGGCCTGGTCTCCTTCCTGGGAACGTTCTCCAAAGTCTTCTGTCCGGGCCTCCGTCTGGGCTGGATTGCCGGTCCCCACGATATCGTGGAAAAGTTTGTCATGATCAAACAGAGCGCCGACCTGCATACGTCCAACTTCGATCAGGGCGTAGCCGACGCCTATATGGACGCCTATGACCTGGATGCCCACGTGGCGGAAATCAAGGAACTCTACGGTCATCGCCGCAACCTGATCCTGAAAACGATGGAAGAGGAATTCCCGGAAGGCGTTGAATTCACCCGTCCGGAAGGTGGCCTTTTCCTGTGGGTTACCCTGCCGGAAGGCGTCAGCTCCCTCAAAGTCTTCCAGAAATGCATCGAGATGAAGGTCGCTGCCGTAATCGGCGACGCTTTCTATCCGAATGAAAAGACGGACCGCAGCCTGCGCGTCAACTACTCCTGCATGCCCGACGACCGTATCGTCGAAGGGGTCAAGCGGATGGCGAAGGCAATCAAGGCGGTTCTGGCCGAGAGCAAATAACAAGACTGGCGCGCCGGCGGCGCGCCGCAGAGGAGGAAATGCCCCATGCCATACATGATTGTTACTGCCATCATCGCGATTTTTGTCGCCATCCTGGCGTTGCAGAATTCCATGATGGTCAATCTCAACTTCCTGGCCTGGAGTTTTGAAATGAACCTCGTTTTGGTCGTGTTCATTTCGGCCATAGCGGGCTTCCTGATTTCCTTTATCTGGGGCTTGAAGCTGAAAGCCCGCGGCTTGTGGAACGTCCATAAGCTCAACGAGCGGATTGCCCGCCTGGAGGAGGACAAGTCCGTCCTCAGCGCCAGGGTAGACGAACTGCTGCAGGCCCGCGGCACCACGGCCGCGGAAGTAGTGGAGCAGGGGACCCGGGCAGGCGCGGCGGAATCGAAAAAAGTCTGACAGCGTGTTTTGCGAACCAAGGCTGTAGAGGGCGCGACTCCCTTGCCTTCGAGAGATCGGAGGCGGGAGGGCCGCGTCCTTTTGTTTTCCCCGCTTCCGGTTCCGTGGTATAATAGATAAGATATGGAAAATGTACGCCTGCGGCGCCCGCCCTGGGAACGGCGGGACGGCGGCGAAAGAGAAACGAGGTGCCCTATGGCAGATAAATTATTGTTGATTGACGGCAGCAGCCTTATCCACCGGGCCTTTTTCGCCTTGCCGCCCCTGACAAACCGCAAGGGAATGCATACGGGGGCCGTATATGGCTTTTTGCGCATGTTCCATCGCCTGCTGGCGGAATTGCGGCCCCGCTGGGTCCTTGTCGCTTTCGATAAATCGCGGAAGACGTTTCGGACGCAGCTCTTTGCCGCATACAAGGGGCAGCGCAAGGAAACGCCGCCGGACCTGAAGGAGCAGTTCCCCCTGCTCCTGGACACGCTTCGCTCCCTGAACGTGGCGGCCCTGGAACTGGACGACTACGAAGCCGATGACATCATTGGGACCATGGCCCGCCACGGCGGCGCGCCGGAAACGTATATCGTGACGGGGGACCGGGACCAGCTGCAGCTCATTGACGGCAAGACCCGGGTCCTGTATACGAAACGGGGCATTACGGACATCAAATTGTATGATGAGGCGGCGTTTGCCGAGGACTATGCCGGCCTGAAGCCCTTGCAGCTCATTGATTTGAAGGGCCTAATGGGGGATGCGTCGGACAACATTCCCGGCGTCAAGGGCGTCGGCGAAAAGACGGCGCTGAAGCTCCTGGTGGAATACGGCAGCGTGGAAAATGTCCTGGCCCATATTTCCGATGTCAAGGGCAAGGCCCTGCAGGCCAAGCTGGCAGCGCATCAGGACGAGGCCCTTCTGTCGAAGAAACTGGCGACCATCCTGACGGAGGTCCCCATGGACCGGGATTTGTCGCTTTACGAGACGAACCCTGTCGGAACGGCGGCCCGGGACAAGCTGGCCGAGTTGGAATTCCGCGGTTTTTACGGACAGTTTGCCGAGGTCCTGGGGGAAGAACCGGGCCTGGCTGCCGCGGGAGCGGGAGAACCGGAAGCCGCCGGAAGCGGGACTGCCGTCCCGGGGGCCGGGAACGGCAGCGCGGTCCCCGCGGCCCCCGCGGCAGCGGAACTCCCGGCGGAGGGCACCATGGGCAGCCTTTTCGGCGAGGCCGTGCCGGCCGCCATCCCGACGCCTGTCACGACACGGGAGGCTTGGCTGGCCCTGGCGGGGGGCCTGGCGCCAGACGAGAAAATATGGTTTCTGACCAGGACCGGCGGCGCCATTCCGCACCTGACCCTGACGGGAGCCCAGCTTCTCGCCGGCGGCACCGTGTACGACCTGGCCGGCGATGATGTCCTGGCAGCCTTTGCGGACTGGCTCGGTACGGCGCCGAACCCGAAAGGGACCCTCGATTGCAAGGAAACGTACCGCGCGCTCCTGTGCCGTCGTCCGGACGGGGAAGAACCTGTCCGGAATCTGCAGGACGACCTGGCCTTGGCGGCGTATCTGGACGATGCGGGCCAGGCGGGCTATGCCCTGGAAGACCTTGCCTGGCATTACCTGGGGCAGGAACGGGCGGCGGACTGTCAGACCCTGGCCCTGGTGGCGCAGGCCCTGGAACCGCTGTTGCGGGACAAGGAACTGATGGCCATCTACCGGGACCTGGAGTTGAAATTGTCCCTCGTCCTGGCCAAAATCGAATACACGGGCATTGCCATCGATCGGGAACGGCTCCATGCCATGAGCAGTGCCATGGCCGCGGAAATCGTCGATCTGGAGGCGCAGGCTCGGCGGGAGGCGGGAGAGGAAACGTTCAATCCCAATTCGCCGAAACAGCTGGGCGCCCTCTTGTTTGAAAAATTCAAGCTGCCCGTCCTCAAAAAGACAAAAAACGGGTATTCGACGGATGTCAAGGTCCTGGAAGCCCTCCGGGGCCGTCATCCCCTGGTGGATACGATTCTCCGCTACCGCGCTCTGGCCAAGCTTCACTCCACCTACCTGGAGGGGCTGAAACCCTTGATCAACGCGGAAACGGGCCGGATCCACACCCATTTCCAGCAGACCGTGGCCGTGACGGGCCGCTTGTCCAGTGTCGATCCGAATTTGCAGAACATCCCCACAAGGACGGAAGAAGGCAGACGTATCCGCAGCCTGTTTGTGCCCGGTGCTGGGTACGACTGGCTGATGTCCTGCGACTATTCGCAGATCGAGCTGCGAATCCTCGCCCATGTGGCGCAGGATCCGACCATGCTGGAAGCCTTCCGGGAAAATCAGGACATCCACGCCCGCACGGCCAGCGAAGTCTTCGGCGTCCCTCTGGCCGACGTGACCCAGGAGATGCGGTCCCGCGCCAAAGCCGTCAATTTCGGCATTGTGTACGGCATCAGCGACTTCGGCTTGTCCGTGCAGCTGGGGTGTTCCCGCAAGGAGGCGAAGGAATTCATCGACCACTACCTGGCCCGCTATCAGGGGGTGCACCGGTATATGGAAGAAACCATCGCCCGGGCCCGGGAACGGGGCTATGTGTCGACGCTCATGGGGCGCCGGCGGTATCTGCCGGACATCCACGACCGCAATTTCAACCGCCGCAGCTTTGCTGAACGGACAGCCATCAATACGCCCATCCAGGGGACTGCGGCCGACATCATGAAAGTCGCCATGCTGCGTGTCGATAAGGCACTCCGCGCGTCGGGCTTGGCGTCGCGCGTCCTGGTCCAGGTCCATGACGAACTGGTCCTGGAAGTCCGGGACAGCGAAAAAGAAGAGACGGCGCGGCAGGTCCGTCAGGAGATGGAGCAGGCTTTCCGGATGGACGTCCCCCTCTTGGCGGAAGTCAATTTCGGGAAGGACTGGGCCGCGACGAAGTAAACCGCCGGGAAAGGAAGGGATTCGTATGCCGGAAATGCCGGAAGTGGAACAAGTGCGCCGTTCCCTCGTGCCGCACCTGCTGGGGCGCGCCATTACGGCGGCGGCCGTGTTCCGCCCGAAGATGGTTATCCATCCGTCCGTGGCGGAGTTTACGGCGGTGTTGCCGGGCCGTGTGTTCGCGGACGTGACGCGCAAGGGAAAGTACCTGACGTTCGTCTTTACGGATGGGAGCCATCTCCTGGCCCACCTGCGCATGACCGGGGCCCTGCTGGTGAAGCCGGCCGGCGCGCCGGAGCCGCCTTTCGCGCGGATGCGGTTCGATTTGGGGGATGGCTGCGTCCTGTGGTTCACGGACATCCGTACCTTCGGGACCATGGCCTATGTGGCCGCCGGGGAAAACTGGCAGGACAAGGGCTTCGCCGCGCTTGGGCCGGAACCGCTGTCGCGGGAATTCACGGAGGATTATTTTGCCGCTCTCGTGCGCCACAGCCGCATGCCTATCAAGAGCCTGATCCTGGACCAGCGCCGCATTGCCGGGCTGGGCAATATCTACGCGGATGAGAGTCTCGCCCTGGCGGGCATCCGGCCTACGCGGCCGGCGTACCGCCTCAAGGTGGCGGAACGGCAGCGCCTGTGGCAGGCCATCAACGACGTCATTGCCCAGGGCCTGCGCCATCACGGAACGACCTTCCGCAACTACCAGGACGCGGACGGGCTCATGGGCAACAACCAGGAATACCTGCGCGTGTATCATCGCAAAGGCCAGCCGTGCCTGACCTGCGGGACGCCGCTCGTCCAGATTAAAGTCGGCGGCCGGGGCAGCGTCTACTGCCCGCGGTGCCAGAAATGACCGGTCCCCGCGGGGGACCAGGGAGGAACAACGCATTATGAAGTCTATTGGCTTGACCGGCGGCATCGGCAGCGGCAAAAGCACCGTGTCGTCCCATCTGCGCACCCTCGGCGTCCCTGTGTTCGACGCCGACGTGGAAGCGCGGCAGGCCGTCGCCAAGGGGAGTCCCTGTCTGGCCCGGGCGGTGGATATTTTCGGGCCTGCATGCCTGCTGCCGGACGGGAACCTGAACCGTCCCTGGGTGGCGCAGCAGGTCTTCCATGACGAAGACCTGCGGAAGGCGTACGCCGGCATGGTACAGGAGGAGGTCCGGCGCCGCGCCATGGCGTTCCTGGACACAACGCGCCGGTCCAAGCACACGCTGGGTGTTCTCGACGTGCCCCTCCTGATCGAATGCGGCTGGAACGAGTTTGTGGACCTGGTCTGGCTCGTCGCCGTTTCCCCGGAGGAACAGCTGCGGCGCACCATGCTGCGGGACGGGGCGTCGGAAGAGGCCGTGCGGGCCCGCATTGCCGTCCAGATGTCCCTGGAAAACAAGAAGAAATACGCCGATCTGGTCATCGACAACGGGCGGAGCATCGCCCAGACGCGGAGCCAGGTTGAGCAGGCCGTGGAACGGCTGCGGCAGGCGGCGGAACGGGGGCGCCAGGAACGGGCGCAGGCGCTCGTCCAGGTCGTGCCGAAATGAACGAAGGGGGGACGCCGTGTTAGGCAGAAAGAAAAAACGGAGCCGAAAAACGATCCGCCCCTGGGGGCTCCTGTCCGGACATCACCGGAACGGGCGGAACCGGAAGGGACTGTCGGGCCTGCTGGCCCATGGGAAGCTCCTGGCCGTCGTCCTCGTCCTGGCGGGATTCCTGGGTTGGACAGCCTGGCGCAGCGACTACGTGCAGATGCGCTTCGTCTATTTGTGGCCCTACCAGGAGGAAATCGTCACCTACAGCCACAAGAACAACGTCGATCCTTTTCTGACGGCGGCGGTCATCAAGAACGAGAGCGGGTTCAAACCCGGCGCCGTGTCTCGCGTGGGCGCCGTCGGCCTCATGCAGATCATGCCGGATACGGGTGAATGGATCGCCGGGCAGATGGGCCTGAAACAATACAGCTTTGCCGCGTTGTACCAGCCGGAGACGAACATTCGCATGGGCTGCTGGTATCTGTCGGAGCTGCACCACGAATTCAAGGGCAACATGGTCCTGATGCTGATCGCCTACAACGCCGGGAGGGGCAATACCCATGTCTGGATGAAGGCCAACGGCTGGGATTACCATTACGGCAATGTGGCCGCCATCCCGTACGCCGAATCGCGGGAATACGTGGCCAAAGTGCTCCACGACCGGGACGAGTACTACCGGCTTTATAAGGACAAGATTCCCCGGTAGGGCGGCGCAGCTCCCGGGAAGGCGGCGAAACGGGGGCCTGCGAGGTCCGGTTTCGGTACATAAAATTTTTTTGGAAAAGCTGTTGACGGATTCATTTCCGTATGCTAGAATGACATTGTTGCAAATCGACGTACCTTCCCGCGGTTGTGGTGGAACGGCAGACACGCCACTTTGAGGGGGTGGTGAGGGAGACCTCGTATGGGTTCAAATCCCATCAACCGCACCACAGATATTTTGGTTTGCAGAACTGAAAATGCGGTAGTGGCGGAACGGCAGACGCGCTAGCCTCAGGAGCTAGTGGGGGTTGACCCCGTGGAGGTTCAAATCCTCTCTACCGCACCAATTTCAAAAAGTGCACCCGCTGAAAGGCGGATTTTTTTTTGCCCTGATGGCAGGGCCCGCCGGCAGACGGTTCCCTTCCGCAAAGATGTTTACAGTCCGGCGTTCTTTTAGTATAATAACACGTAGATGTCCTGCGGGACAGAATTCTTTAGGTGCTTCCGCGTCCGGGCGGGAGACCGGGGATGAGAAGGAGAGAGTGGCATGAGAATCGTTTATAAGACCCATACGGAATATACTGCCAAGGAGTTCGGCCGCATGAACGCGGTCCTGCAGAAGCGGAACCCCAAAGTGCGGAAAGTGGAATATATCCTGGCGGCAGTCTTTGCTGTCGTCCTGCTCGCGTTCCTGTACCAGAGATGGTTCGTGGCAGCGGCGGTCTGCGCCGTCATGGCAGCGGCGGTTTTCCTGTTCCTGATTCCGTTCAACCTGCGCCGTGTGGCAGAGCGGCAGTTTGACAAGAGCCGCCTGGAAGGGATGCAGAGCAACCTGACCTTCTACATGGACCATTACGAAGAAGTCAACAAGCTGGGCCGCGTGGCCTATAAATACGTGCAGCTGCGCGACATTATTGAAACGGATACGAATTTTTATCTCATGAAGACGGACATGCAGGGCTGCATCGTCGTCAAAGCCAACTGCTCGCCCAATCTGGTCCAGTTCCTGGGCAAGATCAAGAAACAGTACAAGCTGTAAGGCCTGCGCCGGGCGGCGGCTGTCCCCATCCACGACAAGACAAGGAAGAGGGCCCTGGAACGGAAATTCCGTTCCAGGGCCCTCTGTGCTGGGCGGGCGTTTTGCCGCCGCCACTGCCGGGGGGCGGCGCGTAGACGGCCGCGGGAAGCCGGCTTACGGCGTTGGCGGCCGCGGCTGCCCCGTTTGTCCGGCCGAAGCCAGCCGTTCCTGCAGCATAGGCCAGACTTCGGGCGTCTCGAAGCCGTAGCGCCAAGCGGCGGTGCCGGCCAGGCCGTGCTGTTCCACCAGGCGCGTCTTGAGATAGAGGCTGGCCGTGTTTTCCAGCCAGAACTGGTAACGGACACCGTCTTCCTCGTAGGCGCAGCGGAACATCTGCAGGTTCGGCAGCCATTCGCTTTGCCACGACGGCAGGATGCCTTTTTCCGCCCGCAGTTGTTCTGCCCGCCGCATCGTCAGGGTCGAGGCGTGCCAGCGGTCCTGGGCCGCGTCGTAGCGCCACAGGCGCATATACAGGGGCAGGCCCAGGACGAGCTTCCGGGCCGGCACTTCCTGCAGGGTGGCGGCCACGCGGTCCGCGTCCCAGTTGTACGAGGCCGTCGGGCCGGGGACGCGGCTGCCGCGGGTGTACTGGTCATAGGCCATGAGCATCAGGTAGTCCACGTGGCGCGCCAGGCCCTTGCGGTCGTAACAAAGAGACCAGTCGGGACTGCCGTCGGGAACGGTGACGTCCATGGACAGGGTCATGCCCGCCTCTTTCGTCTTGTGGCGGATGCGGGCGACGAAGGCTGTCAGCTTGTCCCTGTCGGCTTCGTAGATGTGCTCGAAATCCAGGTTGATGCCGTCGAAGCGGTGCTTTTTCGCCTGTTCCAGCAACTGGTCGATGACGTAGCGCTGGGCCTGCTCCTCGTTCAGGAGGGCCCGTGTCCGGTCGGGATCGAAGCCGTTCGTGAGCAAAGGCCAGACCTGGTAGCCCCGGGCGTGGGCGCGCTCCACGTATTGCGGGACGGAGCGGTCCGTCACATGGCCGTAGTCGTTGTCGATGGTGTACCAGACGGGGGACACGACATTGACACCGGGTACTTTGTCGTGACGGGACAAATCGACGGCAGGTTCATCGGCGTGCTGCCAGACGAGATGGACCTTTCCCGTCAGGGGCGGCGCGGCGGTGTCGCGCGGGACGGGCGCTTTGGCGCTGCCCGGCGCCTGGATCGCGAACACCAGGAGCAGGACCGCGGCGAAGGAAAGAAGTTGTTTCATGGAGACCTCCCCGGGACGGTATCGTCAGGGGTCCGTCCCTGTTCCCATTATAACGGATAAGGCCGTGGGAAGGCACTCTTTTTATGTATTTTCAGAGAAATTTGAATCCGCGCGGACGGTAGCATACTTCTTTAATGTATGCTATAATTTGGAAGGATACGGTGGAGGTAGGGAATCATGGCAATCGAGGCGAAAGAAGGGCATACGTCCCCGTCCGGGGATCCGCAGGTCCACTGGCAAAAGAACCTGGGAATCCTGTGGATCGGCGTCTTTCTTGCCTGTGCCAGCTATACCAGCTGTGTTCCTTTTTTGCCGTTGTATTTATGGCAGGATTTACAGGTTGGACCGGAAAATATCCATTTCTGGACCGGCGCGGTCTTTTCCGTTACCTTTCTCGGTTCCTCCCTCATGGCCCCGTACTGGGGCGCCTGGGCGGACAAGGTGGGGCAGCGGAAAATGGCGATCCGGGCCGGCATCGGCCTTGCCGTGACGTACGCCCTATTGGGCCTGGTCCAGACGGCGTTCCAGTTGTTCCTGGTCCGCGGTCTGGCCGGTATCATCAGCGGCTTCGTGCCGGCGGCCATGTCCCTTGTCTCGTCGAGCCTGCCGAAAGAACGGATCGGCTGGGGCATGGGGATTATGCAGACCGGCGTGGCCAGCGGCAGTATCCTAGGCCCCCTTTTCGGCGGGTACCTGTCCGCCTGGTTCGGGATGCGCGCCTCTTTCTGGCTCGGCGCCGTCAGCCTCTTCCTGGCGACGGTCATGGTGATTTTTCAAGTCGAGGAGATGCCCTACATCCGCAACGCCCGGAAAGAAAAGCTCCATTTGCTCCGTGACCTGTCCGGCGCGGTCCGCAACCGGGGCCTGCGCTTCGTCATGACCATGGTTTTCCTGGTCCAGGTCTGCACCCTGCTGGTCCAGCCCCTGGTCACCATGTATGTGGCCGATTTTACCGGCACGACAGGCGAAGAAACGATTAAACTGAGCGGCTGGGTCTTTTCCCTCGCCGGTATCGCCGGCATTGTGGCGGCGCCCTTCTGGGGCAGGCAGGGACAGCGCCGTGGCTACGTCCGCACGCTCCTGGTCGTCCTCACCTGCGCCGGCCTGGTCAACTTGTTCCAGCCCGCCGTCCGCTCCCTCTGGCAGTTTGCGGCCATCCAGTTCTGTTCCGGCCTTTTCGTGGCCGGCAGCTATCCCAACGTGACGTCGATCCTGACGCAGGTCACGCCGCCGGAAATGCGCGGCAAGGCTTTCGGCCTGGTCACCTCGGCCCAGCAGTTCGGCGGTGTCGTCGGTCCCCTGGTGGGCAGCGCGCTGGGAAGCTTTTTACCGATCCGGTATGTGTTGTTCCTCGTCGGCTTGGTCTACCTGCTGGCGTCGTGTTATACCCGGTTGATGAAAAACCGGCTCCACCAATGGATTGCCCCGCGGTAACCCCCTTGGGCGCGCGCCGTGGCGGCTTGTGATTGATTCGCTTCAATATTTTTCAGGAGGTAATTTTTATGCTCAGAAAGTTCAAGGGCATCAGCCCGGACGTCGACAAAAAAGCTCATGTATTTGAAAGCGCCGAAGTCATCGGCATGGTCACGATGAAGGAATTTTCCAGCGTCTGGCCGAACTGCACGGTCCGCGGGGATGTCAACCGCATCGAGATCGGCAAATATTCCAACATCCAGGACAACAGCTGCCTTCATGTGGCAGACCAGCACGCCTGCATCGTCGGGGACTATGTGACGGTCGGTCACTGCGCCACCCTCCACGCCTGCACGATTGAAAACCACGTCCTGATCGGCATGGGTTCCGTCGTCCTGGACGGGGCGGTCATCGGGGAAGGTTCTGTCGTTGCCGCCGGCGCCGTCGTCACGAAGGGCACCATCGTGGAACCGTACTCCCTCATGGCGGGCATTCCGGCCAAATGCATCAAAAAGCTGCCTGCGACCAACAAAGAAACGGTCCATCACCAGGCCATCAAGTATAAGACCCTCTGGACCGAAGGCTACGGGATCCTGCCCGACGCTGACGGCGAAAAATATCACGGGGAGAAAATCCTCGACTAAGGAGCGCGTCCGTCCGTTATGAGTAAACGTGAGAACAAGTATATTTTCGTGCGCAAACCGAGCGGCGCCCCGGAAGGCGCCACAGGGCATTTCGGCCTGGGCCGTCCCTTCTATTTCGACGACCGGTTCAACCGCATCGCCATGATGGGCACCCTGATTTCCACCATCGTCCTGCTGATTTTCCGACAGGTCACCCATACGGGGACGGGCAGTGTCCTCCTCGACGGGGTGGCCTACGCCGCAGGCTTCTTTTTCGCCTACCTGATTGCCCAGGAAGTGGACCCCGATCCGGACCGCCGCTGGGGCGCCCTTGTATCGGCCTTTCTGACCCTGGCGGCCGAGGCGCTGCTGGGCGTGAATCCCGACGGTGTCGTCGCCCTGCTGTGGATGCTTTTTATCCTGCGTATGTTCAACCGCACGTCTGGATCGCGGCACCTGGTGGGGGACAATATCCTCATCCTGGCGTCGGCTTTCTATCTGGGCATGCAGGGGTATTGGCTGGTTCCCATCATAACGGGCGTGGCCTATATCGCAGAGAGCACTTTGCCGGAAGGCTACTACCGGAGCATGTATCTCGGGGCCTTGTCCTTCTGTATCGTCTTCTTCTCGGGGCGGAACTTCGCGGTCCCGGAATTGTCGCCGGTGTATCCTTTCCTGTTATTCGCGGCTTTCGTCCTCTTTATGCCCCAGGTCATGGTCGCCGGCCTGAACAAGGCCGTGGACGACCGGCATCATGAACCGCTGCTGAAGAAACGCCTTCAGGCGGCCCAGGCTTTCCTGATCTTCACCAGCATCCTCTTGACCTGGTTTGGCGGCAACACGTCGGGACGCATGTTCGTCCCGTGCCTCATGGCCGCTGTCGGGACGGGCCTCTATCTGGTCCTGTACCTGGCCCGTCAGAAAAAGGTCCGCCAGGAGGTAGAAGCCTACGCGGCGCAAAAGCAGGAAAAACGACAGCCGGAAACACGGTCGGAGCAAAAGGAGAAATAAGGCTATGGCAAACGCAAAAGTAAAGTTCACGACGACCAAAGGAGTTTTTGTCGCGGAAATTTTTGAGGACAAGGCGCCCAACACGGCGGCCAATTTCCTGGAACTGACGGAAAAGGGCTACTACGACGGCATCCTCTTTCATCGCGTTATCGATGATTTCATGATTCAGGGCGGCGATCCCACGGGCACCGGCATGGGCGGTCCGGGGTACTGCATCCCCGATGAATTCGGCGAAGGCCTGGCCCACGATAAGGAAGGGATCCTGTCGATGGCCAACGCCGGCCCGGACACGGGCGGCAGCCAGTTTTTCATCACCCTGGCGCCGACGCCGTGGCTGGATGGCCGCCACGCCATTTTCGGCAAAATCGTGGAGGGCATGGATGTCGTCCATGAAATCGGCTCCGTGCCGACGGACTTCCGCGATCGTCCCCTCGATCCCGTCATCATGGAAAAAGTGGAGATCCTTCCGGATAAATAAGAGGTCCTGTGCCGTGACGCGACAATTTCCGGCCTGCCCTTCGGGGCAGGCCTTTTTGCGCCCCGGCGGGACACGGAAATGGGACTGTATTTTCAGAAAATTAAGAGCAACCTTCGTCTTTGCCTTGCATATTTACGGGGGATAGCATATAATAGCAAGTGGCGTTAGCGCGGAAGTTGTGCCGCGCGCCAAAAGTATTTATTTTTAGGAGGCCCGTAAGATGACAGGCAAAGTTAAATGGTTTAATGCAGAAAAAGGTTACGGCTTTATTGAACGCGAAGACGGCGGCGACGTATTCGTCCATTTCTCCGCAATCCAGGTCGACGGCTACAAGACTCTGGAAGACGGCCAGACCGTTGAATTCGACGTCGTGCAGGGGAACCGCGGGGAGCAGGCTGCCAACGTCAAACCCGTGAAATAATATAGAATTTAATTCGTTTTAATTCATATATTACGGAAACACGCTTAAACCAAAAGGACATCCTTTACGGGATGCCCTTTTTTTGTGTAAAATTTGCCGATTGTTCACCGATGAGTCTGATTTTTCTGATACAATGGAACGGAAAGGAGGTGGCGCCGTGGGAACGAAAGGAAACAGACCGGCCGCGTGGCTGTCCGCGCTGCTCCTCTTGGCCGGCCTGTCCCTGGCCGTGTGGATTTCGGCGATGCCGTCTGCCGCCGCGGCCGAGGCCCTGGTGGCGGACGGGGTTCCGGTGGGCCCTCCCGGCGTGGCGGCCCCTTCCACGGCCACGGATCCGGCGGCGGTTTTTTCCCACGTGGTGCCCCTGGGTCTAGGGACGGCCGAGGGAGGGACCCTGGAGCAGCAGGAGCGGATGCGCCGGTACAAGGCGGCGTACTGGATCCACCTGGCCGTCCTGGCCTGTACGGGGACCTATGATCCCGACCGGTCGGAAGCGTGGAAATACTTGGCACAGTACGGCTGGCAATGGGAGACGTCCCGGCAGGAGACCAAAAAAGCCCTGGCCCACTATTCCCTGGCCAGGGTAAGGGCGCCGGACGGGCAGCCGCTCTATGTCGCCGCCTTCCGCGGCAGTGCGGAAAAGCGGGACTGGCAGGCGGACCTGACCGTGCGCCAGGTACCCTTCGACCGGGGCGCGGCGGCTACCGGCGGCCCGTGGGACGCGTCGGTGCCGCAGGTCCACCAGGGCTTTTCCGATTACACGGACGCGGTCCTGCAGGCCCGGGAGGTGCAGCGCTTCCTGGCGGCGTTCCGGGCCGATCCGGATGCGCGGCTCCTCCTGACGGGGCACAGCCTGGGCGGCGCCGCAGCCACCCTCCTGGGGCTGCGCCTCGTCGAGGCCGGCTGGCCGGCGGACCGTATCCACGTGATTACCTTCGGCGCGCCCGCCGTGGGGAACCGGGCGTTTGCCGTCACTTACGGGTCCCGGCTGGACCTGCTCCGGGTCGTCAATTCCGCCGATCCTATCCCGGGAAGCCTTCAGACCGTATTCGGCGGATACAAGCAGTTCGGCGCGGTCCAAAAGTTCGCCATCCCGAAAACCGTGACGGGAATCACCCACGGCATGAACCTGTACCTGGACGCGGCGTGGAAGCACTACAGCGAGGCGGCGTCCGAAGCCGTGCAGGCCGGCCTGGTCCGGGAACTGCCGGCGCGGCGGGACGGGACAGCGGCGCCCCGGACGGCCTTAATCCTGCGGCAGGACACGGGCCGCGGCCGGACTCCCTTTTTCCAGTATTTGCGGATTTTTTTCGAACGGGAGTATAAAAACCGCCTGCCCTGCTATGTCGTGGTGGATCCCGGCGCCGACCCGGGGAGGGAACGCCTGCCGGACGACACGGAATATATCCTGTCCGTGACGGTCCGGGCCGAGGCGGAACGGCGGGGAGACCGCTGGTTCCTGATTTTGGAGCAGGCCTTGTCCGATGCCCGTACGGGGCGACTGCTGGGCCTGACGGTCACGTCGCGGCGGACGGGGCCACAGGAAGGAAACATGGAAACGGCTATGGAGGCCCTGCGAATCCAACAGCAGGAACTGCGGCGCCTCCTGCCGTGGTTCCCCCGCTGAACGCGGCAGGAACCGGATTGCCTTCGGGCAGAAAGGATGCGAAATGGATCATCAAAACCAGAGATTCTATTTTTGTCGTGACTGCGGTACCATCGTCGGGTTGATCGCCGGCTCTCCCGAGAGCCTGTCGTGCTGCGGGAAGCCCATGGAACCGCTGCGTGCCAACAGTGTCGATGCGTCCCAGGAAAAACACGTGCCTGTCGTATCGGTCGTGGAATCCATCGTCAACGTCAAAGTCGGCAGCGCGGAGCATCCCATGACGGAAGCGCACCACATCGACTGGATTTATGTCCTGACAGCAAAAGGCGGCCAGCGGCGCGTCCTCACCATCGACGACAAACCGGGAGCCCGTTTTGCCTTAGCCGACGGGGACAAAGCCCTGGCCGTCTTCGCCCACTGCAATCTGCACGGGCTGTGGATGACGGAGCTTTAAGCGCCGTCCGTCAGACGATTTTTGTCGTCCAGTCTTCGATGTTCCAGACTTCATCGACCCAGTCTTCGTAGAATTCCGGTTCGTGGGAGACAAGGAGGATTGAGCCCTTGAATTCCTGCAGGGCTTTCTTCAGCTCCGCCTTGGCTTCCACGTCCAGATGGTTTGTCGGTTCGTCCAGGACGAGCCAGTTGACCGGGGAGAGCATAATCTTGCACAGGCGTACCTTGGCGGCTTCGCCGCCGCTGAGGACGCACACCTTGGTTTCGATGTGTTCCGTCGTCAGGCCGACGCCGGCGAGGGCTCCGCGGACCTGGGCGTTCGACAGGCCCGGATAGGCGTCCCAGACGTCATCCAGGGCCGTTTTTTCGTTGCGTTCCCGTTCTTCCTGTTCAAAGTAGCCCGGTTCCAGGTAATCGCCGGAGGTCATCTTGCCGCTGTACGGGGGCAGGAGCCCAAGAAGGGTCTTCAGGAGGGTCGTCTTGCCCAGGCCGTTGACGCCTTTGACCGCCACTTTCCGGTTCCGTTCCAGTCGGAAGGAGACGGGACGGGTCAAGGGGCTGTCGTAGCCCAGGACCAGGTCTTCCGCCTCCGCGAGGTAGCGCCCCGGCGTACGGGCCGGTTCAAATCGGAAATGGGGCTTTGGCTTTTCTGCCGGCTTTTCTATCAATTCCATCTTATCGAGCTTGCGCTGGCGGCTCCGGGCCATGCCGGTCGTCGCGACGCGGGCCTTGTTGCGGGCGATGAAATCCTCCAGACGAGCCACTTCCTGCTGCTGACGCTCGTAGGCCGCTTCGAGCTGGGCCTTGCGGATTTCATAGAGGGACCGGAATTGGTCGTAGTTGCCCGTGTAACGCGTCAGCTTGCAGTCTTCCAGATGGTAGATGACATTGGCCACGTCGTTCAGGAAGGAGACGTCGTGGGAAATGAGGACGAAGGCCTTTTCGTATTCCTGCAGGAACCGCGTGAGCCAGTGAATGTGTTCCACGTCTAAATAGTTCGTCGGTTCATCCAGCAGGAGAATGTCCGGGTCCTGGAGCAGCAGCTTGGCCAGCAGGGTCTTGTTGCGCTGGCCGCCGGACAGGTCCGCCACATCGCGGTCCAGCCCGACTTCGCCGAGCCCTAGGCCGTTGGCGAACTCTTCGATGCGGCTGTCCAGGGCGTAGTAGCCGCTGTGTTCCAGCCGGCTCTGGATTTCGCCGACCTGCTGGAGCATCTTGTCCATGGCTTCGGGCGACGCCGTGCCCATTTCGTCGTACAGGCGCAGCATTTCCTGTTCCGCCTCGATGTCATCACGAAAGGCCGCCTTGAGGACCTCGCGGATGGTCTGGCCGTCCTGCAGGGTGCTCATCTGGTCCAGGTAGCCTACCCTGATTTTGCCGGGCCACAGGATTTGCCCCTCGTCGGGAACGAGATGGTCCGTAATGAGGTTGAAAAACGTCGATTTGCCTTCGCCGTTGGCCCCGACGAGCCCGATATGTTCCCCTTTCTCCAATTTGAAGGTCACATCGTCCAGGATCTGCCGCCCGCCGAAGGAATAGCTGACATGATTGACATCTAAATAGCTCATGGTTACCCCTTTCCAAAGTTGGTCGTGTTCCATTGTATCGCACGATGTATTGTTTTGTACAGCGGAAATTGATATAATGAAAAAGACGGAACAGGCCCCTCGGCGGGGCTGGATCCTGCGGGATGAGGATAAAGGAGAGGTTTCCATGATTTGCGGAACGAAAGCAACCATTGCGGACTTGCTGCCCTACGTGTCGGACCGGCTGGCACAGGGCCTGCGGTATCTTGCGGAGACGGATTTCCGTACCGTCGCCGACGGAAAATACGAACTCGATGGCGATAAGCTGTATGCCACCGTCGCCCACTATACGACGGAACCGAAGGACGCGAAGAAACCGGAGTCGCACAACCGGTACATCGATATCCAGTACCTGGGCGCCGGGACGGAAAAGTTGTACTATACTGCCAAGACGGACGCCAGCAGGGTCGTGGAAGACTACAGCGCCGACCGGGACCTGCTCTTCTACGCAGACGCAGGGGAACGGGACAGCGTCACCCTGGGGGACGGGGTTTTTGCCATCCTGTTTCCCTGGGAACTGCACCGCCCGGGCTGCCACGCCGTCCATGGCGGCTGCGAAGTCCAGAAAGTCGTCGTCAAGGTCCGCATGGACTGAAGCTGGGACACCAAAAAACTTTAAAAAAAGTTGTTGACACGTCCAGGGGAGTGTGGTAATATAACACACGTAGTCGCCAAGACTTAGCTAATTCCACCATAGCTCAATGGTAGAGCATTCGGCTGTTAACCGAAGGGTTGTAGGTTCGAGCCCTACTGGTGGAGCCATGTGGCCGGTTGGTCAAGCGGTTAAGACACCGCCCTTTCACGGCGGTATCAGCGGTTCGAATCCGCTACCGGTCACCACTTCAACGATAACGCGGAACGAGTTCACGTTCCGCGTTTTTTGTTGTTGTTCCTGCACGAGGGAATGCGTTATAATAAGAAGGAATTACGCGGCAGGGGCCTGCCGCCTGTCATCGGTAAGATGGGGAGGGTTCTGAATGAAACATGTTTGGCAAAAAGCGATCCTGTTGGCCCTGACGGTCCTGTGCTTTGCTGTCCCGGCCTGGGCGGCAGGCCTGACGGTCAAATCCAGCAGCGTGAAGGAAGATGTAGTGAATGTGGCTGTCCCGTACATTGCCGGCAGCCGCGGCGGGGAAAAGACGGACTTGGCCGTGAACCGGGAGCTCTTCGCCACGGTGGACCGTCAGCTGGAAGCGCTGCTGAAACCGGAAGACCTGGCGGCCTTCCGGGCGTCCCATACCCAGGGAGACAGCTTGTCCTCGCTGCTGGCCTACCAGAAAGCCCTGGTCCAGTTCACGAGCGAACAGGTTGCCCGGGCGAACAGCGAAGTCAAGACGGCCGCATCGTGGTATGTGCGCAGTGAATATGAAATCAAGTCCGCGTCGCCGCGGTATCTGTCGTATATCCAAAAAACGACGACGTATCTGGGCGGGGCTCACGACAATGTGGTCTGGACGGCGGGCAACTACGACCTGGCTACGGGAAAAGCCGTGACCCTGGCGGAACTGTTCGTGCCGGACGGGAATTACCAAAACCGCCTGTCTACCCTCATCAGCTGGCAGCAGGCCGGCCTGACGCGCCTCAAGGCCTATCGGACGGGCCGGACCCCGGCCCCGGTCCGGGCAGTTTCGGTGACGGGGACGGAACAATTTTTCGTGGATAAGGAACGCAATCTGGGGATTTTCTACAACCCCGGCGAAATTGCGCCCATGTCGGAAGGGGTCGTCCTCTACAACTTGTCGTTGAATGACTTTGCGGATCTGATCCGCCTGTAAGGGCTCCCGCAGCGGCCGCCGTGTCTTACGGCAGTGCCGCTGTTTTTTTCTGTAGCATGTGTAACAAAAGAAAGGGCGCCGGTGCGGCGGTGGTTCTTTTTTGCCGGGGCTGTTTGAATTGCGGAATTGGAATTGCTATACTAGGACATAATATTTTCAAAAGCAGCCGCCGGGAGAAGACCCGGGACCTGCGGCAGCAGGGCTGGAGAGGAAAGAAGGGACAGCATGAAGATTATCGATCAATTGCGGGGCGACACCATGGGGTTGTCGTGCGAACTGTTTCCGCCGAAGGAAGGCGGGCAGCTGGCCAATGCCCTCGACATTGTCCATCAGATCGCGAAGCGGGAGGTGGATTTCATCAGTGTCACGTATGGTGCCGGTGGCTCCGCCGTGGGCAAATCCGTCGCGATTGCGGCCGAAGTGGAACAGAGCGGTGTTCCTGCCATGGCCCACTTGACTTGCGTCAATGCGACGGAAGCTTCCCTGGAAAAGACCCTGGACGAATTGCAGGCCCGGGGGGTCCGCAACATCCTGGCCCTCCGCGGGGACCTGCCGGCCGGCATGGTGCTGGAACATACGGAATATCGCCATGCCAGCGACTTGGTCAAAAAAATCAAGTCCTACGGCGATTTCTGCGTCGGCGGTGCCTGCTACCCCGAAGGGCATCCCGAATCGGCGGGACTGGACGACGATATCGAGAAATTGAAATACAAGGTGGACAATGGAGTGGATTTCCTGGTGACGCAGATGTTTTTCGACAATGCCATCTTGTACAACTACATGTACCGTCTTCTGGCCCACGGCATCAACGTGCCCGTCGTGCCGGGCATCATGCCGGTAACCAACGCCCGGCAGATTACGCGCATCTGCCAGTTGAGCGGGACGAAGCTTCCCCTCCATTTCCGCGCCATTGTGGAACGCTTCGCCGACGATCCCGAGGCGATGAAGCAGGCCGGGATCAACTATGCGACGACACAGGCCCTGGATCTGCTGGCCAACGGATTTAAGGATGTCCATATCTATACCATGAACAAGCCCGAGGTCATCGGCGGCATGCTGGACAATCTGTCCCACATCGTGCGCCGCGGCAAGGTGACGTCATGAGCCCCGTCATTCCCTTCGATGCCGGGGAGGCCCTGCGGTATTTTGGCGCCGGGCCGGGCGATGAAACGGCGCGGGTCCTGGTGGAGAAGGCGTACCGGGAACTGGCGGCCGTCATGCAGCCTCGGTATACGGCCCGCTGGTTCCGTTGTCACACGGAAAGCCGGGAGGGGAATCCGGCCCGGCCGGACCGGGTCGTCCTGGAAGGAGGAACGGTGTTCCATAGCAAGGCCCTGGCCCGCTATGTCGGCGACAGCACGGAGCTCTTTTTGTTCGGCGCTACCCTAGGCAGCCGCGTGGACAGCGCCCTGCGGCGTTTTGCCGTCCGCAGTGTGGCCGAGGCGGCCGCCGGACAGGCAGTGGCTGCCGCGTTGATTGAAACGTACTGCGACGGCGCGTGCCGCGAGATCCAGAAGCGCCTGCCGGCGGGGAAAAAGCTCAAATGGCGCTTTTCCCCGGGTTACGGAGACTGGGACCTGGCGGAACAGCGGCCGTTGTTCCGCGCCCTGGCTAGTGCCGCATCGATCGGGCTGACGTTGACGGACAGCTGCATGATGGCGCCGATCAAGTCCGTCACGGCCGTCATCGCCGTGGCCGGCGCGGCGGAGCCCCTGGTGGATCCGGAAGTGCTGGAAGCGCAAATCGCCGCGAAAGAAGCGGATACGTCCGGCGGCAGGACCGCCGCGGCCAGGGAAACAGCAGGGAGCAAGTGCCGCCGCTGCGGCAAGACAGATTGTGCATTCAGGAGGTTATAAGATCCATGTCTATCCGTGATTTATTAGGAAAAGAATTGCTGTATTTTGACGGCGCCATGGGTACGCAGCTGCAGGCCGCGGGCCTGCGGCCGGGGGAGAACACGGATCTCTGGAATATGACCCACGGCGATGTCGTGACGGCGGTCCACCGGGCTTATATTGCGGCCGGCGCCAATATCCTCAAGACGAACACCTTCGGCGCCAACGCGCTGAAACTGGCCGGCACGGGCTATTCGGTCGAGGAGGTTGTGGCAGCGGCGTTCTCCCATGCCCGCCGCGCCTGGGAAGAAAGTCCCGTCGCTCCGGCAGACCGGCGCTTCGTCGCTTTGGACCTGGGGCCGACGGGCAAGTTGATCGAGCCCTTTGGCGATTTGCCCTTCGAGGACGCCGTGGCGCTGTTCGCGGAACAGGTACGGGCTGGCGTCCGGGCGGGGGCCGACTTGATCCTGATCGAGACGCAGAGCGATTCCTACGAGACCAAGGCGGCCCTCCTGGCGGCCCGGGAGAACAGCGACCTGCCGGTTTTCGTCACCTTTACCTTCGACGAAGACGGCAAGCTGCTGAACGGCGCCGACGTGGAAACGGCAGTCCTTCTGGCGGACGCCCTGGGCGCCTCGGCCGTAGGCTTCAACTGCGGGTTTGGCCCGGACGTGGTGCGACAGCTCCTGCCCCGCGCCCGTGCCGCGACGGACCTGCCCCTCATTGCCAACCCCAACGCCGGCCTGCCGGTCACGGAAGGCGGCGTGACGACCTGGGGCATTTCCCCTGCGGAATTTGCCGCGGAAATGGCCGATATCTGCCGGGAAGGGGCGGCCGTCCTGGGCGGCTGCTGCGGCACGAATCCTGCCTATATCGCCGCCTTGACGGCGGCGACGCGGGATTTGCCGGCCCCGCCGGCGGGCCGCCATTACCGCACGGCTGTCACGGGGTACGGTAGCCCGGTCTTTTTCGGCGACACGCCGGTCCTCATCGGCGAACGGATCAATCCGACGGGCAAACCTCTGCTGAAGGAAGCGCTGCGTCAGGGCGACATGGATTATGTGTGCCGGCTCGGGCTGGAACAGCTGGACAAGGGGGCCCATATCCTCGACGTCAATGTCGGCTTGCCCGGGCTGGACGAAGTGGCTTCCATGCGGCAGGCCTTGCTGGCCCTGCAGGGCATCACACCGGTCCCGCTGGAACTGGATACGGCTACGCCGGCCGTCCTGGAGGCAGGCCTGCGCTGTTACAACGGACGTCCGTTGCTGAACTCCGTCAACGGGAAAGAAGAATCCCTGTCCACCGTTCTGCCCTTGGCCAAGAAATACGGTGCCGTCGTCGTCGGGCTCTGCCTGGACGAAGCGGGCATCGCGGAGACGGCGGCGGGCCGCCTGGCCGTGGCGGAGAAAATCCTGGCCCGGGCCCGTTCCTACGGCCTGCGGGAAGAAGACATCCTCATCGATCCCCTAGCCCTGACGGTCAGCACGTCCGGGGAGAATCCCTCCATCGACCAGGAAGTGATCCGCGCCCTGAAGGCACGGGGCATCCATACGGTGATGGGCGTATCCAACGTGTCTTTCGGCCTGCCGAACCGCGACGCCATCAACAGCACCTTCCTGGCCCTGTCCCTGGAGGCGGGCCTGGCGGCGGCAATCCTGAATCCCCAAAGCGCGCGCATGCGGGAGACCTACCTGGCCTTCCTGGCCCTGAAGGGGAAGGATGCGGGCTGCCAGGCCTATGTGGCGGAATTTGCCGGGACCCCGAAGACCCCGGTGGCGGCGGCCGTGACCGAGTACGGCCTGAAGGACGCCGTGATCAAAGGCCTGACGGATCACAGCCGCCTGGCGGCGCGGAAACTGCTGGAGGAGCGGAAAGAACCGCTGGAAATCATCAACGGAGAAATCATCCCCGCCCTGAACGTGATCGGCGATGGCTTTGGCCGCAAGACCCTCTTCCTGCCGCAGCTCCTGCGGAGCGCCGACGCGGCGAAAGGGGCCTTCGAAGTCCTGAAGGAATTCATGCAGCGCGCCGGTACGGCTCGGAAAGACGGCGACCCCATCGTGCTCGCCACGGTCCGCGGCGACATCCACGACATCGGCAAGAATATCGTCAAAGTCCTTTGGGAAAACTACGGCTACCGGGTCCTTGACCTGGGCCGTGACGTGGCGCCGGAAAAAATCCTGGCCGCCGTACAGGAAAGCGGGGCGAAACTCGTCGGCATGACGGCTCTTATGACGACGACCGTGCCGGCTATGGAGGAGACCATCGCGCTCCTCCGGCAGCAGCAGGTGCCCGTCCGGATTCTGGTCGGCGGGGCTGTCATGACCGCGGAATACGCGGCCCGTATCGGCGCCGACGGTTACGCCGGCGATGCCGTGGCTGCCGTGGATTTTGCCAACGCTCTGTTCGGCAGGGCGTGACGCGCCGGCGCGAGGAAGCCACGCGGCCCTCTGCCGCCGGAAGGGCGGAAGGTGGACAAAAAAGAAAATAGTCAGAAAATACCCTTTGTACAGACAGCGAAACGACAGCTGTCCCAGGATTCCATCCTACGGACAGCTGTCGTTTTGTAATGTATATTACAAAATTTCCTTGCACATTGTATACAAAAAGAAGAGCTTTCACAAATAGTTTTAAAAATGCTAAAAAATAGTCTACTGGCAGTGTACTTTATGTATCCGTGTTTTGAGAGATATAACTCTGTCAGAGGACAAATAAACGAAATGTCCGACACCAAAATACGTACCCGAAAGGTTTTGTAACAAATAGTGAAAAATACATCTTTTTGTGACAGAGGATGTGTTCCAATTCGGGCAATTGCCAGCGTTTTTCTGGAATGCTATAATCACAGTATCTCAAGCGAGATTTCAAACACGGTAGAGTGTAAGGAGGGGTATTTTCTATGAAAAAGTTTGTATCTGCGATGTTGGCGATGACCGTATCGGCGGCTCTCATAGCCGGCTGCGGCGGCGGTGACAAGAAGGCCGATAAAGGCGCGTCCGGCAACGTTGTCAAGGTCGGCGTGTTCCTGCCCCTGACGGGCGACAATGCGGCTGGCGGCGAACTGGAACTGCGCGGCATCAAGCTGGCCAACAAGCTCCATCCGGAAGTCAACGGCAAAAAGATTGAACTCGTCGTGGCGGACAACAAGTCCGACAAGGCTGAAGCGGCCAACGTGGCGGCCCGCCTAATCGAAAAAGACAAGGTCAAGGTCATCTTGGGTTCCTACGGTTCGTCCCTGTCCATGGCGGCCGGCAACATCGTGAAGGATTCCAAGGTCCCGGCCATCGGCACGAGCTGCACGAATCCGCAGGTCACGAAGGGCAATGACTATTACTTCCGCGCCTGCTTCATCGACCCCTTCCAGGGGACGGTCATGGCGAACTATGCCTATAAGAAAGGCGCCCGCAAGGCGGCGATCGTCCAGGAAGTCTCCAACGACTATTCCGTGGGCCTGGCGAAGTTCTTCAAGGAAGCCTTTGAAAAACTGGCCGGCGCCGGCAGCGTTGTCGAAGTGGCCAACTACCAGACTGGCGACAAGGACTTCACGGCCCAGCTGACCAACCTGAAAGCGAAGAACCCCGATGCGATCTTCGCACCGGGCAACTTCACGGAATCGGCCCTGTTGATCAAACAGGCCCGCCAGCTCGGAATCAAGGCCCCGTTCCTGGGCGGCGATACGTGGGAAACGCAGGAATTCATCAACGTCGGCGGGAAAGAAGTGGAAGGAATCTGCTTCTCCAGCGCCTTTGACCGCGAGAAGGCCGCGACGCCCGAAGCCAAGAAATTCATGGAAGCCTACACGAAAGAATACGGCGGCCAGCAGCCCGGCGGGTTGTCTGCCATGGCCTACGACGCCTACCTGATTGCCTTGAATGCGCTGAAACAGGCCGGCACGGACGACAGCATCAAGATTCGCGACGCCATTGCCAAGACGAAGGACCTGGAAACCACGACGGGCATGACGACCTTGAACGCCGATGGCGACCCGATCAAGAGCGCCGTCATCAAGACCGTCAAGAACGGCAAGTTCACTTACCTCGATATGGTCTCGCCGGAAGATTTGAAAGCCAAATAACAGTGTATGTCCGCGGCTCCCGGCCCCTGCCGCCTGATTTTGTGACACCCTGCTTCCCTCCTGCCGGGGGAGGGAAGCAATTCTATTCCTGTTGAGGTGCTCTCCATGGAGTTGTTTCAAGCGTTAACCCATATGACTGCGGCCGGTTTTGCCCAGCATCTGGTCAATGGTATCTCCCTGGGCAGCCTGTATGCTTTGATCGCCATTGGGTATACCATGGTGTACGGCATCCTGCTGATGATCAACTTCGCCCACGGCGATATCGTGATGATGGCGTGCTATTTTGCCTTTTTCGGCATTACGGCGTTCCACATCCCCTGGTACCTGACCTTTATCGGGACCATTGCGGCGACGGCCTTATTGGGCGTCGTCATCGAACGGACGGCCTACCGTCCCCTGCGGGACGCGCCGAAGAACTCCGTCCTGATTTCCGCCATCGGTGCCTCTTTCCTGTTGGAAAATCTGGCCAACTATATTTTCAGCGGCCGTCCCATGCATTTTCCGGATATTCCGTTCCTGTCCAGCATGGTCCGTATCGGCGGGGTCCAGATCCAGGCCATCTGCTTCTTCATTCCGGTGGTGACGGTCCTGTGCCTGGCAATCCTGCTCCATATCGTCAACCATACGAAGACGGGCATGGCTATGCGCGCCGTGTCGAAAGACTACGAAATTGCCCGTGTCATGGGCATCAACATCGATAATGTCATTTCCATTACCTTTGCCATCGGTTCGGCCCTGGCGGCGGTCGGCGCCATCATGTGGGGCATCCGCTACCCCGGGATTACGCCGTATTTGGGCGTCATGCCCGGCCTCAAGTGCTTTATCGCGGCCGTCATCGGCGGCATCGGCAACATCAAGGGCGCGGTCCTGGGCGGCTTTATCCTGGGCCTCGGCGAAATCCTCATCGTGGCCTTTTTCCCGACGTTGTCGGGGTATCGCGATGCCTTTGCCTTTATTATGCTGATTTTGATCCTCTTCTATAAGCCGACAGGCATTTTAGGGGAGACTACGACGGAGAAAGTGTGAGAAATATGACTACAGGAAAACGCAATTTCTTACTGACCGTTGTGGCAATCCTCGTGCTCTTCGGTCTGTCTTTCGTGGTACAGGACGGCGTCGATACGTACATCCGCCGCATTATCAACCTGTGCCTGATTTACGCCATCATCGGCTTGTCCATGAACATCACGAACGGCTTTGCAGGCCAGTTTTCCCTGGGGCAGGCCGGCTTCATGGCCATCGGCGCCTACATGGTCGGGATCTTCACGGTCCCTGTCAACCTGCGGGCCGATGTCTTTTATGCCGTTCCCATGAACCCGTATCTGGTCAACATCTATATGCCCCTGTGGCTCGCGCTCATCCTGGGCGGACTGCTGGCGGCACTGGTGGCAGGCCTCATCGGGACGCCGGTCCTGCGGCTGCGCGGCGACTATCTGGCCATCGCGACACTGGGCTTTTCGGAAATCATCCGCATCATCATTACGAACGCCAATACCATCACGAACGGCGCGCTGGGAATCAAGAATATTCCTTCCCTCAATGACGTGCGCTACATCTTTTTGGCCACGGCCGTGGCCTATGTCCTGATTTCCCTGCTCCTGAGCTCGTCTTACGGGCGCGCCTTCAAGGCCATCCGGGAAGATGAAATCGCGGCGGAGGCTATGGGCATCGACCTGTTCCACCATAAAAACATGGCTTTCATGGTTAGCGCCTTTTTCGCCGGCATCGGCGGCGGCCTTTACGGGGCCCTGCTGGGGACGGTGGATCCGAAAAACTTCCTCTTCACGCTGACGTACAATTTCCTGCTCATTATCGTCCTCGGCGGCATGGGTTCCATCACGGGCAGCATGCTCGGCGCCGTCATTGTCACGGCGGGCCTGGAATATCTGCGGGTGTTCGACGAACCCCTGGAAATCATGGGTGTCGCCATTCCTTTGTTCCGGCCGGGCCTGCGCATGGTCGTCTTCTCCCTGCTCCTGATGGCTTGCGTCCTGTTCTGGCGCCACGGCATCATGGGCACGCGGGAGTTCACGTGGGATAAACTCGCGGCGTTCCTGAAGCATCCTTTCGGAATCCGCAAGAAGGGGGTGCAGCGTAAATGACCGCGACCGTACTTCGCACGGACCACGTGCTGCAGCAATTCGGCGGCGTCATTGCCGTCAACGATTTGAATATTGAAGTCCGGGAACACGAGATCATTGCCTTGATCGGCCCCAACGGGGCAGGCAAGACAACGGCTTTCAACGACATTACGGGCGTTTACAAACCGACCCAGGGGCGTGTCCTGTATACGGACAAGCAGGGCCGCGAAGTGGACATTACGGGCCGAAAACCTAGCGACATCGCGAAACTCGGCGTGGCCCGCACGTTCCAGAATATCCGCCTTTTCAAGGATCTGAGCGTTTACGAAAACGTCCTGATCGCGACGCATCTGCACCTGCGCAGCAATTTTCTGGCGGCCATGTTCCGCCTGCCCTGGTACCGCAAGGAAGAAAACCGGATGCACGCCACGGCAGAGAGACTCCTGAAGGAGGTCGGCCTGTGGGAGGTGCGCGGCGAAAAGGCGTCGTCCCTGCCTTACGGCCGGCAGCGGTATCTGGAAATCATCCGGGCCCTGGCGACGGATCCGAAGCTCCTCCTCCTGGATGAGCCTGCCGCCGGCATGAACCCGAAGGAAACGGCGGAGCTGACGGACTTTATCCGCCGCATCCGCGACACCCACCATTTGACGATTCTCATGATCGAGCACCATATGGACCTGGTCATGGAAATTTCCGACCGTATTTATGTGCTGGATTTTGGCAATACCATTGCCAAGGGGGACCCTGCCACCATCCAGAACGACGAACGCGTCATCGCGGCTTACTTAGGGGAGGATGAAGATGCTTAAGATACGAGATCTCGTCGTCGCTTACGGCGGCATCGAAGCCCTGAAAGGCATTTCCATCGATGTCCCCGATGGGGACATCGTGACGCTCATCGGCGCCAACGGGGCGGGCAAAAGCACTCTCCTGCGTACCATCATGGGCCTGGAAAAGGCGAAAAGCGGATCAATCACGTACCAGGAAGAGGACCTGGGGCCCCTGAATTCCCAGCACATTGTGGAACGGGGCATTACCCTTGTTCCCGAAGGACGCCGCATTTTCCCAAATCTGACTGTCCTGGAAAACCTCAAGATCGGTGCCTATCTGCGCAAGGACAAAAACGCCATTGCGGACGATATCCGGCGCATCTACGGGCTCTTTCCGCGTCTGGAAGAACGGCACTGGCAAATGGCCGGTACCCTGTCCGGCGGCGAGCAGCAGATGCTGGCTGTGGGCCGTGCTATGATGTGCCGTCCCAAACTGATTATGATGGACGAACCGTCCCTGGGACTGGCGCCGCTGGTCATCCGGGAAATCTTCAACATCATCCGGCGAATCAACGAAACGGGCACGACGGTTCTCCTGGTCGAACAGAACGCCAATATGGCCCTCAAGGTGGCTCACAAGGCGTACGTCCTCGAAACAGGCCGGATCCGTATGGAAGGCACAGGCCAGGAACTGTTGGAAAACGAGGAAATCAAAGAAGCCTATTTAGGCAAAAAGAAAAACTGAACCGCTACCCCTCCGGCACATTGCCGGATCCTTCCTTAGTTCCGGTGCTTCGGCACCGGAACTTTTTTGTGCGGTTGCTCTTTCGTCGGATTGCCGTTACAATAGAAGGGGACAGGCAGTCACTGCCATAGAAGGAGGAAAACGACGATGCAGGAAGGGGTGGGAAACGCGGCATTCCGCTGGGTGCGGCGCCACCGGAGGCGTCTGCTCGTGGCGGCGTATCTCCTTGCCCTGGTGGCGCTCTACGAAGCGCCGGGCGTCTTTCATCCCCATTCGGTCGAGGAGGCGCGGGTTTTCGTGGCGTCATACGGGGCCTTGGCGCCGGTGATTTACGTGGGGCTCTACACGTGTCGTCCTCTTTTGCTGTTTCCCAGCCTGATCCTGAATCTGGCGGCAGGCATCCTCTTTTCGCCTGCCGTGGGGATTCCCTGTCTGCTGCTGGGGGGCCTAGGCAGCGCCACGGTCCTTTTCGTCCTGGCCAGGACCGGCGTCGGCGCGTCGTTCCTGGCCTGCCGCGGCGGCCGTTGGGGCGGCCGGATCCACCGGTATCTGTCGGAACGGGACCACGCTTTTACGCGCATGCTCTGGCTCCGCACGGTGCCGTTGTTTCCCTACGATGTGATCAGCTTCATGGCGGGGTGCACGGCCCTGCCGTATCGCACCTTCGCCGTCACGACCCTGCTGGGGATGGCACCCGGCGCCGTCGCCTTCAATCTCGTCGGAAACGGGCTCGGCACCGACGCCGGCCTGGCTGTGTCGCTCCTGTCGCTGGGAGCGGCCTTTGGCATTCCCCTCGCGTGTTGGTATTGGAAGAAAGAGAAAAACACATGGAAAAGAACGTAGAAACAGAAGTCAAGCTGCTCGTTGGCAAGAAGGAGCTGAAGGAACTCCTGGAACTTCCCCTCGTGGCGAAACGGGTCCGCAAAGGCAGTCACGAGACACTGAAACTCGTCAACGCCTATTATGACACGAAGGATTTGCTCCTCCGCCAGGCCGGCATTGCCTACCGCATCCGCCAGACCGGGAATGCCTTTGAACAGACCGTCAAAATGTCGAAGAAGGCCGCTGGCGGCCTTACGTCGCGCGGGGAGTACACGGTGCCGGCCCAGGGCTGGCGCCCGGATTGGACCGCCTTCGCCGGCGCTGGACTGCCTCTGGATGTGGAAGGCCTCCTGGGCGGCGCCCTGGTGGAAAAACTCTTTTCCGTACGGGTCAAACGGGACGTACGCCTGCTCCAGGTCACGGCGGACACGGTCGTGGAAATGGCCATCGACCAAGGTTGCGTCCTGGCGGGCAAGCGCAAGGATACGATCGGCGAAGTGGAACTGGAATTGAAGGAAGGCAAGGTGGAGGACCTGTTGGCCTACATCGGGCAACTGGCCCAGCACGTGCCCCTTTATACGGAATCGCGCAGCAAGTACGCGCGGGGGCTGGCCCTCCTGGGTAAAGTGGATCCTGGCGCCGGGGCCGGAGTCCCCTTCGGCCCTGACGGGAAACAGAGCTACGCCGGCGCCGTCAAGGGGCAGATTTACCAGCACGGGACTCGCATCCTGGAAGAACAAAACGCCTTCCGGGAGGAATCGATCGAGACGGAGGCGGACCGCATCTTTCTGCCGTCCTTTACGGCGATTCGGCAGGACCTGCTCCGGGTCCATTCCTTTTTGGATGGCGCCTACGGGATGGAACTGAACCTGGAAGGAGTCCTGTCCCCCCTGCGCCGGCTGCGCTGCCTGAAGGACGCGAAGGCCCTGTGGAAGAAGCTGTACGGGGTGGTGGGCAGTGAAGCTTGGGGCGGCGATAAACTGACGCCTCTCTTCGAGAAGGCCATTGCCGAAACAGGCCGGAAAATCCGCGCCCAGGTGAAGGACGGGGTCTATACGGCGACCCTCTTCACCCTGTACGGGGCCATGGAAAAAAGCACGTGGAACGCCGGCGATTACCTGCAATATGAGCAGATGCTCCGCCTCGGCGCGGGCCGCCTGCTCGAGGAAATCCATACCCGTCTCGGGGAAGAAGGGCCGTTGAAGGATTCCCAGGGACGCCGTGTGGGGGATTTGTTGCGGCAGCTCGCGGAAATCTCGGCGCAGACCAAGGTAGACGGCCTGGATAAGGACAGCCGTAAAAAACTCGAAAGCCTGGCGGCGGGATGGGCCGAGTTGGATGCCTGCGCCGCGGTCCTCCAGATTTTGTCAGCGCGTTTTTCCAAGGCGAAGGAAGGAACCGTGGCCCGACAGGCAGGACTCTTCTACGGCTGGCTCCTGGCGGACCTGCAGGCCCGGTACCGCAAGACTGGCAAAGGGATTCGCAAGTGGGCCGGTGGTGTCAAATTTCCGGAGCATGCCGACAAAGACGGCAAATAAGCGGGACAGCGGGTTCCCTTCGGACAAACAGGACCCGCGGAAAATCGGGACCCATGGAAAAGAAGCGAAAAAGGCTCCCCCTCCTATCCCCACGAAACGTGGGGCGGAGGCGGGAGCCTTTGCGCTTGTGTTTGGGCGGTCCTTCCGGAGGCGGCCGCCTTCCGGGGCGTCGGGATTATCGTTTCTGTGCCGTATCGTCCGGCAGGGTTTCGAGAAGGCCGATGGACTGGCCGCCTTTGAAGATGACGTACTGGATGGTCAGGACGGCGGAAAGTTTTTCATCCGGCTTGGTGGCGAGGATACTCTGGTTCGGGATGTACAGGTCCAGGGGCCAGACATTGCGCACGCGAACAGACTGGCCGGCCCGGATGCCTTCCGATTCGAAGCCGTTGCGGAACCGCACGATGCCCGAGGAGTCCTTGACTTCGACAGTACCGGAAATACTCAGGATGTCCACCGTGCCGACGTTGGTCAAGGTGAATTCTCCTTCCAGGCTGGCGCCGGTGATGGCGGACGGATCGTCATGGACACGGAAGAGGGGCGCCTGGGCCTCGTCCGTACTGACGACAACCGATTGGGCGATGCGCGCCTTAAGGGGGGCGTTCAGTTTGTCCAAACGGGCGCGGATGGCCTTCTGCCGTGCTTTCATGTACTTTGGCAGGTTGGTGGCGGACACGACTTTCCACGTGCCGTCCTCGCGCTGCAGGCGCAGCGTGACGGGCAGGTCCTGGTCGAGCTGCCCGTCGTGGAAGGTCAGTTCGGCCGTGGCCGTCTCCCCGTTGTGCTCTACCTTGCCCAGGGAGCGGTATTGGAGACGGAAGAGGCCCAGGTTGGCCGCCATAGCTTTGGCCATCGCCGTGCCCCGGCCCGTGTCGTCCGCTTCGATGCGTACGGGCAGCGTATTGTCCGGCCGGCCGGACAGGATCCAGTTCCGCGCCTGCTGCTGGAGAATGGGAACGACGAGCTTTTTCGACTGGTTCAGATAACGTTTCAGGGCCGGATTGGCTTGCTGGTCCGAATCACTGTCCTGGGCGCCGAAAGAAAATTCGAGACTCTCGTCGAAAAGCCGCGAAAAGAACTGGTTTTTGTCCACATGCTGGTCCACGTAGGCAATATCCTTCGCTTTTACGGCGTCCACCAGGGTGCGCATGGCATACTGGGGCGTCCGCACCCAGTACCCGAAATAAAACGCGGCGGCCACGGCCACGGCCGCCGCAAGCCCCAAGGCAATCAAACGGCTCGCAGAGGAGGTGCGCGGCTCCTTTTGGCTAGACATGATTTGTTTCCTTTCTCTGTGACGAGGGACTGTCTGTCTTCGCGGCGGCCCGGCGGGCCTCGGAGTTCAAACTTTTGTCACAAATACAACTCCTATTTTTACGCTATGTTTCGGCTTTTGTCAAGCGGGATTTCATCCTGTCATTTCCCGGGGAGACCGGGCGTTTCCAGCGGGCAGGAGGGAGAGAAAAAATCCAGGGATTCTATTTGACTTTTTGACCTTCGATGTTATAATGAAACTGGGCAGAAAAAAGGGACACCCCGCGGGGGTGTCCCGGAATGCCCGCCCGCGGGCGGCGTCAGCCGAGGCCGCGGATGAGGAAGTAGTAAAGGTAGGGAGCAATGCTGGCGAGCAGCATGAGGACGAGGATGGCCGTGATGATGGACAGCAGGATCAGGTTGTATTTTCGGATCCGTTCCAGGTGGTCCGTTTCGACGGCTTCGTTGATCATGTTGTAGCAGCGCTGCAGGACCTGCATCTTCAGCTCGATGTTCTCCTGCCAGACACGGGCTTTCAGCAAGTCCATGTAGCGGGCGTAGACCTTGGCGTAGAACACGTCTTCGGTTACACGCAGGGAGTTGGTGATGTTGCTGGTGAGGCTGCTGACGTCGGCCATGGTTTCCAGGAGTTCGTCCCGGATGGAGCGGAACTTGCGGATGTTCGACTTTTGCATGGCATCCGGTTCCCCGATGACGTCGTACGTCGTATCGATGGCGTGGTTCAGGAAGTTATCATAATACCGCAGCTCCAGGTACTGCGCGTTGGCGAATTCCAGCAGGTCCGGAATGTCCGTGGATCCCGTGGGATCGTAGACCAGGGCGCTGTCCCAGGTCAGGTAGGCCACGTCGTCGGCGTAGGAGAACCGGTTGGACAGGACGTCCGCGCGGGTTGCCGCGTTGACGGGATGACGGTCTTTTAGGAGAAACGCCGCGATGTCCCAGTCGGCCGGCACGGGGTCTTCGAAGTAGTAGACCGTAAAGTCCTCGTCAAACCCGGATACGTTGGGATTGACGCAGGCCGGACGGATCGTCTCCAGCGTGGCATCCAGGAAACTGCGGAATTCCTCGTCGGGCATTTCCTCGACGCCCATGACGAGATCCATGTACTGGTCGTAGGTCACGTCTTCTTCCACCTGGATGTTGAAGATGATGGAAATGACCCCGATGTCGAGGATGCGGGCGTAGACGCCGACAAAATGCGTGGCCTTGCCGATCTGCAGCTCGTGGGATCCCAGCTCCACCAGGACCGGCGGGTTCTGGATTTCGATGGAACGCGTGGAAATCCGGTTCAGACGGAGGCGGGACGCGATCTTATTGCGGCTCATCCACAGGGCCTGGACGGAATCCAGATTGATTTCGTCGGCCACATCGTAAAGACGGTAGGTGTAGATGTTGGTTTTCATGATAAATATCCCTCATACAAGTGACTACATTACAAAATACGATAAAAATCCGAAATTTTACTTCCAGATAGTTTGATTATACCATATCCGAAAAGGAGTTGAGCCATATGAATGAAAATTATTCCGAAGAAGTCAAGAGCCTTTTGGAGGCGGCCCAGCAGCAGGCCATCATGAACTACAATCAGGAAGTGACGAGCGCCCACCTGCTGGCAGCCCTGTGCAGCGAGGATTTCTTCAAATTCCTCCTGCAGACCTTCCACGTCGACGGCAACGCCTTTGCCGGGGAAGCGCGGAACCTGGTGGCGCGGATTCCTTCCGTCAAAGGACAGGACCGGCAGCTGCTCATGAGTACGGACTTTGCCCGCGTCGGCGCGGTCATGGCGCGCAAAGCCGGGCAGGGCACGATTACCGTGGGCCATCTGATCAGTGCCCTGGCCAGCGACGGCAGCACGGAGGTGCAGGCCCTGTTCCGCAAATATGGGATCGACAGCGCGAAGATTGAACAGCTCTACGAGCACTACTTGAATAGCTCCGCTAATGGCGAGAGCCGGAAAACCCTGGCCAAGTTCGGTCAGGACTTGACGGAAAAGGCCCGGCAGGGCAAGCTGGATCCCGTAATCGGGCGGGACGACGAAATCCGCCGGACCATTGAGATTCTGAGCCGTCGGAAAAAGAACAATCCGGTCCTTATCGGCGAACCGGGCGTCGGCAAGACGGCGATCGTCGAAGGCCTGGCCCGCCGCATCATTGCCGGCGATGTGCCGGAAAGCCTGAAGAACAAGACCCTCTATGCCCTGGACCTGGCGGCCCTCGTTGCCGGGGCCAAGTACCGCGGGGAATTTGAGGAGCGCCTGAAGAAGGTCCTCAAGGCCGTGTCCGACAGCGCCGGCCAGATTATCATGTTTATCGACGAACTGCATACGGTTGTCGGGGCCGGCGCCGCCGAGGGATCCATGGACGCCGGGAACATCCTGAAGCCCATGCTGGCCCGCGGGGAACTGCGCTGCATCGGTGCCACGACCTTGAATGAGTATCATAAGTATATTGAAAAGGACAGTGCCCTGGAACGCCGGTTCCAGCCGGTCATGGTCAACGAGCCGTCCGTGGAAGACACGATTTCGATTCTCCGCGGGTTGAAGGAGGCGTACGAAAACCATCACGGCGTGCGGATCAAAGACTCGGCCCTCGTGGCGGCTGCCGTCCTGAGCAACCGCTACATCAACGACCGGTTCCTGCCGGACAAGGCCATCGACCTCGTCGACGAGGCCGCGGCCCGACTGCGTACGGAAATTGATTCGTCGCCTGTAGAAATCGACGAATGCAAGCGCCGTATCCTGCAGCTCGAAATCGAGGAACAGGCCCTGAAAAAGGAAGACGACGCCGCGTCGGCGGACCGCCTGGCCAAACTGCAGGAACAGCTGGCCAAGCTGCGCCAGGACAATGACGCCCTCATGGGGCGGTGGAATGCGGAAAAGGCATCCATCGTCAAAGTGCGGGAAGTGAAGAAGGAAATCGGGGCCGTGAAGCAGGACATGGAAAAGGCGGAACGGGACTACGATCTGAATAAACTGGCCGAGTTGAAGTATGGCCGCCTGCCGGAACTGCAGAAGCAGTTGAAGGCCCTGGAAGACAAAAACAGCAGCGGGGATTCCCTGCTGAAGGAAGAAGTCGACGAGGAAGATATCGCGAAAGTGGTCAGCACGTGGACAGGGATTCCGGTCCAGCGTCTGGGCACGGGCGAGCGGGAGAAACTGATCCACCTGGAAGACACGCTCCACGAACATGTCATCGGCCAGGACGAAGCGGTGAAAGCCGTGTCCGAAGCCGTCATCCGCGCGCGGGCCGGCATCAAGGATCCGAACCGTCCCATTGGCTCGTTCATCTTCCTCGGCCCGACGGGCGTCGGCAAGACGGAACTGGCCAAGACCCTGGCGGAAGTCCTCTTTGATGACGAAAAGAATATGATCCGCATCGACATGAGCGAATACATGGAAAAACATACCGTGTCCCGCCTGATTGGCGCACCTCCCGGCTACGTAGGGTACGACGAGGGCGGCCAGCTGACGGAAGCGGTGCGGCGCCATCCGTATTCGGTCATCCTCTTCGATGAAATCGAAAAAGCCCATCCGGATGTCTTCAACGCCCTGCTGCAGGTCCTGGACGACGGCCGCCTGACCGACGGGCAGGGGCGCAGCGTGGACTTCAAGAACACCCTGATTATCATGACGAGCAACATCGGGTCCCAGCAGATTATGGAAAGCAAGGGGAAGATGGATAAGGAAGAGGTGCGGCAGATGCTGCTGACACGCTTCCGTCCGGAATTCCTGAACCGCGTGGACGACATCGTCGTCTTCAAGGCCCTGCAGCCGGAGCAGGTCCAGGGCATCGTCGGCCTGATCCTGAGGGAACTGGCGGACCGCGTGAACAAGCAGCTGGAAATCAAGCTGACTTGGACAGACGAGGCTGTGGCCTACCTGGCCAAGGCCGGTTTCGATCCGGCCTTTGGCGCCCGTCCGCTGAAACGGCTGATTGTGCACACCGTAGAAAACGTGCTGAGCCGGAAGATTGTCAGCGGCGAGATCGGGAATGGGGACAGCGCGGAAATTGTTCTCGACAGCAGCGGGAACGTGGATGTCCGTGTGACAGCCAAGGCATCCCGGTAACGGATCGGGAAGGAAAAGCAAGGGAGGCGGCACCGCGAGGCGCCGCCTTTTTTTGTGAAATTTGCGGCGAAACGGGGGATATCCTATTGTTTTCCCCGAAAGTGTGATACTATTAATATATATAACCATTTTCAATCCATAACGGCTCTGCGGGAAACCGCGGCCGGTCCAGTCAAGGAGGTCCCTCATGAAGAATTGGAAAAAATTGGTGATTCTTGGCGCTGTTTGCTATGTAGGCTACAAACTGGGCGAAAAGTACCTGAAAGAAAATGACATGACCCCTTGCGACGTGGTCCACAAGGTCCGGGACAAGGCCAAGGAAGCGGCGGAACGGACGATGACCGCGGTCAAGGAAAAGAAGGCCGAACGGGACGCCCGCGAAGCGGCCCGGCCGAAGACGGTCTACCCCTTTGGCAACGACAAGCGGATGGAAATCGTCAAGCTGGACGCGGAGCTGACAGGACTTTTTGACAGCCGGCTGAATTTCCCTGTGGAAAAGCAGGTCCGGTCCTATAGTGAGGAAGAGGGCGTCCTGTACGTGTATGCCGATCATGCGGATTATGTGATCCGCGACCCCTTCTTCCTGACGGTCTATGTCAAGGATACGGCGGCGGCGGCGGAACGCGCCCTGGAATTGGGACAGTATTATACGGACGAGGAAGCGGCGGTCTATGCCTATGGCAAGGACAAACCGTATCCCCTGAAAGCGGAAACGGACGGGGCAGAAAACCCCGCGGCGGATGGCACAGGGGAACCCGGCGCGGCGGAGGCGGCGGCCGGTCCGGACGAGACGGGAAAACCCGAAGCGTCCGAAGCATAAGTAAATCAGGAACGGACAAGCCATACGGCCGCGGAAGCACGGTTGTATGGCTTTTTGAAAAGGAAGGAGGAAGTGGGACCCCTATGATTCTCGGAATTGGCTGTGATTTGGCGGAAACGGCGCGGATAGGAGCCGCGTTGAATAAGAAGGGATTTGTGGAGCGGGTTTTTACGGAGCGGGAACGGGCGGTCGGCACAGGCGCCCACGCGGTGGAACATTACGCGGCCCGGTTCGCGGCCAAGGAGGCCTTCCTGAAGGCGCTGGGCACGGGCTTGCGGGAGGGCCGGCTGCAGGATATCGAAACGGGGAAGGATGACCTGGGCAAGCCGGTCCTGAACGTGACGGGGCGTTTCCGGGAGCGGCTCGACACCCTGGGTGTCACCCGGATCCACGTGACGTTGAGCCATACGCGGGAAACGGCTATGGCTGTCGTCGTCCTGGAAGGAAACTAAGGAGGAGCTATGCGTATCGTACGGGCAGAGGAAATGCGGCAGCTGGACCGGCGGGCTGAGGAAGAGTACGGGCTGCCGGGGCTGCTGCTGATGGAAAATGCCGGCCGGGCGGTGGCGGAGGCGGCCGTGGCCATGCTCGGCGGCTCGGCGGTGGGGAAACGCGTCGTCATTTTGGCGGGCAAGGGCAACAATGGCGGCGACGGTTCCGGTGCCGGCCGTTGGCTCGTCAACGGGGGAGCCGTTGTAACCCTCGTGCTTACGGGCAGGCCGGAGGAGCTGGTAGGCAGCGCGGCCGATGAATTGCAGTTCTACTTGTCCTCGGGCGGCGCGTTGGTGTGCTGGAATCCGGCCCGGCCGGAAGGTCCCGGCGGCTCGGCCGGCTCGGCCGCGGGGCTGTTGGAAGCGGCCCGGCGTTTCGCGGAAACGGACGGGGAGACACGGCGTTTGCGGGAACTCCTGGGCCAGGCGGACCTGATTGTCGACGCCCTGCTGGGGACGGGCTTTTCGGGCCGCCTGCGCTGGCCCTGCCTGGTGCTGTGCACCTTGACGAATGACGCGGAGGCGCCGGTTTTGGCCGTGGATATCCCGACAGGAGTACAGGCCGACGACGGCGCCTGCGCGGTCGGTGCCATGCAGGCCGACCGGACCGTGACCATGGCCCTGCCCAAACAGGGCTTGTACCTATATCCCGGCGCCGCCTGCGCGGGCCTGCTGACCGTAGCCGACATCGGGATGCCGGCGCCCCTGCTGGCCCCGCCGGAAGAGGCGCGTTTCGTCCCCAGCGCGGCGGATATCGCGGCGCTCCTGCCGCAGCGGCCCCGGACCCTGCACAAAGGCCTGGCGGGCCGCGTGACCCTCGTTGCCGGCTCGACGGGGTATCTCGGCGCGGCCGCGCTGGCCGGGCAGGCTGCCGTGAAAGGCGGCGCCGGCTTGGTGACGTTGTTGACGCCGGCCTCGGCCCGGCCGCTCCTGGCCGTTAAACTGACGGAGGTCATGGTGAAGGGCCTGCCGGAAGGACCGGCGGTGCCGGTCGAAGCTGCCGGGACCGCGACGGGAACCCTCGTGCCGGGCGGTCTGGCCCCGGCAGCTGTCACGATGGTCCTGGACGAAAGCAGTGGCGCCGACGCCCTGGCCATCGGGCCGGGACTCGGAACGTCGGAAGAAACGGGGACGGCGATCCGCCAGATCCTCCTGGACACGCAGCTGCCCTGCGTCATCGATGCGGACGCCCTCACGGCGTTGCAGGGACACACGGACCTGCTGCTGCATATGGCGGCGGATAAAGTCCTGACCCCCCATCCCGGCGAAATGGCCCGCCTGACGGGCCTGACCGTCGGCCAGATCGAAAGGGACCGCGTGGAAACGGCCCGGACCTATGCCCGGCAATGGCAGTGCGTCCTGCTTTTGAAGGGCGTGCCGACGGTCGTTGCCCTGCCCGACGGGACGGCGTATTTGAACACGACAGGCAATCCCGCCATGGCGACGGGCGGCTGCGGCGATGTCCTGACCGGACTCTTGGCAGCCCTCCTGGCGCAAGGCCTGCCCGCGGGGGATGCGGCCGTCGCTGCGGCGTACCTGCACGGCCTGGCAGGGGACCTGGCTGCCGGTGGCTCCGTCGGCCTGGCGGCGTCGGAACTGGCGGCCTGCCTTCCGGAGGCGCGCAAACAAGTGACACAAGCAGCCATTTTGTGATATAATCAATTGTTACCACAAAATATTTCATAAAATACGTGAAGGAGGAAGGCGGCTTGCGTCGAAAAATTTTTGCGTTTCTTGTGCTGGTTGTCTGTCTGCTGACAACGCTAACTGCTTCGGCGGCAGCGACTGTCACTGATGTCAACTGGGGCGTAAACCAGTATAACGTGTTGCGTTTTGTCGTCGATTTGACAGAAGCTGCCCGGTACAATATCGATGTGGACGGAGACAAACTGTACATCCGTCTTCCCGGCGCGGAATTGGGGAACAGGGTCGTCCGGCGGGGCACGGTCAAGAGTGACCTGGCCAGGAGTTTGTCCGTAGAACGGGACAACCGGCGGGTGACCATTGAGGTTTCCCTGAAAAAGCAGATCCGCCGCGGGGACGTGCATAGTTTCGTCCTGCGCAAGGATCCCACCACAGGGCGTCCGCTCCGTATTGTCATCGACGTCGATACGAATAAGACGGCCGTCGCGTCCAAGAGCTACGGCGCTACTTCCGTGCGCCGTCCGGCCGCGTCTTCGTGGAACCAGAACCGGTCCGCCGGCAACGCCGCGCCCGTCCCGGCCTTTACGGGATATCGCACGGGCGGCGGCCTCAAAGGGAAAAATATTACCCTCGACCCGGGACATGGCGGTTCCGATCCCGGCGCCATCGGCCTGAAGGGAAACAAGGAAAAGACGTCGACCCTGGCCATCGCCAAGTACTTGCAGGAGTATCTGGAGGCGCAGGGCGCGAAAGTTTCCATGACGCGGACGACGGATACGGACGTCTTCGGGCCCTACGCATCGGGACGCGATGAGCTGCAGGCCCGCGTCGACGTGGCTTCCAAAAACAAGGCCGACGTGTTTGTCAGCCTGCACCACAACGCGAACAACAATCGTGGTATCGGCGGCGTCGGCACGTATTACTATCCCAAGACATCCTACGATGGGCGGCTGGCCCGCCTGATCCAGAACAGCATGGTGAAAGCGGTGCGCATGAACGATTTCGGCACGCCGCAGGCTGATTTCTACGTGGTCAAGCGGTCTTCCATGCCGGCCGTGTTGTGCGAGATCGGCTTCATCAGCAACGAGCGGGAAGAACAGCTTATCAATACGCCCTGGTTCCAGAAGACCGCGGCCAAGGCGATTGCGGCCGGAATTGCCGCGTATTTCGAAGAGTAAGGAAGGACAGGAGGAGTAACGATGGTTAAGAAACTGACGATGTTACTGGTGCTTGTCCTGGCATTGCTCCTGGGCGGCTGTGTCCAGACGGAACAGCGGACAGGGACGACGGGCAGCGTCACCGATGTGACCGGAAAGGCGCCAGGTCTGGCGAACCAGATCGACCCGAACCTCAAACGGATCGAGGTGACCGTGTACCGGGTCCAGAAAAATGGGGACACGCACCTGATTCCGGAAGTCGTGAAATACGCGCCGGGGACGAAGACCCTGGCGGAGGCGTCCCTGGACGCCCTGGTCAATACGGCGCCTACTTCGAAGCAACTGATGAACGTATTCCCGAAGGGTACAAAAGTCCTGGGGGTCAAGGTCGAGGGAGACCTGGCGACGGTCAACTTCAACAAAGCCTTCGCTGCCCACGGACAGGGTTCCTACAATGAACTGATGATGGTCAACGCTGTCGTCTGCACCCTGACGGAAGTCAAAGGCATCCGGCAGGTCCGCTTCCTTGTGGAAGGCAGGCCGATCGATACGATCAGCGGCCACGTGGACCTGAGCGAACCCTTGCGGCGCCTGACCGGCATGATCGGCAAGCCCCTCAAGGACGACGAGTAAAGGAGAAATCATGGATACTCACTTATGCGCGAAAACCGAGCAGGATTCCGTCCCCGACGGGGCGGGACCCGTACCGGACTTATCCGGTGTGCACTTAGTCAGCCAGCTGGAAGGGATGGTAACCGTCTTCTGCCGGGACGCGGAGGCGACGGAAGCCCTGGGTTTCTTTTTGGGAACCCTGGCGGGGGGCGGGGACGTCTTTTGCCTGAACGGGGACCTGGGAGCGGGCAAGACCTTGTTGACCAAGGGCCTTGCGTCCGCCGTGGGGGTGCCGGAGAGCGACGTGGTCAGCCCCAGCTTTTCCCTCTTGAATGTCTATGAAGGGAAGACGCTGGAAGTGCGCCACTTCGACCTGTACCGTCTCAATTCCCCGGAGGAGCTGGCCGATATCGGTTTTTACGAGTACGCCGGCGGAGACGGTGTGACGGTCATCGAGTGGGCCGACTTGTTTACGTCGGAACTGCCACCGGACTACCTGCAGGTGAATTTACTGAGGGAAAACGGCGGGCGCCGCGTGGAATTGACGCCCCGGGGCCGCCGGTATGATGAGATTGTGAAGGAAGTGTTGCGATGTGTTGACGCTCGCCCTGGATACAGCGACTAAAGTCTGCACCGTGGCCCTCGTCCGCGACGGCGCCATCCTGGCGGAATATGACATCAGTGTGGGCCTGACCCATTCCGAGGGCCTGATGCCTCAAATCGACCAGATGTTCCGGCGCACAGGGCTCGCGAAGGAAGCCGTGGACCGCGTTGCCGTCAGCATCGGCCCGGGTTCTTTTACGGGCCTGCGCATCGGCCTCGCGGCGGCGCAGGCCATGGCCTACGCTTGGGATTGCGGCCTTTGCGGGGTCAATACCCTGGATGGCCTGGCCTGGAACGTTCCTGTTCCCGGCGTGGTCCTGGCCCCGGTCCTGGATGCCCAGAAAGGGAACGTCTATACGGCTTTCTACGAGTGGGAAGCGGGAACGCCCCGGCGGCGGACGGATGTGGTCATGCTCAGCGCCGGGGAATGCATGGCGCGTCTGGCGGCCCTGGACCGTCCGGTCCTGCTCTTGGGCGAATGCGAGCGCTTGCTCCGCCGCGTGGCCCCGGCAGCCAATGTCTTCGTGGCGGCGCCGCAGCTTCGCCTGCCCCACGCCGCGTCGGTTGGGCTGGCAGGGGAAGGGGAAGACGCCTTGACCGGCGCGGCCCGGTTCGGCTTGAAGCCCTTTTATTTCCGTAAATCCGAAGCGGAGGAACTATGGGACAAAAAGCATCCTGCCGACGCATGACCGAAGGGGATCTGGCCTTCGTCACGGCGTTGGACCGGGAGGCTTTTTTTGACCCCTGGACGGAAGCGACGTGGCGCCACGAATTGACGAGTCCCATTGCCTCGTGGTATGTGGTCCTCGGAGAGGACGGGACACGCCAGGGCTATGCGGGCCTGTGGTGTGTCGCCGGGGAGGGACAGGTCCTGCGCGTGGCGGTGCGGCCGGAAGCGCGGTGCTGCGGTTATGGGCGCCTGTTGACGGAAACCCTGGTCCGAAGGGCCTGGGAGACCGGCTGTACGGCCGTGACGCTCGAAGTGCGGGAAGGCAATGGGGCGGCCCAGGCCGTGTACCGCCGCTGCGGCTTCGCGGGCGCCGGCGTGCGTCCCCATTACTACGCGGACAACGACGAAGGAGCCTTGATTATGTGGCTTTATCGGGAAAAGAAGGAAGAAACATGCGGAAGAAGGATATCTACATTTTAGGCATCGAGAGCAGCTGTGACGAGACGGCGGCGGCTGTCGTCAAAAATGGGCGCCAGGTCCTGTCGAACATCATTGCCTCCCAGATTATGGTGCACCGCAAGTTTGGCGGTGTCGTGCCGGAAATCGCGTCCCGCAAACATGTGGAACAGGTACTGCCCGTCATCGACGCGGCCCTGGCCCAGGCCGGCGTGGCCCTGGCCGATATCGACGCCGTGGCCGTGACCTACGGCCCGGGTCTTGTGGGGGCCCTGCTGGTGGGCCTGTCGGCGGCAAAATCTCTTGCCTGGGCGGCGGGGAAGCCCCTGATTGGCGTCAACCACCTGGAAGGGCATGTCTTTGCCAACTTCCTGACCGATCCGGATCTGGAACCGCCGTTCCTGGCCCTCGTCGTCTCGGGCGGGCATACGGCCCTCCTCAAGGTGACGGGCTATAATTCTTTCGAGCTCCTGGGACAGACCCGGGACGACGCGGCGGGGGAAGCTTTCGACAAAATCGCCCGCGTTATGGGGATGCCCTATCCCGGCGGTCCGGAAATCGAGAAACTGGCCCGTACGGGGAACTCCCAGGCCATCGAATTTCCGCGGGCCATGCTGGATAATCCTTACGAATTCAGTTTCAGCGGCCTGAAATCAGCCGTCATCAACTATCTCCACAACGAAGAACAGGCCGACCGTCCCGTCCACAAGGCCGATGTGGCCGCCTCGTTCCAGGAAGCCGTGACGGATGTCCTGGTCCAGAAAAGCGTCGCCGCCCTGGAAGCGGCGGAACTGAAGGACATCGTTCTGGCCGGCGGCGTATCGGCCAACCAGGTCCTGCAGGACAAGCTGGCCGCCGCGGCCCACCGCGTGGGAGCCCGTCTTGTCCATCCCGAAAAGATCCTTTGCACGGACAACGCGGTCATGATTGCCTGCCGCGGCTATTACCAGTTTATGGACGGCGAAGCGAGCGGGCTGGACCTGAATGCCGATCCGTCCCTGAAACTGGGGTGACCGGACAGGCCGGGCGACGTGCGATCCACGTGGCGGCGGATGACAGGAATCGAGCGGCCCGTCCGGCCGGTGTCTTTGGGAAAGGCCCCGGCCGGGCGGGTTTCTTTCTGCTTTATAAAATATATAAAAATACATAAAAATTAAAAAATAGGGATTTTTTCGTTTTCACGGTCAAAACAAACTCTTTGACGGTCCAAGTGGACGGTTTTACCGTTGCGGGATAGGCAGGAACACGGTGAAACCATCTTTTTTCGTGAAAAAATTGTAAAATGGAATGGATTTGTCATTTTGACTATTGCATTTTTAGTGGGGATTGCTATAATGATAATTGAATTTAGCACTCATACCTTTTAAGCGCTAACAAATCTCGTCATCCAAGCCATATAACCTGCCTCCGGGGCCGGTGGTGGCTCATCGCGTGAGCGAAAAGAAAGGAGTCATGAAAATATGTTAAGACCTTTAGGCGCCAATGTCGTTGTGGAAGTGGAAGAAGTAGCGGAAAAGACCGCCAGCGGGATTTATATCCCCGATACGGCTTCGAAGGAAAAACCGATGCAGGGCAAGGTCCTGGCTGTCGGCAAAGGCGGTATCGTCGATGGCAAACGGGTTCCTGTCGATGTCAAGGCCGGCGATTCCGTCGTCTTCGCCAAATATTCCGGCACGGAAGTCAAGTACGAAGGCAAGAAATTGCTGATCCTGGCAGAACGGGATATCCTGGCTGTCGTAGAATAAGAATTTCCAGAGACTGAATACAAAGGAGCGAATCGATTATGGCTAAACAGATTTTGTTCGACGAAGAAGCACGCCGTTCCCTGGAACGGGGCGTCAACCAGCTGGCGGACGCCGTCAAAGTCACGCTGGGACCGAAAGGCCGCAACGTGGTTCTCGATAAAAAATACGGTTCTCCCACGATCACGAACGATGGCGTGACCATCGCCCGTGACATCGAACTGGAAGATCCCTTTGAAAACATGGGGGCCCAGTTGGTCAAGGAAGTCGCCACCAAGACGAACGACGTCGCCGGCGACGGCACCACGACGGCTACCCTGCTGGCCCAGGCGATGATCAATGAAGGCATGAAGAACGTCGCCGCCGGCGCGAACCCCATGATCCTGAAACGGGGCATCAAGACCGCTGTCGATACGCTGGTCGCCGCGCTGAAGGACAACTCCCGGAAGGTCGTCACGAAGGAAGCGAAGGCACAGGTCGCCTCCATTTCCGCCGGGGATGAGGAAATCGGCGGCCTGATTGCTGACGCCATGGAAAAGGTCGGCGACGAAGGCGTCATTACGGTAGAAGAATCGAAGACCATGGAAACCCATCTGGAAACGGTTAAAGGCATGCAGTTCGACCGCGGCTACATCTCCCCGTACATGGCGACGGATCCGGAAAAGATGGAAGCCGTCATGAACAATCCCCTGGTCCTCATTACGGACCGCAAAATCAATGTAATCCAGGACATCATGCCCGTGCTGGAAAAGGTCGTCCAGGCCGGCCGTGAACTCCTGATTATCGCGGAAGATGTAGAAGGCGAAGCGCTGGCAACCCTGGTTGTCAACAAACTGCGCGGCACCTTCAAGGCCGTGGCTGTCAAGGCGCCCGGTTTCGGCGACCGCCGCAAGGCCATGCTGCAGGATATCGCCATCCTGACGGGTGCGACGGTCATCAGCGAAGAAATGGGCCGTAAACTGGACAGCGCCACGATGGAAGATCTGGGCAGCGCCGGTCAGGTCCGCGTTGGCAAGGAACTGACCACCATCGTGGATGGCGGCGGCGATAAGGAAGCCGTCAAAGCCCGTGTCGACCAGATTCGCGCCCAGATTCCCGACACGACGTCCTCCTTCGACAAGGAGAAACTGCAGGAACGCCTGGCCAAACTGAGCGGCGGCGTTGCTGTCATCAAAGTCGGCGCCGCGACGGAAGTCGAACTGAAGGACAAGAAACTGCGCATTGAAGACGCTCTGAACGCCACCCGCGCCGCGGTTGCCGAAGGCATTGTCGCCGGCGGCGGTACGGCCCTCCTGGAAGCCCAGTCTTCCCTGGACAAGATCAAGGCCACGGGCGATGAAAAGACGGGCATCCTGATTGTCCGCCGCGCCATTGAAGAACCGGTCCGTCAGATTGCCCACAACGCGGGCCTGGAAGGCGCCGTAATCGTCGACAAGGTAAAACACTCCAAGAAGGGTGTCGGCTTCGACGCGCTCCATGAAAAATATGTCGATATGATCGACGCCGGCATTGTCGATCCGACGAAAGTAACCCGCAGTGCCCTGCAGAATGCCGCGTCTATTGCCGCCATGGTGCTGACGACGGAAACCCTCGTCGCGGATAAACCGGAACCGCAGCCCGCGGCCTCGGCCATGCCGCAAGGCGGGATGCCCGGCATGATGTAAGACCCGGCGGTTTGCCAGGGATATACGGGATCGCGGCGGGATTTGCCGCCTCTCCGGGAAAATAACAGACAGGAAGTCTCTTCGTGAGACTTCCTGTTTTTTTGCGGCGGGGAGGCGCGGGATTCCTCTAACGGGACAAAATAAGTCCTACAGGGACAATTGCAAAATATTCGCAAATAAGTGAATATTGACGAAATATCGTAGAAAATCAGGGCGTGTGTGCTATAATAAAAAGGTATGAAACACAGGCGGAGCGGATGCATCGGCTCCGTTTTTATGTATAGAAATGAAGAAGAATCGATGTCAACGGAGAAAGGAGTCAAGTGATGGATATCCGCTATTCGGCGAACCCGCAGGATATGAAACGGTATACGACGGAAGAACTCCGGAAGGAGTTCCATATTTCCGGTCTCTTTGTGGACGATACGGTACAGGCCGTCTATTCCCACGTGGACCGCATGGTCGTTTTCGGCTGCAAGCCCGTGACGAAGGCGGTTTCCCTGGACGAGGGCATCGACGTGTGGCACAACTTCGGCACGCAGTATATCCTGGAACGCCGGGAAATCGGGATTTTCAATGTCGGCGGCGCCGGCACCATCCAGTGTGACGGAACGGAATACCGCTTAGGCCACAAGGATTGCCTTTACGTGACCATGGGTACGAAGAAAGTCGTTTTCCGCAGTGATGACGCCGGGTGTCCGGCTTTGTTCTACATGGTTTCCGCCCCGGCCCACAAACCCTGCAAGACGACGCTCCTGACAATCGCCCAGGCGAAAAAGGTTCCCTGCGGAAGCCCGGAAACGTCAAACGACCGTGTTATCAACCAGTTCATCCATCCGGACGTGCTGGAAACCTGCCAGCTGTCTATGGGGCTGACGAGCCTCCGGCCGGGCAGCGTCTGGAACACTATGCCGGCCCACACGCACGAGCGCCGCATGGAAGTCTACTTCTACTTCGATATTCCCGAAGACAACGTGGTCTTCCATTTCATGGGACAGCCGCAGGAAACGCGGCATCTTGTCCTACAGAACTATGACGCCGTCATCAGCCCCTCCTGGAGCATCCACGCGGGCTGCGGCACGGCGAACTATACCTTTATCTGGGCCATGGGCGGCGAGAACAAGACCTTCACCGACATGGACAACATCCACAACGCGGACCTGCGCTAAGCCTGCCGCGGAAAGACGGGCCGGGAAGGGAGTCGGCCCGGCAGTATGGATCCGAAGGAGGAGAGACGAGCATGACGTCGAGTATGACATTTGAAACGATGTTCAGCCTGAAGGGCCGCGTGGCTCTCGTGACCGGCGCCGCCTACGGGATCGGGTTCGCCATTGCCCGCGCCCTGGCCAAGGCCGGCGCAAAAGTGGCGTTCAACTGCCGCAGCCGGCAGCATCTGGAAATGGCCCTGGAAGAATATCGGAAAGAGGGCGTCGACGCCCGCGGCTATATTGCCGACGTGACGGAGGAAACCCAGGTCAAGGACCTGATTGCGAAGATTGAACGTGATCTGGGGACGATCGATATCCTTGTCAACAACGCGGGAATCATCAAACGGATTCCCATGACGGAGATGTCCGTGGAAGAATACCGGCAGGTCGTGGATATCGACCTGGTGGCGCCTTTTATCGTCGCCAAGGCTGTCCTTCCGGGCATGATCCGGCAGGGCCACGGCAAGATTATCAATATCTGTTCCATGATGAGTGAGTTGGGCCGGGAAACCGTGTCGGCCTACGCCGCCGCCAAGGGCGGGTTGAAGATGCTGACCCGTAACATCTGCGCGGAATACGGCGGAGCCAACATCCAGTGCAACGGCATCGGGCCGGGCTATATTGCCACGCCCCAGACGGCGCCGCTGCGGGAAATTCAACCGGACGGCAGCCGCCATCCCTTCGACCAGTTTATTCTTGCCAAGACGCCGGCCGCCCGCTGGGGGACGCCGGAAGACCTGGAAGGACCGGCCATCTTCCTCGCGTCGGACGCCTCGGATTTCGTGAACGGCCACATCCTGTACGTCGATGGCGGCATCCTGGCCTACATCGGCAAGCAGCCCTGATTTTCGGTATCGCACCGGGCTCCGGCCCGGAACGCAATATAAAAACGCATTTTAAGGAGGAGTAGGTTCATGAAGAAGACGTTAGCAGTAGCAGCAGTATCCGCTTTGTCCCTGTCCCTGCTGTTGGCAGGCTGTGGCGGCGGTGGTGACAAGGGTGCCAAAAAGGTGGACTACCCGACGAAAAACATCACCATGATCTGCCCGTGGGGCGCTGGCGGCGGCACGGACGCCGTATTGCGTGCCCTGTGCAAAGCAGCGGAAAAAGACACCAAAGGCAAGACGATCACGGTCTCCAACGTGACCGGTGGTGGCGGTGCGACGGGTCACGCGGCCATTATGAAGGCGAAACCCGACGGATACACCATCGGTATGATCACCTTCGAGTTGAATTCCATGCCGCCGCAGAAACTGGCTCCGTTCACCTATAAAGACTTCGATCCCGTTATCCGCGTCAACACGGACGCGGCGGCCCTGACGGTTCCGAAGGACGCTCCTTACAACACGCTGAAAGAATTCGTGGATTACGCCAAGGCCCATCCCGATGAAATCAGCATTGGCAACTCCGCCCCGGGTTCCGTATGGCACATTGCGGCCGGCTTGATGGCCCAGAAGACGGGCATCAAAGTCAAACATGTTCCGTTTGAAGGCGCAGGCCCGGCGGTAACCGCCCTGGTCGGCCATCATATCCAGGCTGTTTCTGTTTCCGTCGCCGAAGTCCAGTCCCAGGTCAAGGCAGGCCAGCTGAAGATCCTTGGTGTCATGGACACGAAGCGCGATCCGCTGTTCCCGGACGTTCCCACGTTTAAGGAACAGGGCGTGGACGTCGTCTTCGGTACGTGGCGCGGCATTGGCTTGCCGAAGGGTGTCGATCCGGCCATCAAGGCCCAGATTTCCGACATCTTCACCAAAGCCATGAAGGATCCGGAATTCGTTTCCTACACGAAGAAAGCCGGCTTGAACCTGGCGTACCAGAACAGCGACGAGTTCGCGAAATTCCTGAAGGAAAATGCGGAATTGGTGGATACCACCATGGATTCCATCGGCCTGAAGAAGAAATAACAACTCCACGGGAGGCGGCCGGCCTATGGACAGGCCGCCTCTTTTTCAATAAGGATGTTTTAGAAATGAAGAAAGCAAATATCGTTTTTAGTATCCTGGGCCTGTTGCTCAGCGCCTATGTCTGGATTTCCAGCGCGGATTTCCCTTATGACAAGATCATGATTCTCGGGCCGGAATTCTTCCCGCGCGTCATGGCCGTGGCCATGGCTATCGCGTCGGCCTCGCTGTTGGGGTATACGTTCCTGGTTGGTGTCGTCGGGGACGGCAAATCCATTTCCCTGAAAAATCCCGGCATTCGACGCGCCTTGATTGTTTTCCTGGCCGCTGTCGTCTATGCCGTCCTGTTGCCCATCCTGGGCTTCATCATCGACTCCATTGTCTTTATGCTGTTCATGATGTACATGCTCCAGTTCCGGGCTTATGGCAAGATGCTTTTGAGCAGCATCGTCACCGTTGCCGTCGTCATCTTCGCCTTCCAAATCATGTTGCAGATTCAGCTGCCTGCGGGCATCCTGGACGGCTTCCTGCCGTGGTGACCCGTGTCTTACGGCATGCTTTGATACAGTTTTAACAACAAAGGTGGAATAACCATTATGGATTTAGCAATGTATTTATCGGCCCTGCTGAACGTGCTTCAGCCGTCCCATCTGGCTGTCGTCTTCGCCGGTGCCCTGGGCGGGATTCTCGTCGGCTCGATTCCGGGCCTGACGGCGACCATGGGGGTCGCCCTGCTCGTACCGTTCAGCTTCGGCATGGATATGGACGTGTCCATCGGGATGCTCCTGGGACTTTACTGTGGCGCCATGTACGGCGGCTCCATCGCGTCCATCCTGATTCGTACCCCTGGTACGCCCGCCGCGGCAGCGACACTGCTCGACGGCTATCCCCTGGGGCAGCAGGGACAAGGCAGCCGCGCCCTGTCCATGAGCCTTTGGGCTTCCTTTATCGGCGGTGTCATCGGCTGCGGCATTATGACCTTCCTGTCGCCGCAGATTTCCAAATTCGCGCTGAAATTCAGCCCGGCGGAATATTTCGCCCTGGCCATCTTCGGGTTGTCCGTCATCGTCTCCATTTCGGGCAACTCCGTCATCAAAGGCGTCATGTCCGGTCTTTTCGGCCTGCTCTTGTGTACCATCGGATCCGACCCCATTTCGGGATACCCCCGCTGGATTTTCGGGAACATGCAGCTGTATGAAGGACCTCCGTTCATCCCGACCCTGATCGGCCTTTTCGCGGTGTCCGAAATCCTGTCGAACGTGGAGAATTTCTCGGCCGATAAAAAGATCGCTCCGGAAAAGGTCACGCAGATCCTGCCGACGGTGGCGGACATGAAACGGTGCTTCTCGACGTACGTCAAAGGCGGCATTATCGGGACCTTCATCGGCTCCATTCCCGGCGCGGGCGGGGATATCGCGGCCTTCGTCTCCTACGGGGAAGCGAAGCGGTCGTCCAAGACGCCGGAAAAATTCGGCACGGGTATGATTGAAGGGGTGGCAGCTTCCGAATCGGCCAACAACGGCTGCTCTGGCGGCGCCATGATTCCCCTCCTGTCCCTGGGGGTGCCTGGGGATTCCGTTACGGCCATCCTGCTGGGTGCCTTTATTATCCACGGCCTCCAGCCCGGTCCCCTGCTGTACAAGGATCACATGGACGTGGTCTACATGGTCTTCGCGTCCCTTCTGGTCGCCAACGTGGCCATGTTCATCCTAGGCGCCCTGGGCGTGCGCTTCTTCTCCAAAGTCATCTCCATGGATAAGCGCTTGCTCCTGCCCATCATCTTCATTTTGTCCATGACGGGTTCCTATTCCATGCGGAACAGCCTCTTCGACGTTTTCCTGACCCTGGCCTTCGGGGTGGTCGGCTTCCTCATGCAGCGCTACGGCTTTCCTTTGGCGCCGATCCTGCTGGCCCTTATCCTGGGACCGATGGCGGAAAGCAACCTGCGCCGGTTCCTGGTTATCGCGCAGGGGGACGCTTCGCAGTTCCTGGGCCATCCCATCGCCATGACCCTGTTCACCCTGGCGGCAATTTCCCTGGTCCTGGCCCTGGTGAGCCAGCATAAGACGCAAAAGCGCCTCCAGGCCAACACGGACTCCGGCAGCGGGGAAGAGTGACGGCGGAACGTTTGCCAGTTTTTTTCAGATCCGGCCTGCGGGCCGGATTCTTTTTTGTCATTCCGGGTCGGAAACGGCGCGGGAGGCCGGCGATATGATACAATGAGAGAAACAGGGCGGGGCTGCCCACGAAGCGACGATAAAGCCAAGCTGGCAAAGGAACACAGGCAGCCCCCAGGAGGAAGAATGATGATTACGGCTACGATTGACGGGGGGACTACGAACACGCGGGTCCTTCTTTGGCGCCGGGGCTGCTGCATCGGACGTGCGGTCGCGCCGGTCGGTGTTCGGGTGACGGCCCGGGAAGGATCCCCGGCCACGCTGTTCGCCACGGTGCGGGAGCTGGTGGCCGAGGCGGCCCGTCAGGCCGGCGTCCTGACGGCAGACATCGGCCTGTTTGTGGTTTCGGGGATGCTTACGTCCAATCTGGGCCTGGTGGAAATTCCCCACCGGGTCGCCCCGTTGTCCCTGGACGACTTGGCGGCTGCCCTGGAGGAACGGCGCCTGCCGTCCGTGTTTGGGGACGTTCCTGTATGGTTGGTGCCGGGCGTTAAAAACAGGGCGGACGCGGATCTGACGGAAGAGAACTGTTTGTCTATGGATATGATGCGCGGCGAGGAAACGGAAGCGGCGGGCCTGCTGGATCAGGTGAGGCCGTCGGGACGCACGGTCCTCGTCCTGCCGGGATCCCACGACAAATTCATCCCTGTCGACGGGCAGGGCCGCCTCGGTGGCTGCCTGACGTCCCTTACGGGGGAATTGCTCCAAAGCCTGACGGAACACAGTATCCTGGCCAGCAGCGTCGGCCGGGGCTTTGCGTCCCGTTTTCTGGAAGGACCGTTTCTGCGGGGCGTGGAATGGGGCCGGAAGGCCGGCGTGGGGCACGGCGCCTTTTTATGCCGGATTCATGAGCAGTTTTTCCGGGATACGCCCCTGGAAGCCCAAAACTACCTGCTGGGCCTGCTGCTGGGCGACGAAGTGGAGGAGCTGGCGTGCCATCCCTTGTTCCCGCAGCCGGAAGAGACCCTCTTTGTCCTGTGTGGGCGTCCCGTGCTGCAACAGGCCTATGCCTGCCTGTTCGCTCGTCGTGGCTGGCCGGTGAAGCTGGTGGACGCGGCCCTGCAGGAGACCCTTGCCGGGCGCGGCGCCTTGGCCCTGGCCGCCCGCCGCGGCCTGCCGGTGAACGACTAGCCCGACGGAAAACGAAAAATCCGTCGTACACGAAGAAAGGAGAATCCTTGTGCTGACTTTGCAACATCCTCTGCATCCCTTGCTTCCGGAGCTGGAAACGGCCCGGATCGTATCCATTGTCCGCGGCGTCGGCAGCGACCGTATTATCCAGGCCGCGGAGGCGGTCTACGCCGGCGGAATCCGTTTTCTGGAAGTCACCTTTGACATGGCGTCGGAAGAACGGTCCCGCGACACCCTGCGCAGCATTTCCCTGCTCCAGGAGCACTTTGGCAGCGCCATGCACATCGGCGCCGGCACGGTCCTTACGACGGACCAGGTCGACGCCGCGGCCCGGGCCGGCGCGGAGTTCATGATTTCCCCCGACACGGACAGGGCCGTCATCGCCCGCACGAAGGAGCTCGGTCTCCTGTCCATGCCCGGCGCCCTGACCCCGTCGGAAATCAAAACGGCCTGGCTGGCCGGCGCGGACATGGTAAAAATCTTTCCGGCGGCCTTGTTCGGGCCGGCGTACGTGAAGGACCTTAAAGCGCCCCTGCCGGCAGTGAAACTGTCGGCCGTGGGAGGCATCACGGCGGATAACATCCGCGCTTACAGGGATGCCGGGTATGACGGCTTCGGCATCGGCGGCGGCCTGATCCATAAGGACCGTGTGGAACGCGGCGACTGGGACGGACTGACCCGTTTGGCCTGTGCGTTTACGGAGGCTCTGCGCGGATGACGATCCAGAACAAGGAACAGGCCGGCGCTTTCGACCAGCTGGAACAGCGCGTGGAACGCTACTGGGACGAACGGAGCGAGGCCTTCAGCAAAAAGCGGCGGCGCGAACTGGTCGGCGGCAACGGGGCCCAATGGCAGGCCCTGTTCCGGGAAAAGCTGCCGGCGGGACCCCTGCGCGTCCTCGACATCGGTACCGGGGCGGGTTTCTTCGCCATCTTATTGGCCCTGCAGGGCCAGGACGTGACGGGCATCGATATGTCGGCCCGCATGCTGGAAGAGGCGGCGCGGAACAGCGCCCTGTACGGCGTGCATCCGGAGTTCCGCAAAATGAACGCCCTGGCGCCGGATTTCCCCCCGGGGCAGTTCGATGCTATCGTCACGCGCAATCTGACCTGGACCCTTCCCGATGTCATGGAAGCCTATCGGAACTGGCAGCGGCTGCTGAAACCGGGCGGTATTCTCCTGAATTTCGACAGTGACAACGGTGTCCTTCATTACGGTCGTTCGCAGGGAGCCAGGGACATCCATGGCGATGTATCGGACCGGCTGTTGCAGGAATGCACGGAAATCCGCGATGCCATGCGGATCAGCGGGCACCGGCGCCCGGCCTGGGACATCGCCTTTCTCCGTTCCCTAGGCTTTACGGTGACATGGGAGGAAAACGTGGCGCCCCGCGTCTATGTCGATACGGAGCTGGTCTATGACGCGGTACCCCTCTTTGGCATCTACGCCGTGAAGGGGAGCGGAAAAGACTGACCGCAATGCCGTGTTGCGTGACCGTAGGAAGTATGATATTATTTTCCATATATTGAAGGAACTTTGCGACACAAGAGAAAGGCATGTCCTGTTGGGTGGAAAGGAGGCGGCACTTGCGGCCACGCCGGGGTGCCAAACGGAATGAGCGAACAAAACCATGAACTCGTACTGGTCATTGATTTCGGGGCCCAGTACGCACAATTGATTGCCCGCCGTGTTCGGGAATGCGGGGTCTACTGCGAAATCCTGCCGTATACGGCGTCGCTGGAGCGGATCCAGGCAAAGAATCCCGCCGCCATTATTTTGTCGGGCGGCCCGGCCAGCGTCTATGTGGAGAACGCACCGAAGGTGGACGCCGGCGTCTTTGCGCTGGGCATTCCGGTCCTGGGTATCTGCTATGGGCACCAGTTTACGGCCCAGACCCTGGGGGGCGTCGTCTCGAGTGCCGACACGCATGAATACGGCAAGACGTCCATCGTGCTGGAGACAAACTGCAAGTTGTTCCGCGGCCTGGAAGAAAACAATCTCTGCTGGATGAGCCATACGGACTATGTGTCCCAGGCGCCGGAAGGCTTCCTGCCCATCGCCTCCACGACGGATTGCCTCATTGCGGCCATGTACGACGAAAAGCGGAAATTCTATACGGTCCAGTTCCATCCGGAAGTGGAACACACGCCTTTCGGGAAAAAGATGTTCCGGAATTTCCTCTTCGATATCTGCGAGCTGGCTGGCGACTGGAATATGAAGTCCTTCGTGGAACAGAAAATCGCCGAAATAAAAGCCCGGGTCGGAGATAAGAAAGTCCTCTGCGCCCTGTCGGGCGGCGTCGATTCGTCCGTGGCGGCCGTTCTCGTCCACAAGGCTGTGGGAAAACAGCTGACGTGCATTTTCGTCGATCACGGGCTGCTGCGCAAAGACGAAGGGGACCAGGTCGAACAGGTCTTCAAGGATACCTTTGACATGAACTTCATCCGTGTCAATGCCAAGGAGCGCTTCCTGGGCAAACTGGCGGGGGTGTCCGAGCCGGAACGGAAACGCAAAATCATCGGCGCCGAATTCATCCACGTCTTCGATGAAGAATCGCGCAAACTGGGCAAGGTCGATTTCCTCGTCCAGGGGACCATTTATCCGGACGTTGTGGAAAGCGGCGGCACGGGAACCAGCGCGACCATCAAGAGCCACCACAATGTGGGCGGTCTGCCGAAGGACATGGACCTGCAGTTGATCGAGCCCTTGCGGGAACTCTTCAAGGACGAAGTCCGCGCCGTCGGCGAGGAACTGGGGATTCCGGCGAAACTCGTGTGGCGGCAGCCTTTCCCGGGACCGGGTCTTGCTATCCGCGTCCTCGGCGAAGTGACGGAAGAAAAGCTGGCCATCGTACGGGAAGCCGACGCCATTTTCCGCGAGGAAATTGCCAAAGCCGGCCTGGACCGCACCATTTGGCAGTACTTTGCCTGTCTGCCGAATATCCGCAGCGTCGGCGTCATGGGCGACGACCGTACGTATTGCTATACCATTGCCCTCCGCGCCGTACTCTCGACGGACGGCATGACCAGTGACTGGGCGCACATTCCCTACAGCGTGCTCGACGTGATTTCCCGCCGCATCGTCAACGAAGTCAACGGCGTCAACCGCATTGTCTACGACATTACGAGCAAACCGCCCGCGACTATCGAGTGGGAATAA
>OMWZ01000033.1 GCA_900314855.1 uncultured Selenomonadales bacterium
TTTCCAGTCTTGCTGGGAACCGGTGAAAAAGGCAGAAAACATGAAATTTCCTCGATTCGTTAATCGCCTTTTGCGGCGGATTTGCCTTCGTCGGGCAACAGCGTCTTATGATATACGGAAGAAGCCAGTCCGATTCCAAGATAAGCGCTGTATAGTCGCATGACAAATTTATTAGCAATGCCGCTATCGACAAGACTGTGTATCATGATTGCCAGGAAGGCCCAAAGAACGGCATCCATGAAAATGTCATGAGGGTTCTCCCTTACTTTTCTGCACAAGTAGACAAACATGCCGACTGTAAACAGCAGGAATCCAAGGCCGCCGATAGTTCCGGTCTGTGAAAACCAATAGGCATAGATATTATGCGGCTGTAACAAATTTCTTTCCCGGGCCTTGGGCGAAATATAATGTGTCACATATTCTTTCGGCCAGTGCCGCAAGCCAATCCCGACCAGTTTATGGTCTTTCCACATTTCATAGCTGGATTCCCACAAGAGAATCCGTTCGTGATCGTAGGAGCGTACGGCGCCTCGGTTTCCTTGAAATGCCGAGAAAAAGATACCGGCTATTACCGCTAAAATGAGGGATAGGGCAACGAGGGACTGGAATAAAACCTGACGCTTTTGCTGGGAAAATCTACGGAATATGACGATGCACCAGATGATTCCGCCTAAACAAAGACCCAATAAGCCACCACGACTGGCAGTTAATGCCAAGACAATACAAGAGGTGAAGGCCGTTATTCCTGCCGCCGTCCGCCATCGTTTGTTCTGCTGGTCCGCAAGTGCGTAGACCAGTAAAAAAGGGATATTCATTTCTATCATTTCCGCTAAAAAATTGGGGTGATTCAGGTAGCCCTGCACCCTCATCGTGCCTGCTGAAAACAACCATTGGTACAAAGCGGATCCGTCCAACGTCCAGCTTCCTGCCATGATTCCGATTATCACGCTGGAATAGGAGAAACGTCGTTGCATCACAAAGTAAAACAGGGCAAACGGAATCAACGACCATCTGGCGAAATCCAATGCTTGGGACAAGGAATCATGGTGCCCGACCAAGATGGATGCCATGATGATGAGCGCGAAAAACGGAAAATACATCCAGGAGAACTGTTTGTCAGGCCAGCGGATTGTCTTTAACCCATCCTTCCATAACAGATAAATCAGGGAAGCTGCCAGACACCCGATGGATAAGCTGTATAAAGCATTCGAAAGGATGCTGGTAGATGCATAAACCGCGACCAGTTGAATGAAAAAAATAACTTTTGCCGCTGCATTCATTTTCATGAAGATTCCTTGCCTTTTTTATGCGTAATAGAGAATCCAGGGTCCGGGCTGCTGCGATATGGCAGCGATTTTCACGAGCCCTATTTTTCCGGCAGCTCAAAAGGAGACGCTGTCGGGAATAGTTGCTGATAGAACTCGCGCATGGCTTTCTTGTCTTCCGGGGTGCTATGGGCATCGGCATTGACACAAAAGACATACGGATTGAATCGCCGAATTTCCCGTCGGGTTTTACGGTCTTCCGAGCCGCAATAGCATTCCCAGGAATAACCGCTGGGTTTATGGATATATTTTTTCCAAAATCCGGGAGAATCAATCAATTTCAGATTCCCATGCCCGCTGTAATAGGCGTCCAAGCCGAACAGCGACCTCGAAATTTCCCGTTCATTGCGAAACCGGCTAGGGAGCGTGTCCTGTAAATAATCCTGATACCTTGCTAAAGTGGCTTGAAACAAAGATTTACAATATCCGTCAATGGTGTGCGACAAAACATAAAAGTCCTGATGATGATACCTTTCATACAGTAATTTCCAGGAAATCAAGTTGGTTTTCATCCACGTGCTGACGGTATTATATTTTTTTTGAAAGTCCACTTCTCCATGAATCGATTTGAACTTTTCAAAACGTTTGACGAAAACAATCGGCTCCCCTTCGTCCGTAAAAAAGAAAGACGGCGTAAGGGGACGGCCGAAAAACATATCGTCATTTCCATACAGAAAATGTTCGGATAACCCCGGAATATTGGCAATATGCTGTTCTATCGCTATTGCGGAAAAGGTGGGAATCAAATCAGGGGACATAATGACCGAGTGATCGATGACGCTCACTTTTTCGTAATCTAAATTAAGCCACTTCGGCGTTTGACGATCGGTAACGATGTAAACGTGATGGATCCACGGTGCGTACATAAACAAGGAACGCAGGGAATACCGCAGTTCGTCGTTATCGATAAACCGATGATTTCCCACAGAATCGTTGTCTGGCCGGGCCGAGTCTTGATCCAAGTAGTAGGTTTTGCGGTTGATAAATTCCGGGTCGTTTCCGTCGCACCAGCAGTAAACCATATCGATATCCATCGAATCAAGGAACATAGAAATCTCACTTCCATTTATTGTTACTTTTAAGACGCTAAAATCTCCACGACATGCTGAATCAATCTGTCCTGGCCGTATTTCTTGTTTGCGCCAATCAAGCCTTGTCGGTACACGTCTTCCTTTTTCGGGAAGGTGTTCACGAAGGTTTCCAACTGTTGGGAAAATACATCGACGGAATCCAGACGGACAGCCTCTCCGATGGGGAACTCCCGCAGGATTTCCGGGTTCATTTCCGGCGACTGGAGGACCGGTTTATAGTATCCCATGGCCGTAAACAACATGGCACTGGGCTGATAGCGGTAGCGTTCTGCGCCGTAGGGCAGGAGCATGACGTCGATATCCATGATTGCCTTTTGCCATTCGATGCCCAAGAGGTTTTTGTGCAGAAAGCGGATGTTTTTCTGGTCGGCGTACTCCCGGCGCAGTCGTTCGAAGTCGTCGCTGTCTTCCTGCGTGACCGTCGCACCTTGGACTACGAGCTCGACGGGTTGCTCGAAGCGAGCCTTTTTAAACGCCTGCAAAAAGAAATCAAGGTTTTTTTCCCGCCGGTACTGGCCGAAAAATCCCAGCCGCAGAGGTGTATGGGGATGAAACTCCGGCGTGACGGGCAAATCGAAGGGGATATAGACAGGCCCCATGATGGCGTGGAAACACGGGCAGTCTGCCAGTTCCGGGAAATCAGTCTGCAGGCCCAGCGCGCCCAAATGGATATGGGGATAGGGCTTCAGGCCCTGCACGCCGTCGCAGAACTGCTGCCGTTCTTTGGGCATAATGCCGTGGAACAGGTATAGCACGGGAACGGGGCTGTTTTTGATGCGGCTGTGATGGATGGAGCGCATGGCCCGCCAACTGTTCGTCGGCACAATGATGGCGTCGCACTTTCCTTCCGAAGCTTTCCGAAAGGCACTGTCGTACCAGGCAATTCGCCGTTTTTCCCGCTGCAGGGAAAGCCACAACCGTTTCAACCGGCCGGCGCCGGCGTACGAAATCGCTTCTCCGCCTTCCAGGTATTCTATGTCACAATGGTAATCGATTTTGAAAGGAAACTTTTCCGGCACGAAAAGGACCGGTTCGTGCCCCTGCTTTTTCAGTTCTTCGACTAGGATTCGGTCAAATTCCACTTCGTGGCCCGCCGGCATCACGATGGTTTCTAAGATAGCAACGCGCATAGGCACACCTCAAAGCTTTCCATTATCCTTATACAGATAATACAGCTTGACGTACTTATTCATAGTGTAAAAATAGTGGTTTACCGACAAAATCCAGCCCAGTCTTCCATCCAGGAAGCCCAGGTTCAGGATATATACCTTAAAAAAGGCCCAAAAAGGACGTAGGACGATATCGGAAAAGAAATGACAAGGTTTATGCTGCTTTTTGTATTTTTCCGCAGCTAAATCCGTATAATGATTTAATTTCCTGAGTTGCTGGGTCCACGTATCATAGGTATAGTGATACATAACTTCCTTGAGCTTCTGGTTGGGATAAGGCGTGACGATTTCCGGGTGGACGAACCCTTTGACGTAGGAACCTTCGGCAGGGAACAGGCGGTTGACATAATCCGGGCGCATTGTGGTGGAACCGGTTGACCCGCTTGATCCAGTAGGCGTTCCGCTCCCCTTTTTCCACCGTGGCGCGGATTTCCTTGGCCAACGGCTCGGAAACGCGTTCGTCCGCGTCGATAAAAAAGACCCATTCGTACGTGGCCGCCTGAATGGCGAAGGTCTGCTGGCCGCCCCAGTCGCCGTTCATCGCCCGCTGGACGACACGGGCGCCCAAAGACTCGGCGATTTCCTTCGTGCGGTCCGTGCTGAAATCGTCGATGACCAGGATCTCATCGGAAAATGCAACGCTGGCGATGCAATCCGCCATGTTCCTCTCTTCATTTTTCGCCAAAATCAACGTCGAAATCTTCGCCATATCGTTCCCGCTCCTGTTTTTTGACACATTTCGCACTATACATTATAGCATAAGAAGGGCACAATCGCTCGCGCTTCCCTGTCTTTTCTTTCCTTTTTCCGTTGACTTTTTCCCCGGACAGGACTATGCTTATGTTAACGTAATAAATAAATTGGTTAACGAACTGGACGCCTCCCCGACGCTTCTTTCGCAGGGAGGCCGGGGAACCCTGTCCCCCGGGGCGCTGCCCCGCGGGCGGGTCTTCTCCCGCTCCGGTTCGCCGGCCGGACAAGGAGCGCCATTGCCATGAAATACGGAAAAACCCGTGACATTGTATTTTGCGGATTGTTTATCGCCTTGATTACTCTGGGAACCTTTATCCGGATTCCCATCGGCAACGATTTCTACACCCTGCAGTTCCTCTTTACCCTGCTGGCGGGACTGGTGCTGGGGCCCCGCCTGGGCGCGCTGGCCGTCGGCGCGTACGTGCTCCTGGGCCTCCTCGGCGTCCCTGTCTTTGCTTCCGGCGGCGGGCCGGGCTACCTTGCCCAGCCGACCTTCGGGTATCTGGTTGGCTTTATCGTCCAGGCCTGGTTCTGCGGCGCTGCCGCGCGCCGCTGGAACGCCCGCTCCGTCCGGGAGATGCTGCTGGTCAACCTGGGCGGCATGGCTATCGTCTATTTCTTCGGCCTTGTCTGGTTCTACATCTCCTCGAATTTTATTATCCACGCGCCCGTTTCCGTCTGGTGGGTGATCCTTTACTGCGGGATCCTTCAGGTGGGACCGGATTTCGTCCTTTGTGTGGTCTCGGCCATGCTGGCGGCCCGGCTGGAATCGGCCGGCCTCTGGCTGACCCGCCCCACCGCTTCTGTCGCCAAACCGTAACCGGTATGCCATAGCCCAAAAGCCGCCCCGACGGGAAGGAGTTCCCCGTCGGGGCGGCGTCGTTTTAGTGCCCCAGGAGGGCCGCGATCAGGCCGGTCCGGTTCGTGACACCGTATTTCTGGTAGATCCGCGACATGGTCTTCTTGACGGTCACTTCGGCCAGGCAGTATTCTTCGGCGATTTCCCGATTGGTCTTGCCGGCGGCGACACACTTCACAAAGGCCTGTTCCCGTTTCGTCAAAAGTACGGGCTGGAACGTTTCGGTGCGGAGCTTGTGCATCTGCAGGGACAGGATCGCTTCGGCCATCCTGCTCAGGTTCGGGTCGAAGCTGAGTTCCTGCAGGTAGGGTTCCAGGATTTCCCGGTATTCCGCGAAGGGAAGGATCACGTTGTCCGCCTTGGCCTCACGAAGGATCTTGCGGAGGAGGGCCATGGCGGCCTTGCCATTGCCGAGCTTGTCTTCGGCGGCTGCCAGGATGATGTTGTCGTAGAGGCGGTTCTTTTGGGACGAGTAATCCGACGGCGAAGGAGGCGGCGTTTCGTCGGTAAACGTGACGGTGGAATATTTGCCTAATTTCAGCAGCAGTTGGCGGCGTGTCGTGCGGCGCATTGGCTCGATGGCCGGATAATGGGGCATGGTGACCAGTTGGTCCAGTTCCTTCTGGATCCGTTCCCGCGGCGTTTCGACGATACTGCAAAGATAGGCGGCGATGATGTGCAGATTGTTCGCCCACAAAGGGGTTTCCGTCTTGCTCATCAACTGGTGGAGGATGTTGCTGAGTTTCCGGCATTCTTCCGGGGTCTGTTTACCCTGGAAGGCGAGGATGCGGGGCATCAGGAACATGGCGACACAGCCCCCTTCCTGCTCGTCCGGCGTCCGGAAATCCGTCTGGAGAAAACTGCTCATCAGGGAGGCTGCCACATCGAGCTTGCCGGTCAGGTACGCGTATTCCCCGTCCAGAAGGGTTTTCCAGAGAGGGACATCCACATCCTGGATGGCCTTGCCGCAGGCCTCGAAGATTTTTTTGAGGGCGGCGCAGTTTTTTTCCAGGGAGCCGCTGCGGCGGTAATAGAGGGACAAAGGACTGCAAACGCCCCGCGTGACGACGGTGAAATATTCCCGGGGCAGTTTCACCAGGTGTTTCTGGGCTAAGGCGGCCGCTTTTTGGAAGAACGGCAGCATGGCATCCAGGTTGGGCACGGCAAGGGCTCCTTCCAGGATCCAGAAGGCGATTTCGTCATAAGGACGGTACGCGTAGGAGGCAGGTACGTCGGCCATAAAGTTTTCCAGTCCTTCTTCGGCTTCGGAGTTTTCCAGGTTCAGCACGATATAGAGAAGCACCTGCAGGCACGCGTCCATATGGTGCAGTTTGACCGCCATGGGAATTTTCCGGGCCGTGTTGAGGACGGCGTCCGGGGCATAGTGGGAAAGGAGCTTCAAGCCTCCCCGGTGGACAGCCTCCAGCAGGATGTCGCCTTCCTTTTCCACCATTTTTCGGGCTTCTGAGAAGGCGGCGTCCCAATCCTCTTCCTGCAAATACCACAGGACCGCCTTGCGGCGCATCCAGGAACGGAGGAAAGGGGTCAGGCGGTGGGAGCGCTGCTGCAGGATCTGCTGCAGCAGGGGATGAAACGTATATGTATCGGGACCGGCCGCGAAGAGAAGATGGGCCAGGAATCCGTATTCTTGCCGGAGCGTTTTGCTGTCCGGGAAATCGCCCTGGTAGAAACGGGCCGCCGCGAAAGAGAACTGTTGGATATAGGACAAAAAGACCAGGGTTTCCTGGATCCTTTCGGGAATCCCCTGCAGGAAGGCATCCACTTCTTGCAGCAGTTGGGCCTGGTCTGTCTTGGAGACCGTGCCCGTCTCGAAATTCCGTAATTTGCGGTACGTGGAGAGGCCTTTTTCGAAGGGCATGAACTCGTCTTTTTCCAATCCTTTGTAAGCAATGGACTGGTGCAGATAGGAGATCTCCCATTCCCGCGGGGCTTTCTCGCCTGTGCGGCGGAAAATAAAGGTGCACCGCTGGTACTCATGGAGCAGGAGTTTGTCCTTCGAGTCGGTCGTGCAATCGCTCATACCCTGGCCGAGCCAGACGCCGGGAGCCAGCTCCATGGCATCGTAGCGCTGGTTGGTCATGTGGAAGGGAATCATGTCCCCTTTCCGGGCTGTCTGGTAGAAAGGGAGGACGTTCTTCTTTCCCTGTGCCGTCATGTTCTCCATCCCGCCCAGCCAAAGGATGTCGGAAGCCATCAGCTCCAACAGGAGGCGGACATCTCCCTTTTCAAAAAAATCCACCAGGAGGGTCCTGGTCAGTTCCAAAATCTGTTCTCTCTCGTTCCCCATAGTCAAAGATCACCTTCTTTGGCGCGTCATGAGAAGGAAGGGAAAAGGAAGCCTTCCCGTGAAACGCGTTATTTCTGTTTCCGTGACAGCCGGGGCAGATGCCGCCTGTCCATGATGTCCTTTGATATACGTGTATCTATTATAACAAAAAAACAGAAAAAGGGTACACTGTTCTCCTCCCCGGACAAAAATAAAAGGAAAGAATCCCCCCGCTCACGCGGGAGGATCCTTCCTTTTCCCTATGAAATTGTCAGTGTCTGTTGACACCGGGGGTAGCGCCAGAACGGTTTGTTATTTGGTTTTGGCATTGTATCTGGCAGCCATGGCCTGCAGTTCCGGTTTGAATTCTTCTACCAGTTCGGCATCCGCTTTTTTGCCTTCCATCAAGGCGTTGTAGATGATTTCCGCCATTTCGTAGCGGGTCATGGTGCGGTCGCCGTGGTATTTGCCGTCTTCGAAGCCCTGGATGATGCCGTTGCCGGCCAGTTTCGTCACGGCTTCATAGGCCCAGTGGTTCGCTGCCACATCGGGGAATTCCTTGGACATATCGGGGTTGAAGACCGAGTAGAACGCGTCCAGACGGGTTTCAAGCATTTCGATGTGTCTTACCAGATCTGCCCGATCCTGTTTGCTCACGCGGGCCGGTTTGCGGTCCAGCTTGAAGGTCACGCCGCCGCCGACCAGGTTTTCGCCATTCCCGAAGGAGGTGGAGACGTTGAACATGACGTTGTCCACAGGACGGTAGAACAGCCCTACGGCACCGGCGGTTTCGCTGCGGTAGTTGCCGAGCGACGCTGCCACGCTCAACTTGGAATCTTCGTCAAAGTCCAGCGGATGCAGGTTCGCCATGGCGGCTGCGTTGGCGCCGACCTTGTCCACGCGGGTTTCGAGTCTGTCGAAGCGCTGGTTGGTCTGGTACAGCTGCGCGCCGTTGACGGCATCCGTGCTGTTGGCGGAAAGTTCGCCAGGAGCTACGTTGGTAATCTTCTGGTTGTTGGCGTTGATGCCGTTTTCGTCGATGTAGGTCTTGTCCCCTACCTTGTAGGACTTGGCCGTTACGTCGCCGGCTACGGTTGCATTGCCGCCGACGGACAGGTCTTTGTCCATGGTTACGTTTTCACGGAAGGTGGCCGTTCCCTTGACTTCGGTTTCGTTCAGCGTGGTCTTGCCGGTGACATCGAGGGTGCCGGTCACGGCCGCGTTGCCGCGGACGCCAAGGTCTTTCAGCACGTCGGCGTAATCCATTTCCGTACGGTGGTCTCCGGCGTCGTTCGTCAGTTTCGTCTTGCCGTCGGTCGTGGTGACGGTCGTGGTGCCAACTTTGTCCTTAATGGAGACCGCGGCCTCGTTGGTGATGTTCGTGGCTTTCAGGCTGCTGTCGCCGGTCACCTCGGTGGACTGGTCGCCGCCTACCGTAGTGGTCAGGTTGGCTTTGTAGTCTTCCGTTACATCACCGGTTACGGTGGTGGACATATCGCCGCCGATGGTATTGGTCTGATCTCCCGTAATATCGTTGGTCTGGTTGCCCGACACGGTGGTGGACATATCGCCGCCAACGGTGTTGGTCTGATCGCCCGTAATATCGTTGGTCTGGTTGCCCGACACGGTGGTGGACATATCGCCGCCTACCGTAGTGGTCAGGTTGGCTTTGTAGTCTTCCGTTACATCACCGGTTACGGTGGTGGTCATCTTGCCGCCGATGGTATTGGTCTGATCGCCCGTAATATCGTTGGTCTGGTTGCCCGACACGGTGGTGGACATATCGCCGCCTACCGTGGTGGTCAGGTTGGCTTTGTAGTCTTCCGTCACATCGCCCTGGTCAGGTTGGCTTTGTAATCTTCGGTCACATCGCCCGTTACGGTGGTGGTCAGTTTGCCGCCGATGGTGTTGGTCTGATCGCCCGTAATGTCATTGGTCTGGTTGCCCGTCACGGTCGTAGCCATATTGCCGCCCACCGTGGTGGTCAGGTCTTTGCCGACCGTATTGGTCATGTTTTCCGTAGCGGTGTTCACCAGGTCTTTGGCGGTATTCGTAATGGTGCCGTTTTCGGCCTTATTGGTGATATCCGTAGTGGTTTGTTCCGTAGAAGTGGTATTGGTGCCGTCGGTTACCGTGCTGGTGATGCTGTCCAGCTTCTGTTCCACGGAAGAGGATTCCGTGCCGGCCGCGTTCTTGATTTCCTGGAGGAGCGCATCCACTTTCTGCCGGAAGGTGGACGTATTGCCGTCGTCATCGGTCACGACATCGCTGGATTCCGTTGCCGACTGGGAAGCTACGTTGGTCTTTGCCCCATCCTTCACGGTATCGGCCATGGAGTACTTGTTGTCAGTACCCTGTTTCACGGCGCGTTCCGCATAGGCCTGCGGATTGTCGCCAACATCGGCAATCTTCTGGCTGATTTCGTCGGCGGAAAGAACGTTTTTGCTGATGGATTCGTCATCCCGGGCATACTCGTTACGTCCGTTTTCATCAAACGTCGATTCAGAAGTCAGTTGTTCCGGACCAGCGTTAAAGTTTTTGGAATGGACTTTTCCACCGGAGATTTCCGTAAAGTTATTGGCATCCACGCGGCTGGCCAGGGTCCCGGCATTGAATTCGCCGTCTACCTTCAAATCGCCGCCAATCGTGGCATTGCCCGTGGTCGTTACGGTTGCGGCTTCAATGGATCCGACGTTGGTCAGGTTGCCGCCCTGCAAGGTGGCCGTGCCATCGGTAATGCTGCTGCCCTGGACCTTGCCGGTAGCAACCATATCCCCGTTGATGTTGGTTGTTCCGTTGATGCTGGTTGCTCCATTAACGGTCAGGCTACCTCCGGTGATGTCGCCCGTCACGGAAAGGCTGGCCCCCGTCAGGGCTCCGTTTGCGTTGATATCGCCAAGGGCAGAGATGTTGCCCGTCGAAGTTACGGTACCACCGGTGATGGTTCCGGTCGTGTTGATGTTGCCATTGGTCATGGTCGCAATGCCATCCGTCAGGGTAGCGCCCTGTACCGTCCCGGTAGAGGTCACATTCCCGGAAGCCACGTTGCCATCGGTATCCACGGTGAATTTGCCGTCGGCGCCTTTGATGCTGCCGTCCGCGTTGAGGGCTGCCTTGGCCGCCGCGGCAGTATCGCCGCCGGCATAGAACCCGTTGGCGTCCTGGACGGTGCTGTTCAGGCCTACTTTAATTCCGTTTTCACTGAGGGTAATCTGGTTTTCGCCGCCCTTGTTCAGTACCAGCTGGGTCGCCGCTTCTTTGTTCCAACCAATTTCCCCATCGGCATTCACGCTGGTGGTAACCTTTTGCAGGACACCGTTGTCATCGAGGGACAATCCGCCGTTCACCGCGCCGTTCAGCGCCGTATCGGCTGCGGCCCGAGTCGCGGCTTCCTTTTCATCCGCTGCCTGACGGGCGTCGGCTTCTTCCAGGATTTCTGTATGCAAAGCCGCATCCGCCTGCTCCATAGCGGCCTTGTTGGCGGCGATATCGCTCTTATTGGTGGCGATATCGTTCGCATTGGCTTCAATCTGGTCGCTATGCGTGTAGACCAGCTCGAAAGCCTGGTTCACATCGGAGGCCGTGGTCCCATCCCTCAGGGTGACCACATTATCCGTTCCGGAAACAGTCGCCGCATTGACGGCAGGAGGCGCGGCTGCCAACGCGGCCGGCATCCCCGTACTCACGACAACAGCGGCTGCCAATGCGGCCATGGCGGCCTTGGCATACCCTTTGCGTGCGTATTCCGAGACGACGATATACGCATGCCGGACTTCACTCCAAATGACACTGTACGTTTTGTTCATAAGACAACTCTCCTTTCGCGACACTGACAAAATCTACAGGAAGGGAAAATGAAAAGGGACGCGGGGATTCGCAGATACGATTCGGAGAGGAAATCTGCCCAACCCCCAAAACGGAATCGACGAGGATGCCAGAAGAGACTGCTTCCAGCCTCTTCGAGGTATTTTTCCTCTCCAGGACCTCACCAATATTATAAATTTTTTGAAAATTTCTTGATAGCATACACAAGCATACTCTTTTTTTGATACAGTATATCCGCGAGTCTATTTTTTGAATTTTCGCAATATACTTTGGTATAAAGGACAGGGTCGGAAAAAAAATAGCCCGTCATGGTTATCCAATGTAACCATGACGGGCTATTTCCAGTCTTTCCTTTTGGTCCGGGTATGCTGTCCGGACGGTGCCAGGCCCCTGCGGGAGTTACAGGACGCCTTTGCCTTTCAGCCAATCCTCCACGGCTTCTTTGGTGGGCGGGTTGACCAGAAGCTCGCTGCATTCGCCGTTGTGGATTAGCAGGAGGCTCGGGATGACTTCGATGTGGTACTGTTCGGCCAGGGGGCCGTCGTTGTCGATGTTGACGCCAGCAAAGTCGACCTTGTCGTCGATTTCCATGGCCAGCTGGCCCAGGGCGGGTTTCAGTTTTTCACAATATTTGCACCAGGGGGCGGAAAAACCGACGACGACCGGCTTGGGGCTTTGCAGGACTTCGTGTTCGAACGTGGCGGCGGTAACCATTTTGAATGCCATAAGTGTTCTCCTTTGCTGTCAGGGATGCTTGCGGGACGACGGGCAGGCGGACGCCTGCCCGGGGAATCGGGCGGATTATTTCCCGGGGAGGGGAATGAGGTCACAGCCCATGTAGGGACGCAGGGCTTCGGGAACGACGACACTGCCGTCTTCCTGCTGGTAGTTCTCCAGGATGGCGGCGACCGTGCGGCCTACGGCCAGGCCGGATCCATTCAGGGTGTGGACGAATTCCGGCTTCGCCTTGGCGTCGCGGCGGAAGCGGATGTTCGCGCGCCGTGCCTGGAAGTCGAGGAAGTTGGAGCACGAGGAAATTTCGCGGTACCGGTCGGCTTCGGGCAGCCAGACCTCGATGTCGTAAGTCGTGGCGCTGGAGAAGCCGATATCTCCCGTACACAGGCGGACGACATGGTAGGGCAGGCCCAGGATCTGCAGGGCCTCCTCGGCGTCGTTCGTCAGGCGGTCCAGCTCTTCCCAGGACTGCTCCGGTTTTGTGAATTTGACCAGCTCGACCTTGTTGAACTGGTGCTGGCGGATGAGGCCGCGCGTATCCTTGCCGGCGCTGCCCGCTTCGGCGCGGAAGCAGGCCGTGTAGGCGCAGTACTTGAGGGGCAGGTCGTCGCCATTTAGGATTTCGTCGCGGTGCAGGTTCGTGACGGGGACTTCGGCCGTCGGGATCAGGTACATATCCTGGCCTTCGACCTTGAACATGTCCTCGGCGAACTTCGGCAGCTGGCCCGTGCCGATCATGCTGGCGCGGTTCACGAGGAAGGGCGGGAAGAATTCCGTGTAACCGTGCTTACTCGTGTGCAAGTCCAGATAGAAATTGATGACGCTCCGTTCCAGGCGGGAACCGAGGCCCTTGTAGACCGTGAAGCGGGCGCCGGAAATCTTGTGGGCCCGGTCGAAATCGAGGATGCCCAGCAGTTCGCCGAGCTCCCAATGGGCGCGGGGTTTGAAGTCGAACTTGCGCGGTTCGCCCCAGCGGCGGACTTCGGGATTGTCGGCGTCGCTCTTGCCATAGGGGACGTCGTCGGCAGGCAAGTTCGGAATGCTCAGCAGGATGTCCCGCAGACGCCCGTCAATGGTTTTCAGCCGTTCGTCGTCGGCGGAAATCTTGTCGCCGATGGCGCGCACCTCGGCCATCTTCGCTTCCGCGTCCTGGCCGGCCTTTTTCAGCAGGCCGATTTCCTTGGATGCCGTGTTGCGCTCATTCTTCAGGGCTTCCACCTGCTGTGTCAATTCCCGGCGTTCCTTGTCCAGGGCCAGGAATTCGTCCAGATTCAGGTCCCCGTTGCGTTTGCGGACCCCTTCGATGACCTTTTCCGGATTCTCACGGACAAACTTCATATCTAACATCGTGCATTCCTCCCACCTGTGAATTCATAGTTGTTTCTGCATTCATTTATTGTATCGCACCGGGCCGCCCGGCGTCAACTGTGCCGAGCCCCGGCGCGGGGCTGCCGGTCCGGAAATAGAAAAATTCCCTGCCGCGCTGGCGACAGGGAATTCCCATACATCGGTCTTGCTCAGTCTGCGGTGAACGGCAGCAACGCAACGTTGCGGGCGCGTTTAATCGCAGAGGTCAGCTGGCGCTGGTGTTTGGCGCAGCAGCCAGTGATGCGGCGCGGCAGGATTTTGCCGCGTTCCGTGATGTATTTATGCAGCTTGGCGACATCTTTGTAGTCGATGCCTTCCGCTTTATCCACGCAGAAGCTGCATACTTTTCTTCTCGGTCTTCTGCCTCTTTGCATTTTCATTACGCTGTATCCTCCTGTTGTCAGAACGGAACGTCTTCGTCAAAGGGGACGCTCGTGCCCAGACCGCTCATGTCGGACTTGGCCGCGCCGGCACGGGGAGCCGCGCCCATGTCGCCCGCAGGCGCAATGTGGCGGTTGGCACTGTCGGCTTTGCGCTCGACGAATTCCACGTTGTTGGCGATAATTTCCGTCACCCAATGGCGATTGCCGTCTTTTCCGTCATAGGAACGGATCTGCAGGCGGCCTTCCACCAGGATACGGTGTCCCTTTGCCAGACTGTTTCCGCATAATTCCGCAGCCTTTCCCCATACGACGACGGGGATGAAGTCTGCCTCACGCTGGCCTTCCTGATTCAAAAAAGGTCTGTCGACTGCGACCGTGAACTGGCAAACGACCTTTTGGGTCGGCGTATAACGCACTTCCGGATCACGGGTCAGCCGCCCCATGATAATAACTTTGTTCATAAGTTACCTCCTGGATCAGATGTCCTTTTTAATAATCATGTGGCGCATCACTTCGTCGGTAATCTTCATTACACGATCGAGTTCCTTGACAGCGGCGGGTTCAGCAGAAAAATCAACGAGTACATAATAACCTTCTGCCAGATCATCGATCAGGTAAGCGAGTTTGCGCTTGCCCCAACGATCCGTCTTGTCGATGACAGCACCATTATTGGTCAGAAGCTTTTCGAACTTGGCGACAACCGCGTCAATCGTTTCGTCTTCCACCGGTTTAATGATGTACATGACTTCGTAAGCTCTCACGAAATCACCTCCTCCTCTGGACTTTCGGCTCCCCTGTCGGGAGAGCAGAAGAAGTAAAATATTGTGCTATATGCAAGCCTAATTATAGTATCACTTTGCCCCCGGTTTGTCAATGGGGCGGCAACGCCTCACGGCAGCTGCGTCTTGGTTGTCAAGACATGTGTTACACACCAGAATGTGAGAAATACTCTGTTACAACTTGGTTCGGGCTTTTGAATGCGAGGGATGTCTTGGCCGTG
>OMWZ01000007.1 GCA_900314855.1 uncultured Selenomonadales bacterium
GACTTCCGGCCCTAAGGCAGAAGAAACATTGAATTTACCGTTTTATTGGGTCACTTTTAACCGGCCAAATGGGTCAAATTGAACCCGGCCTTGACACCGGGGAACAAGCGGGAGCGCGCTTGTCGCCAAAAAGGGAGTTATTTTCGGATTAACCGTTGCCGCGCAGGCTGCGCAGATTTCCGTCTTGTCGCCGTACCTGTGCTCGATATCGCCACGCTGCACGGTCTGCACAAGCCGTCCGCGGTCGCCTTTCCCGTGAGCTTCGGATACCGGATGCCTGATCCAGCCAGTAGGGATACCATGCCGCAAAGCCAGACCGTACTTAAGTTATAAAGCCCGTAACCCTCCTCACGGAAATAAAACACCGCCTACGATAATAAGCGGTTTTATTTGCCCGGAGATACTTCCTCATCTTCTCTTTGTTTTTTAAATACGTCTTTCATGCTCATAACTTTTGGCACACCATATAGCGCCATATTTAATTCTTCTTCTGTATGCCCACCTTCGGCCACCAAACGATCATACTCCTGTATGTTCTCTTCATCAGCAATCAAAACCATATCAGCCCACCTTCTCCCTATGCGGTTCAATATACTGCAATAGCAAGGCCTCTGCCTCTTTACTCAACGGTTCCCCATTCATCTGCCTAACAAAAGCCTCAGCAATACATTCTGCGCCATCGTAAGACCCATCAGCATATTCTGATATTCCCTTTACGTACGGATCCTGTATCTCCTAAGCTCTGCCAAGAAATTGAGCATATCGGGATCACCCCACGCATACGGGGAATACAATCTGCTTGCCGGCATCAACACCGATTTGATAGGATCACCCCCGCGCATGCGGGGAATACTGCTTTGTTTCCTTCCCGTTTAATTTTCTCCACTTATTAAGGACTCTATTCTTGTAGTTCCGCATGGCGTTAAGTTCTTCTTCAGAGGCGCCATGGCTTTTGAGAATTTCAGAGAGGGAACCAACGACTTGTCTAATGCCTTCTTGGTTCTCCCAGAGTCTATCAGAAAAGCCTTCGCTCTGATAATCACCGGCGAAAGCTTTTTCTAGTCTGGCTGTATTGTTTTCGTATTCCCTTAACTTCTTGACCAGAGTGTAGACTCGAGTAGAGTCTTTCCCGAACCCCTTGGCGTACTTCTCGATTTCTTTATCGCTTCTTTCAGGAAGGGGTCTTACTTCCCAGAACTCTCCCCGAGCAGTTCTCTCCGGAGTTCCCTCTCCCGCTTCAGTTGCTTCGCTGACAGGGGTCCCCGGTGCATCAAGTCGAGTCCCTCTTCTCTGTCCCTCAGGAACCTGAGTTCGTTCTTCCGGGACTCCGTCATTGGATTCAACTGCTTGAACGTCTGTTCCGCTATCTCGTAAGCCTGACTCCACGGCGTCGTGTCGTCCTCGTCGTCCGCCAGCGCCAGGAGCATCTCCCGCACTATCGTGCTGTCCCCCCACAACTCCAGCGCTTCTTCCATCAGGTCCCTTTCTTCGGGAGTTTGCGGCATTGCCATTGGTGGTATCCTCCTTTTCTTCCGTTATGGTTACTTTGTTTTTGACAGGCTCCGAAATGCCCTGCTCATTATTTTGTTCTGCAACCTCTTTTACTTTTCCTTCTTTTTTCTCAACTTTTCCTTCTGCCTCTTTTACAATAGTTGCAGACTTCTTCGTCGCAGGAGGAAGAGTCTCTTTGGAAAGTGTCTTGTCTTTGTCGATTTCTTCTTGGGTGGCAAGCATCCTGTCGAATACGGGTCGAATCTTTTCAGAGATTGGTCTCCGCATATTCTTGATGTCTTGATAGATTTTTAACAGCCCGTTCTTGAATCTCTCAAACACGGATTGAAGTTCTCTGACAGGCGCCTTACCGGTTTCGAGATAACGCTCGAATCCACGGGCAAACTTTTCATGTTCAGCCCGAGTGAGGGATCACCCCCGCGCATGCGGGGAATACCTTGTCCGCCACTTGTCCGCCGTTTGTCCGCCGGGATCACCCCCGCGCATGCGGGGAATACGCTCTTTGAATCAGCGTCCGCATTATCACGTTAGGATCACCCCCGCGCATGCGGGGAATACACCATTTAACGCCACCTGATCCTTGTGATATCAGGATCACCCCCGCGCATGCGGGGAATACCATTGCGTGCCCTGTTCAAATTGGGATGCATTAGGATCACCCCCGCGCATGCGGGGAATACGCGTACCGAGATATAATAGGGACTATCGTTTGGGGATCACCCCCGCGCATGCGGGGAATACCAACGCCACCATCCGTGAACTGGAAGGCTGTCCGGATCACCCCCGCGCATGCGGGGAATACAAACAAGCCTCGAAGGAATAAAAAAGAAAAAGGGGATCACCCCCGCGCATGCGGGGAATACTAAGCACGAAACGGCTCCGCTCTAACTTCTAGAGGATCACCCCCGCGCATGCGGGGAATACGACGACTTGGAAGATCTGCAAGCCATCATCCGGGGATCACCCCCGCGCATGCGGGGAATACGGATCAGATCATCAATTTGGTGCAGCCTTGCTAGGATCACCCCCGCGCATGCGGGGAATACTGTACGATTTTTTGAATCACATTACGGATCCCGGGATCACCCCCGCGCATGCGGGGAATACAAAACTTGTCAAAACTTGATGTCCAGCAAGCCAGGATCACCCCCGCGCATGCGGGGAATACAGGTGAACCAAGATGAATTCAACAGTTAGGAAAGGATCACCCCCGCGCATGCGGGGAATACGAATGGCTACTGGGTAACAGTAACGGCCGCTGGGGATCACCCCCGCGCATGCGGGGAATACTGAATGAACTTGACCGAACCAATCAAAGGGTGGGGATCACCCCCGCGCATGCGGGGAATACAAAGGCCTGCCGACTACCAGTGAACCTAACAAGGGATCACCCCCGCGCATGCGGGGAATACGCCTTTTGGCTTTAGCGTTGTTGGACGTGTCAGGGATCACCCCCGCGCATGCGGGGAATACGCTTCGGCGCGATTGTTGAATACTGCAAAATAAGGATCACCCCCGCGCATGCGGGGAATACGTATTCAACAGTCGCGCCGAAGCGGTTCGTTCGGGATCACCCCCGCGCATGCGGGGAATACCGGCAAGCCGCCGGGCATCTCTGATCGTAGTCAGGATCACCCCCGCGCATGCGGGGAATACCATAAATATCGTGCCCAGTGCTTCGATCAATGGGGATCACCCCCGCGCATGCGGGGAATACACTAAAAAATCCCATGATATAGCGGTTCATCTTGCAAGGAATCCAAATTTTTATTTAGTTTCAAAATTTACACGAATGGAGTCATAGACTGCTTTTAACAAATAGCAATCATTCAAAGCCCTGTGTTTTTGTTCTACGTTCACCCCGCACTGTTTTGCAATTTCCGATAGTTTCTTTCTTTTGTTTTTTACAGTAAATTGCTGCGAATACAACTCCATAGTATCCAGAAATTGATTTTCGATAACCCCCATCCCTAATCTTGATAGTGCTGCATTTAAAAAGTCTAAATCAAAGTGCACGTTATGTCCAAGGATAACGTTATCGCCTATGAAACATCTCAGTTCCTCTAAAACTTCGTTCTTATCACGGCCCCTTTCTGCCAGCATTGTCTCATTAATTCCTGTTAACTTTTGAATAAATACCGGAATCGCTGTATAAACCTTTAGTAATGCCGTGTACTTCGCTTCCAAAGCGTTCCTGCGAATCAGCAACGCGCCAACCTCAATAATTTCATGTTTGTTTGGATCAAGCCCCGTAGTTTCTATATCTAAAATCACATAATCATCAGGGAAAGAAGTTTTATTGGTAATTATTTGAGAAGTATTATTTTCCATAGGCAGTTTGTTACATCGCTTCCGCCTCGCCATACGCATTTTACTGGCCGCGCTAAATCCCAATCGCTTTTCTTTCAAGTGTTGTGTCCGTGCAGGACTAGGTTTTCTTACTAGTTTAAGCCCGTCAAAATCCACTATTTCGTTCCCACTATGGTGTAATCGAAATTCCATCCTTTGTTCATTATTGGCGGTATAAACGAGAGTCGCCCTGCCATTTTTGATGTTCCTTACCACCCGTTCCCATAAATAATCCCTTACCCTGGCACTCACTCTCCCTACATAGACGCCAGTGTTAATTTCCAACAGCCATTTTGTTAAGTCTCCCCGCAATGCAATAGGACAATCCGTTAAAGTCAGCACAATCATTTTTCACTTTCCTGCTCCTGTTCATTTAAAAATCCGTCTTCTACCTCATCATATTCCTTACCATAGGACACACCATTCCTAACAAATCCTTTCTTCTCATCCCACAAATCAACAATATTGCTGTAAGTTATTTCCAAAGTCCCTTCTTCACCCATTAGCAATGTATTGATGTCTTGAACCATACGTTTTAATAAATGGGTTGCAGCAATTTTATCTCGTACGGCTCGCCGCATTTCACTACCAATATCTTCCGGATTCCGGGATGCAATCTCAAATGCCAGTGGAATGACATACTCAGCCTTATATAAATCAGCGACATCATACACAAAAGAACGATCATGGCCTGTGTGAACAAAGCCGAGTCCGGGAGAGCATCCCAGAGCCGCTATCACACTGTGTGCCAGACCGTACAAACAAGCATTTCCAGCCGAAAGAGCCTGATTGACAGGTGTTCCGTCTAAAAAATCTTCGGGGTTGTACTCCCGGCCCTTCCATTCGACGTTTGTCTTACGGGAACACTCCCGGTAGATCCGTCGGACACGTGCGCCTTCCTTCCCCCTTAATTGCTGCATGGTCAAACCAGTCACATCTTCATCAGGAAAACGCATCTGATACATTCTGCGCGCTACACCAAGCCGGGTCTGCGTATTGGAAACTAACTTTGCCTGCTGAACCAATAATGCAGCAGAATGCGTCATAGCGCTTCCTGAAGCATAAAACCGGACGCCATGTTCTCCGGTCCATATAATGCCCGTCCCGACGTCGCCTGCCAATTCCATAGCCCTGTGTGTAATATTTGTTCCAGGGCCAAGAATGATGATGCTCAGGGATGCGGCAGGTACATTCACCGTGCCACGCTCATCTGATATACTGATTGCACTATCCTGCCGGTTAATCAAACACCGTTCCAGATATAAAAATGATATCCGCTCCTTTATTTGCGGAAGTTCCTGCAGACCTGGTTTGTCAATATACACGTCCTGCATAAAACACTCCTCCTGTCATTATGGAGCAATAGTAAGCAGACCACACCCAAATGCTTTTTCCCTACCAATCCCCTGTACCAGAGTAGAACGGAAAGACTCTGCGTCAGTAATTTCAATCACGCCTTCAAATACCACCATAGTAAAGGAAACTTGTTGTTTGTAATGGAAAAACCGTTTGATACTGCGTGCCACTATATCGAATTGCAGGAGTGAAAACCCATGCTTTTCACTTCGTTCTGCCAGCCACTTCTTTTGGTAATCTACCGTGACGTGTGGGACAACGTGTCCTCTCCCCTGTTCCCCGTTAGGTTTGACAGAGTGGGAAGGATAGGCAGCCAGTCGGAAATGATATTTTTGTCCCTTCTGCAGACGGTTCAATAGAGGCTCGTAATCCCGGATTTCCCAAGGGGTATCATTAAATCCAAATTGTTCTATAAAACCTCTTAAATCCGGCTTTTGCTTGCTTAGAAGCAAAATACAAGGCTGTCCTTGAAAATTGTCCAACCGCCAGAGCTTCCGATCATGGCCCTGTTTTCCAAAGATTGTTTCAATAGCACCATGTGCAATGAGCTGAGATCCCAAAAGGCGTACGGTACCCTTTTTAGTTGTATTCAACTTAACTCTGGTCAGATACATCAGTAGCCACCCTCCAATAACGACATCGCATCATGGTTTGTTGGAATATCCAGGTCATTTACATCTGTAAGTTCAGGAATCGGTACAGATTCAATAACAGTTTTCCTCAAACCATATTTTCGATACTCTTGGTTAAATGACAACGGCGCATCCCTAGTAATCTGCACAACCGCATTATCATTTTGGGGTTCATTCAAGCTTAAGTCTCTCTGAATTTCCAACTTCAGTTGCCCAATGGGGGTTCTCTTCAAAATTCTTTCCCTATACCATTCAGCGGCTTGCCAAGGCTCCTGTTTCAAGGTCTCCGATAAATTGTTATCTCGAACTCCTAAAACCAATCGTCCAGTTAGCGGACAAGATCGCCGCCCCAAATAAAGTGGAAAAAACGGGTGCTGCAACGCATCCTTTAACAATGCCACCTTATCTGACGGGCCTTCTATGCCAACCACAAACAAGGCATCCATAAGATAATATCTTGTTGTGACCCAAGTGTTGAATTTTTTCTGTGCCCTGTTATCTTGAGCAATTTGATAATCCGACTCCAAGGTTCCCTTTTGATCTTCACGTACACCAATTTTTAAATCATCAAAAAAACTCAACGGTTGGCTACGGCGAATTCCAAGTGCAGCCGCCAACATCCCTATAATTCCACTCCGGGTCGGCATTGTTTTGGTATACCTGACATCAAATTTGCTATCGATTCCCCAAGCTTGCATAGGTGCAGCCAAACGAATCAGTAATGTACGGTTCATACCATCCACCTTATTTATTTTCCGTAATCAAACATGAAATCATGCTGTCCATTTCTCCCAACAGTTCATCCAGATTAATATATTTTTTATCGGCAGAGCTCGACAATCCAATTTCCCAAGATTTAACCGGGCTAGGAGCAAAACTGGAACAAACGGCTGTTGCGTACTCTTTTAGTCGTTGAACGGACTCTTCAACAAACCCTTTACCATTATTGGGAACAGGTTTTTCAAATGCGCCAGCAAGATTAATCGGTTGATCTTTCCTTACAGTCACCAAAATTGCATTCGGCAATGTCCGATTCGCAAATGTATTTTGTTTCCCTGTCGGCATGGACAAGACGAATGAACGAACAAATTCATGGATTGCTTTTGTGGTGATAAATTCATCCTTGTTCAAAGCCCGATATAATTCATGCGCAGCCACAGTAGCAAAACGATATAGAGTTGCGGAATTATATTCTACTACGCCTATCATGCCGGCGCCGGCATGATCCTCAGCTATCATCTCGTCAACAGCAGTAAAATAATCATATTCATTCTCTACGCTGTGAGTCGAAATGCTGTGGGCAACCTGCGCACAAGCATCTTCGTTCAGACTGGGATCATCAGCTACCATCCGTCCAAACAAAGCGATGTCTACTGCTTGGTTTTTTCTCAACATTTCCTGTGCATCTTTTTTTGTGGCATTTTGATTGTTGAGAATGAGTTTAGCTAAGTTCTCAGCCTGTTTAGCACCCATAAAAAAGAGAGCTTTTGCAGCATATTTCCCAGTCTTCTTGTCTTTATCCAATTTAATGCCCGTAAGTTCCAGCACTTTCACAGCTAATTCCGTAGCAACTGCTTCGTCTTTGGTCGCATCCAATTTTTTAATCTCAGCAGCTACCAAACTAACAATATCTTTGGTTCTTACACCCAATTCCGATTCATCAAAGCAATCATAGAACATTTGCCGCATTGCCCGTTTCCAACTCTGAGAAGACACTCTAGCTCTTTGAATTCCCCCATATACAGCAGTCTTGGGGCTTCCAGTATCGTCCCGGTTAACACAGCTGGGCGGAACCGTTTGGATTACATGCACATCTACATAAACTCGTTTTTGACTATTCATTTATTTATCCTCCTTTATTTCCTTATAAAAATCTTTTCCCCATTGCAAAATCACTAAGCGGCGAAATTTTGGTTGTTGAAACCAATATAAGTCTGTTGCAAACCTGCCATAGTCTAAAGCAATATCTTTCTGACGCATTTGACTAATCAATGAACGGGAATGAATTGATAGCTCCAAAACATCTTTTGACGTCATGATTCTTTCAAACCTTCGCGTGACAGCAATCCTAGTATTCTCATTACACAGTTTTCTTACTGCAGTGCCGAAAGAAACACTTTTTCGCACATTTCCTTTATCAACTGGGAATTCACACATACAGCCACTCTTTCCCTGCTGGTGTAACGCATAAAGTGTTAAAGCAGTGTATACTGCTTTCGACACGAACTGCTCTTGAACAGACGTCATGGAATCCGGCAATAAAACGTACTCTATCAACTCTGGCAGTTCACCGATTTGCTTTCCTACCCCCCTCCTTAGCCTTGCTAAATTTGGCTTGTCCGTATATAACAGTTTAATTTTCTGAACGACAAAATTCTCTATTTTCCCATCTGTCCACATATGCCGCATCCCTCCTTATTCAAAAATTTTCTTTAGTGCAATCTCGAACCATGTATAAGCTGTAAACAGATTCTCTCTTTTTTCTATAACGGTACCCTTCGATTCTTTTGACACCGAAATAAAACCAATAAGTGCAGTATCACTACAATGCCTTGCTAGTAGCTTTCCTTCTGCCTGTACTTCCGTTCGCACAATGTCTTGCCATTCTTCTATTTTAGACCTAATGCTGTCAGTTTCAGGATCTATGTTTCTTAACCATTCACGGAACATATTATCCAACACATTGTAACAATCGGCTCTTGCTTTTCGAGAAGCCTCCTTTTCAAACGATGAGTCATTGTCTTGTTTTCGATGTGTTGATGCCCGCGAGACATTGCGAGCGAGAGCAGCCAATGCGGCTACTGCTTTATCCGTTCTCGCCAATGCTTCCGTAATTTCAGCAATCCAATTTTCGTTCAATTTAGCCAGCAATTGACTATTCAGTTGCAGCGAGTCATTTACGACATCCGTAATCATCCACAATGTGGATTTGAATTCATAATATAATCCAACGGTACAGATATTGAGAGTCTTCAGAGGAAGGATTCCCTTCTCTTCCAATCTTCTTAGCCACCATACGATTCCAGAATCCCTGTTGTTTTCATCCACATTAGTGCTAACGAGACTGTTAAACTCTCTCCAAACCTGTTTGACCGGATTGTGAGTTTTTGGCTGAAACGCACCGGTCTTTCGATTTCTAAACCAGACCGTCATGGGCTCCTGCAACATCCCTAAATCGGGGTCAAAATAATCCCCCATGGTCAATTGATATCCATCGACCTTACCGGATTCATTATGGTGTAATAAAATTCTTCTAGACTGTAACGTATACAGATCCTTTATAGCAGCAGGTTGGACGATTAGATTTTCTACAGTAGTACACACCGGCTTTTCCCAATAAGCTTTTGAATCAGGCCTGCTGTCCTCGACCACCTTATTATGTTCATCCAATAAGACAAAATTCAGCAAAAGCGTTTCAAATAAGTTGTGGCCTTTTGCGTAAATCATTCCCAGTTGTCCTAGATAGCCTCTTACTTTAGGAGTCGGTTTTTTTGCAGCATTGTCATCAAATCCATTCAAATGCAGAAGCCAGCGAGCCGCCTCTCCGTAGTTCAGCTCACTCTGTTTTACTCCTGTCCTTCCTGGAAATAAGCGCGGTGACACTTTATTCGCACTTTGAGATAGATCGCCAATCAATTTGGCCACGGGTTTACGTTTCTCCTCACCGCTTCCTGTTATCTCATGTTCTTTTCTGTATAATGCCTGTGCTTTGCTATACTCTGCCACTTGATAGAATGGGGTCTGTGGATGAAACAGCCAAAAGCGATCTTCATATTGTTTCAAGTATGGTTCTACCTTGTCCATTGGTATCGCTTTAGCGTCCCATAACTGTTTCCACAATTGGAAAGCGTCTTTTGCCGTTCTTACCCTATCATCTACCAGAGCCCCGTACAACACCGCCAAAAGCAATCTCAGGATAGCCACATCCTGGGTCGGCAATTCCCCTGCTAGCCTGTCAATCTTATCTGCTTGTCGCAGCACCTCCAATAAAGAAATTTCTGTTTGCATTCCATCCGACTTAAAAACACAAATCCATGGCTCATAAAGCAGATTGAACTTCTTTTCTTCTACGCCTGCACCTGCCAAAATTACGCCTCCTTTACGATCTGCAATCCGTATTGCGGGTCATATTTCAAAATGATTTCACCTACGTTTGCATATCCGTCTTCATCAAACACTAAAAAAAGCTCCCCGTTCAACCAGTGGGATTCATACCATTCATCTAAGGAATGTTCCACCATGCCTTGTTCCAAATCCCAGATTGTCTGATCTATAGCATACGGCTTAGTCAATTTTGCCGGAAGTGCGACTGAGCAACTGGCAATCATTCTTGCCAGTTCTTCATCCGGCATCACAATTCTTTTATTTGATAACGCCGGACACGCCTGCAAACACGGCATTGTATACATATAGCCATCTTTTTTACAAACAACACAAAGCACTTCAATGCTGTCCTCCGCATCTCGAACGGTTGCTTCTCCCCTTTTTTCGGAAGAATCCAACATTCCAGCATTCAACCACCCGACTAAATCACCCCCTTGGTTTTCTGGCTCCATAATTTGAAACATTTCAGCTCTCTGTTCTTTTGACTGTTGGACTTTCTTATATTTTTGCAAAGATTCCATATACACCTTCCGAATGTCCATATCAGGCAAAAGAACCTGCAGATTACTCAAGGCCTGCCCATCCGTTTCTTCATCGCCGTATGTTTTGGCAACAAGCCGCGGTATATCATCTGGAATCGCAATCCGTTCAGGAAGAAATGCCATGCTTTTGAGCAAGAGGTACTTACCGTAAACGGTTTCAGAACCCGTTTCAAACTCAGCACCGTTCACAGCTCCCATTACGAAGCATTGGGGATATCGCATAGACTCGGGCCTCGGGCGATTCCGACAATGGCGGTGCAGTCTGCCAATTCGTTGCAGCAACAAGTCCATAGGGCATAAATCCGTGACCAAAGCATCGAAATCCACGTCAAGCGATTGTTCCATCACTTGAGTTCCGACAACAATCATCATTTCCGGCCGCTTACTATCCTGTTGGTCAAACGCAGGCCCAAGGGAAGAGCGCACCTGCAATTCCTTGGCAGCGCGCTCGCAAGCGAGGAACCGCGAGTGCAGAAGTTTTACGTGCTCCGCACCAAAGCGGGCGGCAAGCGCAGCCGCAGTTACCTGTGCTTTTCCCACCGTGTTGCATATCACACCTACGCATCCGCCCTTTGCCAAAAGTTTCTCGAGAGTTTGTGTAAGTTGCTCATTTTGAAGCATTATCACCTGAACCTGTCGGGTGCTTCCCGAGGTATCCGGGAACACCTGTTTCCGACTCCATCCGTCAGTATAGGTGATAAGGGGGTAATGGATATTGTTGATATATTTGGGTTCGGGAATTTCCTGTGTGCCGGATTTGCTTTGACACCCCCAATAAGTCAAGTACGCCTGTACAAGAAAATCACGACGCCCGGACGGCAAAGTCGCCGAGAGCAATACAACCGGAACTTGATATGCCCCCAGCCACTGAAGCACTAATGCGAGATAGCTGCTCATATACGTATCGTAGGCGTGACATTCATCGATTATGACGACTTTGTTTGCCACTCCCAGATGGCGGAGCGCAAGATGCTTTTGCTTTAATCCGCACATCAAAATCTGATCGACCGTACCGATAACAAAATCAGATAACAACCCTTTCTTCCGCCCTTGCGTCCACTCATTGACAATTACCAGATCATCTTTGAAAACCGAACGTCCAGACGCATCACCGTCATATTGATTAACATTGGACTTTAGTCGTATGCCCTCATAATCCTTATTTAATCCCGCTTTCCCATGGGCTAATAAAACGGATTGTACGCCCTTATTACGCAACGTATGAATCCAAGTTTCGATGCGCTTGAATATGCCATCACTTGTCGCTTGGGTCGGCAAAGCGAAATAAATGCCACCCATCCCGAATTTATCAGCTAGAATTTCCGATACTGCTAAGGCGGCTTCTGTTTTACCTTCCCCCATAGGAGCCTCAATAACAACAATACCGGGATTCTCCATCTCCAAAGCAACTTTTACTGCCTCGCATTGCATCGGGCGCGGTTCTGAAATATGAAAACGGCGTTGGAACAACTCTTCCGGTAAACAAGAATCGGAAAACTGCCTATACGGCGGAAGCCGAAGATTCTTCCATGCTCTACGTGCTCGGGTTTCACTGTCCTCCAAAACCGTCCACTCGGAGCAAGATATCAACGGGAATCCTTCCCCACTGGCAATCCAATCTGCCATAATCAATAAGCCGCTAAAAATGACTTGCGTCGTAATCTTAATCGGGGTTTCGGGCAATTCTTCTAATCCTGCGGCTTTTAATGCCAACTGTATTAGTTTTTCATGAATTTGATTCCAGTATTGAAGTCCAATCCCACTCTCAATATCCCAATTAATTATATGCCTTATATCTTGGCTTCTTCCGACGGGTTTTCCATGATGCCCCCCGACAACACAGGCATAACAACGCGGAACCCCTGCATCTTCCAAAATTGCTTCCGATTCAAATGGATGTTTAATATTGCTGGAAGTTTTGTGGTCAGGGAACGAAAGACCACATTGGCGTAATCCCGTCAGTATAAAATCATATGCATGATTTCCAATTCGCAACGCCTTACTTTGAAAGATTGGACTGGCCTTGCCAATATCATGGGATGCCGCCAAGAATCGGAACACCTTTCTTGCATAGTCGGAGGATTCTTCATCATTTAATCCAGTCTCTCTAAAGTCCTTTTCCACAGTTCTGCGGACATGTAACGGAACCCATTCATCCCAAATCAAAGCAGCTGTTTCTGCCGTATCAGTAAGATGTGTTACTAACGGCAGCCAGTGCTCCCCATCAGCAGAAAGCTTTCCCCATAAACGTTGGACCGCCGAGTTTACCAAAGCACCGTCCATCATCAATATTCCTCTTTTAGCGATGTTGAAATTTTTAGAATAAGCAAAATATATATTATATTCTTATTATACTTCACTACGCGAACAAATTCACGCCGGATTCGTTAAACTTTCCCCGTTCTTTCCGGTTGCACAGTAGCCTTTATGCACCAACAGAATCATTCTTCCCCTTCTTCCCCTATCAATTCCATCGGTACCAAAAATGACTGTGTGAAAGGATTGACGACAATTCCCGCGAGTTTCTTCGAACTGTGCTGCACCATGGACAGCACTTCCATAAACGGTTTTTCCAAAATAGAAGCCGTCTTGCCATAATCCTTCATGGCCTCTGTCGAGGAAAAGATGGGGATGAAGGATTCCCCGTCGCGGTGCAGGATTTTAGGTGTCAGGTGGATATTGTCCTGGGATTCGATTGTCTCCCCTTCCAGATCTTTTTCCTTTGTTTTCAGCAAGTTCCATAGTGACATCATATCAACATCACTAAAGGTCGCGTCGCAGGGAATCAGGACCGTGCTGTAGGCCAACACACGAAGGACACGAAAACCATTTTCTCTGCTGCTGTCCTCGTGAAAGACCTGGATTGCTTCTTCCAGGGTCATGTCTTCCCGCTCTGCAGGGGTTACCGTACCGTCTTCGTCCAGATCTGCGCATAAAAAGTGCTGATTCTTTTCCACTTCATAAAAGAAAAAGGAAATCCGATCCCCTGCGTGGCAGCCAAGCTTTTGTGTCGGCTCGTTGAGCAGCGTGCCCAAAAAACGGTGGTTTTCTTCATCCAGGCCTTCAATCCGCACCCAGCAGCCCTCGACGCCGCAATCTTTCTTGAGTAAGCACACCTGGACGTCGTCCGGATACTCGGGCTGGCGAAACTCGTCTAAAAAGTCCATCTGGCGGGATTGCAAGACATCATCGTTCACGTCATAGACAAACAGATCGTCTACCTTTTCCTTGTACCAGCCGTAGAGCTGCCCTTCGTCGTCGTCCAGGTAGTAACACTCCAAGTCCGCAATACTGCCGATTCGGATTTTCACGGTGATCTCGTTGTTCTGGTCCCAAAACCGAAAGCCCTTCCCCGTTCGGGCCGCCGCGGCCAGGACCTCCAGGGTCATGCCGGCCTCGTGGTCAATATAGCCGTAGGTCAAGATATATTCCGCTTCCTTGGCGCCGTGGAAGGCGTGGATAATCTTGCGCAATTTTTCCGTGACAGGCACGGCGACATAAGACCGGTCAAAAGAACGGAATCCATCTTCCCTGTACTTCATGGTATTTCTGCCTCCTGTGTAGTATTTAATCCGGCGAGTTCGTATGCTTCCTGTTTGTAGTATACCATGCCACGGAGACAACTTTTGCCGTCCCCTGCCCTGCTAGACCTGTTTTTCAAAGCATTATCAGCAGCTATTTGGATGATTTTGCGCCTCGGCTCAAAAAGGACGCTAAGCACAACCATTTCTTCCAGGTATAATACAAAACAACCCTTGCAGGCGCTGCCGTAAACCGGCAGACACGCTGCAAGGGTTGTTGTATTGTTGGGAGAGATTTTGCCGTTTGTTACTTGAACAGGTCTTTGATCTTATCCATAAACCCTTTTTCTTCGGGGTTCAGGCTGTCTCCGGCCGCGTCGGCGAACTGCTGGAGGATTTTCTTCTGTTTTTCCTTCAGCTTCGTCGGCACGACGACCTTGATGCGGACCAGCTGGTCGCCCCGGCCGCTGCCGCGCAGCCGCGGGATGCCTTTGCCGCGCAGCCGCATGACGCGGCCCGGCTGCGTCCCTTCGGGGATCTTGATGACGACCTTGCCATCCAGGGTAGGCACCTCTTTTTCGGCGCCCAGGGTCGCTTCCACGATGTTGATGGGTACTTCGCAGTACACGTCGTTGCCGTCCCGTTCAAAGAACTTGTGGGGCTTGACGAACAGATAGACGTACAGGTCGCCGTGCGGGCCCCCTTTGGCGCCGGCGGCGCCTTCGTTGGCCACGCGCAGGCGGGACCCGTTGTCCACACCGGCAGGGATCTTGACCTTCAGATGCTTGACTTCCTTTTTCAGGCCGGTCCCGCGGCATTCGTGGCACGGGTCGCTGACAATCTTGCCCTCGCCGTGGCAGCGCGGGCACGTCGTGACCGTCTGCATCTGGCCGAGCATGGTATTCTGCACGCGCCGCACCTGGCCGGAGCCGTGGCATTCCGGGCAGGTCTCCACCTTGGAGCCCGGCTCCGCGCCCGTACCGTGACAGTGGTCGCACGCTTCGTCGCGGCGCAGGGCGATTTCCTTTTCGACGCCGAAGGCCGCTTCCTCAAAGGTCAGGTCCAGGTCAAAGCGCAGGTCGCTGCCCCGCTGGGGACCGCGGTCCGCCGCCTGGCCGCCCCGGCGGCCGGCGCCGCCGAAGAACATATCGAAGATATCATCCATTCCGCCGCCGAACCCGCCGGCATTGCCGAAACCTTCGAAACCGCCGAATCCCCCGGCGCCGTTGCCGGCCCCGAAGCCGCCGTTCTCGAAAGCGGCCATACCGAACTGGTCGTACTGGGCACGCTTCTGGTCATCGCTCAGGACGCTGTAGGCTTCGTTCACTTCTTTGAACTTCTCCGCAGCTTCCTCCGGATTGTCCTTGTTCAAATCAGGATGGTACTTGCGTGCCAACTTGCGGTATGCTTTTTTGATATCATCGGCGCTGGCGTCTTTGGCGACGCCGAGCACCTCATAATAATCTCTTTTTTCAGCCATGTGTCAACACCATCCCGAGGAATTACTTCTTGTCCTTGTCATCAACGACTTCCGCGTCGACGACATCGTCATCGGCCTTCTTGCTCTCGCTGCCGGCCGCGCCGGACGCGCCCGCACCGGCTTCCGCGCCAGCGGCACCGGCGGCGCCGCCTTCGGCCTGGGTCTGTTTGTACAGTTCCGCGGACAGTTCGTACAGCGGTTTCGTCAGGGCGTCCATGGAGGCCTTGATCTTATCGTTGTCCGTGCCCTTCAGGTCCGTCTTCAGGGTTTCGAGGGCCGTCTTGACTTTGGCGATCAGGTCGTCGTGGCCTTTGCCTTCCATGTCCTTGATGGTCTTTTCGGCCTGGTAGACGAGGGTGTCGGCCTGGTTATGGATTTCGACGCCTTCCTTGCGTTTCTTGTCCGCTTCGGCGTTGGCTTCCGCTTCCTTGACCATGCGGTCCACTTCGTCCTTGGACAGGGTGCCCGACGAGGTGATAGTAATCTTCTGTTCCTTGCCCGTGCCCAGATCCTTGGCGCTGACGTTTACGATACCGTTGGCGTCGATGTCGAAGGCCACTTCGATCTTCGGGACTCCGCGGGGAGCGGCGGGGATGCCGGACAGTTCGAAACGGCCCAGGGTCTTGTTGTCCGCGGCCATTTCGCGTTCGCCCTGCAGGACATGGATGTCGACGGAAGGCTGGTTGTCCGTCGCCGTCGAGAAGACCTGCTTCTTGGACGTAGGAATCGTCGTGTTGCGGTCGATGATCTTCGTGAAGACGCCGCCCAGGGTTTCAATGCCCAGGGACAACGGCGTAACGTCGAGCAGCAGGACATCCTTGACTTCGCCTGCCAGGACGCCGGCCTGGATGGCGGCGCCGATGGCGACGCATTCGTCGGGGTTGACGTTGCGGGTCGGTTCTTTGCCCATGATGCGTTTAATGGCTTCCTGGACCGCCGGGATACGGGAAGACCCGCCGACGAGGATGACCTTGTCGATCTTGTCTGCCGTCAGGCCGGCGTCGGACAGGGCGCGCTGGGTCGGCCCAATGGTCCGTTCGACCAGGTCGGCCGTCATGTCCTCGAATTTCGCGCGGGTCAGGGTCATTTCCAGATGTTTCGGACCGTCCGCGCCAGCCGTGATGTACGGCAGGTTGATTTCGGTCTGGACCATGCTGGACAGCTCGATCTTGGCTTTTTCCGCAGCTTCGCGCAGGCGCTGCAGGGCCATCTTATCCGTGGACAGGTCGATGCCGTTCTTGGCTTTGAAGTCGTCCACCATCCAGTCGACGATGCGTTTATCGAAGTCGTCGCCGCCCAGGTGCGTATCGCCATTGGTCGCCTTTACTTCAAAAACGCCGTCGCCCAGTTCCAGGATACTCACATCGAAGGTGCCGCCGCCCAGGTCATAGACCAGGATGGTATGGTCGTCGGTCTTGTCGATGCCGTAGGCCAGGGACGCCGCCGTCGGTTCGTTGATGATACGCAGGACATCGAGGCCCGCGATCTTGCCGGCGTCTTTCGTGGCCTGGCGCTGGCTGTCGGAGAAGTAGGCAGGCACCGTAATGACAGCCTGCGTAACCGTTTCGCCCAGATACTTTTCGGCGTCGGCCTTCAGTTTCTGCAGGATCATGGCCGAAATTTCTTCCGGCGAATATTTCTTGTCGTCGATTTCCACGCGGTACCCTGCTTCGCCCATATGCCGCTTAATGGAGCTGATCGTACGGGTCGGGTTGGAAATCGCCTGGCGTTTCGCCATCTGGCCGACCAGACGCTGGCCGTCCTTCGTGAAGCCGACGACGGAAGGAGTCAGGCGGGAGCCTTCCGGGTTGGTAATAACGGTGGGTTCGCCACCTTCCATGACGGCAACTACAGAGTTTGTAGTGCCCAGGTCAATCCCAATTACTTTAGACATGATGTATTCCTCCTTGATTTTCCACTGATGACTGGTAACATATCGTATCCGTTTGCTTTCTAATCCTTCGTGATGACGCGCACTTTGCTGTGGCGGATCACTTTATCTTCCAGGGCATAGCCTTTTTCAAAGACCATGTCGATGGTATCCTCGGCCAGTTCCGGGTTCTGCCCGCGCATCACGGCTTCGTGGTACTTAGGGTCGAACTTTTCGCCGGCGGCGGGAATCTCCTTGACTCCCAACTCCTCCAGGGTCTTGCGGAACTGTTTCATGATGGCCGACATGCCGTCAGTCACGCTCTTCACGTCCTGCGCGGTTTCGGCGCTGGCCTCGGCCCGCTCGAAGTTGTCGAAGACTTTCAGGAATTTGCCGACCACGTCCGCCGTGACGTACGCCGAAAGATCGGCCTTTTCCGTGGCCGTCCGGCGGCGGAAGTTTTCAAAATCCGCCTGGAGACGCACGAAGCGCTTTTCCTGTTCAGCCAGCTGGTCGTCCTTCGCCTTCACTTGGGCCGCCAGGGCGGTCAGCTTGTCCCGCAGGTCCTGGACGTCGTCCCCCGTACCGGCGTTACCGTCGGCCGGGCCGGTCCCGGCCGCGCCCTCTTCGGGCTGCGCGCCGTCCGTCCGGGCCATTTCCGGCGTTTCCGGAATTTCCGTAGTTCCCGCCGCTGCCGCGCCGGGATTCCGCGCGTCCGTTCCGCCCTGCGTCGTGGCCGTCGTTTCCTGTTTCGCGTCGGCCTGTTCCTGGGTATGCTGCGTATCGAACACTGTTCTTCCTCCTGTCTGTTGGGTTATGATTTACTCCGGAGCGTGTCCCGGAACCCGTCGGGGTTCTTCAGGAGAGTCTCCAGATAATGATGCAGATAATTCATCACGGCGATGACTTTGCGGTATTCCATGCGGGTCGGTCCGAGGACCGCCATGGTGCCGACGATTTCGCCGTTCAGCCGGTACGTGGCCTGGACCATGCTGCAGTCCTTGATGCCCGTGAATTTATTCTCCGCGCCGATCGTGACTTTCAGTCCCGACTGGTTGTTGGCACTGACCAGGTCTTTCACGACCTTCTCCTCTTCCAGGATGCCCAAGAGATCCTTGACGCGGTCCATATTCTGGAATTCCGGCTGGTTGAGAAGCTGTTTGGTGCCGCCCAGGAAGACTTTCTGCTCGCTGTTCTTCGCGGCAATGGCCCGCAGGGTCCGTTGCAGGGAATGGAGCATCACTTCGTCGTGGGAAACTTCGTAATACACGTTCTGCAGGACGTCGGCGTCGATTTCCGCGATAGGCCTCCCTTCGAGGAGCTTGCTCACGCGGCCCGCCAGGTAGTCCAGCTCGGCCGGGGTCATGCCCGCCGGGACGGTAATGAGGCCGTTGTCCATGGCCCCGTCGTCCGTGACGATGCACAGGATGACCTGCGTTTCGTTCAGAGGCAGGAACTTGATGTATTGGAATCGGGCCGCCGATTTTTTATTGGCCACGATGACCGAAACGGACTGGGTCATACGGGAAAGGATCTTCGCCGTAGACTTAAAGATATCGTCCATGTTGCGGATCCGTTCCCGGAACCACCCGTCGATGAGGGCCATGTCGTTGTCCGTCAGGGTTCCCGGTTTCAGGGAGTCGACGTACAGGCGATAGGCCGCCGCCGAAGGAACGCGACCGGCGGACGTGTGCGGCTGCTCGAGGTATCCGAGCAGCTCCAGATCACTCATCTCGTTGCGGATCGTGGCCGGGCTGAGGCCCAGATCGTGCTTTCGGGCAATCGCTCTCGAACCGACCGGTTCCGCCGTTTCGATATAGTCTTCGATGATGATCTGCAGGATTTTTCTTTTTCTGTCTGTGAGCATAATCCCACCTCATCCTCTGTATTCCAAGCACCGAAAAAGGGCGGTGCCGTTCTATTAGCACTCATACTTGTGGAGTGCTAACATCATTTACAATGTTAGAATAGCACCGCCCCTTGGCCTTGTCAATAGTCAAAAGGTAAAATTTTCACTTTTAAGCGGTATTTCACAATTATTTCGTATCCGCCGCGTCCGCCCGGTCCGTTCAAGTCTGTTCCGGCCCCGCGGACGTCAATCCCACAGGCGGATGAACGCTTCGAAGGCTTCGTTGCCGTAGCGCATGCCGTACGGCGTCAGGGCCATGCGGTCCCCGTCCAGGTAGAGCATGCCCCGGTGGATGAGATTCGCCATTTCTTCCTTATATAGGGAGCGGATGTCGACGCCGAAGCGGGTGCCCAACTCCTCCAGGGACACGCCCTGAACCATCCGGAGGCCCATGAAGAGGGCCTCTTCCAGGCGGGTCGCGACGTCCAGGTCTTCTTCGTCCCACCAGGGACTCCCCTGCGCTGCCGCAGCCGCTCCGCCCGCAGGGATATTTCCTGCCCCGACGGCAGGTGTGCCCGGGGTACGCGGCCCTGCCCCGGCGGGCAAGCCGGCCTCCACGGCGGCAAGGTAGTCTGCCACGCCGGCCGGATTCGTCCGCCGGCGCCGGCCGTCGAACCCGCAGGCGGCGGCGCCGAAGGCGGCATAGGGCTCATAGCGCCAGTAGACCTGGTTGTGCCGCGACTCCTGGCCCGGCGCGGCGTAGTTGGAAATTTCGTAGCGCCGCAGGCCCCGGGCGGTCCAGAAGCGGTCCGTCGCCTCGTACATGGCATAGACCGTATCTTCGTCGGGCAGCGTCACGCGGCCCGATGCCACGAGGCGTTCCAGGGGCGTGCCCTCTTCCAGGATCAGGCTGTACGCCGACACGTGCCGCAAGCCCAGGGCCGCCGCTTCTTCCAGTGTTTTCCCGTACGAGTCCAGGGTCTGCCCCGGCAGGCCGTACATCAAATCGATGCTGACCCGTTCGAACCCTGCCGCCTTGGCCAGGGCCACGGCTTCCTTCGCCTCCGCCGCCGTGTGGATGCGGCCGATGGCCCGCAGTTCCCGGTCCTGCAGGGACTGGACGCCCAGGCTGACGCGGGTGAAGCCAAGCTCCCGCAGGGCGCGCAGGGACGAGGCGTCCACCGTGCCGGGGTTCGCTTCCACCGTCGCTTCGGCAGGCCGGTTCCACCAGCCAGCTTCCCTCAGGGCCGCCACGACACGGCCGAGCTGGTCCGTCGTCAGGACGGTCGGCGTGCCGCCGCCGAAATAAATCGTCGCGTCCGGCGCCACAGGCAACGCGCCGTACCAGCCGTCCGCGCGTCCCTGCCGAATTTCCCTGCACAAGGCCCGCACATAGCGTTCCCGCACGTCGGCGGAGCAGCCGGCGTAGGACGGGAAATCACAGTACAGGCATTTTTGTAAACAAAAAGGGGTATGGACGTATACCCCTTGAATCATTTCCTGTGATTTCATTGGTTTTCCCGGCACCCTTCTTTTCGCGTCCCGTTGTCCGCGCCTTATTTCTTGTCCATGCTCAGGATGGCCATAAAGGCTTCCTGGGGCAGTTCGACCGTACCGACCTGTTTCATGCGCTTTTTGCCGGCCTTCTGCTTTTCCAGCAATTTCCGTTTCCGGCTGATGTCGCCGCCGTAGCACTTGGCCAGGACGTCTTTGCGAAGGGCCGCCACATCCTCGCGGGCGATGACTTTGTTGCCGATGGCCGCCTGGACGGGAATCTGGAACTGCTGGCGCGGAATGAGGCTGCGCAGCCGTTCCACAAGCTTGCGGCCCTGGACCTGGGCGTTGCTGCGGTGGACGATGGCCGACAGGGCGTCGACGGGGTCGCCGTTGAGCAGGATATCCACTTTGACGAGGTCGCTTTCGCGGTAGCCCGCCAGTTCATAGTCCAGGGAGGCATAGCCGCGACTGCACGATTTGAGGCGGTCGAAGTAGTCGAAGATGATTTCCGACAGCGGCAGGGCGTAGTGGATCATGACGCGGTCTTCGTCCAGATAGGTCATGTTCTCGTACTCGCCGCGTTTTTCCTGGGACAGCTCCATCACGGAGCCCACGTATTCCTTCGGAACAATGATGGTGGCCCGCACGAAAGGCTCGTCCACGCTGGCAATCGTCGTCTGGTCCGGGAAGGCTGACGGATTGTCCACGAGGGCGATGTCGCCGTTCGTCTTGTGGAGCTGGTAGACGACGTTCGGCGCCGTCGTAATCAAATCGAGCTTGAATTCCCTCTCCAAACGTTCCTTAATGACGTCCATGTGGAGCAGTCCCAGGAAGCCGCAGCGGAAGCCGAAGCCGAGGGCCGTCGAAGTTTCCGGTTCAAAAAGGAGCGCCGCGTCGTTGAGCTGCAGTTTTTCCAGAGCGTCGCGCAGGTTGTCGTAATCCGTGTTTTCCACGGGATACAAGCCGCAGAAAACCATGGGCGTAGCCTTGCGGTAGCCTGGCAGGGCCTCGTCGCAGGGACGGTTCGCGTCGGTCACGGTGTCGCCCACGCGGGCCTCCCCGACGGTTTTGATGGACGCCGCCAGGAACCCTACCTCCCCCGCGGTCAGGACCTCCACATTTTCCGGGTTGGGCTTGAAAATGCCCACTTCCGTCACCTCGTACTCGGTGCCGGTGGACACCATGCGGATTTTCATGCCCTTTTTGACGGAACCGTCGTAAAGGCGCAGGTAAAGCAGGACGCCTTTGTAGCTGTCGAATTTGGAGTCGAAGACCAGAGCCTTCAGGGGCTTCGCCGCGTCGCCCTGCGGAGCCGGTACGCGCTGGACGATGGCTTCCAGGATATCCCCGACGCCTTCGCCCGTCTTGGCGCTGCACAGGACGGCTTCGCTGGCATCGATGCCGAGGACGTCCTCGATTTCCTTCTTCACCTTGTCCGGATCGGCGCTGGGAAGATCGATCTTGTTGATGACAGGAATGATCTCCAGGTCGTTGTCCAGGGCCAGGTACGTGTTGGCCAGGGTCTGGGCCTCAATGCCCTGGGAGGCATCGATGACGAGGAGAGCCCCCTCGCAGGCCGCCAGGGCGCGGGAAACCTCGTAGTTGAAATCCACATGGCCCGGCGTATCGATGAAATTCAGCATATACTGCTGTCCGTCGGACGCCTGGTAAAAGGCGCGCACAGCCTGGTCCTTGATGGTAATACCGCGTTCCCGCTCCAAATCCATGGAATCGAGAATCTGCTCCGCCATTTCGCGCTTCTGCAGCGTCCCCGTCTTTTCAATCAAACGGTCTGCCAAGGTCGACTTGCCGTGGTCGATGTGGGCGATGATGGAAAAATTGCGAATGTGATCTTGCTGCATGACTGTATCTCTGTATCCGGGCTTGCGCCCGCCTTTCTGAAAAGTGGACCGGCAGGATGTCCGGCGCCGTCGGGACGCGGCTCCTGCGTTAATATCTTATTATACCAAACCGTTTCAATTGTTGCAATTTATCTGTCCCCATCGGGCCTGGGGCGGCGGGTTCCATGATTTCCGCCGTCTTTTCTTGACAAGGGGCAGCGAAACAGGTATTTTGTAAGCTACATACATATTGCTTCGCTAGGATATAAGGGAGGAATTCCGCATGAACTTTTCCACTTTGTGCATTCACGGGGGATATAAACCCGACGCGACGGGCAGCGTCGTCGCGCCCATTTACCCGACCACGGCCTACGCCCACCCGGGCGTGCGCCGGAGTACGGGCTATGACTACATCCGCACGCAGAATCCGACGCGGGAACAGCTCGAAAAGACCCTGGCCCTGCTGGAGAACGGCTGCGCGGCCTTCGCCTTTTCGTCGGGCATGGCGGCGGTCCAGTGTCTTCTGGAGACCTTCTCCCCCGGCGACCACTTTCTCGCCACGGACGACCTCTACGGCGGTTCCATCCGTCTCTTCCACGCCATTTCCCAAAAGAACGGCATCACCTACACGTCCGTCGACACAGGCGACCTGGAGGCGGTAAAAAGGGCCTGGCGGCCTGAAACGAAGGCCGTCTACCTGGAAACGCCGTCCAATCCGACCATGCGTGTCACCGATATCCGCGCCGTCAGCCAGTGGGCCCACGCCAAGGGGCTGAAAGTCATCGTGGACAATACCTTCCTGACGCCGTATTTCCAGCAGCCCTTGAATCTGGGCGCTGACATCGTCCTGCACAGCGCCACCAAGTACCTGGGCGGCCACAACGATATCCTGGCCGGCGTCCTTGTGGCCAAGCACGAAGAAGACGCGGAAAAGATCCGTTTCCTGCATAATACCATCGGCGCCTGCCTGGATCCCTTCAACAGCTGGCTCCTGAGCCGCGGCCTCAAGACCCTGCCCCTGCGCATGGAACGCCACGCCGCGTCGGCCTGGAAGATCGCCCGGTGGCTCCAGGGGCAGCCGAAGGTGAAAAAGGTTCTCTACCCGGGGCTGCCCGAACGGGCGGACTACGCCGTCAGCAAGGCCCAATCGACGGGCTTCGGCGGCATGATTTCCTTTGAGGTCGATACGGAAGAAACGGCACGCCACGTCCTCGAATCGGTCCGCCTGATTTTCTTCGCCGAAAGCCTGGGCGGCACAGAAAGCCTCCTGACCTACCCTCTGCTCCAGACCCACGCGGACGTGCCGAAGGAAGAATGTTACACCAAGGGCATCAACGAACGGCTCCTGCGCCTGTCCGTCGGCCTCGAGGACGCGGACGACCTGATTGCCGACCTGGCGCAGGCCCTGGCCGGGGGAGGCGCCCATGGACTTTGATGTGGTTCCCGACCGCCGTGGCACAGACTGCCTGAAATACGACGCCGCCGAACGGCGCGGCTATCCGAAAGACGTGCTGCCCCTCTGGGTGGCCGATATGGATTTTCCCGTAGCGCCGGCCATTACGGAAGCCCTGCGCCGCCGCCTCGAACATCCCGTCTACGGGTACAGCGAAGCCGACCCGGCCCGGTACGGCGCCGTCCTGAAACACTGGTTCCGGACGCAGCACGGCTGGGACCTCGACCCGACCTGGCTCGTCCAGACGCCAGGCGTCGTCTTCGCCCTGGCCGCCGCGGTCTGCGCCTTTACGGACCCCGGCGACGCAGTCCTGATCAACCAGCCGGTCTACTACCCCTTCAGCGAGGACATCCTCACGAACAACCGGCGCCGCGTATCCAGCGACCTGGTCCTGCGGGACGGCCGATACGAAATCGATTTCGACGACATGGAACGGAAAATCGTGGACAACCACGTCAAGCTGTACCTGCTGTGCAGCCCCCACAACCCCGTAGGCCGTGTCTGGACGCGGGAAGAGCTGCGGCGCCTGGGGGATATCTGCCGCCGCCACGGCGTCCTGGTCGCCGCCGACGAAATTCACGAGGACTTTACGTGGAACGGCTGCCGGCATACGGTCTACGCCTCCCTGGGCCCGGAATTCGCCGACCACTGCCTTGTCCTGACGGCGCCAAGCAAGACCTTCAACATCGCGGGCCTGCAAGTGTCGAACATCTTCATTCCCAACGCGGCCCTGCGGGAACGGTTCCGCAGGCAGGTCGACGCTTTCGGCTACAGCCAGCTCAACACCCTGGGCCTCGTCGCCGCCGAAGCGGCCCTGCGGGATGGCCTGCCCTGGCTGCGGGAAGTGCGGGCCTATCTGGAAGGAAATATCCGTTTCTTCCGGGAATATCTGGAGCGGGAGCTGCCGCAGCTGACCCTCCTCCCGCCCGAAGGCACGTACCTGCTCTGGGTCGATTTCCGCAGGCTCGGATTGACGGAAGCGCGGCGCCAGGACCTGTTGGTCCGGCAAGCCCGGTTATGGCTCGACAGCGGGGCCATCTTCGGAAAAGCCGGCGACGGCTTTGAACGGTTCAATATCGCCTGCCCCCGGGCGACCTTACGGCAGGCCCTGGCGCAATTAAAAAAGGCGCTGTCGAAAAATTAGTTGCATAAACGGGGAATGCGTGCTAAAATAGCCTGGTAAAGTTATTTGTAGGAGGTGAATCCATTGCCTAACATCAAATCGTCCATCCGTAGCGTAAAGACCGATGCAGAACGCCGCGCCAAGAACGCGCAGGAGAAATCCGCCATGCGCAGCGCCGCCAAGAAGGTAGAAGCCCAGGCGAAAGCCGGCAGCGCGGAAGAAGCCGCCGCTACCCTGAAAGTCGCATCCGGTTTGCTCGATAAAGCAGCCCAGGCCGGCGTTATCTCCAAGAACGCCGCAGCCCGCAAGAAATCCAAACTTGCCAAAAAAGTGAACGCTGCCAAATAATGAGGAACCAAAAAATCAAGGCTGCCGCCCACCGTGTACGCACGGGGGCGGCAGCCTTCTTTTTGTCTGCCCTTCAGGCCTTTTCTGTCTTTGCCGGGGATTCTCCCTTGCCGGCCTTGGCCGCCTTGTCGTTGTCGCGGACCAGGCGCTGCAGCTCCTGCATGAAGTTCTGCACGTCCGCGAACTGGCGGTAGACGGACGCGAAGCGCACGTAGGCAATCTGGTCCGTCTTTTCCAGATGCTGCATGACCAGTTCGCCGATTTCCCGGCTGCTCACTTCGGACTCGCCTTTCAGGCGCAGTTCCCGCTCGATTTCGTGGGCGATGTTCTGGATGGTTTCCATGGACACGGGCCGTTTTTCAAAAGCCTTCAGGAGACCGTTGAGCAGTTTCATCCCGTCAAAGAGTTCCCGCCGCCCGTCCTTCTTGTTGACGACCAGGGGCGCTTCCTCGTACTTTTCGTACGTCGTGAAGCGGCGGCCGCAAGACGGGCATTCCCTCCGGCGGCGAATGGACGCGCCGTTTTCAACGGAACGGGAATCGATAACCCGGCTGTCTTCAAAGGAACAAAAAGGACATTTCATGGCGCAACTCTCCTCTCCCTGCACTCTGTGGAGCGTGGAATCCGGTGCGGACCCGGTGATGATATGACAAAGCGGCAGACTGCGCTGCCGCCTCCGTCTCCGTATGAACGGCCTGCCGTCTTTAACGGCCGCCCTGCATCCAGGGCGGAATTTCTGCTGGCATGACCGTGTTTTCCTTTAAATTGTTGCTGATGACGTGCCCGTCGCCTCGGAGCGACTTCGGTGCCGCCGGCGCTTCCGGCGCCGGGGCGGACGAACGGACGGAATCTTTCTTGCCGTCGGCCCGTTTGCTCTTCCAGCCGACAGGGTTGGCCTTGGCCTGCCCGCCTACGGCGGGATTGCTGCCGCGGAAGCCCGTGGCGATGACGGTGACGCGGATCTCGTCCTGCAGGCTCTCGTCGATGACGGCGCCGAAGATAATGTTCGCTTCCGGATCGACGGCTTCCGTAATGATGTTGGATGCTTCCGTGACGTCGAACAAGGACAGGTCCTTGCCGCCGGTAATGTTGAAGAGGACGCCCCGGGCGCCTTCGATGGAGGCTTCCAGCAAGGGGCTCTTGATGGCGGCTTCCGCGGCCGAGACCGCGCCGTTGTCTCCCTTGGCCGTTCCGATGCCCATCAGGGCGGAGCCGGCATCGGACATGATGGTCTTGACATCGGCAAAGTCGGCGTTGATGACGCCGGGAACGGCAATCAAGTCGGAAATGCCCTGAACGCCCTGCCGCAGGACATCATCGGCAATCTTGAAGGCGTCCAGCATGCTCGTGCGGCGGTCAATGACCTGAAGCAGGCGGTCGTTGGGAATAGTGATCAGCGTATCGACTTTGTCCTTCAGATTGACGATTCCGCCTTCGGCCTGGTTCATGCGCCGTTTGCCTTCAAAGGAGAACGGCTTGGTCACGACGCCGACCGTGAGGGCGCCGGCCTTCTTGGCGCAATCCGCCACGATGGGAGCCGCGCCGGTACCCGTGCCGCCGCCCATGCCGGCAGTGACAAAGACCATATCGGCGCCTTTGAGCTGTTCCGTCAGTTCTTCGACCGATTCCTGGGCCGCCTTTTCCCCGATTTCCGGATTCGCGCCGGCACCGAGGCCCTTGGTCAGCTTTTCCCCGATCTGGATCTTCTTCTGGGCTTTGGAAAGGATCAGGGCCTGGGCATCGCAGTTCACGGCGATAAAATCCACGCCCTTCACACCGGCGTCAATCATACGGTTGACAGCGTTGCCGCCGCCGCCGCCGACGCCTACGACTTTGATCTTGGCCAAGTTGGCCTGTTCGATACCGGAATCGACGGTGTCGTTCGTGACGTTCTCAAACATAGTTAGGTTCCCCCTGCTCAAAATTCCCTCCGGCAAAACCGGCGGGATCATTGCCAAATTCTGGCTATACTGCCGTATATTGTGTTTACGGTATGATTATAACACTATTCTACCACATTTTGAACGGAATATGTGAAAAAGTTCCACGACTTCACAACTTATTCGGATCCTGTCCGGCCTCTGCTTCCTTCCGTTCCAGCTCCTTCTCCTTTTCTTCGAGATACAGCCGGCGGATGATGGCCAGGTTATTGAAGACGCGCATACCCAGTACGAGAATAACAATCAAGTAAAAGTCGATGTTCAGCAAGGTGCCGGCGTAGCAGAAGAAAACGGCCACGAGCATATTGACAAAGAACCCCGACAGGAAGACCGTGTTCTCGTACCGGTTTTCCATGGCGGCGCGCAGCCCGCCGAACACCGTATCGAGGCCCGACATGAGGGCCACGGAAAAGTACGGCGCATAGGATTTCGGGATATAGCCTGGCGTGACGATGCCCAGGGCCACGCCGAGGGCCAGTCCCAGCAGTACGTAGATCATTGGGCCGCGCCTCCCTTCCCGGAACCGGCGGCCGTGCCCTGCACTCGATCCGCCGGAATGACTTTGGCGAATTCAAAGGACGGATGTTCCGAGGCCGCCGGGACCTGGACCTTGTTCGATTTCGCCACTTCGGCTTTGATGCCCCAGAACTTGAAGTTGTCCAGGACGCCGCCGCGCAGTTTCAGGGACGATTCCATGGTCTGCGGGTTGCCGATGGCCCGGATGACGAAGGGAGCCGCCAGGCGCGTCTCATTGACCAGGACCGTCGGTCCCACGCAGCGGATTTCGCTCCGGCCCGTGACACGCTGGTCGTTGATGGCAATGGCTTCGGCGCCGGCGGCGCGAAGTTCGTTGACAACGCGGAGCAGATCTTCGTCGTGGATGATGTACAGGTTCTGGTTTTCGCCGGGTTTGACGGCCTGCTGGCTGTCATCGACCGTGAGGACGACTCCCTTGCCTTCCAGGGCCGTCAGGCCCGCGTAGGCGTTCAGGTTGTCCATTTCCTTCTTCAGCGTCGACGACACCTTGCCCGTCCGGTACTGTTCCAGTTCGGCGGCCAGCTTGTTCCGGTCTGCCTCCACCTGCTGCAGACGGACGGACAGATCTTCCGCGCGCTGGACCGACACCGTCTGGGCCTGCCGGTTCGATTTCAGCTGCATGGAAATCATGAAGCCCATAATGGCACAGACCACGAAAATCAGGATTTTCGTGTAGTGCCGATTCACTGTAACCATAACGTATTCTTTCTCTCCTTCCGCGATTGCCCGCCGGGACGGCGGAAAGGCGCCGGTTCTTCTGCCGCGGCGGCGCTCATCCTTTCGGTTTCGCCGCCTGGGCAGCCGCTTCCTTTGCCTGTTCGGCCCGGAGCCGTTCCCGCTTTTCCTGCTGGGCCTTCTGCTCCTGCCGCTCCCGCTGCGCCATTTCAAGCCGCTGCTGTTCCACGGCGGAATCCTTGAGGCGCACATACGGTTTGCTGTATTCCAGGTCCATGTAGAGCGCCTGGATGTTCTTCCCCTTCATTTCATCGTAGACCGTCATGAAGAGTTCCGACTTGCCCGCCAGTTCGTTGACAGGGCCAAGCATAACGGGGAAGCCGTAGTCCATGCGCAGGACGAGTTTATGGTTGCTGTCGACACATAGTTCCGCCACATGCTGCTTCGCTTCCGGAGACAGTTTCTGCAGGAAACGGAGCACTTCTTTCGTTTCGTCCGATTCCACCGTGTCCCCCGTGAAGACGTTGGCCACGCGGAGCCCTGTCAGGCGCGGGACCGAGGCATCCTTGATGCCGTCCGTCACATCGAGGACCAGGCCCTGGCCGTCCAGCTTGGCATAGTCGCCGTAGCCGGCCTGCACGTACAGGACGGGCACGCGTTCGGTCACGTAGATGTGGAGTTCCGGCGGGACGCCAAGACGATACGAGGCTTCGGCCTTTTCCACCCGCACGTCGCCCCGGAGTCCCTTCAGGATGGCGCTCCGGGAGAGCCGGAAAAGATTCACGGGACGCTGGCTCCCGCCCATCCGCAGGATCTGGTCCTCCGTGATCTGGTCCGTGCCGTGGATGCGGAGGACGCCGAAGGCGAACTGCGGACGATGGACAAAATGCCAGGTCCCGCCGAAAAGGGCCACCGCCAGGACGAGAAAAAAGAGCGCACGGAGCCGCCTGGCGCGAACGCGCCGGCGATTTTCCCTCAACCGTTCTTCCATGGTCTTCATCGTTGGGCTCCTCTACTCTACGCTCCCTGGCGGCGGCCGGAACGCGATTCCGCTGCCGCGCCGGCCTGTCTCACGCGTGCGCTGTCTGCAGGATTTTTTCGCACAAATCGCCGAAGGAAATGCCTGCGGCCCTGGCAGCGTCCGGCACGAGGCTCGTCGGCGTCATGCCCGGCACGGTGTTCATTTCCAGGACATAGCACTTGCCGTCCGCACCGATCATGCAGTCTGTCCGGGCCACGCCATCGCAGCCCAGGACGTCGAAGGCACGGACGGAAATATCCGCCAGTTCCCGCAAGGTCACTTCCGGCAGCGGCGCCGGTACCACGTGGACGACGCCCCCGACGGAATATTTGGATGTGAAATCATAGAATTCGGCCCGCGGCTTGACCAGGACGACAGGCCAGACCGTCACGGACCCGTCCGTTTCCCGCATCATGCAGACCGACGTTTCCTGACCGGCGATATAGCGTTCCACCAGGACTTCCTTGTCGTAGGAGAAGGCCGTGCGGAGGGCGTTCTCCACCTCGGCTTCGGTCTTGGCGATTGTCACGCCGATGCTGGACCCCTGCGAGGCAGGTTTGATGACCACAGGCAGGGAATATTTCGCGACGACCTTCGCGGCCAGGTCCGGATCATCCTTGTCCTTGTCATAATAAAAGTCCGCTTCGGGCGTCGGGACCCCGCTGCCCAAAAAGACGCGTTTTGTCGCGATCTTGTTCATGCACAGGGCGCTGGACAGAACGTTGGATCCCGTATAAGGCACCCCCATCATTTCCAGGGCGCTCTGGAGCCGCCCGTCTTCGCCATAAAGGCCATGGACGGCCACGAAGACCACTTCGGCGCCGCTGGCTTTCAACTGTTCGGAAAAATCGCGGGGATTAAGGCGGATTTCCGCCACTTCGTAGCCCTTTTCCCGCAGGGCTGCCGCAATGGCCTTGCCCGTGGACAGGGAGATTTCGGATTCTTCCGAAGGGCCGCCCATAACGACCGCGACCGTACTGGATTTTCTGAATGTCATGGTTCCACCTCCCGCAGTTCTCGAAGCACCTCTTCCCCAATGCGGTATACGTCACCGGCTCCCATGGTCAGGACCAGGTCTCCTGTCACGGCGTTCTGGACCAGATAGGTTTCCACTTCGTCGAAACCGTCGATATACCGCACGTCCTGTCCCGTCGTCCTGCGGATGTCCTCCGCCAGGGCTTCGCTCGTCACACCTTCGATGGGCTCCTCGCCTGCCGAATAGATTCGCGTCAGGATCAGCTTGTCACAATGGCGGAAGCAGGTGCAGAATTCGTCGTGGAGCAGCTTCGTCCGCGTAAACCGATGCGGCTGGAAGACGCACACCACTTCCCGGGCTTCCGTTTCCTTGGCGGCCCGCAGGGTGGCGGCGATTTCCGTCGGATGATGGGCATAGTCGTCGACGACCCAAATCCCGCGGCAGCGGCCCTTCGTCTCAAAGCGGCGCTTCGCCCCGGCAAAGCGCTCCAGGGAATCCCGAAGCGACTCGAAGGGAACCCCCATAAGCAAGGCAGCGCTGGTCGCCCCCAGGCTGTCGAGCACGTTGTGCCGGCCTGGGATCCGCAAACGGATCGTGCCCAGCTTTTCCCCGTGATGGTACAGGTCGTAGCTGTTGCCGTCGTGAGTATGCCGGATGTCCCTGGCATAGTAGTCGCAGTCTTCCGTCAGGCCATACGTGACAAAGGGACGGTCCGTTTCCTGCGCCAGCCGGCGCACTTTGGGATTGTCCATGCAGAGGACGCCCGTGCCGCCCTCCTTCATGTCGCCCAGGAACTGCTTGAAGGCCTGATAGATATTCTCCTCCGTCCCGTAATGGTCCAGGTGATCGTCCTCAATGTTCGTAATCACGGGGAGATACGGGTGGAATTTGAGAAAAGAGCCGTCGCTCTCGTCCGACTCGGCCACGACCCAGGGACTCTTGCCATCCCGGGCATTGCCGCCTAGGGACTGGACGTCGCCCCCGATGACCACCGTCGGGTCCAGGCCCGCTTCCGCCGCGATGACTGAAATCATGGCGCTCGTCGTCGTCTTCCCGTGGGCACCAGCCACGGCAACCCCCCTGGCGCCCTCCTTGTTCAGCAATTCCTTCAGGACATCGCTGCGGTGCAGGACAGGAATGCCTTTCGCCTTAGCCGCAGCCAGCTCCACATTGTCTGGATGGATGGCGCTGGAAACCACGACGGCGTCCGCCCCGTCCACTTGGGACGCGTCGTGCCCCATAAAGACCATGGCATTGGCCTCGGCCAACTGTTCCGCCATATGGCCGGCATGCAGGTCCGACCCGGTCACGTCATAGCCCCGCTTCACCAGGACATAGGCCAGGGCACTCATGCCGGCGCCGCCGATGCCGATAAAGTGGATATGTCTGTACTGTTCCAACATCTAAAAAATCCCCCTGCTTTTCGTACGGTATTGCTTGTTTCCGCCGTCCGCGGATCCGGTTCCTGTCAACGCACGCGCCGTGTGCCTCGGGCCAGCGCCAGCGACTGCCTGGCGATTTCCTGGGCCGCCCTGGGCCTTCCGGCCTGGCGGGCTGCCTTCTGCATCCGGCGCAGTCGGTCTTTATGCAGGAGCAGGTCTTCGATTTTCTCCTGCAGGGCGTCCCCCGTCAGTTCCCGGTCTAGGATTACCTCGGCCGCGCCGGCGGCTTCCAGGGCCCGGGCGTTGAATTCCTGGTGGTTTGCCGTCGCGTGTGGAAACGGGACCAGGATCGACGGGATGCCCCTGGCCGTCAATTCCGCCAGCCCGATGGCGCCGGAACGGAACACCGCCAGATCCGCCGCGGCCAGGGCCAGCGGCATATCATACAGATACGGCTCGATGTGGATGTTGCCGGCAAACCCGCCGGCAGCCTTCACCTCGTCCATGTATTGGTCGTAATTGTTCTTGCCCGTGGCGTGCAGGACCTGCACATCATCACGGCCGGACAGGCGTTTTTCCACCTGCAGGACCGCCTTATTGATGGACGCCGCCCCCAGGCTGCCGCCGGCGACGAGGACCGTCATCTTGTCCGCGTCCAGGCCAAAGGCCCGCAAGCCGTCTTCCCGCCTGCAGCGCAGGATATCCGCCCGGATGGGATTGCCTGTGAAGATTTTCCGGGCCTTCCCCTTGAAATACTTGTCCGCTTCGCTGTACCCCAAAAAGATACGCTCCACGAAGCGGGACAAAATCTTGTTGGTCACGCCAGGCAAGGCGTTCTGCTCCTGCACGCAGACCGGAACACCCTTCAGGGCAGCCCAGAAGCAGATAGGACCACACACGTAGCCGCCCGTGCCGATGACCAGGTCCGGGCGAAACTCGTCCAGGACGCGCTTTGCCTCCCAAAGCCCCTTGCCCAGCTTATAGAACGAGCGGAGAGTGTCCAGGCTGAGGCTCCGCCGAAAGCCCTGGACATCGATAAAGTCGATGGGATAGCCGGCCCGTGGGACCAGGTCCTTTTCCAGGCCATGCCGGGTGCCGACGAAGCGGATCTCCGCTTCCGGCTCCAGTTCCCGGATCGTATCGGCGAGGGTCAGGGCCGGATAGATATGTCCGCCGGTCCCGCCGCCGGATAAGATGATCTTCATGCCTGCCTCCGTTCTTCGCCGGGGACACGGGTCGTGTCCCTCTCCTTTTCCGGGTTCTGCCCGTCCTGCGCCGCGAAGCCGTGGACCAGTTCCTTGAAATACCGGCCCCGTTCGCCCATGTCATGGAACATATCGAAGGATGAGCACGCCGGCGACAACAGGACGACCTGCCCCGGCAAGGCCAAGGCGTGCGCCTTGGCAACGGCATCCTGGAAACTGTCGGCTTTCAAAATGTTCGGTACGCCGGCACGGACAGCTGCTTCGTAGAAGCGTTCCCGCGCCGCGCCCAGGAGGATCAGGGCGTCGGTCTTTTTCGCCGCCAGGTCCATCATGGACTCCAGCGGGGTCAGCTTATCATGCCCGCCGGCCAAGAGAATGACGTGTCCCCTGGGGAAAGCCTCCAGGGCCTTAATGGTCGAATCCGTATTGGTGGCCTTCGAATCATTGTAATACGGCACGCCACGGATCGTCGCCACGTACTCGATGCGGTGTTCCACGCCCCGGAAAGACAGGAGCACCTTGCGGATGTTTTCAATGGATACGCCCGCAAAGAACCCGCAGCAGATGGCCGCCAGCACGTTTTCCTCGTTATGGCCGCCAAAAATCTTCAATTCGTCGCGGTGGCAGATCTCGTGAACCTGGCCGTCCCACTTCAGGAAGAAGGTCCCGTCCCGCAGGTAGGCGCCTTCGGGCAGGATCACTTTCCGGCTGAAGTAGCACAGGCGGGATTTGGCGTAGCGTCCCCACATGCGGACTTCTTCGTCGTCGGAATTGAGAATCGTCAATTCCCGCGCCGTCTGTTTACAGAAAATGTTTCGTTTGCACCGCGCGTACTCTTCCATGGATCCGTGACGCTCCAGATGATCTGGTGTCAGGTTCAGCACGGCGGCGATGTCGGGATGGAAATCCAGGACCGATTCGAGCTGGAAACTGGACAGTTCCGCCGCCGTCCAGTCGTCTTTGCCCAGGCCTTCCACCTGGACGCTCAGGGCCAGCCCGATATTGCCGCCCACGACAGACTTGCACGGCAGGGTTTTCAGCATCTCTCCCACCAGGGTCGTCGTCGTCGTCTTGCCGTTCGTTCCCGTAATCGCGATCATATGGCCGGCATAGCCTCGCCAGGCCATTTCCACTTCGCCCATGACTTCGATGCCCTGCCGGCGCGCTTCCTCCAGGAAGGGAAGCGTATAGGGCACGGCCGGAGACAAGACGATTTGCTGTACTTCGGGCAGGATCTCTTCGGGATGCCCCGAAACAAACCCGCCGCCGCGTTGCTGCAGCAGCGCCGCCAGGGCCGGTTCCAGTTCCTGCGGCCGGTCGTCATACAAAAAGACCCGCTTGCCCTGGCGGGCCAGCACGCCCGCGGCCCCGCGGCCGCTGATGCCGGCTCCCACCACCAGGACGGAAGAAACGGCACGGGGCGCTTCTTCCTGTTTTTTTCCGAATAACATGGATTCCCTTACCCCCGTAAGTAATTGAAAAGCAGAGCCAGGGACAGGCCGCAGCAGACGACACTGGCCGCCGTGAAGACAGCCACGACTTTCGTCTCTTTCCAGCCGCCCAGCTCGAAGTGATGATGGATCGGCGTCATGCGGAAGAACCGTTTGCCTCCCGTGCGCCGGAAATAGGCCACCTGGATCATGACGGACAGGGCCTCACACACGTAGACACCGCCCAGGAGGATGAGCAGCAGTTCCGTGTGGGTCAGGAGCGCCAGGGCCGCCACGGCGCCGCCCAGCGCCAGGGAACCCGTATCGCCCATAAAGACCTTCGCCGGATGGTGGTTCCAGACCAGAAATCCCGCCAGGGCGCCCACGCCGGCCAGCGCGAAAAGGCTCAGGTCCGCTTCGCCGGCCAGGAGCGCGATGAGCGCGTACGTCAGCAGGACCGGCAGGGACACGCAGGAAACAAGGCCGTCCAGCCCGTCCGTCAGGTTGACGGCGTTCGTCGTCCCCACGAGGAGGAAGAAGGCCAGCACGTAGTAGGCCCAGCCGGCGGGCACGATGAGCTGCGTGCCCGGGATCCACAGCAGGGTCGCCACGGGCCCCGCATGAACTTCGACGTAGTAGATATAGCAGAGGGCCAGGGCCGTCTGCATGGCGAACTTCTGCTTCGCCGTCAGGCCCAGGTTCCGCTTCTTCACGACTTTGATGTAGTCATCGACAAAGCCAATGACGGCGTGCCCCAGGGTAAGGACCAGGGCAATGACCACGACCGGGGTGAGCCGGTCCCACAAGAGAACAGACACGGCAAGCCCGGCGAGAATCATGACGCCGCCCATCGTCGGCGTCCCGCTCTTTTTCTGATGGCTCGCCGGCCCGACTTCACGGATGCTCTGTCCGAACTTGAGCCGGTGCAGGGCAGGGATCACGACCGGCCCCAGGCCCGCGCACACAATAAACGCTGTCAGCAGAGCGCCCAGCGCCTGCATATCTGAAAATACCCGCATTCCCAAATCCTCTGTCAAAATGATTGAAAAACAGTTCCAAGGATGCCGTCCACCGCCATGGAGTGGGACCCCTTAAGAAGTACCACGTCGCCAGGCCGCAAAATCTCCCGCAGCCGGGCCTCGGCGCCGGCGCGGTCGGCAAAATGCCAGGCCGTGACACCATCGGCCCGCGCGGCCTCCCAGGCATGGACCGACTCCGGTCCGTAGGCCAGGAGGAAGTCCGTATGGGCCTTTGCCGCCAAATGACCCACTTCGGTGTGGGCTTCCGCAGACAGGGAGCCTAACTCCAGCATGTCTGCCACGACAGCAATGGTCCGGCAGGAACCGGCTTCCTTCAGCCGCGCCAGGGTGGCGAACGCCGCCTCCATGGAGGCAGGGCTGGCGTTGTAGGCGTCATTGAGGACCGTGTACGGCCCAAAGTGCAGCACTTCCTGCCGGCTGCCCGTCAGCGAAAGGTTCGCCAGCGCCGGTTTCATATCATTTAATTTTACACCAAAGTGACGTCCTACGGCAATAGCGGCGAGGGCATTCATGACGTTGTGCTCCCCCGTCGCCGGCAGGACCAGGGTTTCCTCTTCCCCGCCGGCATGGCACCGGAACGCGCTGCGGTCGGCGCCGATGGCCAGATCCGTGGCGCGTACGTCGTCGTCCTCGTGAAGGCCGAACCAGGCCACGGGGACAGCCACCTTTTGCGCCATAGCCCGCACGCGGGGCAAGTCCCCGTTCAGGACGGCGAAACCGTCAGCGGGCAAATCCTCAAGGATCTCACTCTTCGCCCGGGCAATGTTGTCCAGGCTGCCCAACTCGCCCAAATGGGTAGCGCCGACGTTCGTGACGACGGCCACGTCGGGGCAGGCGATGGCGCACATGGCCTTGATCTGGCCCAAGGCCCGCATCCCCATTTCGACGACGGCGATTTCCGTGTCGGGACGGATTTGCAGCAATGTCCTGGGCAGGCCGATTTCGTTGTTGAAATTCGCTTCTGTCTTGACCACGCGGTACTTGGCGCCCAGGACCGCGGCAACCATGTCTTTCGTCGACGTTTTGCCGTTGGAACCCGTAATGGCGACGACCTTCAGGTCCGGGAAGCGCAGACGCCAGGCCCGGGCGATATCCTGGTAGGCCGCCAGCGTATCGGCCACCTGGAAGACGACCGTGCCGTCGGGCACCTCCACCGGTCCGGAAACGACGACACCCCTGGCGCCGGCGGCGACAGCCTTCCCCGCGTAGACGTGACCGTCAAAGCGTTCCCCCTTCAGGGCTACGAAAAGTTCTCCCGGCCGGATCGTGCGGGTATCCGTATTGACGCCTGTAAATTCCGGTACCTCCTGCGGACGGGGTCCCCGGGTGCTGACCTTGGCGCCCGTCGCGGTCACGACCTCCCCTACGGTAATCATACTCGTGTTCCTTTCCAATACGTTTCGACTTCTTCCTTGTCACTGAAATGGATGGTCTTGTCTTTCAAAATCTGGTAGTCCTCATGGCCCTTGCCAGCAATCAGGACCACGTCGTCCGCCGCAGCATGGGCCAGGGCGTACCGGATGGCCTCGCGGCGATCGGCCAGGCGGGTGACGGTCTTGCCTGCCGGCACGTCCCGCAGGGCCGTAAAGATCATGTCGAGGATCCGTTCCGGGTCTTCGGAACGGGGATTGTCGCTCGTCACGACCAGGTCGTCGGCCAGGCGGAGGCACACTTCGCCCATGATGGGCCTCTTTTTATTGTCCCGGTCGCCGCCGCAGCCGAAGAGGACCCAGAGGCGGCCCTTCGTGATATGGCGCGCCGTGGAAAGGACATTTTCCAGACCGTCCGGCGTATGGGCGTAATCGACGATTACCGTGTACGGCTGGCCCGCTTCGACCAGCTCAAAGCGGCCCGGCACCCCGGCGAAGCCGTCGAGGACCCGGACGATGTCATCGCGGGAAATTTTCTCCGCCAGAAGGACGCCGATGGCGCCCATGACATTGTAGACATTGAATTTGCCCGTAATCTTCAGGTGCAGATCCATGTCACCTGCCGGCGTATGAAGCCGCAGGTGCATGGCCTTGGCGCCCACCTCGTAGGACAAGGGATAGATATCGTTGTCGGAACCCATGCCATAAGTCAGGAAGGGCACCTTTGTCCGGCCTTCCAGGACGGCCGACGACGGGTCGTCGGCGTTGAAGACGGCGCACTTGCCCTGCTTCGCGCCGTCGCCCAGATGCTCGAAGAGGAGGCTCTTGGCATCGCGGTAGGCTTCCATCGTCTTGTGGAAGTCCAGGTGGTCTTCCGTGATATTCGTCAGCAGGGCCGTGTCATATTCGATTCCCGCCACGCGGTTCAGGGCCAAGGCGTGGGACGAGACTTCCATGACGACGTACTCGCAGCCCGCCTCCTTCATGCGGTACAGGAACTTCTGCAAGTCCACTGTGTCCGGCGTCGTGTTGTGGGAGGGAATGGGCTCGTCGCCGATCATCACGTTGATGGTCCCGATCAGGCCGCACGGATGGCCCGCGGCCAGGAGGACGCGGCGGATAATATTCGTGCTCGTCGTCTTGCCGTTCGTCCCCGTGACGCCAATCATCCGCAGGGACTTGCCAGGATAGTCATAAAAGAAAGGAGCGATCACTTCCATGGCCACCCGCGCATCGGCGACGCGGACCAGCGTGAGCCCCGCCGGGGCGTCGTCCGGCACCTCTTCCACCAGGGCCGCGGCCGCGCCGGCTTCCGCCGCCTTGCCGAGAAAACGGTGTCCGTCCACGTGGACACCCTTCAACGCCACGAAGAGACTGCCCGGCTGCACGGTCCGGGAGTCGATGGTAAGATCCGTAATGACCCGGTCCGGATCGCCGAGGACTATCTTTTCCGGAAGCAGGTTCAGCAGAGTCTGTAAGTTCTTTTGCATAAGTTCCTCCTGATGTGTCTGCCCAGGGCCGGCAAGCGGCGGTCCTGAAAGTGAAAGGGCAGCCCTTTGCTAAGGCTGCCTGTCCATAGTCTGTCCCATTATAACACAGTTATTTCACTTTTACATAGATGTTTCTCCGGGCGACACTCATCCCCAATTGTTTTTCCGCGATGGACGTAATCCGTTCAGGTCCCTTAAGGCCGTCCACTTCAATCTTAAGTTCCGCGTTTTTCGCCAACAGCTGCGTTTCCTGCCGCTGCAGGGTGTCGAGGCCGATGAAAGCATTGTGCAGGGCGGCACTACGCCACGTGATCAGTCCGTACATGCCCAGGAAAACCGCCGCGAAAACAGCCAGACGGCGGCGCAGCACCCGGAACCGGTTTTTGGCGAGCTTGCGCTGCCGTTCCGTCCGCACGACGCGGGGCCGGCTGTACGGTTCTTGTCGCTGTGGGACTGCCCACTGCTCTTCGTAATTGTACTTGCGTGCTAACATGATACTCTCTCCATCCTCATCGTTTTCCGGGAACGTCGTCCCCTAGGCCTACGGACCGTCCGGCTACTGCCGGATGCCGCTCCTGCCCGGATTCGTTGCTGTTCACGGCTTATAATTTTTCCGCGAACCGGAGACGGGCGCTGCGGGCCCGCGGGTTTCTTTCTATCTCTTCGCGGCCCGGTTCCGTCTTGCCCGGCTTGCCGATTTCCGGTTTGCGGCCGCAGACGCAGGGCATGTGGGGCGGACAGATACAGCCTCGGTGCAGCTGCGCCAGTTTCTGTTTCACAATCCGATCCTCCAGGGACTGGAACGTAATGACCCCGATGCGCCCGCCGGGCCGGAGGACCGACACGGCGTCCTCCACCACCTGGTCGAGAATATTCAGCTCGTCATTGACTTCCACGCGGAGCGCCTGGAACGTCCGTTTCGCCGGATGGGGGCCGTCTTCGCGGGCTCCCTTGGGAATAGCCTTTTTAATCACCGTGACCAGCTCCGCCGTCGTCGTGAGCGGTTTTTCTTTCCGTTCCCGCACAATGAACTGGGCGATGCGTTTGGCCCACCGCTCTTCCCCGTAGCGCCAGAGGACACTGGCCAGATCGGCTTCGGAATACGTGTTGACGATATCCGCCGCCGTGGCGGGATTTTCCTGGTCCATACGCATATCCAAAGGCCCGTCCTGCATGTAGGAAAAGCCCCGTTCCGGCGTATCGAGCTGGTACGACGAGACGCCCAGGTCGAAGAGCACGCCGTGGATGGCAGGAACCTGCAGCGCCTGCAGGACCCGTTTCAAATCCTTAAAATTCGACTTGACGATGGAAAGACGGCACGGGACATCCGCAAGCCGTTCCCGGGCGGCCGCCAGGGCATCGTCGTCCTGGTCGATGCCGATCAGCCAGCCCTGCGGGGACAGGCGGGACGCGATGGCCCGGGAGTGGCCGGCACCGCCCAGCGTGCAGTCCACATAGATGCCGCCAGGGTCCGTGACAAGCCAGTCCACGCTTTCCCGCAGCAAGACACTGGCATGGTTGAATTCCATACGCTACCCCTTCCTTAGAGATCCAGATCCAAGTCTTCCAGCTCCGCCGCCATTTCCTGATCGGCCTGGCGGTCCTTTTCCTGCCACGTTTCGGCCGCCCAGATTTCCGCCTTGTCGCCGACGCCGATGATGACGACATCCTTGTCGATCGAAGCATACCGGCGGAGACTAGCCGCCAGCAGGACGCGGCCCTGTTTGTCACAGCTGACATCGGAAGCGCCGGAAAAGAAGAAGCGTTTGATGTCGCGGGCTTTTTTCTGTCCCATGGGGAGGGCGTTCAACCGGTCGGCAAAGCGCTGCCACGCCTCTTCGTCATAGACCATGAGGCAGCCATCAAACCCTTTGCACAGGTAAAAATGCTTGCCCAGGACTTCCCGCAGTTTGGCAGGAATGAACAAACGTCCCTTGTCATCCAAGGCATGCGCGTATTCACCGAGCAGCATCTTTTTCACCCCTTTTCCCCACATTTCACCACTTTTTTACAATTATACCGTTCCGACCCCGAATTTGCAATACACCGACACCCCCCGAAAAGCCCCTTCCCAAGGCGAAAGAGGGGGAAAGAAAGGGAGATATGGGAGGCATTTCGCAAGATGTTGGCAGTGACATCATCATCCTGTCAAGATGTAGTGGAGTAAATGATTTGGAAAATTTTTATTCCGATAACAATTTTTATTGAAATTCCATTTGTGAAATCGGGGAAAATTTGTGACCCCGTCACTTTTCCTTTTAGGCGGGCAATGATATAATGAAACGGCTGGCGGGACGCTTGCCCCCGCAGACACTATATCTGACGATACGAGGTGAATCACATGGAATTGAAAGACGTTATGGGCGCGGCCGAAAAAGTGCAGAAAATCACGGCCGACACGAATATTATTGAAGCCGTCCAGGCTCATCCCGAAATCATGCAGGTTTTCGCGGACTACGGTCTGGGCTGCATCGGCTGCATGGCTTCCAGCTTCGAATCCATCGGCGAAGGCGCCGGTGCGCACGGTATCGATGTTCCGGCCTTGATTGAGGACCTGAACGCCTGCATCGCCGAATACGAAGGCGAACAAGCCGAAAAATAAGCGATTCCGGGGCGCGCCCCCGGAACCCCGACAGAACCACAAAAAAGGATGTTGCCTGTTCCCGCTTGGCGCGGGGCCGCAACATCCTTTTTTGATGCGTTTGTTTTCTCTTTGTTTTCCTGGGACGTGTCCGTGTTCGCGTAGACGCATCCCGTGCCGCCGAAGCGTCCCGGCGTAGGCGGCATCCCCCAGATGCCGGGGGTTACGGGGCCGGCGTACCCGTCCCTGCCGACGGGGCATCCGTCCCCGGCGCTGCCGCGTCTTTCGTGCGGCGCCGCAGGTCCTGCCAGAGCTCCGCCACCGTCTTGCCCAGGACGGGATGAACCGTATCGGGGGCGAGGGCCGCCAGGGGCTGGAGGACAAAGTCACGGTTCTGCATGTCCCGGTGCGGCAAAACAAGTTCCGCCGTGTCCAGGCAGCGGTCGTCGTAGAGCAGCAGGTCCAGATCGATATTCCGCTCGCCCCAGTGGCGCAGGCGGACGCGCCCCATCTGCCGCTCCGTCGCCAGGAGGGCGTGGAGCAGGTCCAGCGGTTCCAGGTCTGTTTCCACGGCGGCCACCGTATTCAGGAAATCCGGCTGGTCTGTGACGCCGTAAGGTTTCGTTTCCACGAACGGAGCCACGCGGACCGGGCGGATTCCCTGTTCCCGCAGGAGTTCCAGGGCGCGGCGCAGGTTCCCTTCCCGATTCCCCAGATTGGACCCCAAGGCAATATAGACAGCCATATCACGACTCCCCTTCCTGTCCGGCCCGGCGGATCGCCTCGAGCATGCGGATCAGGCGCACGTTTTCGCGGACGTCGTGGACGCGCACCAGTTCGGCGCCGGCGTAGACCGACGCGGCGGAAATAGCCAGGGTCCCTTCCAGGCGTTCTTCCGGCGGCAGGCCGCCCAGGGCCTGGCCGATGACGGTCTTGCGGGACGCCGCCATGAGGACGGGATATTCCGAGCCGGTCAGGGCGTTCAGCCCCTGAATGAGGGCCAGGTTCTGCGGCGTGTCTTTGGCGAAGCCGATGCCCGGATCCAGGATAATTTTGTCCGGGCCAATCCCGCGGTCCCGCAGAAGACGGGCCCGCTCGTCCAGACTGGCGGCCACTTCCTGCACGACATTGTCGTACTGGCACTGGGTCTGCATGTTTTTCGGCACGCCGCGCATGTGCATCAGGATGATGGGAGCCCCCGTGTCGACAACGGCCTGCAGCATCCCCGGGTCCGCCTGCATGGCGCTGATATCGTTGATGATGTCCGCGCCGGCCGCCAGGGCTTCCCGGGCCAGGGAGGCCCGGTAGGTATCGACGGATACGACGGCTTCGGGGAAGCGGCGTTTGACCTGCTCCACCGCCGGCAGGACGCGGGCCCGTTCTTCTTCCGCCGTGACAGGATCCGCGCCGGGCCGCGTCGATTCGCCGCCGATATCGAGGATCGCCGCGCCGTCGGCGAGCATCCGCTCCGCCTGGGCCAGTACGGCGTCCGTCCCCTGACGGCGCGAACCGGCATAAAAGGAATCGGGGGTCACATTGAGGATGCCCATGACCGCCATGCGGTCATAGGTCAGGCGGCGGCCATCGGCAAGGAGCGTACCTTTCGGCCCCTTCCGCAGGTACCGTTCCAATTCCGCCACGACGGCGGGAATGCCGAAGTACGGCATCTGCCGCATCTTGTAGAGCAGGATGTCGTACTGCTTGCGGCCGCCCAGCAGGATGATATCCACCCTCGGCACAGCGCAAGTAATGGCCGTGCCAGGCGTGGCGCAGTCGCCGCCGGCCGCCAGCATTTCCTGCTTGATGATATTCGCCGCCGGTGTGCGCACGTCCGTCACTTTCAAGGCCAGGACGCGGCCCTTGTCGGCCAAAATGGACACGCTCGGCCTGTAGACGCCGAGGCGGGTGATTTCCCCTTTCAGGGCATCGGGATTGATTTCATAAAGCATAGGAACCTCCGGAGGACACATTCCAGCCTTTTTCCACCGTCGCGAAGGCATTGTGGTTATGGATGCTTTCCATGCTTTCCACCGTGGCGCTGTACCAGGAAATGCGCGGGTCCTTTTCCAGGCGGAGCGCGATTTCGCGGACCGCATCCTCGACGAAGCGCGGATTGTCGTAGGCGTGCTCCGTGACAAACTTTTCATCGGGCCGCTTCAACAGGCCGTATACCGGCGAGCTGGCGGCGGCGTCGGCGATTTCCGCCAATTCCTCGATCCAGATGAACTGCTTCATCTCGATTTCCAGGGACGCCGCGGCCCGCTGGTTGTGGGCCCCGTAATCGCTGATTTCCTTCGAGCACGGGCACAGGGTCTGGACGGGCACCACGGCCTTCACCCGCTGGCGGAAGGTCTTTCCTTTTTCCATGATGAAGGTGCAGTCCAGGTCCAAAGGCGACGTGAAACCGCTCACGGGCGCTTTTTTTTCGATGAAATACGGAAACGTCAGCTCCATGTAGGCGCTGTCGGCCTCGAGGCTTTCCTTCAGGTCGTCCAGGACCTCCTCCAGGGCCGCCAGGTTGACCACGTCAAGTTTCTTCAGGCACTGGACAAAGCGGCTCATGTGGGTTCCCCGCAGGTCCCGCGGCAGGTCCACGGCCAGGGAGACCGTCGCCACCGTGTGCTGCATACCGTTCTGCCGGTCCCGCACGGTCAGGGGCCAGCGCAGATCCTTGACGCCGACGTGTTTCAGCGGGATATTGCGCGTGTCCTGTTCGGATTGTACATCTTTCAACATGTTCCCCCCTTGTGGAATTCCCCGTTGTAGATGCAGCCGCTCGTCCTCGTCTCCCAGACCTGCACTTCGCACAGGCGGCGGTCCGGCGTGGCCAGAACGGCAGACAGCTGCTCCCAGACCCACATCGCGATGTGTTCGGCGCTCGGGTTGGGCAGCAGGTCGTTCAGCAACTGGTGATCCAATTTCGCCAAGACCCGCTCCTGGACCAGTTTTTTCAGGAGCGTGAAATCCAGGACCATGCCTTCGTGGTCCGGACGGCCGTCCACCATGACCACAAGGCGGTACGTATGGCCGTGAAGATGCTCGCATTTCCCGTTGTAGCTGGGCAGGTAATGGGCGGCGTCAAACTCAAATTCCTTTAAGACTTTCATAATTCCTCCTTGGGAAGTCCCCTTCTGGGGAAGCTTCCTCTCCGGATCTGCCCGCGCCTCCCGCCGGAACGGCAGGAGCGCAGGTCACCGGTATTGCGAATGCAGCGTGCCGTGATGCTCCGTCGGTTCCAGGGACAGGCCCCCGAAACCGGGCTGCTGACGAAACGCCTCATAGACGACGACCGCCACGGAACTGGACAAGTTCAGACACCGTGCCTTCGGGTCCGGCAGCATGGGAATCCGGAGGCACCGGTCCGCCCAACGCTCATGGACCCAATCCGGCAGCCCCGAGGTCTCGCAGCCGAAGACCAGCAGGCTTTCCGGGTCGTAGTGGACTTCCGTATAGCCCTTCGTGGCCTTGCTGGTCAAAAAATACTGCGAATGGTCCCGGTACTTTTCCAGGCATTCTTCCAGACTGTCGTAGTAATCGATATCCAGCAGGTGCCAGTAATCAAGGCCAGCCCTCTTCAGGGACCGGTCGTCCGTCTGGAAGCCCAACGGGCGGATCAGATGGAGATGGCACCCCGTGACGGCGCAAAGACGGGAAATATTCCCCGTGTTGCCGGGAATTTCCGGCTGGTACAAGACGACATGCATAGTTTTCTCTCCTTACGGCCGAACCCCTGGACGGGGCGCGGGCCTCGCCTGCTTCGGGGCGGCCCAGCCGTGTTTTTGGCGGTCTTCGTAGATTTTCTCGTATTCCTTTTCCTGCTTGCTGTAATCGCGCCAGGCGTCCTTCGGCTCCTTGTCCTCGCAGAGCAGCATGCGCTGCTGCACCGTGAAAATCTTCTCCGCATATTCACGGCCCATGGCCCAAGTCATGTTGAGGCCGGACCATCGGGTGACCAGACCTTTTTGCAAGCGGATGGCCCGGGCATACGAAAAGCGCGGGTCGATAATCTCCGTCCGGGGCTTGTCCGCCCGGGAATAGGCCACGAGGTGCTGGATATGGGCCCGCACGCCTTCGCGCGGCGTCTTGAACGCCGCGCCGCGAACGCCGCCGCCTGTCGTGCCGAGGCCGCAGAAGTTGTGCTGCCAGGGCTGGACGTCCCCGCCAAACCGGAAAAAGCCCGTTTCCACCAGGGCCTGGGCAAAGGCCAGGTCCGGCCGGATGCCTTCCCGTTCCGCCTCTTCCCAGTACAAGTCGACAATGTCCCCGGCACTACAGCCGATGTTCAGGACCGGCGTCTGGCCTAGGAGAAGCTGTTGGGCCTGGTTCTTCGTCGCCTGGGCCTTGCCGGCGATGGAAATGCGCTGGTATCCCGCGGGCAGCAGGAAATTCTTGTTGCGGATGACGTGGCCCGCCCGGGCCAGGATATTGCCCAGTCCGATGGGACCGGGAGGCGCGGCCAGTGTCCCCTTGCCGGCCCGGTAAGGCCCCACGGCCGGGACGGCGGGCTTTTTCGTCAGGCCTGGCCTCGCGGCAGGTGCCACGGCTTGCCGCTTCCCCACCGGCGCCGCCGTCACGGCAGGCCTGGCTGTCGTCGTCGCTTTCGGTACAGTGGCGTCCGCCGTCCACGGCAGCAACAGCCACCCCGCGGCCAGCAACGCGCCCATTCGTTTCCAGTACGGCATCAGTCGGTTCCTCCTCGCTTCCCCCAGACCAGCCCGGACAGGGCGTGGTCTGGGATTCCTTGGCGGCCGCCGGACAGGAAACAGGGGATACGCCTGTCCGGAAGCCAGGATAATATATTATTGTATAACATTTTCCCATTTCATGCAAAATTTTAGGCCTCCCCGCCGGGGAATCCCCGTTCCCGGCCTTGTATGGTATAATGGGAGGGACGGGGCCCGTTGCCCCCGCATTCCGGCTATATGCCGACAAGGAGGTATTGCCATGACTGCGACATTCCGGTATATCCATCATGCCTGCTTCACCGTGACGGCCCAGGGTGAGACGCTGATTTGCGACCCGTTCCTGGACGGAAACCCGACGGGAGTCACGCAGCAGGACCTGAGCGTCGACTACATTTTTATCACCCACGCCCACGGCGATCATCTGGGCTGCGCCTACGAGTTGGCCAAACAGTGTGATGCCCTGATCATCACAACGGCGGAAATCGCCGCGCAGGCCGAAGCAAAAGGCTGCCGCGCCCATGCCATGCATCTGGGCGGCACGTACCAGTTCCCCTTCGGCAAGGTCCGTGTGACGCCGGCCTTCCACGGCAGCGGCATCGCCGGCGGCCATGCCTGCGGCTTTATCGTTGATTTCCACGGTGCAAAATTCTACTACGCCGGGGACACGGCCCTGTTCAGCGATATGCAGCTGCTCCAGAAGCTGGATTCCTTCCGCTATGCCCTGCTTCCCATCGGCGGCAATTTCACCATGGATCCCAAGGACGCGGCGAAGGCGGCCGCCTTTCTGAAGGCCCCCGTGGTCCTTCCCATCCATTACAATACGTGGCCCGTTATCGCCCAGGATCCCGTGCCCTTCCAGCGGGAAGTCGAGGCGGCCGTTCCCGGCACAAAGGTCGTCCTGATCCAGCCCGGCGATACGATGGAATGGGATTGAGCGGCACGAGCCGGAAGAACTGACGGCCCGCAAAAACACCGCCCATAAACAAAGAGAGCTGTGAAGAAAGGATGGTTCCTTTCCTCACAGCTCTTTTTTCTTGGTTTTTCGCGTTGGCCCGTTTCGCGTTGGCCCGCAGGCGCTTATTCTGCCTGCTTCCCGGAATTGCCGGCGCGGAACATTTCCAGCGCTTCCTGCGCCGCGTGTTGTTCCGACTCTTTCTTGGTCCGGCCCTTGCCTTTGCCCATCAGGGTCCCTTCGATGTAGACGCCGGACTCGAAGACCCGGTTGTGTTCCGGCCCCTCGTAGCCCAAGAGTTCGTACCGCACGCCGTCTTCGCCGGACTGCTTCTGGACATGCTCCTGCAGCATGGTCTTGTAATCGCCGACCATGAGCTTGCCGTTGCAGACATCGATGATTTCCTGTTCCATGAGGCCGAGCAGGTACGTTTCCGCCGCGGCCAGGCCCTGGTCCAAGTAATAAGCGCCAAGGACGGCCTCAAAGGCGTCCGCCAGGATGGAAGGACGATATTGCCCGCCCCCGTGTTCCTCGCCGCGCCCCATGAGGAGATAATCCCCCAAATGGATCTGTTTGGCCAGCAGGTACAGGGAAGCTTCGCACACGACCTGCGCGCGGAGTTTCGTCAGCCGGCCTTCGTTGAAATGGCGATAGTTCCGAAAAATATAGGTGCTGACAATAAGGCTCAACACGGAATCGCCCAAAAATTCCAGTCGCTCGTTGTAGTGCAGGTGCGTCTGGTGCCGCTCATGCGCATAGGACGAATGGGTCAGGGCGATATCGAGAAGACGGTAATTGCGCATTTGGATGCCAAGGGAACGGCACAGTGTCTCCAAAGCGGCTTTTCGCTTCTCGCCGACCGGTTCCGAATAGATATCCGGCACGGTCATCTTTGTTTTTGGATTCATTCCAATCACTCTTCGTATTTTGCGATGACAATGGCCGCGTTGTGGCCGCCAAAGCCGAAGTTGCAGGACAGAGCCGCATGGACATCCTTCTCACGGGCCACATTGGGCACGTAGTCCAGGTCCAGGCCTTCTTCCTTGTCCACTTCCTGGTAGTTGATCGTCGGGGGCATCACGCCGTGGACGACTGTCAGGGTGGTCGCAACGGCTTCCATGCCGCCGGCGCCGCCCAGCAGATGTCCCGTCATGGACTTGTTGGAACTCATGGGGACTTCGTAGGCGCGCTGGCCGAAAATCTTCTTGGCCGCGATGGTCTCATTCAGGTCGTTGCGATGGGTCGACGTGCCGTGGGCATTGATGTAATCGATGTCGTCGGGAGTCAGGCCCGCGTCGCGGATGGCGCCCAGGAGGCAGGCCGCCGGCATTTCACCGGACGGATCGGGAGCCGTGATATGGTAGGCGTCGGTGTTCATGGCGAAGCCTTTCAGTTCCGCGTAGATATGGGCGCCGCGTTTTTTGGCGTGCTCCAGTTCTTCCAGGAGCAGGACGCCGCCGCCCTCGCCCATGACAAAGCCGCTGCGGCGTTTGTCGAAGGGGCACGACGCGCCCTGGGGATCTTCGTTGTGGACGGCCAGGGCTTTTTCATTTTCGAAGCCCGCAATGGCCATTTCGTTGATGGAAGCTTCGACACCACCGGCAATCATGACGTCGGCGTCCCCATACTGGATGGTACGGAGAGCGTCGCCGATGCAGTTCGTGCCCGTGGCGCAGGCCGTGACGATACACGTGTTGGGCCCTTTGAAGCCCAGCTGGATGCCGATATGGGCAGCCGGCATGTTCGGGATTTCCATGGGAATGAAGAACGGGCTGATTCGGGACGGACCTTTGGCCGCGAACTTCAGGGACTGGTCCAGGAAGGTGTTGATACCGCCGATGCCAGTGCCTACACAGACACCGCAGCGTGTCGGATCTTCCTGGGACACGTCGAATTTTGCGTCAGCTACGGCCTGTTTGGCCACCGCGACGGCGAAATGGGCCACCCGGTCCATCCGGCGTCCTTCCTTGGCATCGACGTAATCCGTATACTTGAAATCCTTGACTTCGCCGGCAATCTTGACGGCCAGGGCGCTCGTGTCGAAGGCCTTGATCAGGTCGATCCCGGACTTGCCGGCGACCAGATTTTCCCAGAATGTCGGTACGTCATTGCCAATGGGAGTAACGGCACCCAAACCTGTAATAACTACGCGTCTCTTCAAATTAATCACCTCGTAATATTTTTATCTTTCCTGACTCAGTTGACGGCCGTGGCTTCCGCTTCAATGCGGCGGAAGATTTCCTTGACCGGCAGGATCTCGTGGATCTTCCACATGTTCGCGCCGGTAAAGATGAGGCCCGTGTCCACATCCCCCTGCTGGGCGCGGCTCAGCGCGCGGATAATGCAGAAGGCGTGGGTACAATGTTTCAGGCACGCGTCACACACGGTCGGCTTCGGCGCCCTCCCGGCGAGGGAAAGGACGGAAAAGGGACTGCGGATGGAGCGGCCTTTATAACCGACAGGACTATCGATCTGCACGACATCGTCCTGGGTCATTTTCAGATACATCTCTTTCAGGAAGGGTGCCCCGTTGGATTCCTCGCTGGCCGCGAAACGGCTGCCCATCTGCACGCCGTTGGCGCCCAGCTTCAGGAGTTCCGCCACATCGGCGCCCGTGACGGCACCGCCTGCCGCGATGACAGGAATACGGACGGACCGGACGATATCCGGCAGGATTTCCTTGATGGACTGCTGCGTCCCCAGGTGACCCCCGGCTTCCGTTCCTTCGACGACGATGGCGGAAGCGCCCAGCTTCTCGGAAATTTTGGCTAATTTGACAGAAGAGACAATCGGGACGACTGCCACGTTATACTCCCTGCCGACAGCGAAAATATCTCTTGAAAAACCAGCGCCGGCCACAATCAGGTCTACCCCTTCCTGGGCCGCCGTTACGATCAAGTCCTTGAAAGCGCGCGCCGCAACCATGCAGTTGATGCCGATGATGCCCTTGCCGCCCGTCAATTTGCGGGCCAGACGGATTTCCGTCCGCAACTCCTTCTCTTCCATGCCGGAAGCCGCAATCAGGCCGATTCCACCAGCATTGGCTACCGCCGCCGCAAGCCGTGCTGTCGATAATCTGATTGCCATACCGCCCTGTACAATCGGCAGGCGGGCAACCAAATTTCCTATTTTAAGCACTGGTAATTTCAACAGATATCCCCCATTTCAGGAAAAATGCAGCGAACGGGGAGATTCGGGAGGAATCTCCCCGGCTGCAAGCGTAATACCAAAGATTACTTCTTTTCTTCGTCCAACATTTTAACTGCGTCGGCAACAGTGCGGATCTTTTCAGCCTTTTCGTCGGGGATTTCAACGCCGAATTCCTCTTCGAAAGCCATAATCAGTTCCACGATGTCCAGGGAGTCAGCTCCCAGGTCGTCGATGAAGGCGGAGTCCATCTTGACTTCGTCCGCATCTACGCTCAACTGTTCAACAGTAATATCTCTTACTTTTTCGAACGTGCTGTTTTCGCTCATCACATTCACCTCCTCTCGCTGGGTTGGGTTGGTTTTCAATCCATATACATACCACCGTTGACATGCAATGTCTGTCCGGTGATATACGCAGCGTCATCCGATACCAGGAAGGCCACTGCTTTAGCAATATCCTCCGGGGCGCCGAGGCGGCCCATGGGGATACCCGCTTTCAGGTTATCGACGACCTTGTCCGAAAGGACGGCCGTCATGTCGGTCGCGATGAAGCCCGGCGCTACGGCGTTGACCGTGATCCCGCGGGAGGCAGTTTCCTTGGCGACCGCTTTCGTGAAGCCCAGAATCCCGGCTTTGGCCGCGGCATAGTTGGCCTGGCCGGCATTGCCCATGGCCCCGACGACGGAGCTGATGTTGACGATGCGGCCGCTGCGGGCTTTCATCATATATTTGATGGCGGCTTTGGTGCAATTGTAGACGCTCTTCAGGTTCGTCGTCAGGACCGCGTCCCAATCGGCTTCCTTCATGCGCATGAGCAGTGTGTCACGGGTAATCCCGGCGTTGTTGACTAGGATATCGATTTTTCCCATGGCGGCCACGACATCTTCCAGCATCTTTTCGCAGGCTACCGTGTCCCCGACGTCGGCCTTGACCACCAGGGCCTTCCGGCCCAGGGCTTCGACTTCGGCTTTCGTCTGCTCGGCCGCTTCCGTATTGCCGGCATAATTGATCACGATATCGGCCCCGCGGGCGGCGAGCATCAGGGCGATGCTGCGGCCGATGCCGCGGGAAGCGCCCGTAACAAGCGCCACTTTACCATCTAACTGCATTTTATCTGACCTCCTTGAAATGTGCAAGGGTTTTTTCCAGACTGTCCATATCCTCGACATTCAGGGCTTCCTTCGTGCGGTCGATTTTCCGGGTGAAGCCCGTCAGGACGCGGCCCGGGCCGACTTCGACGAACGTATCGTACCCGGCGTCGATCATGGTGTGCATCGAAGTTTCCCACTGGACGGGGCTGGCAGCCTGACGGACCAGGAGAGCGCGGATGTCCCCTGCCTTCGTTTCCGGCTGCGCCGTCACGTTGGCCACAACGGGGAATTTGGCGTCATGGAATTCGATCTGGTCCAGGACTTCCTTCAGGCGGTCTGCCGCCGGCTGCATAAGGGTGCTATGGAACGGGGCACTGACCGGCAGCGGAACGGCGCGGCGCGCGCCGGCTTCCTTGAGGACGTCCACGGCCTTGTTCACCGCGGCGGTGGCGCCAGCAATGACGACCTGGCCGGGGCAGTTGAAGTTGACCGCCTGGACGGCCGCTCCCGTTTCCTTTTCGACCTGCTGACACAGGGAAACGATTTTTTCCGGTTCCAGGCCCATGACGGCCGCCATGGCGCCTTCGCCGACCGGAACGGCTTCCTGCATGAACTGGCCGCGTTTGCGGACGGCACGGACCGCGTCGGTCAGGCTCAGGACGCCGGCCGCGACGAGGGCGGAATACTCACCGAGGCTATGGCCTCCGGCGATGGTGCAGTCCAGACCGTGTTCCCGGAGCACCGCCAGCGCGGCGATGCTGCAGGTCAGGATGGCAGGCTGCGTGTTCATGGTCAGGCGCAGCTGGTCTTCGGGACCTTCAAAGCACATGTTGGAAATGGAGAAGCCCAGGGCTTCGTCGGCTTCTTCGAATACGCGTTTCGCACGGGCAAAGTTATCGTAGAAATCTTTGCACATGCCTACTTTCTGCGATCCCTGGCCGGGGAACAGAAATGCTACCTTTGTCATTGGAATGACCTCCCTTTGTCTGAAAACCTTTGTTCCTAAACCGTAGCAACCAGTCTTACTCCTGAACGCCGGCGCCATCGCGCCGGCAACGTTCTTTACTTGGCCCATTTCAGGGCGACGGACGCCCAGGTCAGGCCCGTGCCGAAGGCAACCGCCAGGATGACGTCCCCTTTGTGGAGCCGACCTTCCTTTTGCGCTTCCGTCAGGCAGATGGGAATGCATGCCGCCGACGTATTGCCGTACTTGGCGATGTTGACCCAGACCTTTTCCTTATCGATCTTCAAATGCTTGACCGCGTTGTCGATGATGCGCTGGTTCGCCTGATGCGGGAACAGCATATCCACATCCTGGACAGTCAGGCCGGCTTTCGCCAGGACCCGTTTGCAGGACGCCGGCATGGTGCGGACGGCAAACTTGAAGACTTCTTTCCCATTCATATGGATGAAATGGCCGTGTTCCTCCACCGTTTCCCGGCTTGCGGGGCGGCGGCTGCCACCGGCCGGCTGGTACAGTTCCAGGGCCCCGCTGCCGTCGGATCCCAGTTCCAGGGCCAGGAGTCCCAGGCCGTCTTCCACGCGGCCGACGACAGCGGCGCCGGCGCCATCCCCGAACAGGACGCACGTGTTGCGGTCCGTCCAATCCATGATGCGGGACAGGGTTTCGGCCCCGATGACGAGGATATGGCGGTACAGGCCGCTGGCGATCATCTGGGACGCCACGCTGAGACCATAGACGAAGCCGCTGCAGCCGGCGGACAGGTCAAAGGCGCCGGCGTGCTTCGCGCCGAGGCGGTCCTGCACGAGGCAGGCCGTGGACGGGAACTGGTAGTCCGGCGTCGCCGTGGCGACGATGATCAGGTCCAGTTCTTCCGCTTTCACGCCAGCGTCGGCCAGGGCAGCCTGCGCTGCCCGGACACTCATGTCCGACGTCGCCGTTTCCGGATCGGCGATGCGCCGTTCGCGGATACCCGTGCGTTCCACAATCCATTCGTCCGATGTATCGACAATCTTTTCCAGGTCAAAGTTCGTCATGACCTTTTCGGGAAGGTACGACCCTACCCCGAGAATTCCTGCGCTAAAACCCATGTAACGTTCTCCTCCATACTGGCAGGTCACTGGCGGACCCGCCGCGATTCTTGCGTTTGGGACACTCCGTCGTCCAGCTTGGTCTGGTTGGCAATATCTTCCGTAATGCGCGCCACAATGTCACTGCGGACACCGTGGACCGCCACCCCGATGGCACTCTTGATGGCCTTGGCCTTGGAGCTGCCGTGGCAAATGAAGAAAGGCGCGCGGACGCCCAGGAGAAGCGCTCCCCCGTAGGCTTCCGGATCCAACGTCTTTTTCAGGCCGCGCAGCGCCGGCGTAATCAGCAGGCCGCCCAGCTTCGCCAGGAGACCGCCCTGGAGGATAGCGCCCTTCACCATCGTCAGGATCGCCGTCGCCAGCCCTTCGGCAAATTTCAGGACCACATTGCCCACGAAGCCGTCGCAGACGACCACATCGACCGTTCCTTTGTTGATGTCCCGGCCTTCCACGTTGCCAATGAAATGGATCAGTTTTTCCCGTTTCAGGAGCGGATACGTGGCCAGGGCCAGTTCATTTCCTTTCGTTTCCTCTTCCCCGATGTTCAGCAGGCCCACGCGGGGATTCCGGATGCCCAGCATCAGCTCCGCGTAAATGGAGCCCATGATGGCATTCTGGACCATGTGTTCCGGCTTGGCATCGACCTTCGCTCCGCTGTCCAGCAGGACCGTCGTGCCCGTCAGGCTCGGAATCGGCGTCGCGATTGCCGGCCGGGAAACGCCCTTGATCCGGCCCAGATGGAACAGGGCCGCCGCGACGGCCGCACCAGTGCTGCCCGAAGAAACCAGGGCGTCGCACTCCTTGTTGCGTAGCAGATCCGTCGCCACCACGATGGACGCGTCTTTTTTCGTTTTCACGGCAATGCCGGGGTGTTCCGACATATCGATGACCTGGGACGCGTGCTGAACCAATAGGTGCGGGTCGTTCTCCGCCCCGTACTTTTTCAGCAGCTCCCGAATCGTCGGCTCATCCCCTACCAGCACCACATCGCAGCCGTATTCCTTGACGGCCATGACGGCGCCCAGCACCAGCTCGGAAGGGCCATAGTCCGTTCCCATTACGTCCAATGCGATCTTCATGCTTCTCGTGACTCCTTCTCCTGCCCAACGGCAACGATAATGAATTTAGCCCGGAACACTTCCGCCTCTTCGCTGCGGATAATGACCTTGATATAATAGCGGTCTTCTTTCATGTTCATGACCTCGGCCTTGGCCACCAGCCGGTCGCCGGGATGGACGGGAATCTTGTACTTGACATTGCTCACGGCCGTGAGGGCGAAATCCGTGTCCACCAGGGCCAGGGCCAGCGTATCGGCCATGGCGAACATAAAGTAGCCGCGGCCTACGCCGGTTTTTTCCAGGACCATGTCGTTCGTGATGGTCAGCGTCGAAATGCCGACCTTGTTCAGTTCCAGGTCCACCAGTTCGCCGACGATGTCTTTTTTGTCGATGGCGCGCAGCCGCGTCTGCGCCTCGTCCGCCATCAGGCGCGTGCGCACGCGCAATTCAGGGATGTTCAGGCAGACACGGTCGAGCCGGACCGTCGGCACACTCACATGGAGCCGTTCCGCCAACTGGCTGTCCGTCAAAAATGGATTCTTTCGAATCAGCGACTGCAGGCGTTTCTGCCGTATTAACTTTTTCGAAGGACTCATTTTATCACCTGACTTTTATCACCTAGTCATAATTTCCGTTCTCATTATACCGATTCGGCCCCCGCAATGCAAGAGGGAAATGTGACTTTTTTGGAAAAAGAAAAAACCCCGGACACCAACGGGTCCGAGGCAGATTCTCCGAAATTATTCTTCCGTCTTGACAACTTCTTTGCCATCATAATAGCCGCATGCCGGGCAAATACGATGGGGCATCTTCATTTCGTGGCACTGAGGACATTCAACCAGGTTCGGAGCCGTCAGCTTCCAGTTGGCACGACGAGCATCACGACGGGCTTTAGTCATTTTTCTCTTCGGTACTGCCATTTCAAATACACCTCCTCACGCTATAATGGTGAATTTAATATTTGATGAATTGCTTGAATGCCGACAGTCTCGGGTCGATCGTACGGGTATCGCAATCGCAGGGATGAACATTACGGTCCGCCCCGCAAACCGGGCAGATGCCCTTGCAATCTTCCTTACATAAGACTCTCAGAGGTTCCGCCAACAGCAGGCTCTCACGAAGCAATTCCGTCAAATCGACGAAATCGCCATCGTAGACATAAGCATCACTCTCAACGCTCTGACTGCCGACCGGATAGAACTTGTCCATTACCTTCGCTTCGCTCCCGGCTTCGAATTCTTTCAGGCAGCGCGCGCACGTACGGCGCACACGGGCCTTTTCCTCCGCCTGCACGAGAAGCACATCGCCGACATTGGCAATCGTTCCCTCCAGATGAATCTTGCCGACCACCGGCAAGTCCGCCTCGGACAATTCCAGATCGTCCGGGTCCACCTCCATCCGGAAAGCCTTTTCTCCGGTCAGTTGTTTTTTGATTTCTGCGACATTGACCTTAATCATATTTCACCAATCGTTACAATTATAGCTATCGTGAAATTCTTTGTCAAGGAAATTCACTGGACAGCCACCTCCTCCTTGCCCGCCCCGCGAATCCGGCAGGGCCTTGCAGGGAATCTTAGGTTTTCATTATAATATGAGGTAGTTGATTTGGCAAGATGTATCGTATAGGAGGGATGGAAAGATGACCCGCTCCCTGATTTTGGAGGAAACGCGCCCCGCGGCGGGCCTGACGGTGGAATACAATCCTTTTCACAACGGCCATGCCCGGCAGTTGTCCCTGCTTCGCGAACAATGCGGGGCCGATACGCCCGTCGTCGCCGTCCTGAGCGGCAGTTTCGTGCAGCACGGCGAACCAGCCCTGCTCGACAAGTGGAGCCGCGCCGCAGCCGCCGTCGACAACGGCGTGGACCTGGTCCTGGAATTGCCCGTCCTGGCCTCCCTGCGCAGCGCCGATTATTTCGCCGCCGGCGCCATGCAGGCCCTGGCCGCCACCGGCGTCGTGCGGCACGTCTTCTGCGGCGCCGAAGGCCTGCCCGGCAAAGCCTGGGGCGAAGCGGACGCCCTGCTCCGCGAGACGGCGCGCTACCTGTGGTCCGCCGCAGGCAACGCGGAACTGCGGCGGCTCCTCAAGGCTGGCGACTCCTACGGCACCGCGTGGGAGCGGGCCGTCCGGACACACCTTCCCGAAGCGGGACCGCTCCTGCGCGGGTCCAACAACATCCTCGCCCTGGCCTACGAAAAGGCCATCGGACAGGACGGCCTGCCGCTGGTCCTGCATCTTCTGCCCCGCCTGGGACAGGCCTATACCGGCACGGAGTTTCTCCCGCCCTACGCGTCGGCCACGGCGATCCGCCGCTTTATCGGCCACGTCGCGCCGGACTGGCCGGCCGCGGACCGGGCGGCCCTGGATACCGTCATGCCCCCGCCGGCGGCGGAACGGCTTCTCCAGGCCCTGACGCGGACACCCGCGCAGCCCCCGTCAGGCAGCGCCGTGCCGGGGCTGGCCGACGCGGCTCCTTTCGGGGACCGGCTGGCCCCGCTCTTGGCGTATTTCTTTGCCACCCACCGGGCCGAAGACATCTACGGCCTGTGCAATGCCGACGCCGGCCTCTGCGCCCGCCTGTGGAACGGACGGGCGGCCCTGCAAGACGGCTGGCAGTCCTATCTGGACCGGGTCGTCACGAAACGCTACGCCGCGCCGGTCCTCCACCGGGTCTGCCTCATGCTCCTGTTCGGCCTTCCCCGCGCGTTTTGGACACAAGGCGCCACGGCGCCCCTGCTGCGGGTTCTCGCCTTCAACGGGCGGGGCCGGGTCCTGCTCCGGCAAATGAAGGAACGCGCCTCCGTGCCCATCCTGACGAAAGCCGCCGACGCGGAACGGGTTGCCGCCACGGCGGGCGAACAAAGACTGACCCTGCTGCGGGCCGACTTCCGCGCCACGGACCTGTGGTGCCAGCTTCGCGGGTTCCAGGGCTGCTTTGGCCTGGATTACCAAATCTCACCCTATTACGCCGGCTGAAGCCGCCGGACCGGGGCAGCGCGTGAAAATACCCTCCCGTCCGGATATCCGGGAAGGAGGGTATTGTCTTTTTTCAAGGTCTCTTCCAGCGTCTTTTTTCAGGTTCCTGGTACGGTCCTGGTCGCGCGGGCGTTATCCGTCCCGTTCCTCTGCGCCGTCCTCCAGCGCCTCTTCGTCCGTCTCCCGGCCTTCTTCCAGGGAGGCCGGCATATTGCGCGTCCGGTCCTGGATAATCTCTTCCAGTTTTTCCTGCTCCGCCCGGATATTCCCGCGGTTCTCCCGCAAGGCGCCCACGGCCGATTCCAGATTGCCCTGCAGCGTCTTTTCCAGGTACGCCAGCATTTCATCGGCATATTTGAGAGAGTCCTGCCGCAGCTGATCCGAATACGCGTCGGCGTCGGCCCGTACCTGGTCGGAATGCCGCATGGCGTTGGTCTTGATATCCTTGGCCAGGGCTTCCGCCTGCTGCACCACGGTTTCCTGGCGCAGGATCCGTTCCGCCTCTTCCTTGGCAGCCGTCACGATGTGTTCCGCTTCCGTCTTCGCCTTTTCCACAATGGCCGAAGCCTCTTCCTGGGCGGCCGTCACGATGTTGTGCTGGTCTTCCAGGACCTTGCCCGCATTGCGGACCTCGCGGGGAATCGCTTCCCGCAGGTCCTCCAGGATGCCCGAAATGTCGCTTTCCTCGACGATGATCTTATCGGTCAGGGGAATCCGATTCGCTTCGGAAAGCAGGTTGTACAAATCTTCGAAGATGGCGTTCAGCGTGTCATTATTCCCGACTTTTTCTCTCTCAATCATAATTTCATCCTCTTTCTTTCACTGTCTTTCCACGGTCCTTGTCCGTGCCGGATCAATCGCACGGATCCAGGTGCTTGCCGTGCATGAACTGGTGTACCTGAGCGCCGACGCCTTCCGGCACCAGCATATTGATGTCTCCGTCGAACGCGAGGATTTCCCGCACGCCGGACGAACTGATATAGGAGTACGCGGCGTTCGTCATGATGAACACCGTTTCCAGGGATTCATTGATCTTTTTCAGCAACAAGGCGCGCTGGAACTCATATTCAAAGTCCGTGAAAGCCCGCAGGCCGCGGACGATGAAAGGCGCTTTGCGGGCCACGCAAAAGTCGTTCAGCAAGCCGCTGTAGCTCGTCACGACGACATTCGGAAGATGTTCCGTCGCCGTCTTCAGCATGGCCACCCGTTCTTCCGGCGTGAACAAGGCCTTGTCCTTGGTCGGATTATAAAACACACAGACGATCAGTTCATCGAACATGCGGCTGGCTCGTTCGATGATGTCGAGATGACCCTTCGTGACAGGGTCGAAGCTGCCGGAGCATACGGCTCTACGCATGCAAATTCCTCCTAAACCCGCTCAGGGCCCCGGGGCCCCTACCAACGTATACGCAGGTTTCTTGATTGCCGGTTTTTCCCTGCCGGTCAGGCATCCTGCCCGCCATCCCCCATCCCGCCGGCGGTCCCGTCAAGGACCTCCGTGCCCGCGGGGGCGGACGCATGGCGAAGGAACGTCAGGATTGTTTCCCCATACTGCCGGCTGCGGAACTGTTCATAGCCCGCCGGCACCTGGCCCGTCAGGTCGTCGTGCCGGGAATGTTCGAGTATCAGCCACCCGGACTCCGTCAGCAGCGGGACGGATTCCAGCTTGTGAAGGACCTTCTGCACCCATCCTTTATTGTAAGGCGGGTCCACAAAAATCAAATCGAAGCGCTGCCCCTGCCGGAACAGCAGGTCCACGGCGGCCTCGGCGTCGTGCTTGAGGACCTTGCAGTCCTGTTCCGCCCGACACTTGGCGATGTTGCTTCGCACAAGCTTCAGGGAATCGCGATTGTGGTCCACGAATTGAATGAGACGGGCGCCGCGGCTCCACGCTTCCAAGCCCAAATTTCCCGTCCCGGCAAAGAGGTCCAGCACTGCCGCGCCCGACACCCGTTGGCCGATGATATTGAAGAGGGATTCCTTCACCCGGTCCGCCGTCGGGCGGACGTCGTAATTTTTCGGTACGGTCAGGTGAAGACCCCGGGCTTTTCCCGTAATGATCCGCATTGGTTTTTCTGCCCAGCCTTTCCCGCAGCCCGGACATCCGTGACACGAACGGCAGGACTGCCTACATTCTTCTTAATCATACAACACTTGCGGCGATTTGTCACTTTTCCCATGGCGAAAACGTAGAAAAAACGCAGGGAATTAACGAAAATCCAAATTCCCGGCGTCTCCGGCGGCGCGCGCCCTCCTTTTCTTATGCAAAAAACTTGATAAAATGACAAATTTCCCGTTGACAAAGACCACCGAATCTAGTATACTAACGTTGTTGTCGGGGCGTGGCGCAGTTTGGTAGCGCGCTTGTTTCGGGTACAAGAGGCCGTGAGTTCGAATCTCGCCGCCCCGACCAAATAAAAAAACAACTGGAAGCCAGAGCTTATCTGACTTCCAGTTTTTATTTGCCCTTTTTGCTTTGGCGTCCTTTTGCCATCAAAAACGGGGCTTGTGCAACGTTCCATCCCTGGGGGCACTGTCTTGGGGTACTCTCTCGCCCCCTACCCCCGCCGCCTCAGTCGAAATTCGGCATGCTGAACCCCTTCGGCACGGTGTCTCCCGGCGCGGTAACGCAAAAGTCGTCGTCGAAAAGACCGGCGGCCACCTTCTTCAGGATGCCGCAGGGCCCGGGAAGGACCGTCAAGCTGCCGTCGATGGCGTCCAAGGTCGGCTGGAGATAGGCCTGGACCGGTTCCAGCTCGTAGCAGCCCGTGTCGATCAGATAAAAATGGTTGAAGGGACCGTATACCTTTTTCAGGAACGCCCGGGCGCCGTCCTCCCCTTTCTGGCCGACCAAAGTGTCATAATCGAGGCTGGAACGCTTCTGGAACTCCGCCCAGTCCTTCGTCATGAAAACGCCCTTCCCGTCCCGGTTCTTTTTGGCGTCGGCCAGGCTCCGGTCCGACAAGAGGATATCGATACAATCCCGCGACCGGGGGATGACGAGCGGCGCCGACCCGGCCCGGAGCCCTACCGTGCTGCCACCGCAGCCCGACGGCAACAGGATAACACGGTCCACGTGGGCCGCCCGGTCGATGCAGTCCTGCAGGTAGTCGTGCAATTCGTCAGGATAGCTGTGCAGCCGCTGGGGCAGCAGCAGAACCGGCGATTCGTTGCCGGCCGCGTCCAGGGCCTCCAGCAGTTCCCCTTTCAACGTGGGGCACGTGAAGATAAGCTGTTTCATGGGAACCTCCTTCTTGCTCACGGAATGGGCACCGAAACGGATCCAGCGGAAATCTGCCGCCGGACGGCGAATTCCCGCCGTTCCCGGCGCCTCAAAACTTCAGACGCATCTGGTACCAGACCACCCCACCATGGGTGGACGGGGACACGCCTTCATTAACGAAGCCGAATTTGGCGTAGTAAGGGACGAGGCGGTCCTTGCAGGTCAGGACTACGCCCCGGCGTCCCTCCTGCCGTGCCTTGTCCTTCAAGGCCTCGATCAGCCGTCCGGCGCAGCCTTGGCGCCGCCATTCCGGCAGGGTGTTCAGGCCGAAAATCATCTGCCACGCCCCCTCCTCGCAATGGCACGACGTGTCGGCGTACATATCGTCGGTCAAATCGGGATCCACCGTCACGGGGCCGTCGATGAACCCGATCAGTCGGCCTTCTTCTTCCAGCAGCAGGAAATGGTCCCCGTAGGCGGCCAGACGTTCCCGGAACTGGTCTTCCGTCGCCGCTTCCGCCGGTGGGAAACAAGCCGCTTCGACGGCGGTGACGGCAGACAGGTCTGCTGTTGTCGCTTTGCGTATATACATAAATCCTACATCCTCTTTTCCTGGGATCCTGAAAAATCCCACGCCCCCATTTTAGCGAAAGAAAGGAGTCCTGACAAGGACTCCCGCCCAAGGTTGTTTTGTAACATTGGACACACAAACGTCCTGAAAGCAGCGGGGACGGCGAAAAATGCGCGCAGTCGGGGACTTTCCCTTGACTTGCGTCCCTGCCGATGGTACCCTTGGACACAGAATGTAATAAGATATCGGTCGTGAAGAGAAGAGTAACCGGCAGGAACTGGCACAGAGACCTTTCACAGGGTGCAAGAAAGGACAGGGAAAACCGGCGAAGATGGCCTCGGAACCGACTGGCTGAAAGGGCGTCCGCCCCTCAGGCCGTCCGGGTGTGCCCGTTACAGCGCCAGGGTATTGATCCGACGCGGCGCCAGGCGCTGCCGACGTGCGTACCCGCAAGGTCCGGCCGGCGACGACCGGATGAATTTGGGTGGTACCACGGAACTTCCGTCCCAAGGGGATGGAGGTTTTTTTATTTGCCGAAAACCGGGGCCGGGAACACGACCTGTACAGGAGGAATGAAAGTATGCCAATCAAAGTCAACGACCAGTTGTCCGCCGTAGACAATCTGCGGCAGGAAGGAATCGTCACAATCACGGAACAGCGGGCCCATACGCAGGACATCCGCCCCCTGCGCATCCTGATTCTGAACCTGATGCCCTTGAAAAAACCGACGGAGCTCATGCTGCTGCGCCTTCTGGGAAATTCCCCCATCCAGATCGAAGTCGATTTCTGCCGCACGATCACGCACGAAGCGACCCACACGGACAACTCCTACCTGGACTCGGCCTACCTGGAATTCCAGGACATCAAAGACCGCTACTATGACGGCTTCCTCGTCACGGGAGCGCCCGTCGAATGCTATGACTTCGAAGACGTCGACTACTGGCAGGAATTCACGGAATACATGGAATGGGCCAAGCGCCACGTCTTTTCCGTCCTTTATTATTGCTGGGGCGCCCAGGCCGGACTGTATTACCATTACGGGATCCAGAAACATCTCCTGCCGAAAAAGTTTTCCGGCATCTACCAATATGACTTGACCATGAAATACCATCCCCTGCTGCGGGGCTTCGACGACCGTTACTTCATCCCCCAGTCGCGCCATACGGACATCGACCACGCCGCTGTCGAAAGCCATCCGGCCCTGACGGTCCTGTCCCGTTCGTCCTATCACGGCGTCAACATCGTCACGGCCGAGGACATCCGCCGTGTCTTCGTCCTGGGGCACTTCGAGTACAACCGCCGCACCCTGGAGGAGGAGTTCGTCCGCGACAGGGACAAAGGGCTCCATCCGGCCATCCCGAAATACTACTACCCGGAAAACGATCCCTCGGAACCGCCGGTCTTCAAGTGGTGTTCCTACGCCCACCTGTTCTACTCCAACTGGATCAACCTGGTGTACCAGAACACGCCCTACGACCTGCACGACCTCCAGCCCCTGCCCTGAAAACGGATTTCGCCGGCGCACGGCCTGGTCGGCGAGGCGCGCAAAAAAACACCCGGCTCCCCTCCTCGGGAGGGACCGGGTGTTGCCTGTTCGTCTTTGCCGGCGCGACGCCGCGGGGCCTGGCTCAGCCCTGGGTCACGACGCGGATGTTCGTGACATGGAAAGCCTTGGCGATAGCCGGAAGGGCGTCCCGCAAGATGAACGTGCGGTGCAGCTCACTTTCGGCGACAATCAGGCACCGTTCGTCCGCGACATTGATATTGTGGATCCGTGTGATCAGGCGCTCGAATTCCGCGTCCCCCAGCTCTTCCCGGAGCACTTTAAGCCCCGGCATCAGCTGGGGTTTTTCTTTCGCCATCCGCTTCTCCAGCGGGGAAAAGGGCACGGTCACGACGCGTGTGTCATGGGCGGCGGCAAACTCCTCTTCGTGTTCGCCCGGTACGATCAAATCAGGTCTCATAGGAAACTCCTCCTCCATATTCATATGACTGCCAGCGCGGATGTCCTGCCAAGGCGGCCGGAACCCAGTCCGGACGCGGGTCGGCGCGGAATCCCCGCACGGCCTGTGTTAAGGTTGCGCACTTTCATTATATTGAATCGGCCCCAGTCCGTCAAGGACAGACCCGGCCCGGGACAAGGCTGTCCGGAGGCGAAGCCGGCCGCGTGCCACGGCGTCCGCCGCTATTTGCCTTTGCTGCGGGAAAGTAGTAAAATAGAGTGGATCATCAAACTAGGAGGAGTTTACCCATGTCAGTTTTCGATGTTTTAAAAGAACGCGGCTTTATCGCGCAACTGTCTCACGAAGACGAAATCCGTGAGCTGCTCGAAAAAGAAAAGGTCACGTTTTATATCGGCTTCGATCCCACGGCGGACAGCCTGCACGTCGGCCACTTTATCGCCCTCATGGCCATGGCCCACATGCAGCGCGCCGGCCATCGTCCCATCGCCCTCCTGGGCGGCGGCACGGGCATGATTGGCGATCCTTCGGGCAAGGATTCCATGCGCAAGATGCTGACCCCGGAATTCATTCAGCACAACATCGACTGCTTCCGGAAGCAGATGGCCCGCTTTATCGACTTTTCCGACGGCAAGGCCCTCATGGTCAACAACGCCGACTGGCTCCTGGGCCTGAATTACATCCAGATGCTCCGCGAAGTGGGCGTCCATTTCAGTGTCAACCGCATGCTGACGGCCGAATGCTACAAAAAACGCTGGGAAAAGGGCCTGACGTTCTTCGAATTCAACTACATGATCATGCAGGCCTACGACTTCTACATCCTGCATGACAAGTATGGCTGCCTCATGGAACTGGGCGGCGATGACCAGTGGTCCAACATGATTGCCGGCGTGGAGCTGATCCGCCGCAAGGAACAGAAACCGGCCTTCTGCATGACCTTCAATCTGTTGACCACGGCGGACGGCCGCAAGATGGGCAAGACGGAAAAAGGCGCCTTGTGGCTCGACCCGGAAAAGACCTCTCCCTACGAGTTCTACCAGTACTGGCGCAACATCGACGATGCCGACGTGGAAAAATGCCTGTGCCTGCTGACCTTCCTTCCCATGGACGAAATCCGCAAACTCGCGGCGTACAAGGATGAAAAGATCAACGAAGCCAAAAAAGTCCTGGCCTACGAAGTGACGAAACTGGTCCACGGCCAGGAGGAGGCCGATAAAGCGGTCCAGGCGACAGAAGCCCTCTTCGGCGGCGGCGTGGACATGGAACACGTGCCCACCCTGGAAATCACGGCGGCCGACCAAACGGCCAAACTGGTTGACGTCCTGACGGCACAGAAGATTTTCTCGAGCAAGCGCGAAGCCCGCCAGATGATTGCCCAGCGCGGCTTGTACCTGAACAACGAAGCCGTGGAAGATCCGGAATTCGCCCTGTCTCCGGAGCTGTTCGAAAAAGACGGCGGCGCCCTCGTCCGCAAAGGCAAAAAGAAATATTACCGCATCATCGTCAAATAAGGAACAGGTGCTATCATGCGAGATACCATGACTTGGGGTAAATTACTGGCCATCAGTTTCGTCCTGTTTTCCAGCTTTTTCGGCGCCGGGAACCTGATGTTCCCGCCCTTGTTCGGATATCTGGCCGGGGGCAATCTCAATATGGCCACGCTCGGCTTCTGCATCACCGGCGTCGGCCTTCCCTTGATGGCGGTCCTCGCCGTGGCCTTTACGGGATCCGACGATTTGACCGATGTCGCCAGCCCGGTCAACGTGGCCTACGCAAAAATCCTGCTGTTCACGACGTGTCTTGTCATCGGCCCCCTCTTCGCGATTCCGCGCACGGCGGCCTTCAGCTATGAAATCGTCGTGGCGCCGCATCTGGGAGCGCCGTCTCCCCTGTCCTTGTTCTGCTATTCGGCCCTCTATTTCCTTTTCAGCTACTATGTGGCCCACAACGAGAGCAAGGTCATCAACTGGCTCGGCAAAATCCTGACGCCAGCCCTGCTGCTCTGCCTGGTCCTGCTTTTCCTCCGCGTGTTCCTGGGGCCGTCCTTTACCCCGCAGCATCCGCAGGGCCTGTACCTGACGAATCCCTTCCTCAAGGGCTTCCAGGAAGGCTATAACACCATGGACATGCTGGCCGGCCTGATTTTCGCCGGCGGGACCCTGTCCGCCATCAAGAAATGCGGCGTCACGGGGCGCGGACAGACCCTCAAAGCCTTCGTCGGCGCCGGCCTGATTGCCATGCTGCTGCTGGCTGCCATCTACTACGGTCTCGCGTACGCTGGCGCCGAGGCGCACCGCTACCTGGAAGGCACCTTTGAAACGGGGGCTCCCATCCTCGTGGCCATCGCCCTGGAATACCTGGGGCACTACGGGACCCTGATTCTGTCGCTCATCATCATCCTGGCCTGCCTGACTACGAGCATCGGCCTCATCTCGTCCATTTCCCACTACTTTGAAATCCTCTTTCAGCATAAAGTGTCACAGAAACGGCTCGCCCTCGCCATTACGGCGGCCAGCCTGCTGATTTCGAACTTCGGGCTGACGAGCATCGTCATGGGCGCCATTCCCGTCCTGTGCTTCCTCTACCCCATTGTCATTGCCCTGTCCCTGCTGCACCTTTGCGGCTTTACGGGCAACAAACGCGTCTTCCGCTGCACCATGTGGATCGTCACGGTGGCTTCCGTCTTTGAAGGACTCAAGGCGGCCCACGTGGAGATTCCCGCTTCGGTCCACCAGACGCTGTCCATCATCCCCCTGTACGCCGACGGATTCGGCTGGTTGACCATCGCCATCTTCGGCGCCGTCGTCGGGGTCCTTTACGATACCTATAAAAAACGTCACGAACAAAAGGAGAACGCATCATGAAAATCCAGTCCCTTGCCCTTGCCGCGGCCCTGCTTGGCAGCCTTTCCGTCCCCCTGGTGGCCCAGGCCCAGTACCTGCCGAATTTTACGGCCAGCGAAACGAATTACCAGACCTATACGAACAGCCTCGACAAAGAAATCAGCCGCCCCCAGAGCCGCTACTCTCCCCAGGCCCATATGCTGAAAGCCGAACAGTACATCCGCGAAGGCAACGGGGCGGAAGCCCTGCGGGAAGCGAATTTCGCCCTCCAGCAGGACCGTTCCAACCGCCGGGCCAACTTCGACCAGGGCCTGGCCTACTACCTGCTCAAGGAGTATGACAAGGCCATTAACGCCTACAGCCGCACCGTAGGCTCGCAGAACTATTTTGCCCCGGCCTTCAGCAATCGCGGTGAACTGTACGGCCTGAAAGGAGACTTCCGGAACGCCCTGGAGGATTTCCGCATCGCCCTGAATATGGAGAAAGGCGACCAGGCCTATATCCGCGCGGACCTGCAGAAGACCTACCAACGCTTCCAGGACAGCAAAAAGAAAGACGACCAGAAGCTGAAAGCGGGGTTCGAAACCCTGCTGGCGAAATAAACAGAACGCCCCCCAGCCCTCCGCCGCGGACTGGCCGGGAAAACCCGGCAGCGCCCAAAACGACAAACACCCCCTTCCCGAATGGGAAGGGGGTGTTTTTAATGGGAGGCTTGATCAGGAATGGATTCCCGAAAAAGGGCATGACGCCGGTTATTTCTGCGGATAGAACCCGGACGGTGTCAAGGCCGGGTTCAATTTGACCCATTTGGCCGGTTAAAAGTGACCCAATAAAACGGTAAATTCAATGTTTCTTCTGCCTTAGGGCCGGAAGTC
>OMWZ01000015.1 GCA_900314855.1 uncultured Selenomonadales bacterium
GCGTCGAAAGTACTTGGGTGGAAGCGCCCTGGGAGGATAGATTGTTGCCGGTTCAGGAAAAACCCCTTTACGCCAACGCGTAAAGGGGTTTTTTGTCGTACTGCCGGAAAGTGGCTTTTTTTGGCGGTTCGGCTGATTTTCCTTTCCTTCCGGACTGTCCATGATATATAATGTTAACAATGAAACAGGGAGGATATCGCCATGGAAACTACACAAGTTACGAATTTCAGACGGGAAGTTTTGCGCCGGATTGCCCGCTATGCGTGGAACGACTGTTTGCCTGAACATGTCTATGACATCCTGTATGAAGTCGTGACCGATGAAACACCTCGGGTGCGCTGCTGCGTCCACAAAGAGCGCGCGGTTCTGAAAAACCGGATTCAGATGGCCCTTTGGCAGCCCCTGGGCCTGAACATCATCAATGCGTCGAAGGAAGCACTGACCGGGAAGTACGACAAGTCCCTGCCCGTGGTAGACGTGCTGCCCAATGCCTGCGACGCCTGTCCCATCGAAAAGTATTACGTGACGGATGTATGCCGCCACTGCATTTCCCATAAGTGCATGAACAATTGTCCCAAGCACGCCATTTCCATCCAGAACAACCGGGCGTTCATCAACCGGGACATCTGCATCGAGTGCGGACGCTGCGCCAAATCGTGCCCTTACGGCGCCATTATCGAAATCAACCGGCCCTGTATGACGGCCTGCGCCCTTGATGCCATTTCAGCGGGCCCGGACAAACGTACGGTCATCGATTACAATAAGTGTGTCCACTGCGGCAACTGCCGGACGGCCTGTCCCTTCGGGGCCATTGACGAACGGAGCATGCTCATGCCGCTCCTGGCCGCGCTGAAACAAAAGAAAAAGGTCATTGCCATGCTGGCCCCGTCTTTTGTCGGCCAGTTCGGCATGAAAGTCACCTTTGGCCAGCTGGTGGGAGGACTGCGGAAACTGGGCTTCTTCAAAGTGGCCGAAGTTGCCGTCGGCGCCGATATCACGACGCTCCATGAGGCGGAAGAGTTCCTGGAGAAGGTGCCCAAGGAAATCGACTTTCTGACGAGTTCCTGCTGCCCGGCTTTTGTGGATCTCGTGAAGAAACATTTCCCGGAATACGATGACAACATTTCCAAAACGACGTCTCCCATGGTATCGTGCGCCCGGTACCTCAAGGACAAGTACCCCGATGCCCTGACTTGTTTTATCGGGCCGTGCATTGCCAAAAAGGCGGAAACCATCGCCCATCCGGAGAGTATGGACTTTACCCTGACTTTTGAGGAGCTGCAGTGCCTGCTGGACGGTGTGGGAATCGACCTGAACGATTCGGACGCCCCGGAAGTCCAGAGCGAGGCGGCAGCCGGGGGTATCGGGTTCCCGCTGCTGCGGGGGGTCCAGTCGTCCATGAAGGAAGTCCTGCCGGAAGATTTGCAGAAAAACTGCCGCCTTGAATATGCGGCGGGCCTGCGCAACTGTCATGAAAAGCTGCAGCAGATCAAGGACGGCAAGCTGCAGGCCGACTACCTGGAAGGCATGGCCTGCGCCAACGGTTGCGTCGACGGACCCGGCGCCCTGGCGATGCAGGGCGTGACCCGCGTTCTCGTCACGAAATTCGCGGCGGCGACGGGGAAGAAGACGAGCCTGGAAAATCCCGAAGCCGTCGAAGCGGTGAAGAAGCTCAATTTCGAAGTCTGACGGCCTGCATCCGGATGCCACGGAATGCCCGGCAAGAGGGAAGCGGGAGGCCGCTGGCAGGCAAAAAGCGCAACATTTTGGTTGTCAAGAGCGGCGAAAAGAGTTATAATACAATGGTTATATTTAAAGTATCCTTTTAGAGATCATGGGAGGTTTCAAGTATGTCCGGACATTCTAAATGGGCGAATATCAAGCACAAAAAAGGCAAGGCCGATGCCGCCAGAGGGAAGATTACCACGAAAATCGGCCGCGAGATTACCATTGCCGTCCGTATGGGCGGCCCCGACCCGGTCGGCAACATGCGCCTGAAACTGGCACTGGCCAAGGCGAAGGCGAACAATATCCCGAAAGACAACATTAAACGTGCCATTGCCAAGGGCACGGGGGAAACGGGCGGTGCCAACTACGAGGAAATCACGTACGAAGGCTACGGTCCGGCCGGGGTGGCCATTATGCTGGATGTCCTGACGGACAGCCGCAACCGCGCCGCTGCCGATATCCGCCACGTCTTCACGAAACACGGCGGCAACATGGGCGAAACCGGTTCCGTCGGCTGGATGTTCAAACGCAAAGGCGTTTTCACGATTGACCGGGAAGAAGGGCTGCAGGACAAGTCCGAAGACGATATCATGATGATTGCCCTTGAAGCGGGCGCGGAAGATGTCAAGTCCCATGACGACAGCTTGGAAATCCTGACGGATCCCGATGATTTCGACACCGTCGAAAAGGCCCTGGCCGACAACGGTATCGAGACGGTCATGTCTGAGATTACCATGGTTCCGGACACGATGGTCAAGCTGGAAGGCGAAGACGCCGAAAAGGTCCGCAAGACCATTGAGATGTTCGAAGACCTGGATGACGTGCAGGAAGTCTACACCAACGCCGATTTGCCGGACGAGGAAGACGAGGAAGAGTAAGGGACGCAAGGGAGGCAGGCTTTTTCGGAGCCTGCCTTTTTTTATGGGTCCGGGAAAAAGCAAATGAATGTTCACAAATTTTTCCCTCGGAGGCCTGTATAATTCCTCTAAATAAGGTATAATGAAACAAGTGGAGTAAAGGGGGAAGAGCATGCTTGCCTTAGGCATCGATCCGGGTACGGCCATTTGCGGGTACGGCCTGGTGGAAATGAAAAACAATGTCCTGCGGCCCGTCCTGTACGGGTCGGTATTTACGGACAAGGACTGGAAGCCCGAAGTCCGGCTGCAGAAGATTTACGGCGACATTTCCGCGATTCTCGAACGGTACCATCCGGACCTGCTGTCGATTGAAAAACTCTTTTTCGCGCGGAACGTCAATACGGCTCTCCCTGTGGCCCAGTCCCGTGGGGTTGTCCTGCTGGCGGCAGGCCAGCAAGGGGTTCCCATCCTGGAGTTCACGCCCATGCAGATCAAGCAGGCTGTGACGGGAACCGGCAGCGCCAGCAAAAAGCAAGTGATTTTTATGGTCCAGCGGTTGCTCGGCATTCGGGAGAAAATCGCCCCGGACGACACGGCCGACGCCCTGGCCATGGCAATCTGTGGCCTTTACGAGGAGCATGTCCTGCGCCTGCGCAACCAGGGGACGGGCGCCCGCATCCGGGAAATCCTCGAAGCCCAGCGCAATCCGCTGAGTAAACGATAAGGCACGACGGTACGGCGGCAGGCTGCCGTCCGTCCGGGTGACGTGAGACAGGAGTATTTCATTATGATAGGTTCCATCAAGGGAACGGTCACGGCGTTGACGACAGGCTACTGCCTCCTCGAAACGGTAGGGGGCGTGGGGTATCGTGTGTTTATGCCGGTGGGCCAGCTCCAGACCCTGTCCCTGGGACAGGAGACAAAGGTGCAGACGTATACGGTCGTACGGGAGGACGCGATCCTGCTGTACGGATTCCTGGACCAGCCGTCCTACGACTTGTTCTGCCTGTTGCTGCGGGTCAGCGGTGTCGGCCCCAAAGGGGCCATGGGCATCCTGTCGGGAATCAAACCCGGCGATTTCTATCTGGCCGTCCAGAGCCGCGATGTGAAGACCCTGACGAAGCTGCCGGGTATTGGCAAGAAGACGGCGGAACGGATGATTCTCGAACTGAAGGATAAGATCGGCACCCTGGAAGGCCAGGAAGAAGACCGCCACTTCGCGGAACTTGTGGAGAAGCGGCAGGGCGGCGCCGTGGAACAGGCTGTGCAGGCCCTGGCGGCCCTGGGGTACGCCAACGCGGAAATCCAGCCGGTCCTGCGCAGGATAGAGGGTTACGAAAACCAAAGCCGGGAGGAACTGATCCGCAAAGCCTTGCAGATTTTCGCCAACCGGTAAGGACAGGGGGAGGAAGACATGGATTTTGACGACCGTATCGTAGACGGCGCGGCGCAGGCGGCCGATGCCGAGCAATACAGCCTGCGCCCCCGGACGCTGGCAGAGTACATCGGCCAGGATAAGGTAAAACAGAATATCGAAGTCTTCATCAAGGCAGCCCTGGAACGGCAGGAAGCCCTGGACCACGTGTTGCTGTTCGGGCCGCCGGGCCTGGGCAAGACGACGCTGGCCAATATCATCGCCAATGAACTGCACGTTAACATGCGCGTCACGTCGGGACCGGCCATTACGCGCCAGGGCGATCTGGCCGCCGTGCTGACGACCCTGGCAGAGGGCGAGGTCCTCTTTATCGACGAAATCCACCGCCTGCCGAAGGCCGTGGAGGAAATCCTCTATTCGGCCATGGAAGACTACCAGCTCGATATTGTCATCGGCAAAGGGCCCGGCGCCCAGAATGTCCGCCTGCCCCTGCCGAAGTTCACCCTCATCGGGGCGACGACACGCCTCGGGTCCCTGGCGGCCCCGCTGCGGGACCGCTTCGGCGTCCAGTGCCGGCTGGAATTTTATACGCCGGAACACTTGGCCATCATTATCCGCAAATCGGCGGAAAAACTGGACGTGGCCATTGAAGAAGAGGGAGCCCTGGAAATCGCCCGCCGCTCCCGCGGCACGCCCCGTGTGGCGAACCGGCTGCTGAAGCGGATCCGCGATTTCGCCCAGGTCATGGGCAACGGCGTCATCGATAAAAAGGTGGCCGAACAGGGATTGGCGCGTCTCGAAGTGGACCAGTGCGGCCTGGACCGGAACGATTACCGCATCCTGCAGACCATCGTCAAGAATTTCGGCGGCGGCCCGGTCGGGGTCGATACCATTGCGGCGGCTGTCAGTGAGGAAGCGGGTACCATCGAAGATGTCATCGAACCGTACCTGATGCAGCTCGGACTGCTCCAGCGCACGTCCCGGGGCCGTGTGGTCACGCGGAAGACCTACCAATATCTGGGTCTGCCGTACCCGGAACACGGCGGCGTGCCGGAACAGCAGCCCCTGTTGTGAGGCACCGCCAGGAATCCGGGCAGGAGCGCTGCCGCGGCGAGAGACCCGGCGTGCCCCCGTGAACGGGAAAGGAATCAGGAATGTGATGAAATTACTGCTGCATGCCTGCTGCGGGCCCTGCGCCTGCTATCCGACGCAGGCCTTGACGGACGAGGGTGTGGATTTCACGCTTCTCTTCTATAATCCCAATATTCATCCCTATAAAGAATTCAAGCGGCGGCTGGCCGCTTTGCGGGAACTGGCGGAGAAAAAAAGCTATCGTCTGATCCTTGACAAAACTTATCCCCTGGAGGAATGTGTCGCCGGCATGCTCGCCGAGCGTCCCGGCCCGCGCTGCGCCTTCTGCTATCGGATCCGCATGCGTTATGCCGCGGCCTACGCGAAAGAGCATGGGTTTGACGCCTTCAGTACGACGTTGCTCTATAGCCCGTATCAGAAACACGAACTGCTGGTGCAGGAGGGGCGCGCTGCCTCGGAAGCCTTTGGCCTTCCGTTCGTGGAATACGACTGGCGCCCCCATTATCAGGAAGGCGTCGACCTCAGCCTGGAACTGGGACTGTACCGCCAGCCTTACTGCGGTTGTGTCTTCAGCGAGCGGGACCGGTATGAGGAGCGCCCGAAAGTCAAGAACGGGGAAGGGCCGCGCGAAACTCAAGGCTATGTGCGCGTCACGAAGAAGATTATCCAGCTGGAAAGGCAGGACCATCTCCCGTATCTGTGAATGCCGTGTCTTCCCTATCCCATGGAGGTTTTCTATGAAATCGATCCTCTGGACTGTCCTGTTCCTGTTTGGTGTCCTGTGGAATTCGGCGGCCCGGGCGGCCTCTCCCGGCTTTGATGTCGGGGTCGTCGTATCCCAGTATTCGGCGGAAGTCGAAGCGGCGCTGCCGGTGACGCTGACCTTGCCGGACGGCAGGCAGCGGACCCTGGCGGCCGGACGCTATTTTTTTGCGGCCGACGGGGGAAAAATCCGTCTCGGCGCGGAAGTGTACGAAGGTCCTCTCGTATTGACGGTGGCCGGGGAGAAGGGGGCCGGCGATGCGGGGAACGCGGGGAAGGGAAACCCGGCGACCCGCGCGAGGGAGCCCCTGCCGTCCTTTCTGGTGAACAAGCAGGACTGCCCCGGGGAAGTGCGGATTTATGCGTCCGGCGAGGGCGCGGATTTGACGGTCGTCAACCGCGTGTCCCTGGAATTCTACGTCGAATCCGTCCTGGGACCCAAGTCGTCCCCGGTTTGGCCGGACGAGGCCATCAAGGCCCAGGCCGTGGCGGTCCGCAGTCTCGCCTGGTATGAAAAGCAGCGACAGGGAGAACGGCTGTACGCGGTCCGCTCCGTCGAAAGCGGCGCTTTTTACGGTGGCGGCCGTACGGTGAACCAGGCCGTGGCTGCCGTGGCCCGGACGACGGCCGGCCAGGTCCTGTACTATCAGGGGGCCCCGGCGGCGGCCTATTCTTCCGAAAGCAGCGGCGGCCGTACGGTTGCCGCTGCGGAAGCCCTGGGGTACGAGGTGCCGTACCTCCCGTCCGTGGAGGATTTCGATCAGGACTGCCCGGGCTACCGATGGGAAAAATTCATCCCCGTAGCGACAATCCGCCGCCTTTTGAACCAGCGCGACCCGTCCCTGGGGAAACTGACGGGATACCGCCTGTCGACGCGGACAGATCCGGACGAGCGGGACCGTTACGCCAGCGGCCGTGTCCGTTCCCTGTCCTGGCAGGGAGAACAGGGGAATCTCACCCTGACAGGCCGCGAATTCGCGGACATGCTGGCCTTACCCAGCAACGACTTTGATATGTACCGGGCCGAGGCCGTGCCGGACAAGCTGGATATCCCCATTGAAAACAGCGCGGGTATCGAAATCGGCCGCAAGCAAATGCCCATCGAAGTGCAGGAACCGACGCGCCCGGCGTGGCAGACCACGATCCGGGGTTTCCATTTCCTGACGGGAGGCAAGGATGAAGGAATCTTCTTCCGGGGAAGGGGCATCGGTACGGGCCTGGGCCTGAGCAAGTGGGGAGCCCGGGGCATGGCCGTCGCGGCGGGGGACCGGGACGGGTACTACCGGACCATCCTGTCCCACTATTATCCCGGCACGGCACTGGTGACTGTCTATGCCGCGGGGGAACCGTGAGCCATTTTTCCGGAAAACAAGCACAGCGGCAATCCGCTGAGGAAAGGAAGCCTTACGTTGAAAGTTACGGATTTTGATTACGACCTGCCGAAAGAATTGATTGCCCAGCACCCGATGGAACCGCGGGATCACAGCCGCCTCCTCGTGGTGGATAAAGATACGGGCGCCATGGAACACCGTCATTTTTACGATTTGCCGGACTATCTGCGGCCCGACGACCTGCTGGTCTTCAATGACACGCGGGTCATTCCTGCCCGCTTGCACGGACGCAAGGATACGGGCGCCCATGTGGAAGTTTTTCTTCTGACGCGTTTGAACAATACGGACTGGGAGGTCCTTGTCCGTCCGGGGAAACGGCTCCAGGTAGGGGCACACATCAACTTCTCCGATGACCTGGCCTGTACCATCGTGGACCATACGGATTTCGGCGGCCGCATCGCCCGCTTCGAATTCGACGGCGTCTTTGAGGAAATTCTCGACCGCCTCGGAGAAGTCCCGCTGCCGCCGTACATTACGGCGGAACTGGAAGACAAGGAACGCTACCAGACCGTATACAACCGGGATCCCGGTTCTGCCGCCGCCCCTACGGCAGGCCTGCATTTCACGAAAGAACTCCTGCAGAAAATTAGGGACAAGGGGTGTGAGGAAGTGTTTGTCACGCTGAATGTGGGATTGGGCACGTTCCGTCCCGTCAACGAGGAAAACATCGAAGACCATCCCATGCACAAGGAGTTTTACAGCGTGACGCCCGAAGCCGCCGCCGCCATCAACAAGGCCAAGGCCGAAGGACGGCGCGTTGTTGCCGTGGGCACGACGGCTGTCCGGACCCTGGAATCGGCCGGGGCGACGGGCACGGTCCAGGCCGGCGGGAACTGGACGGACATTTTCATCTACCCGGGCTTCCAGTGGCATATCGCGGACGCCCTGGTGACGAATTTCCACTTGCCCCAGAGCACGCTCCTGATGCTCGTATCGGCCCTGTCCACGCGCGAAATCATGCTGCGCACCTACGCGGAAGCCGTGAAGGAAAAGTATCGCTTCTTCTCCTTCGGCGACGCCATGTTCATTACCAAACTGGAGAAGGAGTAACGATGCACGCAGTCACGTACGAATTACTCACGGAAGACACCCGCGGCAAGGCACGCCGGGGGCGTCTCCATACGCCGCACGGCACCTTCGAGACGCCCATGTTCATGCCCGTCGGCACGCAAGCCACGGTCAAGACCCTGTCGCCGGAAGAGTTGTATGAGATGGGCAGCCAGGTCATCCTGGCCAACACATACCATCTGTTCCTGCGCCCCGGCAGTGGTCTCATCCAGAGAGCCGGCGGACTGCACCGCTTCATGAATTACAACCGGGGCATGCTGACGGACAGCGGGGGCTTTCAGGTCTTCAGCCTGGGCGCCATGCGGAAAATCACGGAGGAGGGCGTCCTTTTCCGGTCCCACATCGACGGCTCGAAGCAATTCCTGTCCCCGGAAGTTTCCATGCGCGTCCAGGAAGAACTGGGGGCGGACATTGCCATGGCGTTTGACGAATGCATTCCGTATCCGTCGGACGAAACCTACACCAAACGTTCTACGGACCGCACCCTGCGCTGGGCCAGACGCAGCCTCGAGGCCCATACGCGGCCTGACCAGGCGCTGTTCGGCATTGTCCAGGGCGGGATGTATTCTCAGCTCCGCCGTGAAAGCGCCCTCGGACTACAGGAACTCGACTTCGCGGGGTATGGGATCGGCGGCTTGTCCGTCGGGGAGCCGAAGCCGCTCATGTATGACATCCTGGACCGGACGACGGACCTCATGGACAAGCGGAAGGCCCGCTATTTGATGGGCGTCGGGACACCGGACTGCCTCGTCGAAGGCGTCAACCTGGGCGTGGATATGTTCGACTGCGTGTTCCCGACCCGCGTCGCTCGCAATGGCACGGCCATGACGCGCCACGGGCGCCTGGTCATCCGCAACGCCGTCTACGCGGAAGATTTTCGTCCTATCGACGAAGAGTGCCAGTGCTATACGTGCCGGAATTTCTCCCGTGCTTACGTGCGCCATCTCTTCAAGGCGGAAGAAACCTTCGGTCTGCGTCTCGTGTCGATCCACAATCTCCATTTCCTCCTCGATTTCGCCCGCCGTATGCGGGAAGCCATCGAGCAGGGCCGTTTCCAGGAGTTCCGCCGCGATTTTTGGGACAATTGGGAAGAAAAGGACGCGAGGCCGGCCGATTTATGACAGTGGTTCCAGCCGGACCGGGATTTGCGCAATTCCAAAAGACAAATTTTCTTTTTTCTGATATAATATCTGTACTGTTGAAAAATCAGGAAGGGAACGGCTGGTTCCGTTTCCGTAAGGAGGGATTGGGATGGATAACATCATGGCGACCATCAGCGCCTTATTTCCGTTTATCCTGTTGATCGCGATTTTCTATTTCATGCTGTGGCGCCCCCAGAAAAAGGAGCAGCTACGCCGCCAGCGTATGCTCAACGCGTTGAAGCGCGGAGACAAAGTCATTACGAACAGCGGGATTTACGGCCAGCTGACTGTGGTCGGCGAAACGAAGGTCACCCTGAAGGTGGCGGAAAACGTGGAAATCGAAATGAACCGCACCGCCATCGGCGCGTTCCAGGATGCGGCCAAGCAGGAACGGGTGGAAAAGGGAGAGTGACCCTATGGGCCAGGGAACGGCAATGACGGGAACGGCGCGCAAAAAGGCGCTCCGGCAGGAACTGCGGCGGCGTATGCTGGCGCACACGGACGCCCAGGTGGCGGCCTTGTCCGAAGCGGTCGCGCGCCAGGTCCTGGCATCCCGTGTTTTTCAGGAAGCCACCACGGTTTTCGGCTATTTGGCCTTTGCCAAAGAGTTGTCTGTGGACCTGATCCTGCAGGAGGCCCTGCGCCTTGGGAAGACCGTGGCCGTGCCGCTCATCGTATCGAAGACGGAATTTCGGGCCGCGGTCCTTCCCCGACTGGGGAACCTGCCCTTGGACCGGTACGGCATCCGCACGGTGCCGGAACCGTATACCTTTTTGGATCCCCGCGGCCTGGACCTGATCCTGGTGCCTGGCGCCGGCTTTTCGGAACAGGGAGCCCGGCTGGGACGCGGGGCCGGTTACTATGACCGTTTCCTGGCGGGAACCAGCGGCCACCGCCTGGCCATTGCCTGCGAGGATTTTTTGACTTTCGCCATCCCTATGGAAGCGACGGATTGCTGGATGGAGGCGGTCGTGACGGAAAAGCGGTGGATCCACTGCCCGGCACGGCCTTTGCGAGCGCCCGATGAAGAATAAGCGGCTGCGGCCGGTTGTTTCTTTTTACGGAATCTATTTTTTGGCGGGAGAATTTCCCGTAGGAAAGGGGAAAATCAATTTTGAGATGGAATGAATTTGGCAAATTCCTGGTCATCGCCCTCGCGATTATCGGTGGATTTTGCATGTATATCCGGCCCCTGGCCAGTACGGTCAAACAGGGCCTGGATCTGCAGGGCGGCACCCACGTCGTGCTGCAGGCGAAGGATACGCCGCAGCTGCGGGTGAACGACGATGCCCTCGACCGGGCGACGCACATCATTGAACGCCGCGTCAACGCGCTGGGCCTGACGGAACCGGTCGTGCAGCGCCAGGGCAAGGACCGCATTATCGTGGAACTGCCGGGCGTCAAGGATCCGGAAAAAGCCATCAACATGCTCGGCAAGACGGCCATGCTGGAGTTCAAGGATCCCCAGGGCAAGACGGTCCTGAACGGGATGGACCTGAAAGATGCCAAAGCCACGATGGGTAACGGCAACCGGCCGACGGTCAACCTGGAATTCACGGACGAAGGGGCGAAGAAATTCGCGGATACGACGGCCCGCAACGTGGGCAAACAGATCGCCATCACCCTGGACGGGGAAATCCTGACGAATCCCGTTGTCCAGGAAGCCATTACGGGCGGCCGCGCCCAGATTACGGGCGAACGCACCATGGAAGACGCCAATCATCTGGCTATCCTCCTGCGCAGCGGCTCCCTGCCGGTGAAACTCGAAGTCATTGAAAACCGCACGGTCGGGCCGACGCTGGGCCAGGATTCCAAGGAAGCCAGCCAGAAAGCCTTCCTCATCGGTGTCGCCGGCGTTTTCGTCTTCATGCTGCTGTTCTACCGCCTGTCGGGCCTCGTCGCGGACATCGCCCTGCTGCTGTACACGATGCTCTTGCTGCTCCTCATGCGCTACCTGAACGCGACGCTGACCCTGCCGGGCATGGCTGGTATCATCCTGTCCATCGGCATGGCGGTCGACGCGAACGTCCTGATTTTCGAACGGTTCCGGGAAGAAATCCGCGCGGGGCGCTCCCTGCGCAAAGCCATGGACAGCGGTTTTTCCCGCGCCCTGTCCACGATCCTCGACTCGAACATCACGACCCTGATGGCCTGCCTGGTCCTGTTCTATCTTGGCACGGGCCCGGTCAAAGGCTTCGCCGTAACCCTGGCCCTCGGCGTTTTGCTGAGTATGTTCTCGGCTGTTACAGTTAGCCGTTTCCTGCTTAAGTTCCTTGTCAATTCAGAACTGACGAAGAATCCCTTCTGGTACGGGAACAGGGCTCCGAAACAGGTGGAAGGGGGGAACGGAAAATGAAAAAGTTCTCCATTGTCAGACACTGGAAGATTTTCTTTACGCTCTCCATTGTTTTCCTCCTGATCGGTTACGGCTCCATGATTTTCCGTGGTTTCAACATGGGAATCGACTTTACGGGCGGCAGCATCATGGACCTGTCTTTCCAGAAACCGGTTACGGTTTCCCAGGTGCGGCAGGTGCTGGACAAGCATAATCTGGGCAACGCCGTCATCCAGCTGGAAAGCAGCGACACGAATGTGACGTCGGCCCGGGGTGTCATTATCCGGACGGCAGTCATTCCGGATACGGAACGGAAAGACGTCATGAACGACATGACCCGTTCCCTCGGCCAGTACCAGGTTCGCCGCGTGGAAAACGTCGGCGCCACCATCGGGGGAGAACTGGTCCAGCAGGCCGTGATCGCCATTCTCCTGTCGTGGGTCCTCATGATCCTCTATATTACGATCCGCTTCCAGTTCAAATTTGCCGTGGCCGCCATCATCGCCTTGATGGTCGACGTCTCGGTTACCCTGAGCTGGTTCAGCCTGACGGGGATGGAAATCGATTCGAGCTTCGTCGCCGCCCTGCTGACGGTTGTCGGGTATTCCATCAACGGCACGATCGTTATTTTCGACCGCATCCGCGAGAACCTGAAGGTGCATCGCCGCAGCGAAACCGTGACGGATATGATTGACCACAGCATCTGGTCCACCATGACCCGTACGTGCTACACGACGATTACGTCGCTCTTCGCTGTCATCGCGATCTTCCTTTTCGGTGGCGCGACCATCCATAATTTCTCCTTTGCCATGCTCGTCGGCTTCTGCAGCGGCGCTTACACGTCCATCCTGCTCGCCGGTCCGCTGTGGCTCTTCCTGCAGGGGAAACACGCCGGCGACTGAGCCCGCGTCCCGGCAATGCCGCAAGGCCATCCAAACCGTCTGTTGTGAAACGGCAGGCGGTTTTTTTACTACATTCGGAAGGAGGCGGATGTCATGATCCGAACGTCGAAAGATCCGGTCCTGGAAAAGGACGCTGCGGAAGGGGCGGGGAACCTGGCCGCCCGGGGAGAGGAATCCCTGATCCTGGCCGGTCCGTACGGGCCCCTGCCTGTCGTCGTGACCCCGGGCCGGACGGAACGGGCGCGGCAGTGTGTGTTCGTGCTGGCCCACGGGTTTCGCGGCTCCCTGGAAGGGGGCGGCCGCGCGACAGATATGGCCCGCGATTTGGCGGATCTGTGCACGGTCGTACGCTTCGGGTTTACCTGGTGCACGACCTTGTCCTGCCAAATTGGGGAGTACCGGGCAATCCAGGACTGGGTGCGCCGGACCCTGCGCCCGCGGCGGCTCTACTGTCTGGGCCGCAGCCTCGGCGGGGCGACGGCCCTGCTGGCAGGGTGCGCCGACGAGGCTTATGCGCCGGACGGGCTGGTACTCTGGTCGGCGCCGCACAACCTGGAACAGACCTTCCGTCAGGTTCTGACGGATCCCGTTTTCGATAGACTACGGGCGGGGTATGATTTGTGGCTGGAAGATGAAAAAGGACGGGACCTTATTCGCGCCGCTTTTGTCCAGGACATCTTCCGGTACAATTTGCCGGAGGCCTTGCGGGCGTGGCCCTGCCGCCCCGTCCTGATTCTGCATGGGAAGGAGGACACGGTCGTGACGCCGGATCAGGCCGTGGCCAACTACGCGGCCCTGCCGGAACCGAAGGAATGGGTGCTCCTGCCCGGAGGGGACCACAGTTTTTCCCACGGCGGCGCCGAAGCGGCCCGTCTTGTCCGGCAGTGGCTGGAGCAGCGACTGGAAAATTTTGTCAAGTGAACCATTTCCGTTTATAATAAAAAGAAAGGCTATGATCAGGAGGAGTTATCCGTGAAAAAGTATATCTGGCTTTTGCTGGCCCTGTTCCTGTGCCTGGCGGTCAGCGCCTGCGGCAAGGCAGGGGAGCCGGCTCCGAAAGCGGCGGCTGTGCCGGCGACGGCGGTCTTCGAGACGAGCATGGGCACGTTCCGGTGCCGTCTGGACACAAAGAATGCCCCTTTGACGACCCAGAATTTCATCACGTTGGCGAAAAAGGGATTTTATGACGGGCTGACGTTCCACCGTGTCATCGATGGGTTTATGATCCAGGGGGGAGACCCGAAGGGGAACGGCACGGGGGGCCCGGGCTATACGATCCGGGACGAGTTCAGCCCGGATTTGAAGCATGACCGGCCGGGCACGCTGTCCATGGCCAACGCCGGCCCCAACACGGGCGGCAGCCAGTTCTTCCTTACCCTGACGGCTACGCCCTGGCTCGACGGGAAGCATGCCGTTTTCGGCTACCTTACGGATGGCATGGACGTGGTCCAGAAAATCGGCCACACCCGTACGGATGCCCAGGACAAACCTGTCTTTCCTGTCGTCATCCGGAAGATTACCATTGAGGAAGGTGTGACCCAAAAGGAGGGTAAGTGATTTTGGCGGATTCTTTTTTAGCCGGGGAACAAGTGATTGAAATTAACAACCAGCAGGAGATGGTCGGGATCCTGGGACGCAACGACGAGCACTTGCGCCTGATCAGCGCCAGCTTTGACGCCACCATCGTGGCCCGGGGCAATAAGATCATCTTCAGCGGCAGCGAGGAAGAGGAACGGCAGATCGGGGAACTGTTCCGGGAGCTGTTGTTCCTGTACCGGCAGGGGCTGCCCATTACCTCCCACGATGTCCGCTACAGCATCTATATGGTGCAGGGCGGCGCCGTGGCGAAGCTGCACAATATGTACGCGGAAACGCTGATCGTGACATGGCGCGGGCACCAGATCAAGGCGAAGACCCTGGGCCAGTACAATTACGTGCGGGCCATCCGGGACAATTTCATCACCTTCGGCATCGGACCGGCGGGGACGGGCAAGACTTATCTGGCGGTCGCCATGGCGGTCACGGCGCTCAAGAAGCGCGAAGTGGAGCGCATCATCCTGACGCGTCCCGCCGTGGAAGCGGGCGAAAAACTGGGCTATCTGCCCGGGGATATGCAGGAAAAGGTGGACCCATACCTGCGGCCCCTGTACGACGCCCTTTACGACATGCTGGGCAGCGAGACGGCCCAGAAGTACCTGGAGAACGGGGTCATCGAAGTGGCGCCGCTAGCGTACATGCGCGGCCGGACCCTGAACGGGTCTTTCATTATCCTCGACGAGGCACAGAATACGACGCCGGAACAGATGAAGATGTTCCTGACACGGTTCGGGTTCGGGTCCCGCATGGTCGTTACGGGGGACATCACCCAGATCGACCTGCCCAGCGGCAAGGCAAGTGGCCTGATCGACGCGGCCCGCGTCCTGCGGGGAATTCCGCACATCGGCCTGATCTACTTTGACGAAAAGGATGTCGTCCGCCACGAAATCGTGGGCGCCATCATCAAAGCCTATGAACGCGCCGACGGCGCCGGGGAACACGAGGGAAAGAAGGGGGACAGACTGTGATTATCAATTACCGGAATGACCAGAACAAGGTGGACGTGCCGAAAGAGGCGGAGCGGCTGCTGCGCAAGGCGCTGCAGGCCGGTGCGCGGGTACACAAGCTGCCGAAGGAAACGGAAGTGGGCGTGACGCTCGTGGACAATGCGGAAATCCACGAGTTGAACCGTATGTACCGTCAGGTGGACCGGCCGACAGACGTCTTATCCTTTGCGTTGGACGAAGCGGACGAACCGGCGGAAGTCGGCGGTCCGGACGAGCATCTGCTGGGCGACATCGTGATTTCGGCGGAAATGGCCCGGAAGCAGGCCGAGGAATTCGGGCACAGCCTGGAGCGGGAGCTGGCGTACCTGGCCATCCACAGCCTGCTGCATCTGTTGGGTTACGACCATAAGAAGGCGGCGGACAAGAAGCTCATGCGGGCGGAGGAAGAGCGGATTTTGGAAAAAATCCATCTGTCCCAGGACGATTTGGGCGGCGGCTTGCCGTTGGCCGATGATGCTCAGGAAGACCTGGCCCACGCGCTTTTGGACGGCTTGGACAAGCGCGATGTGGACCTGGCCGGGGACAGCGTGGCGGAAATGTTCGAAAAAGCCCGCGCCGCCATGGAGCAGGCTTATGTTCCCTATTCGAAATTTCCCGTCGGCGCGGCGGTCCTGACGGACGACGGTACGATCTATACGGGCTGCAACGTGGAAAATGCCTCGTACGGCTTATCCCTGTGCGCCGAACGGAACGCTATTTTCAAGGCCGTTTCGGAGGGACACCGGACGTTCCGCATGCTTCTCGTGACGGGCAACACGACGGCGCCCCTCGCGCCTTGTGGCGCCTGCTGCCAGGTCATGGCGGAGTTCAAGATTCCCCGCGTCCTCATGACCAACGCTGCCGGCGACGTGCAGGAAGCGACATACGCCGAGCTCCTGCCGTTCGGCTTCTCGGAAGAAGAGCTGGCCGAAGGGCGCGGAACTGCGGAGGAGAAACACGCCGGGGAAACGGTGGGATGAGAGAGAAAAGGTTGGGTACGATATGACACATCATTCCGGGTTTGCCGCCCTAATCGGACGGCCGAACGTCGGCAAATCGACATTGATGAATGCCATGATTGGCGAAAAAATCGCCATTATGAGCGACCGCCCGCAAACGACGCGGAATCGTATCATGGGCATCCTCAGCACGGCGGACGCCCAGATCATGTTCCTCGATACGCCGGGCATCCACAAACCCCTGCACAAGTTGGGCGAGTATATGAACCGCCAGGCCGAGCAGGCCCTGGAACAGGTCGATGTAGCCTGCTTCGTCGTCGACGTGACGGAGAAAAAGGGGCCGGGCGAGGCCTTCATCCTGGCCCGTCTCCGGCAAGCGAAGGTGCCGGTCCTCCTGGTCCTCAACAAAATCGATGCCCTGGAAGACAAGGCGCAGCTCCTGCATATCATTACGACCTATGCGGGGGAAATGCCCTTCGCGGCGGTCCTTCCCGTAAGCGCCCTGACGCACGAAGGTCTGGACGAATTGCAGAAGGAGCTGGTACGGCACCTGCCCGAAGGGCCGGACCTGTACCCGGAAGACGAATTGACGGACCAGCCCATGCGGGCCATCGCGAAGGAAATGATCCGCGAAAAGGTGCTGCTGCATACGCGGGATGAGATTCCTCACGCCATTGCCGTGGAAGTGGACGATTTCAAAGATCGTCCCAGCGGTACGGTGTACATCAGCGCTACCCTGTATGTGGAACGGGAATCGCAGAAGGGCATCGTCATCGGCGCCAAAGGGGCCCTGCTGAAAAAAATCGGTCAGGAAGCGCGACGGGATATCGAAGGCCTGACGGGCACGGGCGTCTACCTGGACCTGTGGGTCAAGGTACGGCCCGGTTGGCGGAACAAGAAGAAGGCCCTGAAAGAATTCGGCTACGAAGACGAACGTTCCTGACCGGGGCCGGCTGTGGGATACGCCGTCCTGGCGGTGTAGTTGGGAAGGGAGAGAAGACTTATCGAAGGGTTTGCATGGCTGGACAGCCTGAAGCCGGCTGTCTTGATCCTGGTCCTTTTGTTCGGCAATGCGTATCTTGTCCTCGCGGAGACGGCCTTGTTCAAGAGCCGCCGCGGCAAACTGGAAGAACAGGCCGAAGAGGGGGAGGAACAGGCGGCGGCGCTGCTGCCGCTGCTGGATGATAAACGCGGTTACGGGGCGGCAGCCCAAATCGGGATGACGGCGGCGTCTCTGCTCCTGGGCTGGTACGGCGGGCCTTTCGTGGCCGACGGCCTGGCGGCCCTGACAGGACGGGAATGGCCGGCGGCAGGCCTGGCGGCGGCCCTGCTTCTCCTTGTCGTGTTCCACGTGGCCCTGGCGGAACTCGTGCCCCGCGTGCTGGCGGCCGGTCGGGCGGAACGGGTCCTTCAGTCCGTGGCGTGGTCCCTGCGCCTGGCCCATTTCCTGTTTTATCCCCTCGTGGCAGTGACATCGGCCCTGGCCCGGGGGACAGTGCGGCTTTTCGGCATCCGGACGGTGCCCGTGGAAGACATTGCCCGCAACGAGGAAGAACTGCGCCGTATTGTCAACGCCAGTGAGAAACGGGGCGAACTGGACAAGGTGGAAAGCACGCTCATCGATAACGTGCTGGAATTCAACGATCGCGTCGCCCGGGAAGTCATGATCCCGCGGCAGGACATGGTCTGCCTCTTTACGGACGATACGCTGGAGGAGAACCTGGACACGATCCGCAGGAGCTGCCATACGAGGTATCCGCTCTGCGAAGAAGACAAGGACCACGTCCTGGGCATGATCCACGTGCGCGACCTGATGGACCATACGCAGGACAAAGACTTCGATTTGCGTTCCATCCTGCGGAATATCGTCGTCGTATCGGAGAACATGAGCGGCGCGAAGGTCCTGCAGATGATGCAGGACAAACGAATCCAGCTTGCTGTCGTCGTCGATGAGTACGGCGGCACGACGGGGCTTTTGACACTGGAAGACCTGGTGGAGGAAATCATCGGCGAAATCCAGGACGAACACGACCAGCCCGAGGCGGCGGAAGTCGTGCGCCTGCCTGACGGGAATTACGAGCTGGACGGCGAAGTGCTCCTGGAAGAATTGGACGAGCTGCTCCAAGTGGACCTGGAAGATGCCGATGAAGATGATACCATCGGCGGGTATATTTTCGGCGTCCTGGGGCGGAAGCCCGTCGCCGGTGACGAAGTGACGGTGGCCGGCTGGCGTTTTACGATCCTGAAAATGGACCACCTGCGGGTGGACCGGGTCCGGGCGGAGCGCCTGCCCGCGGAACCGGACGGGCTGGAAAAGTAAGCTGCAGGGTTCCCGCGGGGACCCGGGCTGGTCGGAATGTTGGGGGAGCCTATGGCGGCGACAGCTTTTACGGACGAGATCCTGGTCTTGCAGGTGAAAAACTGGCAGACAGCGGATAAGTACGCTGTCTGCTTTTCGCGCGCGCACGGGAAAATCGTCTTCCTGGCCTATGGTGCCCGCTTCGCCAAGAGCATGGCCGGCCGTCTGGTACAGCCATTTGCCCATTTGAACGCCACTTTTTACGCCGGCGCCAAGGTGGACAAGCTGAAAGCGTGCGAGCTGTTGTCCCAGCCGCCGCAGCTGACGCTGCCGCAGCTGGGCTACGCGGCACTGCTGGCTGAAGTGACGGAACAGCTGACGGAGCAGGGGGAGGAGCAGGAAGCGGTCTTCGATTTGCTGCTGCAGTCCCTGATGGTGCTGCGGCAGCGCAATCCGCGGCTCGTTGTCCTGTCGTCCATCCTGAAACTGCTGGATTTGTGCGGTATCGGGCCTGTCTACGAAGTATGCGTCCACTGCAGCCGCCCGACGGAGGAGGATGCCTTTTTTAGTGAGGAACAGGGAGGCCTCATTTGCCGGGACTGCTACGACGCTTCGCGGGCGGCCTTGACGAGCCGTCTCGGGGAGCGGACGGCGGAAGGGACCGTGCCGGGTCTGCCGGAATTGCGCGTTCCTGTCCGGGGCCTGTGGCAGAAACTACAGTCCCTGGACCTGGAGCATCTGACGCCGTTTACCGTCCGCGGCCGGGACCTGATAGAACTGGAACGGCTGGTCCTGTCGTACCTGCTGTACCAGACGGACCGGCCTCTGCAGAGCCTGGAATTCCTGCGCCAGATCGGGACGGGCGGCGGTACCCCTGGTTGACAAACCCGGTGGAACTCCCTATAATATTCCTATGCGATGAAGAGAACAAGTATTCCGCAGTCCCAGCGAGCCGCGGCGGTGTAAGGCGGCAACAGCGGAAGAAGGCGCCTTGGAGCTGCAAGTACACAGATTGAGGCGGGCTGCTTCGGCAGTCAAGCAGGGTGGAACCGCGGACTGATCTCCGTCCCTGTAACATTTCGATGTTACAGGGACGGTTTTGTTTTTGTAACACCGTTTCGAGGAGGACAATATGGATTTTCAGCAGATCATCTTGACATTGCAGAAGTTTTGGTCGGAACAAAACTGCATCCTGGCACAGCCCTATGACATTGAAAAGGGTGCCGGCACCATGAACCCGTCGACGTTCCTGCGCGTCCTGGGGCCGGAACCGTGGCGCGTGGCCTACGTGGAGCCGTCCCGCCGCCCTGCCGACGGGCGCTACGGTGACAATCCGAACCGCCTGTTCCAGCACCACCAGTTCCAGGTCATCATCAAACCGTCCCCGGAGAATATCCAGGACCTGTATCTGGACAGCCTGGCGGCCCTGGGCATTAAGCCGGAAGAACACGACATCCGTTTCGTCGAAGACAACTGGGAATCGCCGACCCTCGGCGCTTGGGGCCTGGGCTGGGAAGTCTGGCTCGACGGCATGGAAATCACGCAGTTCACGTATTTCCAGCAGGTCGGCGGCCTGGATATCAAGCCCGTCGCCGTGGAAATCACGTATGGCCTGGAACGTATCGCCATGTATATCCAGGGCGTGGAAAATGTCTATGACGTCAAATGGGTCGGCGATGTGACCTACGGCGACGTGTTCCACCAGAACGAGGTGGAGCAGTCCTGGTACGCGTTCCAGCTGGCCGATACGGACATGCTTTTCGACATGTTCGAGAAATATGAGAAGGAAGCCGAGCGCATTGCCGCTACGGGCAACATCCGCCCGGCGTACGACTACGTCCTGAAATGCTCCCACACCTTCAACCTCCTGGACAGCCGGGGCGCCATCAGCGTCAGCGAACGTGCCGCCTACATCGGCCGTGTCCGCCGCCTGGCCCGGTTGTGCGCCAAGGCCTATGTGGAACAAAGGGAAGCCCAGGGATTCCCGCTGCTGAAGGGAGAGAACAAATGATGAAAAACTTACTCTTTGAAATCGGTACGGAAGAATTACCGGCCAACTATATGCCCCGTGTCCTGACGGACCTGCAGGAACTGGCCGCGAAAAAATTCACGGAACAGCATATTCCCTTCGAATCCGTGACGGTCTACGGCACGCCGCGCCGTCTGGCCCTCCTTGTCCATGGGGTGGCCGAGGCGCAGGCAGATACGGAAGAGGAGTTTAAGGGCCCGTCCGTGCAGATCGCGTTCAAGGACGGTGCTCCGACGAAGGCGGCCATGGGCTTTGCCCGCGGCAAGGGTGTCGATGTCGGGGATTTGACGGAACGGGACGGCTATGTCTATGCCGTCAAGCGGACCCAGGGCAAGGCGACGAAGGAAATGCTGCCTGCCGTACTGGAAGACATCCTGCATACCATTCCGTTCCCAAACCACATGCGCTGGGCTGATTTCGAGTTCCGCTTCCTGCGCCCGGTCCGCTGGCTCGTGGCTCTCTTCGACACGGAGGTGATCCCCGTGGCGGTCACGGACGTGCGTTCCGGCAGGGAGACCATGGGACACCGGTTCCTGAGCCATGGCCCGGTATCCATTCCGTCGGCCGACGACTATGTGCAGGTGCTGAAGGATCATTTTGTCCTTGTTGACCAGGAGGAACGGCGGGAGAGGATCCGGAAACAGATTACGGAACTGGCCCGCGAGGAAGGCGGCGAAGTGGAAATCGCGCCGGACCTGCTGGAAGAAGTGACGTACCTCGTCGAATATCCGACGGCCCTGTGCGGCAGGTTCGAGGAAAAATACCTGCGCCTGCCGGAAGCGGCCATCATCACGCCCATGCGGGACCATCAGCGCTATTTCCCGGTCCGCGGCAAGGACGGCAGGCTGCTGAACAAGTTTATCGCGGTCCGCAACGGCGGCAAGGATTTCCTGGAGAATGTCATCCATGGCAATGAACGCGTTCTCCGGGCCCGTCTGGCCGACGCGGAGTTCTTTTTCAACGAAGACCGCAAGAAACCGCTGGCCGGGTACGCGGAAAAGACCAAGACCGTTGTCTTCCAGGAGGGTCTGGGCAATATGTATGACAAGAGCCAGCGTCTGGTCAACCTGGTGGAAGGGCTCCATTTCGTCCTCAATTCCCAGGGCAGCGTAGACGACCTGAAACGGGCTGCTGCCCTGAGCAAGTGCGACCTTGTGACGGGTATGGTCACGGAATTCACGGAGCTGCAGGGCATTATGGGCCGTGACTACGCGCGCCTTGACGGCGAACCGGAAGAAGTGGCCGTAGGGATTGCCGAACAGTATCAGCCCCGTTTCGCCGGCGATGTCCTGCCGCGGACGGAAATCGGCCGCATCCTGTCCCTGGCCGATAAGATCGACAACATAACAGCGACCTTCAGCCGCGGCAAAGCCCCGACGGGTTCCCAGGATCCCTTCGGCATGCGCCGTCAGGCCCTGGGCATCCTGAACATCCTGCTGGATGGCAAGTACCATCTGGGGCTGCGCAAGGCCTTCGGTCAGGCCATCTTCCTGCTTCATGTCGATACGGAGAAGGCGAAACCGCTGATGCTGCAGATTTCCGAATTCCTGCGCCTGCGTTTCCGCAATATGCTGCTGGACCAGGGCATCCGCTACGATGTCATTGACGCGGTCCTGGCCGATGGGAAGAACGATGACCCGTACGACCTGTATCTGCGGGCCCGGGCCTTGCAGCAGTTCGTCGCCGAAGCGGAGGCGCCGGCCATTGTCCAGGCCGCGGTCCGCGTCCATAACCTGTGCGGCAAGATCACGAGGAACGTGGACGTCGCCCCGTCCCTTTTCCGGGAAGACGCAGAAACGGCGCTGTATGAAGCCAGCCAGGCCGTATCGGAAAAACTTTTGCCTGCCCTGGTGCGTCACGAGTACGGCAAGGCGGCCTTGCTGCCCCTGGAACTGACGGCGCCGGTCAACCGGTTCTTTGACGAGGTGATGGTCATGGACAAGGAGGAACAGATCAAGGACAACCGACTGGCCCTCCTGGCGAACGTCCAGAAGATTCTCCACTGTGTCGGCGATTTGTCGAAGCTTGTCCTGGCGTAAAGCGGCATGGGAGCCGCGCAAAGACAGCGAAGAAAGCAGACAGCGTGCCTTTCGGGGCACGCTGTTTTCCTTTTCGGGCCGTCCCGGAAAATTTCCCGATTGTCTCTTGAAATGTCCTGCTGATAATGATATAGTATATACTAAATTGAGGGAAAACGCTGATAATGTATAATGCATTTCCCGAAAGCAGGAAGGAACAAAAGGAGCGAATATGATGGACAAAGAAAAACAGTACCTGTTGTGGTTCGAGCAGATGGAGCGCAAGGATGTCGCCATTGTAGGCGGCAAATCCTCGTCCCTGGGCGAAATGACCGCCAAGACCGATGTGCCCGTACCGTACGGTTTCGCGACCACAGCCTATGCGTACCGTTATTTCATTGAACAGACCGGCTTGAAGCAGAAGATGGCGGACCTGATCGGCCAGTTGACGGACGTGGAAAACACGGCACTCTTGCGGGATATCAGCGCCAAGCTGCGGCAGGCGATCATGGAAGAGGAAATGCCGCAGGACCTGCAGGACGCCATTACGAAGGCCTATGCCGAACTGGGCGCCAAGATGGGGGAAAAAGATCCCTATGTCGCCGTCCGCTCCTCCGCGACGGCGGAAGACCTGCCGGACGCCAGCTTCGCGGGACAGCAGGACACGTACCTGAATGTCCATGGGGCCGGTATGGTTATCCGCAAAGTCAAGGAATGCTACGCTTCCTGCTTCACGGACCGTGCCGTCTATTACCGCGAAAAGCAGGGCTTTGACCATCTTGATGTCGCCCTGTCCGCCGTCATCCAGATGATGGTCTATTCCAAGGCGGCTGGTGTCATGTTCACGGTCAACGTCGCCAACGGCGAGGACAAGAACGTCCTGATCGAAGGCGCCTATGGCCTGGGTGAATACGTGGTCCAGGGCACGGTGACGCCGGACGATTACCTCGTCGACAAACAGACCCTGGCCATTGTGGACAAGACGGTCAATCCCCAGGAAGTCAAATTGATCCGCAAGCCTGGCGGCGATGTGGAAGAAGTCCGCGTTCCGGCCGAAGAAGGACGGGAACAGAAGCTGACGGACGCCCAGATTGTGGAACTGGCCGGCTACGCGGTCCAGATTGAAAAACACTACGGCTGCTATATGGATATGGAATGGGGCGTCGACGAACGAGACGGCAAGATCTGGATTCTCCAGGCCCGTCCGGAAACCGTCTGGTCTCGCCGCAAAGCAAAGGATGCCAAGAAGGAAGGGAAGGGAGCTGTGTCCACCACGGAGAAGAAAGTCGTTGTCAAAGGCGCCCCGGCCAGCCCGGGCCTCGTATCGGGCAAAGCCCACGTCATTTTGGATCCGTCCCGCATCGACGAATTCAAGCAGGGGGAAATCCTTGTTACGGAAATGACGGCCCCTGACTGGGTCCCGGCCATGAAAAAGGCCCAGGCCATTGTGACGGACAGCGGCGGCATGACCTGCCACGCGTCTATCGTTTCCCGTGAACTGGGCATTCCCTGCATCGTCGGCACCAAGAGCCGTGGCGACGCCGCGACGACGACCATCCGTGACGGCCAGGAAATCACGGTCGATGCTACCCACGGCGTCGTGTACGAGGGAATCCTGGAAACGGAAAAACCGGCGGCAGCGGCCCCCGTAGCCGCGGTGGCAGCAGAATATTTCCCGCCGACGGGGACGAAAATCTATATGAACCTTGGGGATCCGGACCTGGCGGAGAAATACGCTTCCCTGCCTTGCGACGGGATTGGCCTCATGCGCGAAGAATTCATCTGGACGACCTATATCCACGAACATCCCCTGTACCTGATCAAGACGGGCCATCCGGAAAAAGTGGTCGACATGCTCGCTGAAGGCATCCGCAAAGTCTGCCAGGCCATGAGTCCACGGCCGGTCACGCTGCGTTTCAGCGACTTCAAGTCCAGCGAATACCGCGACCTGAAGGGCGGCGATGAATTCGAACCGCATGAACCGTCGGCCCTCCTGGGATGGCGCGGCGCTTCCCGCTACTACGATCCGAAATACATTGACGCGTTCCGCCTGGAATGCGAGGCTGTCCGCAAGGTCCGCGAAGAATACGGCCTGAAGAACCTGAACGTCATGATCCCGTTCTGCCGCACTGTCGACGAAGCCGCCAAGGTCACGGCCATCATGGCGGAACAGGGACTGAAGCGCGGCAAGGACTTCAAGGTCTGGCTGATGGCGGAAATCCCGTCTAATATCATCCTGGCAGACCAGTTCAACCAGTTCGTCGATGGGTATTCCATCGGATCCAACGACCTGACCATGCTGGTCCTTGGCTGTGACCGGGACAACGACACGGTGTCCGCTATCTATGACGAACGCAACCTGGCCGTCCGCCGCGCTGTCCGCCATTTGATCGAAGTGGCCCACAAGGACGGCAAGACCGTTTCCATTTGCGGCCAGGCCCCGTCGGTCTATCCGGAATTCTGCGAATTCCTGATCAAGAGCGGCATTGACAGCATGTCCGTCAACCCCGATACGGTCAAGTTCACGAAGAAGCTGGCTGCTCACGTGGAACAGCGCATCCTGCTCGATTCCCTGACCCACCGGGGCCGTCAGGAAGCGGAAGACATCGAATGGTGATAAGCCGCGGAACACGGAACGGGTCGCAAGCCCGCTGTGGACGACGGGAAGAAAAATTGATAGGAAAATCCCTTTAGGGACACACTCCGGGAGGAATGGCATCCATTTCTCCCGGAGTTTTTTTCGCGGGACTCTTTGGCAACTTGTCCTGTGTTCCCGCCTGAATTGTGGTATAATAAACTTGTCTGACTATGGCCATTTTCGCCTTGTCGGACGTGGCGCGGAAGCGCCGTCCGGTCCTTCTTTCATGGTACGGCCGCGAGAGCGGGGAAGGAGTATCCATGGAAGCAGTTTCTGTCAGTCTTTGGTTTCAAGCGCTGCCCGGGCCGGCCCGGGCGTTGTTTCTTGCCTTTTTGGCCTGCCTTCTCTGGGAGACCGTGGAGGATTGCCGTCATTTGTTGATCCACGACAGGGCGGTGGTTTTTCTTGCGGGAGGAGGCCTGTGGTTCAGTGCCCTTTGCGGGATGCCCTGGACGGAATCCCTGGCCGGCGCGGCTTACGGCGCCGGTTTTCTGGGCGCCGTCCGGCTGGCCTCCAGGGGCGGCCTCGGGTGGGGCGATGTCAAACTGGCCGGCGGCCTCGGGACCTGGCTCGGTCCGGAGCAGACAGGGCTTTGCCTCGGCCTGGCCTTTGTGGCCGGAGGGTGTGTAGCCCTTGCTCTGCTGGCCTGCCGCCGCTGCCGGCGGGGCAGCGTGCTGCCTTTTGGTCCCTTTTTGTGTGGTGGCGCACTCTTGTCCCTGTGCTGTGGTCCTGCGCTGCTGTCCCGCTATTACAGCTGGATCTTGTGAGGAGGGGCCATGGCACAAGAGATATCGCGCTGGAGAGAGAAAACAGACGGTGGCAGCGGTCCCGACGGGATTCAAAACAAGTGGGGACGGGCTCTTTTTGCACGGCTGCCCGTGAGCCTGCGGCGCTGGCTCCGTCCCGCGCCGGTCACGGTGGAATGGACTGCCACGAAGATCATTGTCCGCCGGGAGAGGCAGGAACGGCGGGAGGCTTTGCCGCCGGCGTTCTGTCATTTGAATTTTTTCCGGCATCCCCTGGAAACGGCGGAGTGGCTCCGTCCACGCCTGCCTGCCGGACGCGCGGCGTCCTGCCGGTGGGTCTTGCCGGAGGAGGCGGCCTGCCTGCAGTCCCTGGACCTGCCGTACCTGCAGGGACAAGAATTGCGGGAGTTTCTGCGCTGGGAAGGTCCCCGCTCCATTCCCTGGGAAGAGGGCACTTTTTACCTGGAAGGGCTGTATCGCCCGGAAACACCGGCAACAGGGGAAAACACGACGCTGCTCCTCGTGGCTTTGCCGAAAGAGCAGGTGGCGGGCCTGGCTGCCCTCGGTACGCTGCTGGGACTGGCGACGGAGGAAGTTACAGTCCGCGCGGCGGGGCAGGCCCTGCCCCTGAACTTTGTCCCGCCGGCCCAGCGGGGGAGCCGGCAGTGGAAAAGCCGGGGCTGCCGTGCCGTTGCCGTCGCGCTGCTGATCGCGACGTGCGGCCGCGTCGCCTGGACGGCTTACGGACTGCAGGAGGCCAGGGCGGCTTCGCGGCAGATGGCGGCGGGTCTGGCGACCTGGCGTCCGGTGGCCCGCGACTATGGGGCCGCCCGGGCCGAGGAGAAGGAGACCGAAGCCCGGCGCGAGGCCTGGCTTCGGGCTAAGGGAAACCATCCTTCGTGGTATCGCACGCTGCTCGCACTGGCCCGGGCCATTCCGGCCGGCTGCCGGCTAACGGAAATTGTCCAGGAAGACATGGCGCCGACAGGACCGTCCGGGAAACCGATGGGGAAAAAGGAGGCTGCCGTGGGACGGAATCCTGTCCGGGAGCGCCCGGTCCATTCCTTTTTGGTCCGCGGGGAAGCCTTGGACAGCGACAGCCTTCGTCGTTTCCTGGCGGCGCTGGAACAGGATCAGGGCCTGTCGGGAGTCCGCCTGCTGGAGACCGGGGTTATCCGGGGCCGGCAGACGTTTTCCCTGCGGCTGGGACGGAGGGAACCCGATCCGGGGCGGGAGGGAAAGGCATGAAAGACTTTTCCGTTTTCGGTCTGGGCCGGCAGCTCCGGCGACGTCTTTCCCTGCGGGGGAATCCGTCGGACCGGGCCGCCCTGTTCCTGTTGGGCGCCTTTTTGGCAGCCCTCTTCATCCAGACGCGCTTCCTCGTTCCGTGGGTGGAGGAAACGGGGCGGTTGCGGCAGGAAACGGCCCGCCTGCGGGAGCGGCAGCAGGTCTATGCCCGCTTTGCCGCGGCGGAGGCCGACGGCACGCGGGCCCGCGCGCGCAGGGTCGAGGCCAGGGCCTGGCGGGGGAAACTGCCGGACGCGCCGCCGGGCGGCGCGCTGTGGACGACTCTTTCTGCGGAAGCAGTCCGGTGCGGTGTGCACCTGAATCTGCTTCGGCAGAAGCAGCCACCGGTCCCGGACGGGACCCGGACGGTCGTGATCCTGGAAGGATCGGGACCTTACGCGGGCTGGCTGCGGTTTTGGAAACAAGTGGAGGACCAGGGGGGATTAAAGGGATTTTCCCGCGGGAGTTTGCGGACTGCCGGGCCGGGACATCTTTCCTTTCGTGCCGAAGTGACGTCTTATGGCGCGCCGCGGTCCCAAATTCGAAAATAAAGGCAGGGGAAGAGCATGCAGATTCGAGACAGAAAGGCGAAAATCCTGATCCTGTTTCTGGTGGTAATCGTGGGCGTCGTGGCGTTCCGCGTGATTTCCAATATCCTGGCCCGCCAGGACCAGGCCCAAAAGAGTCGCCAGGGCAAGGTGGCCGTTGTGGCAGCGGAGCGCCCGCAGTACCGAACGATTACACCGAAGTTCCGTTTTTCCGGTTCCCTCGACCCGGTCTGGCAGGCCGATGTGGCCGCCAAAATTGACGGGCGCGTCGAGAAGGTCCTCGTGGAGGAGGGACAGGCCGTGGAGGCCGGGCAGACCCTGGCGGTGTTGGACCAGGCCGATACGGCGGCGAATCTGCTGAACGCGCGGGGCCTTTATGTGGACGCGCGGACCAATTATGAAAAGGCCCGGACCGACCTGGGCCGTTACGAACGGTTATACGAACAGGGCGCCGTGTCCCGGGAAACGCTGGACAACATGCGTTTTGCCGTGGAAAATGCCAAGGGCAAGCTCGACGCGGCCCAGGGCAACCTGCGTCTGCGCGAGTCTGAAAGCGGCGGGGCGAACCTGGTCACGCCGCGGGCGGGTATTGTCCAGACCCGCTATCATCAGGAAGGCTACTATGCCAAGACGGGTACGGCCCTCTTCAACGTTGCCGATATTTCGACCCTGCGGGCGAAAATCGATGTACCCGAAGGCTATGTAAGCAGCGTGGAACCAGGCGGTACCGTCGATTTCGTCATACCGTCCCGGAAGGGGCAGGACAAGCACGTCCGGGGGACGATTACGCACATCAGCCCGGTGGCGGAAGGCGCGGCCCGTACCTTCGCGGCCGAAGTGACCGTGGATAACCGCGACGGCAGTCTTCGCGGCGGGGTTTACGCCGATACGACGATTACGGCTGTGCCGCGGGAACATGCCCTGACCGTGCCCTTGTCGGCTATCGTCATGCGCGACGACCAGCGGACGGTCTATATCGTCCAGGACGGCAAGGCTGTCCGCCGCGTCATCAAGACGGGCTATATCGGGGACAACCTGGTGGAAGTCCTCGACGGCATCAGCGCTGACGACCAAGTTATTACGGGTGGCCAAAACAAGATCCGGGAAGGCAGTAACGTCCGGATTTCCGGGGAAAAGGACAGCTGATCATGATTGAGACATTTATTAAACGGCCTGTCTTCACTACCATGTTCATCCTTGTCCTGGTCGTGTTCGGCATCCGGTCGTATCCCGCGCTGGGCATCGATCTCTATCCTGACATCGACCTGCCCCTCGTCGGCGTGACCGTCACTTATGAAGGGACGGCGCCGGAAGAGATGGAGACCCTTGTCACGAAGCCGATTGAAAACCGCGTCAGCCAGGTTTCGGGCATCAAGACGATTTCTTCGACGATTCGCGAGGGCTATTCCCAGACGGTCCTGGAATTTGAAATCGGCACGGATCCGCGCCAGATGGCGAGTGAAGTCCGTGAAAAGGTGGCCGGCGTCCGCAAACGCCTGCCTGATGACATCGACGAACCGGTCGTACAGCGATTCGACATGGCGTCCATGCCGATTGCCACGTACAGCTTTTCCTCGTCGACGCGCAGTCCCGGCGAAATCCGCCGTCTCCTGCAGGATGTGGTCATCGATGATCTGCAGATGCTGGACGGCGTGGCCGACGTGTCTGTGTTCGGTGCCTCGGACCGGGCCATCAAGGTCCACGTCCTGCCGGAAAAACTGGCCCAGTACGGGATTGCCATGCAGACGGTCCTGAATCGCGTCAACAGCGCCAACATCAACACACCGGGCGGCAAGATCCGCGGTACGGACAACACGATTACGATCCGTACCATGGGCAAGATGAACACGCTGGACGATTTCCGGCAGATTGCCGTGGCCAGCCGCAACGGCAAACCGATTCTCCTGACGGACGTGGCGGACGTGGTCGACGATTGGGAAGACGCGGAAAACTTTTCCCGTACGAACGGCGTACCTTCCGTCACCCTGGCAATCCGCAAGCAGTCGCGGACGAACACGGTCCAGGTCGTCGACGCCGTCAACCAGCGGCTCCAGACAATCCTGAAGCAGGACTTGCCGCCGGATATCCGCATGGATATCGTCATGGACCAGTCGCGCTACATCCGCGAGAACGTGGCCGATGTATGGAATACCATCCTTTTCGGCGGTTTTTTGGCTCTGTTCATCACGTATCTGTTCCTGGGCGACATCCGCGCCACCATCATCGGCGGACTCGCCATTCCTACGTCGATCGTGGCGACCTTCTACCTGATGAAGGTTATGGGTTTCACGCTGAACAACATGTCCCTGATGGGACTGTCCCTGGCCGTGGGTTTCCTGATCGACGACGCCATTGTGCTTGTGGAAAATGTGTTCCACCATCTGGAGCTGGGGAAGGATCCTTTCCGGGCGTCGGCGGACGCGACGAAAGAATTGGTCCTGGCCATCCTAGCGACGTCCCTGTCTCTGCTGGCGGTCTTTGTTCCTATTGGCAGCATGGGGGAAATCGTCGGACAGTATTTCAAACAGTTCGGGCTGACCGTGGCCTTCGCCCTGATTTTCTCGACATTGTCGGCGTTCACCCTGACGCCGATGGTTTCTGCCCACTGGCTGCGGGCGCAGGACAGGGACCGTCATTCCTCCCTCCGGCCGGCCTGGCTCTCGTCCTTCCTTGACCGATTTGAGCGTTGGTTCCAATATATCCGCACCCTGTACGGACAAATCATGGCGTATGCCGTGCAGCGGCCGTGGCGAATCATCGGCGGCGCGCTCCTGCTCCTGTTCCTGAACCTGGGGCTCCTGCCGTTCCTTGGGACGGAACTGCAGCCTGTCTACGATTCGGGCGAATTCCGGGTGAATATGAAGGCTCCGGCCGGCATCGGCCTGGATCAGATGGAGCGGTGGTCCCGCCCGCTGGAAGATATGATTGCCAAGCTTCCGGAAGTGACCGTGGAGGCCATGCACCTCGGCGGCACCCGCACGCCCGTCAATGAGGGAACCATCAATGTGAAGCTGAAACCGCAGGAAGAGCGGAAGCGGGGTATGCTGGACATCATGGCGGAGCTGCGCAGGGATTTCCGGGATGTGGGAGACATGCAGGTATCGGTTGTTACCAACCAGGGCGGGCGCGGCGATCCCCGGCCGGTCCAGTTGGGCCTGCGCGGCAGCGACATCCGGAAATTGTCGGGTTATGCGGAAGCGCTGGCGGATAAAATCCGCCAGGTACCCGGTGCGACGGACGTCGAAGTCATTGGCGTCGCCCCGGAACCGGAAATCATCGTTCGCCTGGACCAGAAGAAGGCTGCCCAGCTCGGCCTGGACAATACGACTGTGGGAAACGTGGTCAAGTATGCCTTCCAGGGCAAGAGTACGGGCAACTCCTATACCATTGGCAACAACGACTATGACATTATCGTGCAGATGGAGCGGGGAGACCGGCGCAGTCTCCAGGATGTGGAAAATCTGAAAGTATCCGCCGCGGATGGCACCTACGTGCGCCTCGGCGATATTGCTGACGTGCGCCTGGGCAGCGGTCCGACCCGTATCGACCGGGAAGGGCGGCAGCGGCAGATTGCCGTCTACGCCAATACGACGGGGATTTCGCCGGGCGAACTGCTCGATACTATCCAGACGAAACTTATTCCGGATCTTAACATGGAAGTGGGGTACCGGTATAAGCTGATCGGCGACTCGGATATGATGAGCCGCGTGCGTCGGGAAATCGTGATTGCCGTTGTCATGGCCATTATCCTGATCTACATGGTTCTGGCAGCGGAGTTCGAAAGCTTTTCCCAGCCCCTGGTCATTATGATGAGCCTGCCCTTTGCCATTATTGGCGCTGTCCTGGGACTCCTGGTGGCGAACCAGACGGCGAACATGATGTCCCTTATCGGCTTTACGATGCTGCTGGGGCTGGTCACAAAGAACGCCATTCTCCTAGTCGATTACGCCAATCAGGCGCGGGCACGGGGCTTGTCTATCCAGGACGCGGTCCTCGAAGCCTGTTCCTTGCGGCTTCGCCCCATCTTCATGACCACCTTCTCGACGCTGCTGGGGATGCTGCCGGTGGCGCTGGGTCTGGGGGCTGGCGCGGAGCTGCGCCAGTCCATGGGCGTCGTCCTTATCGGGGGCTTGACGACATCGACCCTGTTGACCCTCGTCGTCGTCCCCTTGATCTATCTGTTGAGCGAACGCTGGCTGGCAGCCCGGAAAGCCTGCAGGGAAGCGGGGCATGGGGCCTGACCCCGTCGCCAGAAAGGAAGTTTCCGTTTGATGAGTTACGAAAGCGATGTACACACGCTCCTGTCCGAATTCAAACAAGGGAAGATGTCGGATAGCGGGCTATTGGAAAAGTTACAGGAGTTGAATGTGACCGACTTGGGCTTTGCCAAGCTGGACCATAACCGCAGCCTGCGGCAGGGGTTCCCGGAAGTCGTGTACTGTGAGGGCAAGTCCCTGCGACAGGCGCGGGAGATCCTTCGCGTCCTGGCGGCCCGCCATGACAATATCCTGGGAACGAGGGCCAGCCGCGAGCTGTACGACCTGGTCCGGGAGGATCTGCCCGATGTGGTCTACCACGAGGAAGCGCGCCTCCTTGTCCTGGAGCGCAGTCCCCTGCCGAAAGACGAGACGCACGTCGTTGCCGTCGTCGCTGCCGGGACCAGCGATTTCCCCGTGGCGGAGGAGGCAGCCTTGACGACCGAACTGATGGGTAACCGCGTGACCCGCGTCTATGACGTGGGCGTAGCCGGAATCCACCGCCTGTTGGGCAAACTCGACATCATCCGGAAGGCCAACGTCGTCGTCGTGGTGGCCGGCATGGAAGGAGCCTTGGCGAGCGTCGTCGGCGGCCTTGTGGACAAACCCATTATCGCCGTGCCGACGAGTGTAGGCTACGGGGCGAATTTCCACGGCCTGGCAGCTCTCCTGGGCATGCTGAACAGTTGCAGCGCCGGCGTAGCCGTTGTCAATATCGACAACGGCTTCGGCGCCGGGCGGCTGGCCAGCACGATCAACCACCTGCGCTGACCGGCTCGTGCCGGCAGATACGCCAAGGCCAGGACAACCGGGCCCGGGCGAAATGTGCGCTGCCGGGCCGGGAGAGAACCTACAAAAAGGAGAACGACAAAGATGAAAGCATTGTATGCAGAACCGTTTGCCGGAATCAGCGGCAACATGCTGTTAGGCGCCCTGATAGACGCAGGCGTGCCTTTTTCCTATCTGGAAGCGGAGTTTGCCAAGCTTCCCCTGGGGGAATATACGCTGGTGCATCGCTCCGTGAACAAGAGTGGAATCCAGGCCACCTATTTCGACGTGGACCTGCCGGAGTACCATGAGCATCCTCACGACGAACACCATCATGAGGAGCATCCTCATGACGGCGAGCACCATCATGAGGAACACCATCATGACGGCGAGCATCATCATGACGAGGAACACATCCATCATCACGCGCACCGCAATTTACAGGACATCGAAGCAATCCTGGACCATTCGGAGCTCGACGCGGAAGTCATTGCCAAGGCGAAGGACGTGTTCCTGGAAATCGCCAAGGCGGAGGCGAAGGTCCACGGGACCACGGTCGAAAAAATCCATTTCCATGAAGTGGGTGCCATCGATACGATTCTTGACGTCGTGGGCAACATCCTAGCCCTGCGCTACTTAAAAATTGAAAAGATCTTCACGGCACCGGTCTGCACGGGGTACGGTTTCGTTTCGTGCGCCCATGGCATGATGCCGGTTCCGGCACCGGCCACGGCGGAGCTGCTGGCAGGAATGCCGCAGTATCGGGGGACGGTGGACCGGGAAATGACGACCCCAACGGGGGCGGCGCTTCTGAAGGTCCTGGCAAAGCCTGTCCACGACACCCCCAAGGGATTCGTGGACAAGGTCATCGGGTACGGTGCCGGCACGTGGGATGTGGCCATTCCCAATGTACTGCGCGTCCATATCGGCGAACTGTCGGCCCTGACGCAGGAAGACGGGCAGCCGGCCAAAGCCATGCTGATCCTGGAATGCAACATCGACGACATGAACCCCCAAATCCTGCCGTATGTCCTGGAAAAACTCCTCGCTGCCGGGGCTGCCGACGCGTGGCTTCAGCCGATCCTCATGAAGAAAGGGCGTCCGGGGCAGATGTTCCAGGTTCTCTGCCAGCCGGCCCAGCGGGACGAACTGACGCAGATCCTGTTCCGCGAAACGTCGACCCTCGGCGTCCGGTGCTACTTTGTCCAGCGGACGGCCCTAGAACGGCGGTGGGAAATGGTACAGACCGAGTGGGGGCCGGTTCGCGTCAAAGTGGGTATCTTGGATGGGGCTGTCGTGAACGCCGTGCCGGAATTTGAAGATTGCCGCGCGTTGGCGGAGCAGTCGGGACAGCCCTTGAAGGTTATTGAGTACGCGGCCTTGCAGGCTGTCAAAAAGGTGTGAGATGGAGTTTACGGAACTCGTGCGGCATCTCGTGACGGTTTTCTCTTCCCTGGGAGCCGTGACGACGAAGAAAATCAATTACGGAATGCAAATAGCTTTGACAGACCGTGACAAAAAAGTTACACTAAATGTGTACAATGGCAGAAAAGGTGTAAAATACGTCTGGGGTGGGGGCGAAACCTCGCTGCGCGCCCGGGCGGAAGCCCTGGCGGCGGAAACCTTCGGGGCTGCTGTGGCGCCTTTGCCCCGTGCGTCCACAAGAGCGGGAAATCTGGATCGGACGCCCCCGCAGGGAAATCCACTGGCGCTGTCCGGCGGCCTGCCGGGCATCCTGCTCCGCGGCGTCCCGGCCTATGAGGGAATCTGGATGGGCAGTGACGAGTCGGGCAAGGGGGACTATCTGGGTCCGCTGGCCGTTGCCGCCGTGGCGCTGGATGAAGCGTCTGCCAAGGCCCTGATAGCGGCTGGCGTCCGGGATTGCAAGGCGTTGGGCGATGCCCGGATCCGTGCCCTGGCGCCAGTCATCCGCGCGAAGGCCAGGGCTTGTACGGTCCAGGTACTCCTGCCGGACCAGTATAATGACGTCTACGGAAAATACCGGGCGCAAGGGAAAACCTTGAATGTCCTGTTGATGCAGGCCCACGCCAATGTATTGGAGGAAACGGCCCATCGGGACCCGGCCTGCCGGCTGGCCCTGATCGACCAATTTATGGAATCCGGAAACATTCTCCGTTTTATGCGGGCTGCCTGTCCCGCGGTAACGGTCTACTGCCGGCCGCGGGCGGAAGCGGATATTGCCGTTGCCGCAGCCAGTGTGCTGGCCCGGGCCGCCTTTTTGGAGGGCATGGACCGCCTGGCGGCGGAAGCCGGACTGGCGGAGCTTCCCAAGGGAGGCGGCAGCGCGGCTACCGACGCGGCGCGCCGGTTGGTGCAGCGCCTCGGCCGCGAAGCCCTTCCTCATTTTGCCAAGCTTCATTTTGCCAATACGATGAAAGTCTGATACCTTGGTGGGTGCGTAATGCATAATAAGCTATTTAAACGGATTGCGCTGCTGTTCGTGCTGGTGATCCTCATCTCGGCGGCAGTCATCTACTTCACGTTCGACATGCGGGCTTTGCGGTACCTGAGCCTGTTCTCCCCGGAGAACGTGCTCCTGGCACTGGGATCCTTGGCGCTCGGCCTCTTCTTTGACGGGACGAGGCTGATCACGCTGGCGAAGGTGACGGATGAAAAATTGGGCGTTTGGGACGTCGTCAAAGTGGTCCTGAGCAACTATTTCCTGGCCCTGGTGACGCCCGGCGCCACAGGTGGCGCCATTGCGCAGATCCTCTTCATGCGGAAGGCCGGCGTACCCGTGACACGGTCGACGGTCATCATCCTCGTGCGGACCCTGATGTCCATTGTGTTCCTGATTCTCATGCTGCCTTTCTTCATGAGCATCGACGAAGGCATCACCATGTGGGTACCCATGCCGCTGATTACGGCGGTGTGCGTCCTTTTTTTGGCCTTGCCGCTGGCGGCCATCTTCCTGATGCACACGGATTACCCGGAACGCATCATTTACAGCGCGTCGCGGCATATCAGCCACGAACGGCGCCGCCAGGCCTTCCGGGCCTATCACGATTTCCGGCACGCCGTCTATATCATGGGCCGGCAGCCCCTGATGGTGTTCCGCGCCTTTATCGAGTCCGGCCTGAGCCTGACCTTTATCTATATGACTGTGCCCTGTTACTTTATGGCCCTCAATTTTCCCTTCGATTGGGTCTTGACCATGGGGCGCATGTATTTGTTGAACCTGGTCCTGTATTTTACCCCGACACCGGGCGGCAGCGGCGTAGCCGAAGCGGGGTTCGTCGTCCTCTTTTCCAAAATCGTGCCCAGTGGTACGGTCGGGATCCTGGCCGTCCTGTGGCGCTTTACGGCGGAGTACATCCCCTTTATGCTGGGCGCCGTCATCACGTTGCGCGCCTTCGGGTACAACGTCTTGTCTCTCGCCGAAACGCATATGCGGAAAGAAGCGTTGAAAAACCAAGCTGTGGAAAATCAGTCCCTGCACCGGCTGCATAAAACGGAAGAAGGGGAGCCCCTGCCCAGGGAGACGAAGGAACCCTGACGGATTTTTTTTGGATTGAGGAGAGTTTTGTATGAAGACCATATCCCGTATTGTCCTGCTGGTGCTGGCCGTGGTGACTTTGGCCACCCTGCTCTTCGGCATCGGCACGATTCCTTTGCGGGATCCCTACGAAGCGGCGTACGGGGAAGTGGCCCGTGAAATGGCACAAGCCGGCAGCTATCTTTCGCCGCGACTTTTCGATCAGTTCCTGCCTGGCGTGCCGCCGTTGAGCTATGTCCTCAGCGCCTTCTGCGTTCGGATCTTCGGCGCCACGGAATGGGCCGTGCGTCTTCCGTCAGCGCTGCTTCTGGCGGCCCTGACCGTTCTCCTCTACGCGGCCGTGACCCACACCTTCAACGAACGGGCCGGGTTCTGGTCCGGCATGGTCTTCGCCACCAGCCTGCTCACGTCGTATTTCGTCAAGACCTCCGTTACGGACAGTACCCTAGTGTTTTTCGTGACGGCGGCCTTGTTGTGTTTTATCCGGGGACATTACTGGCTACTGTACGTGGCGGCGGCCCTCAGCGTCCTGTCCGACGGGCCGATAGCTCTCGTTTTTCCCGCGATCATTATTGGCCTGTATCTTTTGTTGTCCGGAAAGATGTACCTTCTCGGCAGGATGCATTTTTTTCGGGGAATCCTGCTGGTTCTCGTCCTTTGCGCTCCCTGGGCTGTTTTCCAGTTCCATGTCTATGGGGCTTCCTTCGCGTCGGCCTTTTTGGCTTTCCCCGATTTCGGCATGCCGTTCCTGGCCACGCAGGCTGTCGTGGAACCGTTGTGGTTCTACCTGCCGGTCCTTTTGGGAGGAATCTTCCCCTGGACAGGCCTTTTGGTCAAATCCCTGAAAGACACGATCTGCGAAAGCGGGACGGCGGATTTGGAAAACCTCCTGTTTTTCCACCTCTGGTGGATTTTCGTGTTCCTATTCTTCACCTTTACGGGAACCCGTGTTCTCGCGTCGCTCCTTTTGGCGTTTCCGCCGCTGGCCGTACTGATTGGCTGGAACCTGGACCGCATGCCGAGGGAGGATCGCGGCCATTATGGCGGCTGGGCCCTGGCCAGCCTGCTGGCTTTCGCCGTGGCGGCGTTTGTCTGGCTGTACTGCTTCCGCGGCCTTCCCGCCTTGTCCTTTGTCAGCCTGATCCTGAGTGCCATGACGGTCCTGTGCGGTATGGGAATCGGGATCGCCTTGCTGGGCTACCGCGACGCGGCCCTGGGCAAGTGGCTCCATGCGGCGGCAGGCATTCTGACGATGATTGTCGTCTATTCCTTCTTCCTGCCGCTCCTACAGGACACGTACAGCGTGCGGGCCTTGGCGAGGCAGTATGCGGCCTTGTCCCCACAGGAGGAATCCGCGTCCCTGTATGTGGAACACGATTATCGCCCTGGCGTTTCTTTTTACGCCCAGCGTCCAGGGCAGGAATTGAATCCCAAGGACGCTGCTACCGTGCGTGGCCTGTGGCGGGACAAAGGACCGAAATATGTCATCCTCTCGCGTCAGACGTATGAACAGTTGAAGGGTACCATCGGCGGGGAAGCGTGGCACCTGGAAGGGGAGAAGCAGGGCGTCTGCCTTTTCTCGTACCTGCCGCCTGTCCCTATCGTCGCCGCGCCGGCCGAGCCGCGGGAGGAGGCTAATCCGGCGGCCGGCCCCACTCCCGGAACGGCCTCCAGGAACCCGAATCCGGCTGCCCCGTCGGCGTCCAGGACCAGGCCGTCGGCGCCGGAACCAACTGCCGTCCCGGCGGCGCCCAGGACCCAACCGTCGGCGCCGGGTCCGTCCGCCGCGCAGCCTGCGCCGGCCAGGACACCCAAACAGCCTTGATATACGAAAAGGACATGACATCCCCGGCCAATCCCGGCAGGGGAGCATGTCCTTTTTTATTTCTTGGTACCGTTGGTCAGCGTTTGCCCAGTAAGGCCTTCAGTTCCGCCAGTTTGGCGGCAAATTTGTCTACCGTACTCTGGACCGGGGCGGGCGTCGTCAAATCCACACCGGCCTGCTTCAAAATGCGCAGGGAATAGTCACTGCCGCCGGCATGGAGGAAGCCCAGATAGGCGTCTACGGCTTCGCGCTTCCCGTCTCCCCGGGCCGCTTCGTCCAGGATGGCCTTACTGAAAGCCGTCGCCGCGGCGTAGCCCGTCGCGTATTTGTATACGTAGAAGGGCGTGTAGAAGTGGGGGATGCGGCTCCATTCGTGGCCCAGTTCGTCGTCGATGGTCAGGCCGTCGCCGTAGTAGCGGCGGTTGCTGTCTCGCCAGTACGCGTTCAGGTCCCGTGCCTGCAGGGCTTCGCCGGCAGCGATTTTTCCGTGGATATACTGCTCGAACTCCGCGAACTGGACCTGGCGGTACACGGTCGTACGGACCGCTTCGAGAAACTGGCTCAGCAAATAGATCTTCTGCTCTTTCGTGGCCGATTGCAGCGTGTGCTCCAAAAGCAGGCTTTCGTTCGTCGTTGAGGCCACTTCGGCGCAGAAAATCGTGTAATCCGCCTTTGCGTACGGCTGGGCATGGCTCGAAAAGTAGCTGTGCAGGGAGTGTCCCAGCTCGTGGGCCAACGTACTGATGCCCGTGTACCGGGGCTGGTAGTTGAGCAGGACGTAGGGATGGACGCCGTAGACCCCCCACGAATAGGCGCCGCTCCGTTTGCCCTTGTTTTCGTACCGGTCAATCCATCCTTCGGTCATGCCTTTGCGCAAGACAGACGTATACTCCGGTCCCAGCGGGGCCAGGGCTTCCAAAATGCGGCGGCACGCCTCGTCATAGTCGCAGGTGAAACTTTCGGCGCCGTGTTCCGATAAGGGCGCGTACAAGTCGTAGTAATGAAGCTCGTCGTAGCCGAGAACTTCTTTTTTCAGGCGGATGTATTCGTGCAGGGGGTTCAAATTCCGGTGGATTGTTTCAATAAGTTCGCTGTAGAGGCTCGTCGGAATGTTTTCGTCGGCCAGGCTGGCGGCGAGGGAGCTGTCGTAATGGCGGACTTTGGCGTAAAAGGCGCTGCGGCGGCACGCGCCGGTCAGGGTGGCGGCCAACGTGTTGCCGAACTTGCCGTAAGTGCCGAAGAGGGACCGGAACGTATGTTCCCGCAAGGTCCGGTCCGGCGAAGACATGTTCAGCATATAGACACCTTCGCTGACAGGCTGGGCCTGTCCTTCGCTGTCTGTCGCGTCGGGGAAGGACAGGTCTGCGCTGGCCAGGGCCCGGAAGGCTTCACTGCCCGTACCCGTGGCCAGCTGGCTCTGGGCGAGCAGGGATTCTTCTTCCGACGAAAGGATGTGCTCCGCCTGGCGGTCTAGGTCTTTCAAATAGAAGTCGTAGTCGGAAAAGGCCGGATCCTGCTGCAGCGCTTTCCGGGCCTCCGGCGCCATGGCCAGGATTTCCGAATCGATAAAGGAAACGGCGTGGCCGTAGGCGGCGAGCAGGCTTTCGGCTTTGCCCGCCAGGGACTGGAAGGCCGTGTCGCCGTTGTCCGCGTCGAGCTGCAGGCGGGCATAGGCGTAGATTTTTTCGATTTCCCGGGATAGGTGGTCCCGCAGGAGCAGGGCCTTATGCAAGGTATCTTTGTCCGACAGGGAGCCCTGCAGGGCTTCCATGCCGGCAATCATCTCCCGCAGGGCCCTGCTGGCCTTTTCCCAGTCGGCGGGGGATGCGTAGATGTCGGAGATATTCCATTTGTCCGAGGAAGGGACATCTTTTCGTTCTGTTTTATGGCTGTAGTTCATCATTTTTCCTTTCTGTATATCACAAGGATTTCCGGGGAGAGGAAAGCGTGCCGATGGCCTGGCGGATTGGGCCGGGGACGCGCTCTTTCCGTTCCAGTTTACGGCACGGCGCGGTTCCTGTCAATCGACAGGCTGGTGTACAGGGAGGGCGTGGTGGTGTACAATAGGGAAAGCAAAAGGAGGGCGCCATGAAGAGCATTTTTGTCGGTACTAACAGCAAATACATCCATACGGCACTGGGCGTCCGCTATATCCGGGAAGCCTGCCGCCGGGAGGGCCTGGACGCGGACCTGCTCGAAGTTTCCGTGAATGAGCCGATCCTGCGGGTCCTGGCCCGCCTGACGGAAAGACGCCCTGCCGTCGTGGGCCTGGAAGTGCATATCTGGAACCGGTCCTATGTGCTGGAGCTCGCCTCCCTCGTGCGCAAGGTCCTGCCCGATTGCCTGCTCCTGGCCGGTGGCCCCGAAGTGCTGTTCCATCCCCGGGAAACCCTGGCGGCGGCGGCGGCGCTGGACTATGTCGTTTGCGGGGAAGGGGATGAAATCGTACCGGCCTTTCTCCGGGAAGTGGAGCGCTTCGCCGCCTCGCACCCGTCCTGGAGCCGGGACGAATTCCTCTCTTTTGCCGCGGTGCCGGAAGGTTTTGCCTGGCGCGACAGGGAGGGCGGCGTCATGGCGCCGGACCAACCTGTCGTCGTAGAGGAACTGGATGCCCTGCCGTTCCCGTATCCCGATTTGGATCAGGTCCTGCGGGACCACAAAATCCTGTATTATGAAAGCAGCCGCGGCTGTCCGTTCCACTGCGCCTATTGTCTGTCAGGAATCACGCGGACCCTGCGGTATCGTTCCGTGCCCCTGGTGCTGCGGGATCTGGACCTCATGGCGTCGGCCGGGGCGACCCTCGTCAAGTTTGTGGATCGGACTTTCAATCTAGACGAGGACCATTATCTGCCTATCCTGGAGCACTTGGCGGCTTTGGATACGCAGGCCACCTTTCATTTTGAAATCAAGGCGGACATCCTGACCCCGCGGGTTCTCGCTTTGTTGCAGACCGTACCGAAGGGACGGTTCCAGCTGGAAATCGGTGTCCAGAGCACGAATCCGGAGGTCCTGGCCGCCATCGGGCGCAAGGACAACTGGGTCCGGCTGCGTCGGAACGTGGAAGCCTTGCTGGCGGCGGGAAACCTGCACATCCATCTGGACCTGATTGCCGGCCTGCCTGGGGAGGATCTGGCCAGCCTCGCCCGATCCTTCAACGATGTCTACGCTCTGCGGCCCCAGACCCTGCAGCTGGGATTCCTGAAGGTGCTTCCCGGCACGGTGATGGCCGGGCGGGCTGTGACGGACGGCCTGGTCTTTATGGACAAGGAACCGTACGAGGTGCTGGCCACGCGGTATCTATCCTATGAAGAAATGTGTTCCCTGAAAGTGCTGGAAGAAGTTTTCGACTTGACGTCCAATTCAGAACGGTTCCCTTTTTCCTTGCCGTATCTGGCAAAGATAGGCGGGACGCAGTTCGGTGCGGGACCGTCGGATGCCTTCGCCTTTTTTCGAGAACTGGCCTGCTGGTATAGGGAAAAAGGCTGCGTGGGCCTTGGCCATACGGGCATCGACACGGCGCGGCTCCTTTACGATTTCCTCGTGGAACGGATGCCGGAAGCGGCGGCAGCGGGGAAGGAGCTCCTGCGTCTGGACGTGCTCTTGTCGATGCCCAACAACAAGGCTGCCTGGCTGGGCTGGCGCCAGGCGGAGAACTACGCGCGGGTGACCGCCTTCTGGCGCGACGCGGAGCGGGTGCGCCACTACGTGCCGGATTTCGTCTTTGAGAACTGGCGGAGCCTGCACAAGCGGTACTTCCTGGAGGAGTTCGCCATCGACCCTTGGACGTACGAACCGGGCCGGATTTTTATTCTCTCAGATTCTGTAAAAAAAGAGTTGACAAGAATAGAACCCAGTGATATCATTTAGAAGTCGCGAGAAACGCGACAGCGAGGAACCTTGAAAACTAAATAACAAGAAACCAGATAAATGTGCGGGTCCCATTTTCGGCAACGAAGATGGACCAAGTCATATAATTTCGAAACAACAAAGAAGAGCCAAATCGGCT
>OMWZ01000029.1 GCA_900314855.1 uncultured Selenomonadales bacterium
GTTGTTTCGAAATTATATGACTTGGTCCATCTTCGTTGCCGAAAATGGGACCCGCACATTTATCTGGTTTCTTGTTATTCAGTTTTCAAGGTTCCTCGCCGGGGTTCCTGACGCTCTTTCGCTCCCTCCGGAGCTTGAAGAGAGCCATCCAACCCGGGCTTGCCGGCCGGGCTGTATCGCTCGGCGACATGTAGTATGTTAGCACCCGGAAAAGGAAATGTCAACAACTTTTTTCAAGATTTTTGTTAAAAACTTAACAAAAAGAAAAAAGCATCCGGAAAGGAGGGGCTCCGGATGCCGTCGAAAAAAAACTCAACCTATTTTATGTCTGTATGCTGTGAAGAAAACGATGCGTCTTACGACGCGGTTATGATCGAACTTGGGAGTCCTGGCTAGAGACTGACCCCAAGGGATCGGCATTGGGCTAACACCGAATCATCTGGTTCGCCATTGCAAAGGACCGGGTCCGCCGCGAGGGAGGCGCCAGCCTGGACACAATCGTCCTTCCACTGGTCCATCCACACGCCGCCGCCCCAGCCGTAGGAACCGAACAGGGCCACCTTTTTCCCTGCGAGGCGGGGTTTGACCTGGTCAAACATGGGCTGGAATTCCGTTTCTTCCAAGACTTCCGCGCCCATGGCGGGACATCCGAAAGCAATCCCGTCATAGTCGTCAGGATTAGCCCCGGTAAACTCGGAAGCCGTAAACAATTCCGCTTCGTTCCCGGCACTGCGGGCCCCTTCGAGGACTGCCCGCGCCATCGCTTCCGTATTGCCGGTTCCGCTCCAATAAACAACTGCTGATTTTGACATTTTATCACCATCCTTTTCAGGGAATGATCCAGGGAGAGAGGAAAAAATCCACCACAAAGGAATCATTTTGTTAGCGATTGCTAACCAAGGCCAGTATAGCACACCTTTCTTTTTTTGGCAAGAGGCCTCGCAAAAAAAGCGCCTTTCTCTCTCGATCCTTTCCTTTTTGCTTAATTGTGTATGCTATATTCTTAAAATGCTACTCTATACATGTCCTCTCTATTGCATTCGCTTCCGTTGTGTTTTATAATGACTCTACCAACGTTTTTGGCTGCAATTAAACTAATATAAAGGAAGGGAAGGAACATGGCGAACATCAAACTGGATACACCGGAAAAATCCTTTAAGACGATGGAATCCATGCTGACGACGATGGAAGGCCGCCTGGCGGCCAACCCGCGCGGAAGCTGCCCCGTCGATACGACGCTGTCCATGGTCAAGACCTGCCACGGCCAAAGCTGCGGCAAGTGTGTACCTTGCCGCGTCGGACTGGGAACCGTGGAAGACCTGCTGGAAAAGATCCTGGACGGCGACGGGACGAAAGCCGACCTGGTCCTGCTGGAACGGACGGCCCGCTCCATTTACCTGACGGCAGACTGCGCCATCGGCTACGAAGCGGGCCGCATGGTCCTGGACAGCCTGTCGGCGTTCCGCCTGGATTTCGAGGAACACGTGGAACACCGGAACTGCCTGCGCCGCCAGGACCAGCCTGTCCCCTGCCGCGTGGCCTGCCCGGCCCACGTGGACATTCCGGGTTATATTTCCCTGATTGCCGACGGGCGGTACGAAGACGCGGTCCAATTGGTCCGCAAGGACAATCCCTTCCCCGCGTCGTGCGGATTTGTCTGTGAACATCCCTGCGAAGCGAACTGCCGGCGCAACATGGTGGACGACGCCATCAACATCTGCGGTCTCAAGCGCTTTGCCTGTGAAAATTCCAAGGACATCCCCGCGCCGAAGCGCCTGCCGGAAACGGGCAAACGGATCGCCATCGTCGGCGGCGGCCCCGGCGGCTTGACGGCGGCGTATTACCTGCAACTCATGGGGCACCAGGTCACGATCATGGAACGTCTGGACAAGCTGGGCGGCATGCTGCGGTACGGGATTCCGGCCTACCGCCTGCCGCGGGAATATCTGGACGCGGACATTCAGCATATTTTATCGACGGGCGTCCAGACGCTCTTTGATGTATCGGTCGGCAAGGATTTCACCCTGAAAGACCTGCGCCAGGAGTACGACGCGGTCTACCTGTCCTTCGGCGCCCATACGTCGAAACACCTGCATATTTCCGGTGAAGAAACGCGCGGCGTCGTGCCGGCCATCGACATGCTCCGCGCCGTCGGGTATGACAATCCGCCGGACTTTACGGGGAAAACCGTCGTCATCGTCGGCGGCGGCAATGTGGCCATGGATGCCAGCCGCACCTCCGTGCGCCTGGGGGCGGCCAAGGTCTATATCGCCTACCGCCGCAGCCGGGCCGACATGCCCGCCCTGGCGGAGGAAATCGACGGCGCCATTGCCGAAGGGTGCGAACTCCTGGAGCTGTGCGCGCCGGATCACGTCGTAACCGGGGATGACGGCAAGGTGAAGGCCCTGGCCCTGCGGCGCCAGATTCCCGGCCCGATCACGGGCGGCCGGCCGCGGCCCTACGACTCCCCGGACGGCCTCTTTGAACTTCCCTGCGATTTGATTATCTCCGCCATCGGCCAGGATATCGAGTGGCAACGGTTCAGCCAGCAAGGCGTGCCCGTCACCCGCGGCGTCATCCAGGCAGACGCGGATGGCACCGTAACGGGAACCGACGGTATTTTCGCCGGCGGCGACTGTGTCACCGGGCCGGCCACGCTGATCCGTTCCATCGCGGCAGGAAAGGTGGCGGCCATCAATATCGACGCCTATCTGGGATATCATCATAAACTCGATTTTGGGGTCAGCGCCGCAGTCCCGCATTTCATCGACCGCCAGCCCTGCGGACGGTGCAACATCCGCGAACGCGAGGCGGCAGAACGGAAGCACGATTTTGAAAGCGTCGGCGTGGGCATGAGTCCCGCCGAGGCCCGGCAAGAAGCCCTGCGCTGCCTGCGCTGCGATGTCTACGGTCTGGGAGCGTTGAAAAAGGGAGGTCATTTACCATGGTGAACATTACGATCGATGGCAAACAACTGCAGGTGCCGGACAACAGCACCATCCTGCAGGCGGCCCGGAACAATGGCATCCCCATTCCGACCCTGTGTTTTTTGAAGGACATCAACGAAGTCGGCGCCTGCCGCATCTGTGTCGTCGAAGTCAAGGGTATGCAGCGTCTCGTATCGTCGTGCAACACGAAGGTCCGCGAAGGGATGGAAATCTCCACGCGCTCCGAGAAGGTGCGGACGGCGCGGCGCCTCAACGTGGAACTGATCCTGTCGCAGCATAACATGAACTGCCCCACGTGCCATCGGAACGGCAACTGCGAATTGCAGAAAGTCTGTGCCGACCTGGGCGTGGACTATACGTCGTACCCGATCCAGTACCGCCAGCACCCCTGGGACAACACGTTCCCCCTCATCCGGGACGAAACCAAGTGCATCCGCTGCATGCGCTGCATTTCCGTCTGCGACAAGGTCCAGGGCATGCGCGTGTGGGATTTGATCAACACGGGCAAACGGACCCGCGTCGGCATGGTCCAGGAAAACTGTACCCTCTGCGGCCAGTGCATTACCCACTGCCCCGTTTCGGCCCTGCGCGCCCGCGATGACAGCGAAAAGGTCTGGCAGGAACTGTCGGATCCCGAAAAAATCGTCATTGTCCAGATTGCGCCGGCCGTGCGCACCGCCTGGGCCGAGGCGACAGGCATGCCCCGCGAAGAGGCCACGCCTCTCAAGCTCGCCGCCGCCCTGCGCCACATCGGCTTCCGCTACGTGTTCGACACGAACTTCGGCGCCGACCTGACGATTATGGAAGAAAGCGCCGAGCTGCTCCACCGCCTGCAGGAACCGGGCCGCTACCAATGGCCCATGTACACGTCGTGCTGCCCCGGCTGGGTACGCTACTGTAAACTCGACGCCCCGGACATGCTGCCCAACCTATCGACCTCCAAGTCGCCCATGGCCATGTTCAGCGCCATTACGAAGAGTTATTACGCCCAGCTGCTCCAGGTGCCGCCGGAAAAGATTGTCAATGTGGCCATTATGCCTTGCGTGGCCAAGAAATATGAGTGCGACGTGCCGGAAATCAATTCGGAACCGGGCCTGAAGGACACGGATTACGTAATGACCACGCGTGCCCTGGCCCGTATGCTCCATGTGGCCAATGTGGATGTCGCGTCGCTGAAGCCGGAACCTTTTGACGACCCGCTAAGCGAGGGCACGGGCGGCGCCGTCATTTTCGGCACGACGGGCGGCGTGATGGAAGCGGCCGTGCGCAATGCCTATTTCTGGGTAGAAGGCAAAAAACCCGACCCCGATACGTTCATCCAATGGACCTGGCGCTCGAACGAAAAGGGAACGTGGCGTGACTGCACGACCGTCCTGGGCGGTACGCCGGTCCGCCTGGCCGTCACAAGCGGCCTGGCCAATACGCGGGCCCTGGTCGACGCCATCCGCGCCGGCGATGTGCAGTACGATTTCGTGGAAATCATGGCGTGCCCGGGCGGCTGCAGCGGCGGCGGCGGACAGCCCATTCATGCCGGCGAAGAACTGGCCTGGGAACGCGGCGAATACCTGCACAAGCTGGACCGCGAATCGGAACTGCGCATTTCCTGCGAGAACCCGTATATCCAGCAGCTCTACAAGGACTTTTTGGGCGAGCCTTTGTCCGAAAAGGCGGAGCATTATCTGCACACGGATCAGAGCCAGTGGACGATATAAAGTTCGGGCTTTGCGGGACTAAGGGACATTGCGACTCCTTGGGGCTTTGCGAGGCTAAGGGATATACCCCCTTTTTGGAAAAACCGCTTTTTAACACGTGTCACAAAAATACGTGTTTTTGCAATACGTACTAAAAATGGGATTTTGGATTTTAAGGGCTGCTTCCCGCCTCTTTCCGTCAGTGGAATGGAATCCTGCGTCACGGAGACGGGAACGGGGACGATGGGGGACAATGAGTTTTAGGTCGTAAAAAGGAGCACTCGAAAATGGCAAGAATTGTAAAAGTAGAAGCGGATATGGTATCCATCGGGATGCCTGACGGCAGCCTCGTCACGGTGCCGCGGGCGGAGATTCCGTTTTCCGTAAAGGAGGGCATGGCTGTCGAGGCCTACCGCGATGCGGCTGGCCATGTGTTGGTGACACGGGGCAGCTCCAAACGGGTCAGCAAGATTATCTATATCCTGTTGGCCGTCTTCCTGGGCAACTTCGGCATCCATCGCTTCTATGCCGGCCATACGATGGCGGGCATCTGCTACCTGATCGCCACGGGGATCGGCGCCCTGCTGGCATTCATCGGTATCGGCCTGGTTTTGGAAGGTATCGTATGGCTCGTCTGCCTGTACGACGCCATCAAGGCGGCTTTCCGGACGAGCGACGCCGAAGGCAGGATTGAAATTTAAGCCGACACACCGACAAGTTCCGTCGGTACACCCGACAAAGGGAACCCACCGAAAAGCCGTACCGCCTTCCTTCCGGAATGAACCGGGGGAAAGGACGTGTACGGCTTTTTTGTTTTACTTTTTTCGTTTTCCCTTTTACTTTTTACCCTTTTTCTTACACGTCCTGATCAGGTTCCTCGCGCGGGTCGAGCCCCAGCCCGCACCAGACCTTAAGCCTCTCCCGGCGGCGTTTCCGCGCCTCCCCATTGGGCACGCCGAGTTCGCGCAGCAGGGCTCGCTGCAGAAGCCTGGAAAAATTGAGCCGGCGGGCAACCGCGGCATCATTCATCCACCTGGGGATGGTGACCGTCTTTTTGACGGCCTTCTTATACTCGGTCTTGGCGTATTTTTCCACATCGACGGAAACGAGGACCACATGGGTCCGCATCCCCAGAGACTCGTCGCAGGGGCTGTCGTACAACTTTTGCAGCGGCGTAGGCGGGGGATACGGCTCGCCGCAAATAGTGAGGGTATAGAGCCGCTCGGCAAGACACCGCGTGGCCTCCTGCAAAACTTTGTAATAATCGCGGTGGACGGTCACAACAGCATACTCGAAATCCGGGAACTCGACGGTATACGTAAAGTCCCTCGTAAAATAAAAAACAGCAGGATAGGCACTCAGCATGGCCTCTCTCCTTTTCTTGATATGATGGCGCGCGAACTATCCAAGGGTTATTATAGATTTTTCTGACGATTTCGACAACGGGAAAATACAGGGACTCCCGAAAAAAATCGTGCAGGGACAGGCCCTGCACGAAGAATTCCGGAACGGCCGGGAGAAAGACGGTCTGTCCGCCTTTGCCACCCCGGGATGGCCGCTCCTTCCTTTTTTCCTATCTTTTCCTTCTATTTTCCTGCCATTCCCCCGTCGCTTCGTATTATGGCTTTGCTTCCGTTTCCGCCGAGAGTTTTTCCACAAGGGCCGACAGTTTGTTCAGCTGGTCGCTCATGGCGGCAAGCTGCTCGTGGACCTTCTGGTTGTCTTCGCGGAGAGTCTGGTTGTCCGTGCGGAGCTGCTGGACTTCGCGGGTCAGGGCTGTGCGGCTCTTGAGATGCGTCCCGCGGACAGGATCCAGGGAGAAGGTGATGCCGGCGTTGAGCATATTTTCGCCGCCGCCCATGCTGCCGCCCAGATTGAGCCGGACTCTCTCGTCCGGCTGGAAGAACGCGCCGATGGCAGCGGCGTTGGCGCCGCGGTAATGACCGAACCCGGCCGCGACGTTGAACTTGTCGTCGGGATCGTATTCCAGCGGATGGAGAGCCGCCAGAGCGGCCGAACCGGCGCCGACGCGATCCACCCGGCTGCCCAGGCGTCCAATCGTGTTGCTCACATTTTCCATAGCGCCATTCAGCTGGCCCACATTCACGGCATCCGTCACCGCCGTGCCGGCCGCGATCTCATGGATTTGCTGGCCGCCGACGGAAATCTTACTGTTGCTGATTTCTACCGCGTGGGTCCCATCCCCGTCCTGGGCAATGGTAATCCCACTGCCCGTGACGCGGATTCCGGCGGCGCCGCTGCCGTTCTGGACCGTAAAGCCATCGTTGTTCATGGTGCTGTTGCCGGCGGACACACTGGTCAGGCCCGTCAGTTCGCTCGAAAGCCGGACGCTGAGACCCGCGCCGCCATCCTTGACGACGCCGATGTTGCCGGTCGTCAGTTTCGATGTATCGCTCTGGCCGCCGGTCACCTGCATGGTTTCGCCGAGTCCCACCGTCACGGTCTCGCCGTCGTCTCCGGCAAAGACCCGCCCGCCGGCCACGCCCGTCCCGCCGCCGGTGCTCACGCCCTCGAAGGCCGAAGCGGAAATCCGGTTCAGGGACTCGCCGGCGTTGGTGGCAGTGCCGCTGGCCGAAACGAGGGACGAAACAGCCGCCAGGATATCCGCCGGCTGGTTGCCGCTGCCGGTATAACTGACGTCATAGTGCTCGCCGGTCTGGGAAAGGGGCGTATATTTGCTGCCTTCCGTACTGCTGACGACATACCCCTCCCGGACCCACCACCACTGGCCGTCTACCCGGACCCTGTTATACGTGGCACCATTGACGACCCAGTTTTTCCCGCTGGGATCACCCGCCGCAGCCTTGAATCCCACATATTGGTTCTTTTGGATAATCCCTGCCGCCGGCTCTGCCGCCAGCGCGGGGGAAACGCCTGTTCCCAACGCCAAAAGCCATGCCCCCAGGGTGCCGGCTGTCACGACGGCAGCCGCTTTCCGGCGGCGCAGCGTTCCCTTGCCATCCCGGCGGGCCAGTTCCGACACGACGACATAACAGTTGCGCACACGGTTCCAAATGACTTGATAAATTTTGTTCATACCCAAACTCCCCCTGTCTTCTCTTCCAAAAATCCTGCGTGTCCTAAAGGAAAGCCCCGAAAAAACGGCAGCTTCTCTCGTAAACTATTTTCAAAACATATTTATTTTTCAACAAAAAGCTATTTTTTTAATTATATACGAGTCGTTTCCAAAGCAGCGTCCGGTGCGGAATGCCCTGTTTTGGCAGTGTTTTCCGGCGCCGGCGCGCGCGATTCTGCGCATGGTAATAAAAGTATGATTATTCTGCATTTTCTCTTCCGACACTGCCCGTTTTCCGCCTGTTTTCCACAGAGGGACGAAAAAAGAACCCCGTAAGGTGAAAATCCTGCCGGTGCTTCCGGAAGAAAGGACTTTTTTATCCATTTTTGCAGTCTGGATTTCCTCTGCCTATGGTACAATAACAGAAAGACAAAACTTTCCCAAACGAGGAAAAGGGGGACAAGGAGATGACGGTTGGCGACGGGAAATCCCAATGCAGGAAAATGACCCTATGCTGTGCATCCCGAAGCGGGGCTGTTCTCGCTTCCTGCCTGTCGGCGCTCCTCCTGCTGCCGGGGCTCACGGCGGCGGCGCCCGGATCAGCGGCAGGCGGACCCGGAAACGGGCCGGCAGCGGGCCAGGCCAGCAGCGCCCGGCAGGAGGCGTGCGTCCAGGCCGCCCAGGAAATGGAGGACGAATCCCATCCGGAAACGCTGCCGGAGAAACCGACCCCTCCTTCCAAGGCGGGCACACTCGAACTTCACGGCACGTTCCGTTACCTTTACGGCCAGGGCCGTTTCGACGGCCGGGCCCTGTCCCCCCGCACAGGCCGCCAGGAAGCCTTCCGGGAAAAAGAGATCCTGCCGACGTTCCGCACACGGCTCTACCTGGATTACCATCTCGACGACCATTGGGCCGCCCATACGGCGGTCGAGGACAACCGCGTCCTGAATGACCACGAACTCGATCACCGGGCCCATGTGTTCCGGGCCTATGTCACCGGGAACTATCCGGCCTGGAGATATTACGCCGGCCGGTTCGGATACAAGTCCAGCTGGGGAAATATCTTCGACACCACCATCGACGGCATCCGCATCCGGGCCGAACGCAAAGGGAAGCGGGCCGCCCAGCTCGTGGCCGGCCGCATCGGCACAGGGCAGAACCGGCGGGAAGGGTTCCTCGTTTCCGCCTTTAACATCGTCCCGAAGAAGGGGTTCTCGCTCGAAGGGGTCTATACCCGGTTCCGGAACAAAGGCAATCGGGACGGCAAGTGGAACGAGCAGGAAGTGGCCAGCCTGGAACCCGGATACTATTTCACGCCGACGGCCTTCCTCGGCTGGGAACATCTCTTCGCGAAGGGGCGGGACCGGCGGGAAAGCGTGGGCAGCCAGTACGGGTATACGCTGAATTTCAATCTGGGCGATTATTTCTACACGGATCCCGGCAGCCGGCGCATCCGGCTTCATTATTACCACCAGCCCCAGGCATCGGTCATTGTCCATACCATGAACGGCTGGCCCGGCTTTTTCGATACGGCGAATCAGCGTCTGGGCATGAAAGGCTGGGGTCTCTCCCTGGATTATGTCCTGGCCAGGGGAGTTCTCCTGACCCTGGAAGGGTACGATCTGAAAAGCATCCGCCGGTCGCCCCTCCTGGGGGACCTGCGGCAGCGTGTCCTCGGCGGAAGCATCACCTTCGGGTTCTGATTCCGTGCTTCCCCTCCCCTCTTCCATAAAACACAAAAAAGGGCAGCGCCTCCGCGCTGCCCTTTTGCTGTTGTTCCCCTTGTTCCGACGGACATCGGTCCGGATTCCGTTCCCTGCCGTCCTTGTTTGGAACGTGCCGCTGCGAATCCCCGCAAAGGCCTGTAAAGGCCGGCACAAGAACCGCTGCCGGGCCGCCGCAATGGCGGCGATTTTCCTTACCACGGAATCCGTTCCTCCGACCCGATCAGGGACCCGTCCGCCCCGCTGTAGTGGAACTGGTAGTAGTGCCACCTGCCGGTGTGGTCCCGGTACGTAAAGCCATCCGTCAGGAACTGGCTGCGAGCGCCATTGACATAGGGTTCGCCGCGGAAGGTCTCCGCCAGGGCCAAATCCCCTGCGGGCAGGTCTTGGACGAGGCGCTGGCGGAAGCTGTCGCCGTCGGCCGCCGCTTCCACCTGGACGACATGGAAATCTTTCACGTAGCGGGTCGCCGTGTATTCCAGCTGCACTTTGGAACTGCCCAGGTGGAAGAAGGTGATTTCCACCGGCTGGTTCCCGAAATCAGCCAGTGGCCGCCAGGGCAGAGAGAAGCGCTGCGCTTCGTATTGCTGCCGCAAGGCGCTGAGTTCCCCGACGGTATAGGCGCTCTTTTTTGCGGCCGTCCCGTCCCTGTTGGGGTCCGTCCCCACGTAAACTTCCTGCCGGGCGGGATCATCCTCCGCCTCCCTGGTATAGTAGTATCGGTCACAGACCAGGCTGCCCTGTTTGTCCAGGTGCCAGAGGGAGAGGACAACGTTGCGGCCGCCGGTGCTGCCTGTGTTCAGGAAGCGGTTTCCGCCCAGATAATACAGGGCATCGCGGACAAATCCGCTTTTCACGTGGCGGGGACGGCCTCCCTGCTGGGTATATAGGTTCGTAATCCGTCCCTCGGCGTCTCCCGTCAGGAGCTCCCCTTCGCCGTCTCCATTGAGGTCGGCCAGGACATAGCGGATCTGGTTGAACACTTCGTCCGGCGGCAGATTCCGGGCACTTTCCCAGACGGCCATCAGGTCTTCCCGGTCCGGGGCGGTGTCCGCCTGCCCGCTGGACTGTTTCCCGACCATATCCTGCATCAGGTTCTGTATTTCCCCGAGTTCCTCCGTATAGACACCGGCCTGGACAGGCTGCGGTGCCGCGGAAAAGAGAGCCGCTGCCACGGCCAGGAAGCAGGCCGCCCGGACCAGGCCACGAAGGCCCTGTCTTGCGGGCTTGTTCCGCGTTGCCAGTACTGCCATCGTTATCACCGTCTTTGTGAAAAAAGGGGAAAGGGAAAGCCCCTTTCTCCGCCGGAAGGGAATCAGAACTTGCCGCCGCCACCTCCGCTGCCGCCGCTCTCCGACGATCCGGATTTCTGCGGCAGGGGCCGTTCCGTCCGGTCCGTGTACAGATACTGGTCATCGCTGACAGCCAGGTGGAAACTGCCTTCTTCGATATAGCGGGCTGCCGATACGCTGGGCGCCACGTTGCTCATAGTCCCGCGCAGCCAGCCGCGCAAGCCCAGGGCGCCCGCTGCCGCCAGGACGGCGCCGACCACCAGGGCCAGGATGCTGAACTTGTCGGCAGGATCGTAGGCCTTGCCTTCTTTCTCGTAGTAGGAGGTCAGCTCCTCCGTGCCGTTGACAAAGGCCGTAAAGGCTTCGGCATAGTTTCCTTTGGAAAGGGATTTCGTGAACCTGCCGCCCAGGGCCTTGATGCCGGCCTTGTCGGAAATCATGACGCGCATCTTTTCGTCCGTGCCGACGTACCAGTCCCGTTTCTGCATATCCAGGACCAGGACGATGTTGCCCTTGACGCCTTTGTTGTAGCGGCTCTTCAGGAGCTGTCCTGCGTAGGTGTCGGGCGTCACGGCGCCCAGGGACTGCACGGTGACGATGCCGATGCCGATGTGGTGTTTCAATTCCACCGCTTCCAGGGCTTTCGTGAGCCGGGCCCGCTCCGGCGCGAGACCCGCCAGCACCGGCAGGCAGACGAAGACCAGCGTCACGAAGAAGAACTTGAGGAAACGTTTCCCGATGGTCATCTTGGCACCTCCTTACAGCATGTTCAGGGAACCCAGGACGAGTTTGGCCAGGAAATAGAAGAGCGGCAGCAGGACCACAAAGGCGCCGGCCGTGTATTTTTTGCACTTGCCTTCGTCAATGGGCAGTTTGCCGACAAACTTCCCGCTCTGGCCGTTCATGAGAAAGGTGTAGGGCTCGTCCTGGAAACGCGTGGTCAGGATCCACACAGGGGCCATGGCGTAAGACACCTTGTTTTCCGCATCTTTCGTGACAAAGGCTTCCTGCTGCTCGAACGAGGTGTACCCTGTCACGGTCTTTTCCAGTTCCCCCAGGGCCGCGTGTTCCACCAGCTCCTGGGCCCGGGGTGCCGCCTC
>OMWZ01000018.1 GCA_900314855.1 uncultured Selenomonadales bacterium
CCTCCTTGTTACTTTTTTTGGTTTTGGCTAAACCTATTGTAACAAATGCTCTCTCTTTTTTCTTTTTATCTCTGTAACATATGTCTTATCACATTACAGGCGCCTATTTTCCACGCCCTGCCCCACCGCGTCCTCACGGCATGTCGTTGTAGCCGCTGCCGCCCTTGCCCAGGCCTTCGGCCCGACGGGCCTCTTCCTGCGCGAGGGTGACGCGCCGCGCCCGCTTGCGGGCTTCCTCCTCGATTTGTTCCGCCGCTTCCCGAACCCGGGCGGCCCGCTCCGCCTGGGATTCCGCGAAGGCTTCCTCTTCGGCCGTCACTTCCTCTTCCAGGGTCAGCGCCTCCGCCGCCTCCTGCCCGTCCCGCCCGTGCAGGCGTTCCAGGACGGCGCGCCGACGGAGTTCTTCTTCCGTGCCGTCATAATACCACAACTCATCGTACAGGACACGGTACACGGCCGCCACCGGGGTAGCGATCAACATGCCGATAATGCCGAAAAGTTTCCCGCCGATCAGCAGGGCCAGCAGGATGACGACGGGATGCAAATTCACCTTGCGTCCCATGATTTCCGGCTGCAGGACGTGGCTGTCGATGGTGTAATACACGAGATAGAACAGCGCCACATACCCCGCCGTCTGAGGCGATACACTCGTGAAGGCGACGAAAATCGCCGGAATGGCCGCCATCATAGCGCCCACGATAGGGATCGTTTCCGACAGGAGGGCGACAAAGCCGAAGACCAGGGGATACGGGACCCCGAGGATGAGCAGCGTGACAGTCACGCAAAACGCCGCCAGGATGGACAGCTTCCACATGCCATCCACAAATCCGCTGATGGCCTCGCCGATGCGGGTCAGGATACGGCTGACCTTGGGCCGCGACGTCGGCTGGAACAAATGGACAATCATGCGGCACAACTCATGCCAGTCTTTCAAAAAATAGAACGCCAGGAACGGCACGATAATGAGCCCCACCAGGTTGGACACGACGTCCACGGTTGAGTCGACCAGGTGCTGGATGGCGCCGGTCAGGAAGCTGGTCACGCTGGTAATGGTCGTTGTTAGCAGGCTTTCCAGGCTCGACGGCAGCATGGGCGTCCCCGTGCCCTGGTGGCTCAGGATATTCCGCAGGGAGTCCCCCTGCAGCTGTTTCGTGTAGGCCGGCAGCTGCCGCAGCAGCTCATTGATCTGCCCGAAAAGGGGCAGGATAATGAAAGACACGACCACGGCCAGGAAGATGGCCAGCGCCACGAACGCCAGGATAATAGCCGCCGCCCGGGAAGGATGCATGCCCGTCTTGCCCAGTTTGATTCGGCCAAACGCGCGCGTTACCGGATACAGGGCGAACGCCAGCCCGATGGAGAGGATGACCGACAGCAGGACCGACGTCAGTTCGTACATCAGGAACGACAGGCCCGCGAGGATCAGGATCTTCAGCGAAGTATGCTGTTGGATATAATGCAGAATAGTATTGTTCATGGTCATTTCCCACGGATGTTCCCCGTGTTGCCGTCCCGTCCGAAGGAACGGGCCGGCGGGTCAGGGCAGAAAGTCCTGCCGGACAGAATTCACTGCAGGAACGGATTGCGTTTCCGTTCCCAGCCGACGGTCGTCGCCGGGCCGTGCCCCGGCAGCAGGACCACTTCGTCCGCCAAGGGCAGGATTTTCGTATGGATGGAGGTAAGCAGCTGATCGTAGGAGCCGCCGGGCAAATCCGTCCGGCCAATGGATTCCGCGAAAATCGTATCCCCGCAGAACACATAGTTCCCGCACTGGAGGCACACACCGCCCGGCGTATGGCCCGGCGTAAAGAGTACGCGGAAGGAATAGCCCGCCGCTTCCACCGTATCCCCGTCCTGATAGAGGACGTCGGCAGCGCCAAAGTCTTTCGCCGGCCCCGGGAAAAAGGCCGAGCGGCTGTGGGTCAGCCGATCCGCGTCGCCGGCATGGATGTAGACCTTGGCCCCCGTTTCGCGCCGCACTTCCGGCAGGCCCGAAATATGGTCCGCGTGGCCGTGGGTCAGCAGGATCGCGTCAATGGTCAGGCCGTCGGCCTTCACCAGGCCCATGATGCGGTCCCCGTCGTCCCCGGGATCGATCAGGACACCGTGCCGGGTCTCCTCGTTTTCCACGATATAGCAATTGGTCATGATCGGACCGACTTCCATCTGTTTGATTTTCATAAGTTCCTCCTTTGGGGGGACGAGTCATCCCGTCCGGCCGCCGCGGCCTATTTTTTCTTTTTCTTTGCCAAAGGTTCGCCCGTGCCCGCCGTCATGCGCTCGACACGGTACACCCCCTGGATGCGTTTGATGCGGCTCATAATCGCATCCAGCTGGCTCGTATTCGTAATGTCAAGGCCCAGGTGGATGGTGGCCACTTTGTCCTTGTTCGTGTGGCTGTTCACATTATTGATGTTAATCTTGTTCTCGCTGATGGCCATCATGATATCGATCATCATGCCCGGCTTATCCACGGACTGGATGACGATGTTGGCCTTGTAGACATGATCCGTCGCCACATCCCACGTGACGGGAATGAGCCGCGCCTGTTCCTCCGGATTATTGGACAGCACGTTGGGACAATCGACGCGGTGGACGGAAATCCCGTTGCCCCGCGTGATGTAGCCGACCACGGGGTCGCCGGGAACAGGATTGCAGCACCGGGCCAATTTGACCATGATGCCGTCCTCCCCTTTCACGAGGATACCGTGGCTTGACTTGGCGTTCGAGGTGCGCGGCTTCAGCTCGTTCAAGAGCTGCGTCAAATCCTTGCTCTGCCGCAGTTTCTGCTGTTCTTCCGCCTTATACAGATCGACAAGCTTCGCCAGGATGGTGTTCAGCGTCAGGCCGCCGTAGCCCAGGGCCGCCATCATGTTGTCCACATCGGGCATATTCAGCTTTTCCGCCACACTCTTCAGCTTTTCCGGGCTGGCGAAATCCTTCGTCTCATAGCCCAGGCGCTTGCATTCCTTATCCAGCATGTCCCGGCCGCGCTCGATATTCTCTTCCTTGCGCTCCTTTTTGAACCAGGACTTAATCTTGTTCCGCGTGTCCGACGAACCGGCGATATTGATCCAGTCGCGGCTCGGCCCCGTGGCCTGCTTCGACGTGATGACCTCGACGATATCGCCGTTGGACAACGTATAGTCCAGGGGAACGATGCGCCCGTTTACCTTGGCGCCGATGCAACGGTTCCCCACATCGGTATGGATCCGGTAGGCAAAGTCGATCGGCACGGACCCGACAGGCAGGTCGATGACATCGCCCCGGGGCGTGAAAACAAAGACCTCGTCCGCGAAGACGTCGAGTTTAACCGTGTTGACGAAGTCCCGGGAATCGCTCATGTCCTTGTGCCATTCCAGGAGCTGGCGCAGCCAGGACAGTTTCGCCGCGTAGGCCTTCGTGGAACCCGTCGCCGGATTGGATCCGCCGCTTTCCTTATAGCGCCAGTGGGCGGCGATACCGAATTCGCTGATGCGGTGCATCTCGAAGGTCCGGATCTGGATTTCCAGGGGCTGCCCATTCGTAAAGACTACCGTCGTATGCAGGGACTGGTACATGTTGGATTTCGGCACGGCGATGTAATCCTTGAAGCGGCCGGGAATGGGACGCCACAGGCTGTGGACCACGCCCAAGGCACCATAGCAGTCCTTGACCGTGTCGACCAGGACGCGGATGGCCAGCAGGTCATAGATCTCGTTCAGCTCCTTGTGGTCCCGCATCATCTTTTTGTAGATGCTGTAGAAATTCTTCGGCCGACCCATGATTTCGCACTTGATGTTCACCTTGTCCAGCTCGGCCTGCATCTGCGCCATGGCGTCTTTGACCATGGCCACGCGCTCGCGGCGCTTGACCTTGACCTGTTCCACCAGGTTGTAGTAGACCTCGGGATCGCGGTACCGGAACGCCAGATCCTCCAGTTCCCACTTGATGGTGTAGATACCGAGGCGGTTCGCCAAGGGGGCGTAAATCTCCAGGGTCTCCTTGGAAATGGACTGCTGCTTGTACACGGGCATGAATTTCATGGTGCGCATGTTGTGCAGCCGGTCCGCCAGCTTGATAATAACCACGCGGATATCCTTGGCCATGGCCAGGAACATCTTGCGGTAATTTTCAATCTGCCGCTCTTCCTTGGAGATGTATTCGATTTTTCCCAGCTTCGTGACCCCGTCGACCAGCATGGCGACTTTGGCCCCGAACAGCTCCTTCAATTGGTCCAGCGTCGTATCCGTGTCCTCCACCGTATCGTGCAGGAAGGCGGCGCAGAGCGTCTCCTCGTCCATCTTCATCTGGGCCAGGATATATGCCACCTGCGTCGGGTGGATGATGTACGGTTCCCCGGAACGCCGTTTCTGGTCCGCGTGGACCCGGGCCGCCAGATCATAGGCTTTCTGGACTTTCGCCACCTGCTTCGGCGTCAGGTATTCCGACACATATTTCATGAAATCTTCAATGCTGATGTTTTGATTCTCTGTAGAAGGCATCTTTCCCCATCCTCATCTCTGGCGCCGCAGGCTGTCCAGGCGCTGGCGCGTAATCCGCAGGCACGTGTAGTAGCCGTCCAGACGCTTCTCCCCCTCCTGCCGGGCCTCGCGATACGTCGGCGACTCGTCCAGGCTGCGCCGTTCCCGGACGCCGGGCACGAGCTCCGCCCCGTGGGTACAGAAAAAGCCGAGCTCCCCGAAAATAGCCAGATCCTTTTCCGTCAGCGCCACGTGGTCCCGTCGGGCCGACGCGAGCAGCTGCGGAATCAGGCACACCGCCTGGGATCGCAGGGTGTTCTCTATATAACGATAGGCCCGGGACAAATGCTCCCGGTTCGGGAATTCCAGATCCAGCCGGTCCTGGACCGCTTCGAATTCCTGCCAGCTGTACAGCAGTGCCAGGATCCGCCCGGCCCGATCGTCCAGCGGGAAATGATCCGCCGTAAAGACCGGCACCTCGGGCAAGTCATAGAACAGGACGACCCGTTCCCCGTCCCCGCAGTGTTCGCCGTAAGTCCGCACGCGCAAATTGCCGCAGTCCGCAAAGGGTTCCGCCGACGCGCTGCCGGGATTGACAAAGAGCGTCACCTGCGGTTCCGTCCGCAAAAATTCCCGCACAATGTCGTCCCGTTCGACGCCGTGCTGACGGTAATCGAAAACCGTCAGGTCCTGGCGGACGGCCATGACCTGCAGATTGACGGTCTCTTCGTCGTGGAACACGTTGATTTTCGGCAAAAAGGCCACATCGGCCGTCACGTTATTGGCCACGGCCGGCAGGAGCGGCCCGCCCTGCCACATGATGCTCTGGTATGTCATCGGCCCATAGGCCGCGAAAAACCGCAAGTGGTTCTGTTCCTTCCCGACAGCCCGCGGATTGTGGAGGACCGTTCCGGTCATGGCGAAGACCGGCACCGGATTTTCGCTGCCAAAGGGTTCCAGGTCCCGCAGCTGGCGCAAAAGGTCCAGGTCCAGGACCGCATCCCTGTCCCAGCAGATGTCGATGCCGATTTCCGCTTCATAATCTTCCGGCCGCAGCCGCCCCGCCACGGTCCGGCAAAAATCCTGCCGGAACCGCTCCACCATCCCCGTTTCCAGCGTCAGGCCCGCGGCCTGGCTGTGGCCGCCGAACTGGATCAAATCGCCGCTGCAGTCCTTGATGGCATTGTACAAATCCAGGGGCGGGATGCTGCGGCACGAGCCTTTGGCCTTATCCCCGTCGATGCTGAGCAAAATGACAGGACGGTAATACTTGTCCACGAGGCGGCTGGCCACGATGCCAATGACGCCGGCATGCCACCCTTCCCGGGCGAGGACAATGGCCGGCCCGATTTCCCGCTGCTCCGCCAGCATGGCTTCGGCTTCCTGAAAAATCGTACGGCTGATCTCCTGCCGCAAGGCATTTTCCTGGTTCAGCTCCTGGGCGATGGCCCAGGCCTGGTCCTCGTCGGAGGCCGTCAACAATTCCACGGCCCGCTGGGCGTGTTCCAGACGGCCCACGGCGTTGAGACGCGGCGCCAGGATAAAGCCCACGTTTTCCGACGTGATATGTTCCGTTGGGCAGGCGCTCACTTCCATCAGTTTCCGCAGCCCCACCAAGTCCGTCGTCTCCATGGCCTTCAGGCCCCGCCGGACAAGGGCCCGGTTTTCATCACGCAGCGGCACGATGTCCGCCACGGTCCCCAGGGCCACGAGTTCCGTGTAGCCCTCCCACAGGGGCCTGTCGGGATATTGCAGTTTCTCCAGGGCCTGGCACAGCTTGAAGGCTACACCGACCCCGGAGAGTCCCTTGAACGGGTACGGGCAATCCCGCTGGTTCGGGTTGACGACGGCGTAGGCCGGCGGCAGCTCGTCAGGCGGGCGATGGTGGTCCGTAATGACAATGTCCATGCCGGCCGGCGCCTCGCGCACTTCTTTCGTCCCGCTGATGCCGCAGTCGACCGTCACGACCAATGTCGTCCCTTCCCGGTAGAGCGCTTCCAGGGCCTCCGAATTGAGCCCATAGCCTTCTCCCTGCCGTTTGGGAATGTACGTGCGCACCTTCGCCCCGCGGGCCTGCAAATACAGGTAGAGGATCGAGCTCGCCGTCATGCCGTCCACGTCGTAATCGCCGAAAATCGTCACGGACTCCCCCTGCTCCACAGCCTGCCAGATCCGCGCAGCGGCCTTTTTCAAATCCTTCATGAGAAAGGGGTCGTAATAGGGGTCCCGCTTGCCAGCGAGGAAATCCCGCATGGCCCCGGCCGTGTCCAGGCCGCGGTTAAGCAGGATGCCTGTCAGGACAGGCGAAATATGCAGTTCTTCCGCCAAGGCCCGGGCCTGTTCCTTATCATAGGAACGGACCTGCCAGCGCGTGTATCGTTTCATGGCAATCCATCCTTGTAATGGTCCCGCAACAGGGAAATTTCCTTCCTGTATCCGTCCAGGTCGTTGGGCGTCTCCAGGAAGAAGGGCAGCTGCCTCAGCCGCGGATGATTCGTTACCGCCACCAGGGCATCCAGGCCGATATGGCCTTCGCCGATGCAGGCGTGGCGGTCTTTGTGGCTGCCCAGCCCGTTGCGGCTGTCGTTCAAGTGGACCGCCCGGAGACGATCCAGGCCGATGACCCGGTCAAAGTGTTCCACCACGTCGTCCAGGTCATGGACGATATCATAGCCGCCGTCCCAGATGTGGCATGTGTCGAGGCACACGCCCACCTTGTCGGACAGGCGGACCTTGTTCAAGATGGCGGCGATTTCCTCAAAGGTACGGCCTACTTCCGTTCCCTTGCCCGCCATCGTCTCCAAGAGGACCGTCGTCGTCTGTCCTGGCGTCAAAATCTCGTTCAGGGCGCCGGCAATCTGGTCGATTCCCGTTTCTGTTCCCTGTTTCGTATGGCTGCCAGGATGGAAATTGTACAGCATGCCCGGCACATACTCCATGCGCCGCAGATCATCGGCCATGGTCTCCCGGGCGAATTCCCGCGTTTCCGCCTTGGCCGAACACGGATTCAGCGTGTACGGCGCATGGGCCAGGACGACAGGGAACCGATGGTCTTTCAGGAACTGCACGAGCGCCGCCGCGTCGGCGGGATCCACCGGCTTGGCCCTGCTGCCACGGGGATTGCGCGTAAAAAACTGGAACACGTCGGCCCCGATAGACAAGGCCGTCTTGCCCATGGCCAAAAAGCCGTCGGACGAAGACAAGTGACAGCCGATATGCAGCATACAGGAATCCTCCCGTTTAATTTTCCCTTCTACATGATTTCTTTCGTGATTTTTCCACGATTTTCCACATATAGGAGAATATGTTAATATAAGATTATACCACACCCTTCCCGTTCCGAAAATAGCCGGACCGGGAGGGACGCGAAAAAATGCCCGTACCGGCGTTCCGGTTCGGGCATTTCTCCACCTTTCGGTGGTAAGGTTTGAAGTTGGTGCAGTTGAGCAATCCAAATCCGAACCTGTTTTCTGATCGGCCAATGCGGTTTTGAGGTCATCAAAAGTGATGGTCGTTGTCCCTTCCTTGTAGTTGAAGGTTATCACCATTTTGTCATCGTACAGGAAAATAGCGTTGATAAAAGTGTCAATCAGCATCTTACGGTGGGACTTTTGCCGTACATCCAGTTTGCGGAAGCGTTGGAGCCAGAAGGTCATAAACTCGGCGCTGACCTTGGGCTTTGCCAGCTTCTCGCAGGCAATCTTGGTTTCCAATTCCTCTTTTGTGGCCTCAAGTTCTTCCAGACGGCTTTTCGTGGACTTGGTTAAGATTCCCTGCTGGATGGCATTCAACAGATTTTGAATGGCCATGTCCGCCTCCCGCAACTGCTGTTCATAGAGGGGAAGATTGACATTCTCCCTGTCCTGCAAGTCCATCAGCATGGACACAATGGCCTCTATCGCCTCATCGTCCATCACCATTTTCATGGTTTCGCTGACTACCAAATCTTCAATCCATTCTTTGCGGACAGACTTCTTGTGGCACTCGGTGCGCTTCTTCTTGACGGACACGCACTTATAGTAGTGATGGACATTCCCTGTGTGGCTGGTGCCACTCTCGCCACAGAGATAGGCCCCACAGTAGCCGCAGAACAGCTTGGTCGTCAACAGATAATCGTCCTCGGCCTTGTGACGGGCCGGGGCTTTCTTGTTCTTCGCCAGCTTCTCCTGCACCCGGTCAAAGAGGTCTTGGGGGACAATGGCGGGAATACCGTCTGGCACTACAATGTCCCGGTAGGTATATTCTCCGATATAGCGGCGGTTGTTCAAAAGGTGCTGTACGCTGTTGTAGGTCATCTTCTGGCCCCGTGTGTTCTTCACACCCTGCTCGTTGAGCCAGTCGCGGATAGCCGTCATGGTGGCTCCCTCGTCATAACGCTGGAACGCCTCACGAACAAAGGGGGCGGTGAGCAGGTCAAGCTGGAAACACTGGTCGCTGTCAATCAGATAGCCGATAGGACGGGTGCCGCCGTTATACTTGGATTTCAGGGCATTCTCCGTCATGCCCCGGACTACCTTTTCGGACAGATCGGCGGAGTAGTATTCAGCATATCCTTCCAAGACGCTTTCCAGAATGATACCCTCGGCCCCGTCGGAAATGACCTCGGTGGCAGACACCACCTTAACTCCGTTCTTTTTCAGAGCGGTTTTGTAGCGGGCGCTGTCGTAGCGATTGCGGGCAAACCTGTCCAGCTTCCAAACGATAATCATATCGAACAGGCGCTTGCCGCTGTCTTTAATCATGTTCTGAAATTCCGGGCGGTTGTCGGTCTTGGCGGAAAAGGCCCGGTCAATGTAGTGGCGCAGGATGGTGATACCGTTCTTCTCGGCAAAGGCGGTACACTCCCGGATTTGCCCCTCGATACTTTCTTCCCGCTGGTTGTCGGAGGAATAGCGGGCATAGATAACGGCTTTCATATTCTCACCTCGCCGCTTGTTAAAATACCCATCATTTGACTTGCCTGCACGATCCGTTCAAAAGCTTCTCTTTGTGAGCAAGTTAGATTTGCGTGCATAGAGGGGTTCCGGTAAGCCATAAAAGCACCCTCAAAGATAGACTTAACACCTTTACGAAAATTAGCTCCGCTTAGTTCTGATGTATCGCAAAACTGATAGAAGCCATTGTCTGAAAGTAATGCACCAATTAAACCCGCTGCATCTTTAGGAATAGGAGAGTTGGGTTTCCCTTCCTTAAACAATTCTCGCATTCGAGTTTCAACTTCTTTAATGGCGGCTTCACAGGCGGCGGCAAAATGACCATCACAAAACAGCCCTTTTGAAACAGCAATGATTCGAGGGTGAATGTCCTGCCAAAACCGAGTATCTATCGGTTCCGAAGAAATGTGTTTGATAATTATGAAAAGCTCTCCAAACGCGGCTGAATTCAACAGCATCATGCCATAAGGAGGTTGGGGAGCAGAAAAAAGTATGTTCTTTATCTCTAATAATTCATGGCCATAAAATGGGTATTCGTACTGAATATTTGTCGAAATCGTCTGCAACTCATTTTGTATTTTCCAACAATCGGTTTGTAGGAACGCTGGTAAGGCTCCTGTTGAAAGTTGGGCGTTGGTACGCTGTAGCCAGTCTTTTATTGCAGAAATTTCTTTTTCATATATAACCTTCATTCTCCATCCTCCATCATGCGGAACAGGGTTTCTTTCAATTTCTCATTCATGGGAGATTGCGGATCAAAACACATCTCAATAAAGCGGCGCATTTCCTCACGCTCTGGAGCGGCTTTGGGCTTAAATGCGTATGTTACCCCTTGAGGCTTGTCCGTTCGGGCAAAGATATAATCCAAAGATACATCAAAGTAATCCGCATAGCGACGGAACAGTTCTACAGGTGGGGTGGACTGGCCATTCTCATAGCGGTTGATACTGGACTGTGTGGAGCCGATAGCCTCGGCCATTTTTACCTGCGAAAAACCAACACTTTCCCGCAGAGCCTTCAAACGCTTACCCACTTCTTTCATCTTTTAACCCCCTATCCAGGTTAACTTTATTATAACCCGAATAACGTGAATTTTCAACTCGGAAATAAAATTTTCTCTATGCGTTTTCTCCCATCTCGGCCCGCAGGCCGAATAAAGAAACGGCGCAGACCAGCCCACCATTCATGGGCTGATCTGCGTCGTTTCTTTGGGTTTTGGATGGGGTGCGGACATAGATGCAGAAATGCAATCTGTGGCCACACACCGACAAAATCGGGGGGTTTCCAAAGGGGGTTTATGCTCCCCTTTGGCACACGACCTTGCTTGCAAGGTGTAGTGTGTTATACCTGCTGGCGCGGCTGACAGGGGAAACGGGGGGCGATGCGGTTTGTCCCCAGCTTACACTGGCAGGAAAACGGGCAGGAGTTTTGTGAGCGGACGGGAAAAAATCCTGTTCGTTTTCAGAGAGCGGCGGTAGGTATATGCGTCGTACTTTTGCACAGGGCACAACAGACATGAATTATCGCGGCAGCACTTTTACCAACGTTTCGAGTCGATCTTTATTTTCTTGACGAGTCCTTTTTCTATAACCCAACTTATCGCAGATATACTCGATTTTTTGAGCAAAAATATCCACACTTAATTTGGACATACACAACTCACCTTCTTCATTCCTCGAACTTGTGTGCCACTGTTGCTCATCGTCCAAAGGATGCTCTGGTCGGAAATCATATATGTTAAAAATCTTATGCTCAATTTGGGTTATCCACGCTGCCCCCACCTCAATTAGCGCACCCCATGATTTCTTTGTATTGTTGCTTGTAACAAAAATCACATATATCTTTTGTGTTGAATAACTATCGACGAAGAAGTCACGAAGATAATCATAAATTCCAGATTTTCCAACGTCGCCTTCCGGGATGCGCGACACTTCATCATCGCAGTTTGTATATATAATATCCTCTGGCGGCACATTATTAAATACAAGCATATTATATACAACGTCAGCCAAGTCCTTATCGGGATATGTCTGGCTTATTAAAATTTTCTTCTTCTGAGTGTCAATTATACTCTTGATACCCATATCCGGGCTGTTAGAGTTAATCTCTTCGGAAAGTATTGATTCTACTTCATTTGCCTTGTCAGTAGAAATCCCAAATCGTGTTGATATTTTTTGCGCTGCTTTTTTAGCGGTGTTCTTTCGAAAAGAATCAACGGACCGGCGAAAAGATGCTTCATTCTCTCGTTGCTGTTCTAATTTCTTTTCTTCTTTTTTCTTCTTTCCAAGGTTGACAAAAACATCCCGCTTTTTCAAAACATCTGGAAGTAGCGTGTTTCGAACATAATCCAAAACTGCTTGATACCGTGGGTCGTCAGATTTATACCCTTGTCTATTACTGAGTGCCATATCTGGTAGCTCAGTAAGTTCAAAAATATCTACATGAAGCTGGCCGACCACATATACTTCTGGCAATTTGTTTTGACCGACAACCGGGAGAATATTGAATTCTCCCATTTTCTGATTAGCGTATAATGAAATAAAGTTGTCCGGGAAATCCGTCAACTCCGCTTTTCGTCCGCGCGTTGATGTATATGTACCTATCCAGCCCTTAATTTCCACATTGTAGTCATGTTCGACGTTTTCTTTGTCTTTCATTCTGATAGGGACAGTCGCTAAGGGTCTATTATCTAAAAGGTCTGCAATTCTTCCCGGGAAAGGTGTTTTGAAATAAGCCTCTAAGTGTTTGAACTCATCTCCTAAAGTTATTAACGTAGATAGTTCTGAAATCATTTCCTTATCGAAATCTTCTATAATTACCGTCTCTGTGCCGCGACATAAATGAATTTTGAAGTCTTTATTAACTAACGGGAATATTTTCAGAAGGTTTCTCTTTATGGCCTTTAGGGTGCTATGTAATTTATACTGAGGACTTTGCATCACAATTGAAGTCCCGTTACCAGATATTTTTTCAAAGGTTATTTGTTCATCTGTAAGTGGAATAAGCAAATTATTCTCACCTATATGGCGTGAGAGTATAAAACCAGACTTTTCTCCATCATTTATCGTCTTAACAAGTACATTCTCGGATACGGAAAGTGCCGCCAGCTTGCCAACTCCTTTCCGCCCCATTTTCTTCCTATTAAGCGGCGTATAAGAATCCTCTTTGCTGTTTCGTGATACGGCAGCCACGTTAAGGTATTTCTGAACATCCCCTTTGGCATAAGACATCCCTTTTCCATCATCTTCAACCGTAATATCATCCTTATTAGCGATGATATACACATTATGTGCATCAGCGTCATATGCATTTGCAATCAGTTCGGCCAAAACGTAGTAAATGTTAGTGTACAGACTTGGCCCAAGCAATTCCAGAATACGCGGGTCAATATTGAGTTTATACTCCTTGTTCATTTTTATTCACCGCCTTCTTTCTCTTTTTTGGCAGGCTGCTAATTATACTTTGTCCGATGATTTCTCCAAGTCTTGGGGGTACGGCATTGCCTATGTGGCGGGCAATTTTTCTGATTTGAATCGGCTCTTCAGGTGGAACGAACTGATAGTCCGGAGGAAATGACTGCAAGATTGCTCCTTCTCGAAGAGTAAGTGCTCGATCTTGATCAGGGTGTCCAAAACGTCCAGTCCCATATCCAATAAATTGCGTTGTTATCGTTGGGGATAGATCATCCCACCTCATACGACCATATACCGATGCATATGTTTTACCCTTTTCTGATTTGTGGCACTTTAACTTTAATGCATCGGGCCAATCGCGCCAAGTTCCACCTGGACGAGAGTTCCTTATTCGCTGCAAATTGATACTTGACAATGCCGGCGCGATATGCAGTGCATCATCCTTATCTGCTTCTCCTGCTTTAACTTCTGGCAGGTTTCCAATTGCCTCTCTCACTGTTATATATCGCTCATGCGTCGGTGTTGGAATCTTTATTTCTTTTCTCTTTGACGCCAACAAAATCAGACGTTTACGCCGTTGAGGCACACCGTAATCCGCCACATTAACCACATCATAATTGACCACATAGTTCTCCTCTTTGAGAGTGTTAACAAAATCTAAAAACACCTTTTCTTTTTGAAGTTCTGGAACATTTTCCATCGAAACAATATGCGGTTTAACCTCTTTTACCAATCTGGAAAACTGATATAGTAATTTCCAATCTTTATGATTAGAGCGGTGCTTTTTATCCTTTTGATGACTTGAAAAAGGTTGACAGGGGGCGCACCCAACTAACACTTTCACATCTGCCCCACGAAGCAGCGCACGTACTTCTTTTCCAGTAACCTCATCAATGCTCTTTTTTATAAACTGAGAATGGTTGTTGTGTGTATAGGCATATTCGCATGAACCATCAATGTCTATTCCCGCCACGACAGGGATACCTGCTTTCTGCAACCCGCATGTTAGGCCACCCACGCCGCAAAACAAATCAACTGCTTTGATTGTCATCTACGTTTCCCCCAATATCCATCAGAGTTAACGCATTATCTTATCTAATTGCTCGACCAATGCGCTCTCATTTTTCTTCTTCAACTCGCACTCCCAAATCCGCAACACCGTCCAGCCGCGCGCCTCGAACATGGCCGTTACTTCTCTGTCGTGTTCCATGTTCCGTTCGCGCTTCTTCTGCCAGTATTCTTGATGATCGGCAGGGCGAGTGTTTCGGCAGTCGTGTCCATGCCAAAAGCAGCCGTCCACAAACACGGCGATCTTTTTCTTTGGGAATACGAAATCTGGATGCCCTTTTACTGGGTAGTTTCTACGCCAGCCCGTAATTCCGTTCTGTTTGAATATTTCAATTAACCGCAGCTCGGTGGACTTGTTCTTTTTAGACTTGACCTGGCGCATAATGTCAAATCGTTTTTCCGCATCAAAAACATCCGCCACGACAAATCACCTGGCTTCAAACTCTATACGGAGGCTAGGATCGGTTTCCGTCTCCAGCACAATTTTGTTGTACCGGGCGATGATACTGGAGAGCGTGGAGTTCCTTTTGGCCTCGTCAAAAAGGCTGTGTTCGTAGACGTTCGCAGACAAGAACTGCTGAATATCCCACACTTCGACGCGTCCGGCCAGTCCGGCATCCTCTGCAAGATTAAGCGCGGTATGTACGCGCTCAAAAATCGTGATAATAACGGGGTGGCAACCAGCGCGGAGATTTGCTTTACATTTTTCAATCAGTAACGCTCCGGGCATAGTCGTACAGTGAATGACTGTATTGCCTATGACAAAATCGCCGTTTCGGTCTGTGGGGCCGTCCGCCACAGAGGCTCCGTGGATTTCAAAAGAATCTTCCGGCAGAATTAAGCAGAGTTTTGCCGCCACAAGATGCTGCAACACCATGCCAAGATACTGCGTGCCGGGATTCTGCTTTTGACGCTTTTTTGCCTGTTCAAAAAGGTCGTCCAGATTTGCGCCGATTGTTTTTGATGTATCTGCGGTCAGAACGAACGGCTGATTTCTAAAGTATTCGCGCACCTGCTCGGCCCAAAAGGCCTCGACTACGGAGAAATCTACCGCTTCCTCTGCGTTCCATGCGTTCAGAAAGTCCACATATTTAATCATCAGGCCCATGCTGCCTCTGCTGGTTCTCCCACCTTCAGAAGACAGTTGCTGGGTGATGCCGTGTTCCTTCAAAATCTTTTTCAAGTTGGCCCCGCCAAGCCCAGCGACCTGCCCTTTGCTACTTGTCTGGAAGTCGTCAGGGTTTAACGGGAAAGCCTTATCTCTCACCATGCGAGTAAACTGCACGACCAAAGAGAGAGGCCCCTTCGTGGTGATATGATTTTCAGATTGAAACGCCTTTAGGCGTTCTTCGGGACTAATCATCGTATACCGCCTCCGCAATTTTGGTTAGGAAACGTTCTCCTATAAACTGCGCGACCGGCGCGGCTACTGCGTCGCCCATCGCTTTATATCCGTCGTTATAGCTTCCGGGAAGTTCAAAATTATCCGGCGCTCCCATAAGTCTGGCCGCTTCGCGTACGGTCAAGAGGCGGGCGTGAACCTGGCCGTCCTTCTTGATAACCAGATACTGTTTGCTGCTCCCTCCTTCCGGCGTCCGTAAGCAACCGGCAATTCCATCAAAGCGCAGCTCCAGCTGCTGCTTTCCGTTTCGCGTCCTGCGATAACCTGTGACGTATGCAGTGTCGTGTGTCCGCAATTTTGCCCAATGCCGTTCGGGAACCAACTTCAAAACGTCATCTTTATCAAAGACTGCGTCATCCTCGACAATATCTTTGAGAGATGTGGTTCGGCGCAAAGGCTTTTCCGTATACCACCAAATCCATTCCGGTAGTTCACGGCCCAACTGCGTTGCAACGTTGTTATGCAGCCAACATGGCCCGTCGCCTATCAATTCCTCCGGGATAGAGCAGTCCTTCTGCACAGCGATAATAAATACTCTTGGCCTGGACTGTGGAACAAAATGGGAAGCATTCAGCAAAACAGCTCCGCAGCGATACCCTCGCTCTACAAGCGCCATATGAAGAACCCGGTAATTATCGCCGCCGTTTGTCGAGAGTAAGCCCGCCACGTTCTCCAACAAGAGAATCTTTGGTTTATCGTCCATCTCGTCCAATACGCGCAGCCATTCCCAAACCAAACCGCTGCGGGACGCATGAATTCCACCGATAGAACCAGCCAGAGATAAATCCTGGCAAGGGAAGCTAGCCCATGAAAGATGCGCGAAAGGCAGATCAGCGCCTTTGACGTTCTTGATGTCATCCAGAATAAACCGTTCACACCCGAAATTAGCTTCGTAAACAGCCGCTTTCTGCTCACTGATATCGTTTGCCCAAACCGGCGTGAACATTCCTCTTAGTCCATACGCAACGAGACCGCTACCTGCAAAAAATTCATGCATCGTCCAGGGAGCGGAGGATAGGTCAATATTCTGTTTTTGATACATGGTGCTTTGAAGGATCATTTCTTTCCCTACCTTGTCCTCGTTTATCGTTTGTCGGCTTCTCCGCATTTTCCGGGATAATCCAGATACGGCTCATACGCGTCGCGCCTGCGATGCGGTTTTCTTTACATAATATCTGGACTTGCCGCGGGGTTACGCCCCATTTTTCGGCGGCTTCTTGAACCGTTATATATCCATTCACTTGCGACACCTCATAATCACTATGGATGCTTACAACAAACCAAGTATATTATATTCGTTTAAGCGAAATAAGACAAGACTTTTTTAACGCAAGTAGTTCACCTTCTTATAAAACCGACAAAATAATTTTGAAAACTAGGAACAATAAGTATATACTTCTGTCGTAAAATAATAGATAATTAAAATAGGAGGAAAAAGTCGGCTCTATGAGTAAACCAAAAGCGCAAACCCAAGTGATTTTTCCGTTTGACAGCAACATCCGCTATCTACCTCTTGTCTATCTTATCCCGGCAGACCAGATCGTCAGGTATCCTGCGCTGAATATACTGCCACGGTGTCTTTCTGAGATAGCAGCATCCGAACCGATGATGGACTTGCTCGACAGTGACGCTTTCTTGAAGGACATCATGGATGCCACCGCTGCTTTGGCTTTTCCGCACTTTGGCTTTGGCGGGTGGAAAGAACACTACACTGGCTACTGTCCAGTTTGGCGGCTCTCCTATGCGCTACCACTTTGGGCCAGCTTAATAGAGCAGGAATGTGGTTGGGGGTTGCAGCTTTTATTTCGCATGAAACCTGGAACACAAATTCCGTTCCCAGACGCCGATCAGGTAAGAGAATTATTTGCCCATGTGGTGAAGCGTGCGATTACGGAGCAGGGGTGGCAACCAATTTTGGACATCGTGCGAGAAATGCCCTGCGATGAAGATTTTGAAAAATGGGATACCAACGCTCGCAAAGACTTCCTCCGCAGGTGGTATCACACCCGCTCCAAGAAGGTACAGACCGTTTCACTGGAAGGAATGCTGGAAAACAGTGATGACGACAGTCCTATTTTCCATATTCCAGATCCAAGCCAAAATGTAGAGGAATATGTGATCGCTAAGGACTTTGTGGAACGGTTTTTAAAGACCTTGCCCCTGAAAGATCGGCAGATTGTTGAACTGAGACAGGATGGATTTACTTACGAGGAAATTGCGGACAAGCTAGGGTATAAAAACCACAGCGGAGTTATCAAACGAGTGGAGGCGGTAAAAAAGAAACTTCAAAAGTACAGATGCAGCGTATGAAAGCCACGCAGACCAGAAGGTTGAGCGTGGCTTTTTTGCGCTCAAGCCGGATGAAAAGAGGTGAAAATTTCCCCGAATTTTTGAAAGATCGCCGTTGAATGAAGGATTGACTGTTTTTGTGTCGGTTATTTTCTGGAGAGCGCGCCACCGTGAAGCGAACGGATTTCACGGTTTGGCGGGCTTTTTTTCATTTCCGGCAAATCCCACACAAAACAGCGAAACCGAATATTGCTCTTTGTGGGGCAGACATGGAAAGGAGAGAGAACAATGGGCATTCGAGAAGAAATCAAGTCCTATATCGTCCGTTCTGGCATGACCATGACAGAGGTGGTGGATAGGCTGTACGACGATTACGATTGGAGCCGCAGCGTCCCCAATCTATCTGGCAAATTGCGTCGGGGTTCCCTGCGATACCAAGAAGCCGTGGAGCTTGCGGATGTGCTGGACTATGACATTGTCTGGGTCAAGCGTAAACGGTAAGGAGGTACAATGGCACAAAAAGCACAGCACGCAATTTTACGCTTTGCCAAACACAAGGCGGGGCCGGCAGGGGCATTGGAAGCCCACCACGAGCGCACAAAGGAGAAGTACGCCAGCAATCCCGATATTGACATCAGTAAAAGCAAGGACAATTTTCACATTATTCAGCCTACACAGAAGTACCGAAAGGAAATTGACACTCGCATCAAGGCGGCGGGGTGCCGCACCAGGAAGGACAGCACTATGTTTGTGGACACGCTGATTACTGCCAGCCCGGAGTTCTTCACAGGCCGAAGCAAGAAAGAAGTACAAGCCTACTTTACGGAGGCGGTGGCTTTCATGGAGAAGAAGGTGGGCCGGGGTAACATCTTTTCCGCTGTGGTACACATGGACGAGAAAACACCTCACCTCCACCTGTGCTTTACTCCCATCACAGAGGACGGGCGGCTGTCTGCAAAGGAGATTTTGGGCAATCGGGCAAAGCTATCCCAATGGCAGGACGAGTTTCACGCCCACATGAAAAAGGCGTTCCCCGTCCTCAAACGAGGCGAGAGCGCCCTTATTACCAAACGCAAGCATATTCCCACATGGCTGTTCAAGCAGTCCATAGACCTGACCCGCCAGCAGCAGGCCATTGAGAAGGCGGTGTCCGAAATCGGAGTGATGAACGCCGGGAAGAAGCGAGACGAGATTTTGGAGATGGTGGGGCCGTACTTTACTCGACTGGAAAAACACTTGGGACAGATGAAAAAGTATCAGGCTACCATTGATTATCTGACTCAGGAAAATGCAGGTCTGCGGGAAAAGGTCAACGACGAAAAGAGCATCCAGAAGAAGATGGAGGTGTTGACACTGAAAAAGGAAAACGAGCGGCTGCGGCGTTTTGTGGACAGTATTCCCCCGGAAGTGCGTCGGGTACTCCGAGAGCAGCAGCGCCAGCAGAGACCTAAAGATCACGAGCTGTAAACCATCTTTGAGAAACACGGAGGTACATTTGGGTAGAAGAAAAAAGCTGATTAACAACACCGATATTCCCCAGCACCAGATCGAAGCGATAGCCCGCTGCATCCTGCCGGACATCCTCGCTTTCTACGAGAGCGAGGAAGGGCAGCGGGAGTTTTCTGAATGGAAGAAGCAGAGAGAAATGGAGAAGCAATAGGCAAAAACAGAATAAGGGCATAGCAAAAGCGGGGTGTCATCCGAAAATGGTGACACCCCGCCTTTTTTTGCGTTTATATGGATTTCTTCTTTTTCCGTGGGCCTCTTGGCTTGGAAGTGGGCTTGCGCTCCACGCCGTTGCGGAAATGGGTGGTTTCATAGCGGTCAAAGAAAACAATAAATCCGAACCCATCACCGATTGGAAATAGGTTCGGATTATATTGGTTTGGTGCCGCTGGCCGGAGTCGAACCGGCACGTCTTTTGGGACGGCAGATTTTGAGTCTGCTGCGTCTGCCAATTCCGCCACAGCGGCATATAACGGTATCATATTACCACAGGGGCAACCCTTTGTCAACGCGCTTCGCCGATTTTGCCGCGCAGCCGCCGCCACAGGAACAGGCCCGCCGCCAGGCCCAGGGCCGCCGTTGTCCACTGGGGAAGGGCCATGGTCAGCAGCAGGGCCTGCCGAAGGCCCGCCGGCAGGTGGAACAAAGACGCCGCCAGGCCCGTGCCGCCCCACAGCACGAGGGCTTTCAACAGGGGCGGCCAGACATACTTCCAGCCTGCCGCCTGATGGACGGCCAGACAATACGCCAGATTTCCCGCGAAAATGACCGGCACGAGGGGCCAAAAGGCCAAATGCCCCTGCACGTAGGCAAAGACCGGCAGGAGCAGGCACGAAACCGCCGTCAGTTTCAGGGAACTGCTCCAGACAGACAGGCACAGGCACAGATTGACCACCATACCGATCAACAGCAGGGACACCACCGGTGGCAGCGGCAGCACCAGACGAATCCACTGCACCAGGGCCGCGATGGCCAACAGGATCGCCGCCCTCGCCAAATCCCGCGCCTGACGGGATTGTTTCCGATTCCTATCCACGGACATCCGCCTCATTCCGCATCCGTTTTCGGCTTCGTCGTTTCCGCGCGGATGTAGTCTTCCAGGGCCTGCTGCAGCTTCCGGGTCACCGCGCCGGGCTTGCCGTCCCCAATCGCGCGGCGGTCCAGCTTCGTGACCGGCAGGATTTCGCAGCGCGGGCCGCAAAGGAACGCTTCTTCCGCCTTCAAGGCGAACTCCTTCGTAAAGGATTTCTGGATGACCTGCATATCCAGTTCTTTGGCCAGGACGTCCCGGATCAGGTTACGCGTCAAATTTTCGTGGACCTCTTTATCCGGCGCCGTCCAGAGCATCTCGTCCTTGACGAGGAGGAAGGCGGAATCGGTAGCTTCCGTAATACGGTCGTCCTTGACGAAGAGGGCGTCGTAGCAGCGGCCCACGGAGGCCGTGTGCTTCGCCATGATTTCATCCAGGCGGTTCAGGACGTTGAAGCGGCGGGCTTCCTGCCGTTCGTCGGGCACGGTCATCAGGTTGACGCCTTCCGCCCGGCGGGCCGCCAGGGCCTGCCGGTCCACGGGGACAATCTGCATGATCATCTGGGGCCGGCATTGTTCGGGGAAATCCAACTCATACGGGCCGGCGCCGCGCGTGATCTGCGTGTAAATCTCCCCGTCCTGCAGTTCCGTGTACGACGCGAAATCTTCCAGCAGCTCCGCCAATTCCGCCACCGTATTGACCACGGGGATGCGCAGCTGGATCACATTGCGGAACAAATTCTCCATGTGCTTTTCCGCGTCCAGGGGACGGCCGTTGTAGACCGGCGTGATTTCAAACACGCCGTCGCCGAACATAAACCCCCGGTCAAAGGGGCTGATTCGGGCCTCCTCCCGCTCCACAATGATTCCGTTTACCATGATCAAATTATCCTTCACGTTACTTCCTCCCTATTACCATTTAGCGGGAATGCCTTCAAATTTCCCGATGTTCATCATGACGGACAGCATGGTCGCCAACAACGTCCCGTCCTCGTCCGTGATACGGCTTTCGATATCCATGGTCGTCCGCCCGTGGTGGGCCACCTTGCTCCGCACATAGATCCGCGTGCCCGCCACCGGGGTGTGGACGAAATTCATCGACGACATGACCGTCACGACCCGTTCGCCCATGGAAGCGCCCGTCACGCCCAGGACGGTATCGGCCAGGGCCGACAGGAAATCTGTTCCCACATGGACGCCATCCGACGAGTGCCGTTCCGGATCTGTCTTCATGCTGACGACACAATGGCCGCAGTGGATTTCCTCCAAATATACTGGAAAGCAACGGTTCATAAAACAATTGTGGGCGTACACTTCCCGGATCCGGGCCGGGCAATCCGTATAATAGCCTGTCTTCGGGTCCCTGGCGATCCGTGACGGAATCACGGGATCCTTCGGGTAACATTCCTGTCGCTCTGCTTTTGTTTCCACGACTCGTTCCTCCCTGTCTTCCCCGCCTTGTTTTGTATAGTTACACGGTTAAATTTTAGACTGCCAAGACTTTTTTGTCAATTTGTGTTAAAATGGCAGGAAAGTTTCCAATCAATCCTAAAGAACCCTAAAGAAAGTGGAAACCAAGTATAACCATTCCTTTTCCCGAAAGGAGATTTTTCCTGTGACCTCTAAACGCCTTCTTGCCATCATGGGGCTGAACATCTTGGGAGCCGCCCTCTTCCTGAGCTGGTTTCTGCTTCCCCAGCACGGCTTCTGGTTCTCCCTGGACCGGGACATCTTTTACTTTTTCAATAACCTCATCGCCGAAAGCAAGGCCTTTCTGTATCTCGTGGCCGTTACCAATTTCCGCGCCTTCGACACGGTCGCCTTTATCTTCATGGCGGCCATCCTCTTCGCCTACTTCCGCGAAGAAGACGCGCCGGGCAAGCGCCGCCTGTTCGCCATGGGCATTGCCATGCTCCTCAGTGTGGTCCTCGTCAAACTCGTGGACAATCGCCTCGGCATCGACCGTCTCAGCGCGTCCGCGTACTTCGCCAGTCTCCACGAACCGGTCCATTTTGTCAGTAAAATGACCGGCTGGACCATCAAAGACCGGTCCGCCCGCAGCTTTCCCGGCGACCATGGCATGTGCCTCCTGATTTTCACGGCTTTTATGGGCCGCTATCTGGGCCACAAGGCCTTCCTGTCCGGCCTCGCCGTATTCTTTGTCTTTTCCCTGCCACGCATCATGTCCGGCGCCCACTGGTTCACGGACGTCGCCGTTGGATCCCTGTCCATCGTTCTCGTCACCATGAGCTGGGTCCTCCTGACGCCCCTGTCCGATAAAGTCATCGCCTGGCTGGAACCGAAACTGCCCCTGAAATTCTTCGAAAAAATCGATACGCTCATTCACCCCTAAGGAGATGTCCCCTATGAACATGTACATAAACGCGCAGCCCCTCCCAGCGCTTCCATCCTTTCCGGTTCCGCCGCCCCGCCGGGCCGACGACGGCCACGGCGACTACAACCGCAGCTACGACCCGGGCTACGATGGCTTCGACTACGCCGACTACTCCACGGACCGCGAAGACGACAATTTCCGCACTCGGCAGAAAAAGAAACGGAAAACAAAAAAAGAAATCATCGACGACATCCTCAGCCGCTGGGACTGACCCTGTAAATGCGGAAAATCCATTTTTAGTACGTGTCGAAAAAATACGTATAAAAACGACACGTATCAAATTATCCATTTTACGAAAACACAGTCCTTCCCTACGCAAAAAGAACCCCAGGCAAGCGCCTGGGGTTCTTTTCTTTGTACCCGTTAGGTCCGTTCCCTGCCCCGGGGTTATTCTTCCACGACGGAAGCGCAGCGCGCGCACAGGGTAGGATGCTTTTCATCCTGCCCGACCGTTTCGGAGTAAGTCCAGCAGCGTTCACACTTGTGGCCGCTGGCCGGTTTGACGAGGACTTTCAGGTCTTCGCGGGCCGTGGCTTCGCCGGCCGCCGTATCTTCGACGAGGGAAGCCTGGGAAACAATCAACAGGGCCGCCAGATCCTTTTCCACGGAACGCAGCAGCTTCAGGGCCTCGCCCGTCGCGTGCAGTTCGACCTGGGCGTCCAGGGAGTTGCCGATATCCTTGGCGCGGCGATGGATTTCCAAAACTTTCGTCACTTCGCCGCGGAGGGCGATGAACCGCTCCCACTTGTCTTCCATGGCGTCGTCGATGTATTCTTCCTTCGCTTCCGGCCACGGGACCATCTGGACCGATTCGGGAGCGCCGGCAGGTTTGCGCAGGTACTGCCACGTTTCTTCCATAGTGAAGCTCAGGACCGGCATGAGCATGACGATCAGATCATATAGGATTTCGTACATGGCGGTCTGGGCACTGCGGCGTTCCTTGCTGTCCGCCTTGCTGGCGTACAGGCGGTCCTTGACGATATCCAGGTAGAAGCTGGACATCTCGACGGCGCAGAAATTATGGATAGCATGAGACATGACATGGAAGTCGTAGGCTTCGTACGCGGCCTTGACTTCCTTCTTCAGGGACTGGAGGCGCATCAGGGCCCACTGGTCCAGTTCGGTCATATCCCGGAAATCAACTTTGTCCTTGTCATAGTCGAAATCATAGGTATTGCCCAGGATATAGCGGATTGTATTGCGGATCTTCCGGTACTGCTCGGCCAGCTGTTTCAGGATGACGTCGGAAATCCGGATGTCCTGCTTGTAGTCCGACGACGCGGCCCAGAGGCGGATGATGTCGGCGCCGTATTTCTTGATGACGTCACGCGGATCAATGCCGTTCCCCAGGGACTTGGACATCTTGCGGCCTTCGCCATCGACCACATAGCCGTGGGTCAGGACGGATTTGTACGGCGCGTGGCCCGTGACGGCGACAGACGTCAGCAGGGACGACTGGAACCAGCCGCGGTGCTGGTCGCTGCCTTCGAGGTACATATCGGCCGGCCATTGCAGTTCCGGACGTTTGCGCAGCACGCCCATATGGCTGGAACCGGAATCGAACCAGACGTCCATGATATCCTTTTCCTTGCGGAAATGGGTTCCCCCGCACTTGGCGCACTTCGTGCCTTCCGGCAGGAGTTCTTCCGCCGGATGGGCCCACCAGGCATCGCTGCCCTCCGTTTCAAAGATATCGGCCACTTTTTCGATAGTCGCTTCGTTGACCAGCGGTTCCCCGCAGTCCTCGCAGTAGAAAATGGGAATCGGGACGCCCCAGACGCGCTGACGGCTGATGCACCAGTCGTGGCGGTCGGCAACCATGTTGTGGATGCGCGGTTCGCCCCAGGCCGGAATCCACTGGACTTCGTGGTGGATGGCGTGCAGGGCGGCGTCACGGAAGCCGTCGACAGAAGCGAACCACTGTTCCGTCGCGCGGTAGATGATGGGGTTTTTGCAGCGCCAGCAATGGGCGTACTGATGGTGGATGTTCTTTTTGCCGAGGAGCATGCCCAGTTCGGCCAGATACTTCAGGATCGGCACGTTGGCGTCAAAGACGAACATGCCCTGGAAGCGCTCGCCCGCTTCGGCGGTCATCTTGCCCTGCGCATCGACGGGGCAGACGATGGGCACGTTGTATTTCAGGCAGGTCAGATAGTCGACGTCGCCGTGGCCGCCGGCCGTATGCACGCAGCCCGTACCAGTTTCCAAGTCAACATAATCGGCCAGGCAAATGAGGGACTTGCGATGGTTGTATTCGGGGAACGGATGCTCGCATTCGCCGTATTCCATCTCACGGCCCTGGACCGTGCCCAGGACCTTGCCGAAGGTCAGGCCGCATTCGGCGGCCACATGATTCACCAGATCCGACGCCAGGAAGAGGACTTCGTCCCCGTTTTCCACGAAGGAATACTCGAAATCCGGGTTCAGGGTAACCGCCATATTGGCCGGAATCGTCCAGGGCGTCGTCGTCCAGATGACGACATAGACCGGGCGTCCGTTGACGCCGGCCGGCGTCTTACCGTTGTCCTTGACCAGGGGGAACTTGACGAAAATCGTCGGTGTCTTCTGGTCGGCATATTCGATTTCCGCCTCGGCCAGGGCCGTTTCACAGTGGGGGCACCAGTAAACCGGTTTCAGGCCCTTGTAGATGTAGCCCTTGTTGGCCATCGCGCCGAAGACGCGGATCTGTTCCGCTTCAAAAGGATGGCGCAGAGTCAGGTAGGGATTGTCCCAGTCGCCGAGGACACCGAGACGTTTGAATTCCTCGCGCTGGATATCGATGTACTTGTGGGCATATTCGTTGCACTTGCCGCGCAGCTCCAGGGCCGTCATGCTGTGACGGTCCACGCCCATGGCGTTCAGGCAGGCGTGCTCGATAGGCATACCGTGCGTATCCCAGCCCGGCACATAGGGGGTATCGTAGCCCTGGGCGTACTTGTATTTGACGATGATATCCTTCAGGACCTTGTTCATCGCCGTCCCCATATGGATGTCGCCGTTGGCGTAGGGCGGGCCATCATGGAGAACCCATTTCGTGTGGCCTTCGTGCAGTTTCTGTTTCTTTTCGTAAATCTGGTTCGTATACCACCAGTCCAGATATTTCGGTTCCGCCTGCGGCAGGCCTGCCCGCATGGGGAACCCAGTCTGCGGCAGGTTCAACGTTTTGCTGTAATCCATCGTTCTTCCTCCTGATAATCCTTTTCTCTGCTTGCAAAAAAAATAAAGCCCCGACCCGCAAAGGGACGAGACTCTGTATACCCGTGGTACCACCCTCATGACGGCTCGCGCCGCCACTCATTCAGCACGATAACGTGTGCCGTTCCGTCCGGGCCTACTCTCCGCATGACACGGATTTTCAGCCGGAGGCTCCGAAGTGATGTTCCCCCGCTGCCGCTACCGTCCGGGCTTCCACCCTCCCCGGCTCGCTGTACCGCCGCAACAGGCTACTGTCTTCCTCATCGCCGTTGACACTATGGGTCAAGAACTTGTTAACGCCCATTATTTTACTACTTTTGCCGCACGGCGTCAACACTGCCGTACTTAAAGTCAAAGACACCGTACCCGTCCGTATGCAGGTGGGATAAATCGTTCAGCAGGAACACGGCGTGCTCCTTCCACTTGTTGATGCCCAGGACGGTCACGCTCGACGGCAGGATGTCGACAGAAAAGCACAGGCGGTTCACATCGGCAATGTCCAGGCCCAGCCAGTGGAAGATAATATTCTGGATGGTGCCTTTGTGGGCCACGATCAGCAAATTCTCCCGTTCCAGCGAGATGTCCTCTTTCCGAAAGCCCGCAATGGTCCGCTGAAAAAAGCCCCGCCGCGTCTCCCCGCCGGGATAATTGCGGTGATCCAGCTCCCGCAGGGACGCAGGCGGATCGTACAGCAGGCGTGCCTCGCTCTCCGTCAGGCCCGCGGCCCGGCCATTGTTCTTTTCCCGCAGGAACGCGTATGTTTCCACGTTTTCGACGCGCAAGACGTCGGCAAAGATACGCGCCGACTCCCGGGCCCGCTTCAAATCACTGCTGAGGATGCGCAGAGACACTTTCCGCCCGCGGAAATCCCCGGCCAGGCGGAGCGCCGCCTTGCGGATCTGCTCCCTGCCGCGTTCCGTCAACTCCGAATCGGTCCAGCCGCCCGTCAAATGCTCCGTGTGATGCGTCGCCTCTCCGTGCCGTACTAAAATAATCATCTTCCCATCCCGGCGCGCTGCCCTACTTGACAGGATCCGCCGCGCCCGCTCCTTTCTCCACTGCCCCGGCCGTCGTGGCCGCGCCTGCCTGGACCGGCCGCGCCGCCGCGTCCGTCTTATCCGCCTGGATCGGCCGTACCGCCCCGCTGGGTTGCCGGACCGTGTTCAGTTTGCGCGTTACGATTTCCTGGACCTCTTGTTCGACGTTCAAGTCATCGTAATAGGACATTTGCGTCGTCAGGATGTTCTGCATCTGTTTGCGATGGGATACCGCGTTATCCAGCATTTTCTGATACACGTCCATAGCGGCGCCGGCCTTCGTCTCCGCTTCGAAAAGCATGTCATGGCTCCGCTGGGTGCAGTCGCGGAGAATGTCCTGGCTCTGCCCGGACGCTTTGTTCAGCAGATCCTGCGCCTTACGGGCCGCCTCGTCCAACGCCTCCTGGGCCTGTTTCTGCGCCGATGCCACGATGTTGTGGGATTCCTTCAACGCGGCAGCCACCATGTCCTGGGACTGCTTCTGCGCCGACGTCACCATGCCCTGGCTCTGGGCGTTGGCCTGATCGATCATAAGCTGTGCCTTGCGGTTCGCGTCCGCCACGACCTGGTTCGCGTGAGCCGTCGATTCGGCCTGCAGCGTGCCCGCCTGTTCCCGCGCCTGGGACAGTAGGGCCCGCGACTTTTCGTCTGCCGAAACCTTCAGCTTCGCCGCCTCGATTTCCGCGGCGCTCTTCATTTTCTCCACAAAGGCTTTCGCGTCCTCGCACATGCGGTTCGTCGTATTTTCCGAATCCTTGAGCTGGTTCGACGCATAAAGATCCGCCTCGTCGCGCTTTGATTTATTGTACTTGTCCGCGTCTCCACGCACCTTCATCGCGTAGGCGTCGGCGCCGTTGCGCACTTCCGACGCGTACTTGTCGGCGGCGTCACGGATCTTTTTCACCTGCAGTTCCGCGTCCTGGGTCAGCTTCGCGCAGTACGCCGACGTTTCCTCGCGCTGCTTGCGGCACTCCATCTCCACGGACTGGGCCATGACGGTGGCCTTCTGCTCGCTGCTGCGCTTCACCTCGTCCGCCGTTTCCTGCGCCACGGCGAGGGTGTTCTGCATGGTCCCTTCCATACGCTGGTAATACTCCAGCTTGCTGCTGACCCGTTCCACCGTGTCCTTCAACTCGGCGTTATCCTGGTACAGCCGCTCGTAATCCTTGGTTACCTGGGCGAGGAATTGATTCACCTCTTCCTGGTCGTAGCCGCGGAAGCCCTTGGAAAAAGCCTTCCCCTTCAATTCCAACGGTGTCAACATGGCTGCCTTTCCTCCTTAGATGTAGCGCTTCAGCGTAATACTGAAACGGCCTTTTTTGGTGGTTCCCCGGACTTCCGCCAATTCTACCCGGCCCCGGCCGCGGAACGAAAGGACGTCGCCTTCCGCCACTGCCTGGGCGGCATTCTTCGCTTCTTTCCAGTTGATTTTCACATTCTGGCTCTTGATCTCGTCGGCCATGCGGGACCGGCTCGTGCCGTAGCCCGCCGCGGCGACGGCGTCCAGCCGCAGGGCCGCCACGGTAGCGCTGATGATCTTCACCTTTTCTTCCCGGGCCTGCAGGGCCCCGCGCTCCAGGGGCGTCACGGTCACGCTGGCCGCGCCGATGTCCGTCAGGTTGCTCTCCAGATAATTGCCGAAGGCCTGATCGATCACCAGCTGCGCCCCTTCGGGCACGAAGACGATGTCGCCCAGGATTTCCCGGCGGCAGCCCATGCCCATGAAGGCGCCCAGGACATCGCGGTGACCCAGGTCGTAATACCGCTTGTCCCACGCCACAAGATAGGCCGCAATGCCGAAATCGGGCACGCCACGGAAGCCGTCGGACACAAAAGCGGCCTTGACGCGCTCCGCGTTGGGAAAGCCGCCGTCGGTCACCAATGCGATGTCCGGAAAGTTCGCCGCGACGATTTTCGCCGTATTCTGTTCGTGGGGATCGAGGAACTCCGTCACGCGGAACGTATTCGAGCGTTTCACCCGTTCCGCCAGGTCGATCAATTTGGCCGCCAGCTCCTCGTCGCCGCTGCCTTGGAAGTACTTCCGTATTTTATCCCGTTCTGCCATTCCTGGTTTTCCTTACTTGTTTCCCTTCAACTCTTCACTGCGGTCGAGGACCGCCTGCACCGCGTCGTACATGGCGCCGCGCACGCCGTGGTTCTCCAGGGCGTGGATGCCCGCGATGGTCGTCCCGCCGGGGCTCGTCACCTGGTCCCGCAGGACGTCCGGGTGGAGGCCTGTTTCGAGGACCATGCGGCCGGCGCCGGCAAAGGTCTGCGCCGCCAGCTTGATAGCTGTCGCCCGGGGCAGTCCCGCCATCACGCCGGCGTCGGCCAGCGCGTCTACCAAAATATAGACGTACCCCGGTCCACACCCCGAAACGGCCGTGACGGCTTCTATCTCTTTTTCTTGGAGGACGACCACTTCCCCGCAGGCGCCGAAAATCGTTTTCGCATCTTCCAGGGCGTCCGCCGGCACGCCGTCTCCGGGGGCAAGGGCCGTCATGCCCGCGCCGACCGCCAGGGGCGTGTTCGGCATGGCGCGGATCACCGCGTGGCCTGGGAAAATCCCGGTCAGGCGGGCAATCGGCACAGATCCCATAATGGACAGGATGACGGCCTTGTCCGGCAGGGCCGCCGCCACATCGGGCGTCAGGGCGTCGTTCACCATCTGGGGTTTCACGGCCAGGATGACCAGGTCCGCGTCCCGCACGGCGGCGGCGTTATCCGTCAAAGCCGTCACGCCGTACGCCGCGCGCAGGTACTCCGCCCGCTCCGGCCGGTGGGCGCCGACGAACAGGTTTTCCGCCGGCAGCAGGCCTGCCGCCACGATTCCTTTCAGGATGGCCTCTCCCATGGCGCCGCCGCCAATCAAGGCCAGGTTCCGCAAATGCAATGTCTGGGACATTTTTCCTTACCCCCGGTCCATGCCGTACAGTTCCGCCTCGGCGTCCACATTCACATTGTGGGGCGCGCAGACGAGGATATTCGGTCCGATGCCGCGGATCGTGCCGTGCAGGGCGTAGACCGTCCCTGTTACAAAATCTGTAATCCGCTGGCGGACCGGCATGTCCGTATTTTCAAAATTGACCACCACGGGCTGGTCCTTGGCCAGACAGTCCGCAATGGTCTGGCAGTCGTCAAAGCCCGCAGGCTCCAGGACGACGACGCGGATGTCCGTCATAGCCTTCATCTGGATCAGGTTCGTATCCTGTTTTTTCCTGCCGCGGCGGAAGAAGGACCTCTTTTCCTTCCCTTCCGGCTCTTCCGCGGCCGGGACGCCGCCCTTGCGCGCCGTCACGGCAGGAGCCGGCTTGGCAGGCTGTTCCGCCTCTTCTTCCGGCATGCCTTCCAGTTCCATGTCCTCTTCCGGGTCATACAAGCCCAGCGCATCGGAAATACGGTCCAAAATACGTTTTTTCGCCATTGTTTGTTTACCTCCGCCTTCTCCCATCAGGAAACATTCCCTGTCCATCCATCCCCACTCAATAATTGCGCAGACTGTAGTCCCGCGGGCCAAACAAGGCCGTCCCGACGCGGACCAGATTGGCCCCTTCCTCCACGGCCAGGGGAAAATCCCCGCTCATGCCCATGGAAAGCCAGTCGATACGGGGACGCCGCGCTTTGAGTTCACAAAAGCGCTCGTAGCCGCCGTGGAATACCCGCCGGATCAGGGCTTCGTCGTCTGTCGCCGGCGCGATGACCATGACACCACGGACCGACAAATTGCCGTACTGGTCCAGCAGGGGCAGGACGGCTTCGTAGTCCTCCGGGGAAAAGCCTGTCTTTTGCGGTTCCCTTGCCACATTGACTTGCAGGAGGATATCCTGCTTCTTGCCCAGCTTGCCGGCTTCCTTGTCCAATTCCGCCAATAGTTCCCGGCTATCGACGGATTCGATCAAATCGAAGAGGGCCACAGCCTTTTTCGCCTTGTTTCCCTGTAAATGGCCGATCAGGTGCCACGTCCCGGCATGTCCCAAGAGTTCCTGTTTCGCCCGGGCCTCCTGGACGCGGTTCTCCCCGATGTTGGAAACGCCCAGGGCCTGGATGGCCGGAATGATTTCGGGCGGATGGTTCTTCGTCACCGCCACAAGGGTGACCTCCGTCCCCGTTTCCATGGGTCCGCCGCGGTGCTGCAGGGCTTCGGCGATGCGGCCCCGGACCTGGGTAAGATTGTCTGCCAGCATAGGCTCCACTTCCTTTGTCATGTCTTTCTATTTTACTCTATTTTTCCCGTTTTTGCAAAAGCGGACGGCACAGGCAGACTCCCATACGGCCGGTCTTCCCCTGCTCGTACCGGTAGGAATAGAAAAGCTCGTGATGGGTTTCCGTACAGATACCCGCCGTGGCAATACGCTCCGGCAGCACACCGGCCGCCTGGAGCTGGGCTTTGTTGACGCCCCACAGGTCGAGGTGATACCGGCCCGGCGCCGTAGGATGGAAAAAGTCGGTGTAGGCCTGCATCTGCTGTTTGACCGTATTGTCCACTTCGTAGCAGCACGGCCCGATGGACGGCCCGATGGCCGCCAGCAAATCGCGGGGCCGGACGCCGAAGTGTTCCGTCAGGGCCGTCACCGTCTTTTTCGCGATTTCCGCCGCCGTTCCGCGCCAGCCCGCGTGGGCCAGGCCGATGGCACCGGTCACGGGGTCCGCCAGCAGGACGGGCGTGCAGTCCGCGTAGAACAACAGCAGGGGCACGTCGGACAGACACGTAACCAGGGCATCCGTCCCGGCGACCGTCCCGCGCCAGTGCCTCCCATCCGGCGCCACCGTATCCGACAGGGCAAAAGCGCCGCTGCCCACGGCGGCTTCCGTCACGACGGCCACACGGTCCCCGTGGACCTGGGCACACGTCGTAAACCGGGCCGGGTCCACGCCGAGGGCCCGGGCAAAACGCACCCGGCCGGCCCGGACCTTGTCCGGGTCATCGCCGACGTGAAGGGCCAGGTTCAAGGTTCCCGGCACCAGGGTGCTGTCCCCGTGCAGGCGGCAGGAGCAAGCCGTAAGGAAACCGGCCTCCGCGAAAGACGGAAAGGCGCCCCACCACAGTCCATCCCGTTGTTGCAAGACAAACGAATCCTTCATAGAAGATTCCCTCCCTTTCCTCGTCCCCTGACCGTCACGCCTTTTCGTGGCAGACGCCGCAGCGCCGGCAGCCTTCAAAGCAGGCCGGCGTGAAAGCGCCGACGGCCGCCCGGTCCCGTTCCAGGGCCAGATACCGTTCCCGCACGCCCATGTCAAGATGGCTCCAGGGCAAAGGCGCCCCGACTTCGTAAGCCTCGCCGGCCAGTTCCTGTTCCCGGAACCCTGCTTCCGCAAGGGCATCGCGGAAGGACAGGCCTTCGTCCAGGCAGCGCCGCAGGACAGCGCCGAGACGCCGCGTCCCGCGGGACAGGACGGCCTGCTGGACCGACTCCTTAAGGGACTCCGTCAACAGACGGATCCGCCGGTCCTTGCGGAACCCCGCCTGCAGCAGCCGGATCCGCTTTTTCAGGACCGGCACGGGCGTCATGGGACTCCACTGGAACGGCGTAAAGGGCTTCGGGATGAAAGGATTGACCGACAAGATGAGGTCCCCTTTATGACCCAGTTCATCCATACGGGCCCGCACGCGGTGGACGAGGCGGATCATTTCCGCGATGTCCTCGTCTTCCTCTCCGGGCAGGCCGATCATAAAGTACAGCTTAATGTTGGGCATGCCCGCTTCGGCGGCATACTCCATGGCTTCGTAGATGTGTTCTTCCGTAATCCCCTTGTTGATGGCGGCGCGCATTTTCGCACTGCCTGCCTCGGGGGCGACGGTCATGGTCCGCTGGCCGCTGGCCGCCAGGGCCCGCACAAGCTGCGGGGACAAGGCGTCCGCCCGCAGGGACGCACAGGAAAAAGGAACATGCTCCGCCACGAGGCGCTCCGTCAGCCGTTCCATGCCGGGATAGTCCGACACGGCGGCCCCCATCAGGCCGACCTTGGCCGTCCGCGCCGGACGCCGGTCGATATCCCGCCACAAGGCGTCAAATTCCCGGTTCCTCGGCTTGCGGAAGCAGTAGCCGGCCATGCAGAAACGGCAATGGCGGCCGCAGCCCCGCGCCACTTCGACAATATACATATCGGCAAACTCCGTCAGGGGCGACACGATTGCCGACGCGTGCGGGTACGCGTCCAAATCCTGGACCCACTGGCGGGCGATGGTTTCCGGCACCTCCGGCCGGGAGTGCATCCCCGTGAAATGGCCGTCGCCATCGTACTGCGGCGTATAAAAGGAGGGTACGTAAATCCCCGGCAGCCGTGCGGCCGCAGCGAGCTTTTCCGCCCGGCTCCGGCCTTCGAAACGCAGGCGCTCCAGCAGGTCCAGCAGGCGCGGCAGGGTTTCCTCCCCTTCCCCGATAACAAAGCAGTCGACGAAATCGGCCAGGGGTTCCGGGTTGAAGGTCGCGCAGGGACCGCCGACAACGACGAAGGAATCCTGTTCCCCCCGGTCCGCCGCCGTCAGGACGATGCGCCCGAGGCGCAGTTCTTCCAGCAAATGGACGTAATCCAGCTCAAAGCACATGGTAGCGCAAATGTAAGGGAATTCCGACAAGGCCCGCTGGTTCTCCACGGACAGGAGCGGGGTCTTCGTCTTGACGTACTCCGGCAGCTCCCTGCGCCCGGGCAGGAAAAAGCGTTCCACAGCCCAGCCGCGGCTGTCCAGGACCTGGTACAGGATATGGAGGCCCAGGTTGGACATGCCCAGATGGTATGTATTCGGATATAAAAAAGCTACCGGGGTGCGCTGCCCCGGTGCATAGATTTTGGTTCCCGTTTCTTGGGCCAACAGTTCTTTTAATTCCTTGCGCAGATTCCAGGTCAACCTTCGTTCCTCATTTCTCTTTCAGTTTCGCTTCCATGGCGTCGACGACGGTCTTCAGGACCTTGAGGCGGGCATAGTATTTGCTTTCGGCTTCCACGACGATCCACGGGGCCCAGGGCGTGTCTGTCCGTCCCAACATCTCGTTGACGGCCTCTTCGTACTGGGGCCACTTGGCGCGGTTACGCCAGTCTTCGTCCGTAATCTTCCAGACCTTTTCCGGATTGGCCTCCCGGTCCCGGAAGCGGCGGGCCTGTTCGTCCTGGTCGATTTGGAGCCAGAACTTGAGGATGACCGTATTGGCCTCGGCCCACTGCCGTTCCGTCTCGTTGATTTCCTCATAGGCGCGGCGCCAGTCCACATCAGGCGTCAGTTTCTCAATGCGTTCCACCATGACGCGGCCGTACCAGGTGCGGTCGAACAAAGCGATGGATCCCGGCTGGGGCACGTTGACCCAAAACCGCCACAAGTAGTGGTACATGCGCTCCACGACATTCGGCGCCGCATAAGGATGGACCGCGAATCCCAAGGGATCCAGGGCAGCCGTGACACGGCGGATGGCCCCGCCCTTGCCGGCGGCGTCCCATCCTTCGAACGCGAGGATGGTCGACACTTGCTTCCGGAACGCTTCGACCTGGAGGACCTTCAAGCGATCCTGGTACTCCTTGAGTTTCTTTTTGTATTCGTCCTTTGCCACGGTCTTCGTCAAATCGACGGAGCGCAGGATGTCGAATTTCTTCTTGCTGTCACTGATATTCGTCGACGGCAGGGGATGCCGTTTGCGTTCCGTCTCCTCGGCCACGGCCTTGCCCAGGGCGTCCACGATCGTCGTGAAGATCTGGTACTCCGCCAAATCGACGTCCTCGCCGTTGATGACGTGCCACGGCGCGTTCAGCGTATCCGTCGCCGTCAACATTTCGTCGTAGCGGCGGTAAAAGTCCTTGTAGTTTCCTTCTTCCGTGTAGAGATCCGCGAAGGGTTCCCAGGCCTTGCCCAGGGCCTTGGCGGACTTCTTCCGGTTCTCGATCTGCTGCTTTTCCGAAATATGGACAAAGAACTTCAAGAGGCAGTAATGGCCGTCTGTCAGCATCTTTTCAAACTTGTTGATATGCTCGTACGTCGTGGCCGTCCCCTGGGAATCCTTTTCCAGCTCGCCCTCGTTCTTCTGGTAATACCAGGAATGGCGATAGACAGCCATGTCTCCCGGCTGGGGCAGCTGTTTCCAATACGCCGTAAAAAATGGCAGCTCACGGCTCTGCCTGTCCAATTGGGCCGACGAAAAAACGCGAAAACCACGGGCATCCATGAACTGCATCATTTTGCCCACGATTTCGCTCCGCCGGGAGTGGCGCCACCCCTCAAACAGGATGATCACGGGCAGGCCCGCGTTGCGCGCGTCCCGCTGGACCTGGCCCAAGGCGTTGCCCAGGCTCTCATCCAACAGGGCCTTCCATTTACCCTTCTTCAGCCGTTCCTCCAACTTTACCGTTTCCAGCATTCAAACTCGTCCCCTTCTTTTTGCAACGCTTTCGGTGTTCCCAACAGGACCGCCATGCGGATCCCGTTCCGCAGCTCTTTCCGCGAGAACCTTTTCCCACCGTTCCCGGCCCGACCGGGAACGGCCGGCGCAGGCGCGGGTACTGGCTGTTCCAACGGTGCCGGGGGCCGTCCTTCCAGAGGCTGCCCCTCCAGGGAAGGACGCTGGGACATCGGTTCCGGCGCCGGTGCCGGACGCAGTGCTTCCGGCTGCGGCGTTTCCCGTCCCGGCGCGTCCGGCTGCGGCGCGCGTTCCGGTGCCGGACGCGGTGGCTCCGGCTGCGGCGCGCGTTCCGGCCCCGCCGGCTCCTCAAAGATGGCCGCTTCGCGTTTCAGCTGTTCCTCCAGCCACCGTTCGTCCCCCCAGGGAGCTCCTTCCTGTTTCTGCATATCCATCTCTCCCCTGCCTATCCGCTTATTCCTTCTTATCCGGCGTATCTTCCCCGGACAAGGAGGCTCTCATCTTCGTATCAGCGTTGATGTTGTTCATGCGGTAATAGTCCATGACACCGAGATTGCCGCTGCGCAGGGCTTCGGCCATGGCCGTGGGCACCTGGGCTTCGGCTTCGACGACTTTCGCTTTCATTTCCTGCGTGTAGGCCTTCATTTCCTGTTCCTTGGCGACCGCCATGGCCCGGCGCTGTTCCGCCTTGGCCTGGGCGATGCGCTTATCCGCTTCGGCCTGATCCGTCAGGAGAGCCGCGCCGATATTCCGTCCCACGTCGACATCGGCAATATCGATGGACAGGATTTCAAAGGCCGTCCCGGCGTCGAGGCCTTTTTGCAGGACCGTCTTCGAAATGTGGTCCGGCGATTCCAGTACATCCGTATGAGCCGTGGAAGAACCGACGGTCGTGACAATGCCTTCGCCGACCCGGGCGATAATCGTCGCTTCCCCGGCGCCACCGACAAGGCGGTCGATGTTGGCCCGCACCGTGACGCGGGCTTTGACGCGCAGTTCGATGCCGTTCTGGGCCACGGCGTTGACGACAGGCGTTTCAATGACTTTCGGGTTGACGCTCATCTGGACCGCTTCCAGCACGTCGCGGCCGGCCAGATCGATGGCGCAGGCCCGTTCGAAGGTCAAATCGATATCGGCGCGGTGTGCCGCAATAAGGGCGTCAATGACGCGATCCACATTGCCGCCGGCCAGATAATGGGCTTCGAGCTGGTTGACGTTGACATTGAGGCCTGCCTTGTTGGCCTTAATCAACGGCAGGATGATTTTCGACGGGATAACCCGGCGCAGGCGCATCCCCACCAGGTTGATGATACCCACGTTGACCCCGGCGGAAATAGCGGAAATCCATAATCCGATGGGGACAAACTGGAAAAAGAGAGCCAGGAGGATGAATAGGAGAATCACGCCAAATCCACTGCCTAAGATAACGGAAATCATATGTGTTCCTTCCTTTCTGATTGCGCCACACGGTCTTTCCGGTGGCCGCGTTTCTTGCCTGCGATGGTTCGGAAGCCGGTCTGCTGCCGCCTTCTGGCGCCTGTTTATGGCTGGTTTTTCGCTTCCACGATGACCTTGCCGCCTTCCGTCCGCAGGACCCGCACGGTCGTTCCCGCGTCAATAAAGCCGCCCTGGGACTGGACGTCGACGCGGCGCCCGTCGATTTCCGCGATTCCCGCCGGACGCAGAGGCGTCAGGGCCGTCCCCTCCTTGCCGGCGTACTCCCGCACTACCGGGGTCAGGTCATTGCTGCCGGAGCTCTTCTGGCGCTCCCACAGGACAAAGGGGTTGTACTTGCTGTCCCGCGGCAGGTACCAGGCCAGCAACAGGATCAGCAGCGCCGCGACGGCGTAAAAGGCCACGATTGCCGCGGCCGCCGCCGTCCCCCCTCCCAACAGGAAGAAGGCACTGGCCGTCAGGCACAGGATTCCCGCAACGCCAAAAACACCGAAGCCCGGGATAGTCAGTTCGATGCCCAGCAGGACTGCGCCCGCCAGGGCCAGAGAAATAGTTTCCATAAGGTCTCCTTCCTTGTTGTCTTGCGTGGAACCGACAGGTCTTCGCCAGCGAAATACTTTCTTTTATTATACAATAAAGACTGGCCAAATGCGATACGAACCGGGACGGAAGTGGACAGTGTCATAAAAAAGTCAGGAATTGGCCGGTCGCCGGAAAGGGATTGAAATCAAAAAATCTTTCTGCTATATTGAACATGAAAGAATTCGTATAGCGGCGTGCAAAATGGTACTATTTCCTTTTTCCGCCCTTCCCGGCCCGCCTCCCATTCAAATGGAAACCCGCCGCCGCGGAAAATCCGCGGCGGCGGGTTCTTTTTATGATGCGAAGAAAATCCTTCGCCTCATCCGCCAGGCTGGCGCAAAAAAACAGCAGCGCCGTTTCCGGCACTGCTGTCTGTTTTCTGAAACCTCACTGGCTCAGCAGAGTCTTGGCCAGCCTGCTGATCCTCGAACCGTCGGCACGTCCCTGCACCTGGGGCAGTACGGCCTTCATGACAAGACCCATGCCTTTCGGCCCTTGGGCGCCCGTTTCGGCGATGGCCTTCTGGATAACTTCCGTCAGCTCTTCGTCGCTCATCGCTGCCGGCAGATAAGACTTCAGGATAGCGATTTCTTCCTTGGTCTGTTCCATCAAATCCGCACGTCCGCCTTTGGTGAATTCCGTCAGGGAATCCTCCCGCATTTTGACGCCCTTCATGATGACCGCAAGGACTTCCGCTTCCGTCAGCTCTTCCTTACCTTTGCTATTGATCTCGGCATTGCGGATGTCGGAACGGATCATGCGGATGACCTCCAACCGGAGTTTCCCCGCTTCACGGTCCTTCATCGCCTGCTTCATATCAGCCATGAGTTTTTCTTTTGTAGTCATGACAGCCCGCCTCCATTATCTGGACTTACGTTTTCTGGCTGCTTCAGATTTTTTCTTACGGGCAACACTCGGTTTTTCGTAGTGTTCACGTTTTCTTACTTCGGAAAGAATGCCAGCCTTCTGGGTTGCTCTCTTAAAACGACGCAGAGCGCTTTCCAGGGACTCGCCTTTGCCAACTTTAATTTCTGCCATCTGATCTCCCTCCCTCCACACACTTAGGGAAGTGTTTAGGTATAGGATATCTGCGCGCGGTTTGCGACGGAAAACGCGTGCAGAATCTCACCTGATAATTATAACGTATACACGGCATGATGTCAATCCGCATGCCGCGTCGCGCCCTTATTTTTCTCTTGGTTGTCAAGACATGTGTTACACACCAGAATGTGAGAAATACTCTGTTACAACTTGGTTCGGGCTTTTGAATGCGAGGGATGTCTTGGCCGTGC